>NZ_JBHMDN010000016.1:0-377297 GCF_042431195.1 Cohnella cellulosilytica
ACCGAGTAATGTCGAAGATTCTCCTTACCTATTCCTATAAGTGGAGCGCCGAGCGGCAGTTCCGCAGCTTGCTGGCCAATGAAGAGATGTTTGGCGCGGAGTTGTTGAATTTCGAATATTTGTTTATTGATGTGGCGCGATATACAGAAGACGAGCTGCTGTCGTTGTCCAACACCATCGGGTCTGTGTTTTTGCTGGACCAGACGGAAGACAGGCAGCAATTGTTAAACCGACTGGGCAAGCTGATGGGGACAATCCAGCGAATGCCGGAGGACAGTCAGCAGAAGTTTATGGCGTGGATGGCCAATATTTTTCTGCAAAAGCTGCCGGAGAATGAACCGAACGTGCAGCAGTTAATCCAAAACATGAAAGGAGATGCAAAGAATATGTCGCTGGAAAAAGTGCTGGACGATATTGAGCGTGAGGGTGAGCTAAGGGGCGAGCTTAGAGGTAAACTTGAGGGCAGGCTTGAAGGCAAGATGGAAGGTGAGCTAAAGGGGAAGGAACAGGTTGCGAAACGAATGATTGAGGAGCGACTCGATCCTGATCTGATCTCCCGCGTAACGGGCTTCTCTCTGGATAAGATTGATCAGTTACGCAAAGATGAGCAAAGTGGAACGGAATAAATGGATAACGCCCTTGATTTCGACAGCGGATCAAGGGCGTTATTCTAACGTGAGGGGGAGATGCAACGTATATGTCGCTGGAAAAGGTTTTGGACGATATTGAGCGTGAGGGTGAGCTTAGGGGTAAACTCGAGGGCAGGCTTGAAGGCAAGATTGAAGGCAAGATTGAAGGCGAGCTAAAGGGGAAGGAACAGGTTGCGAAGCGGATGATTGAAGAGCAACTCGATCCTGATCTGATCTCCCGCGTAACGGGCTTCTCTCTGGATAAGATTGATCAGTTACGGGCAGATCTTTGAGGGCGGCGAAAGAAGATCCCCGCTTGAGCAGTGCCTGGATAAAAAAAAGCTCCTGAATTAGCCTTGCGGCGGTTCGGGAGCTTTTGGATGTGCCGCCTGCGCGGATTACTTGCCGTCCGTCAGCGCTTGTACGACATCGTCAATTTTGGCGCTGTCCGCGATCGGGCCGCTGAGCATCCAACGCCTTGCGGATACATTGTACTTGTGGTTTTGCTTTACAGCGGGAATCGCTTTCCACACCTGTAATTTTTCTACTCCTGTCAGGGTATCCAGCGCTTTTTGATAGACTTCCGGCGGGGACATGGAGCCTCCCGCCGTGACGAACAAATAATCGGCGGTCAACTCGGGAAGCTTCTCCAGAGACAATGTAATGCCCCATGTCTCTTCGGTCGTTTTCCGGAGATCCGTAATGCTGGTCGCGGGAGTCAGACCCAGATCGTGATATAAGACGTTGCCGAAGGAAAAGTCCGGAAAGAACAGCTCGGCTTCCTTCTCCGAAGTTCGCACCAAAGCGACTGTTTTATTCGCGCCGACCGTTTGAATGATCGTCTCCCGGGCCTGCTTTAATTTATTCCGATAGGCTTGGAGAATCGCGTTCGCCTCATCCTCCAGACCAAGCGCCTGGCCTATCTTCACGATGGACTCCTGCCATTGATCCCGGTCGTAAGCGAGGGTTGGGGCAATTTTGGATAGCTTCTCATAGGCCGCCTGATCGGGGAAGCCGCTGGAAATAATAATCAAATCCGGCTGCGCGTCCAATACGGCTTCGTAATTGGGTTCGCTTCCGGATTGGAAGGTGGGAACGTTCTTCTCCTGCAGCTCCTCGTACAAAAAATCTCCTTCTTTTCTGTACGCCAGCACCAAAGGCACATCCAACGCCAGCAGAATGTCCTCTTGCAGGTAGCTGACGATACGCTTGGGATGGACAGGAATGACCGTCTCACCGTAATCGTGCTTAACGGATTTGGTTGTGTTGCCCTCCGGATTGGCTGCTGCCTCAGCGGAATCCGTTTGTGCCGGCTGGCTGGTTTGCTTGGAAGCGGCGCCATCGCTTGCCGACGGCTGGTCACCCGCCGCTTGATTCGCATTGCTTCCGCACGCGGTTAACAGGACCGCAAGCAGCGTCAGCGTCAAGCTCCATGCATATGTTCTTCGTTCCTTCCAGCGAGCGGTCCTACTTGGGTTGCTTTCTTTTATCGGCAGCATACTTTACCCCCACGTCTAATTTTGATAATGATTATCAATATCATTATCATTATCAGTATAGAGCGGATTTGTCCGGTTGTAAATAAAAGTAATTTGCGTACGAAAAGGGATCCATTTCGATTAGGGCAAGCCATCCTCATCGGCTATAATGGTTAAGGAATAGAGATAGGCTGGAATCGGACGGATGACGAAAGGGGCGATCGCAGTGGATGAGCTGGCGCAGGGCGTCTGGCTGCTGCCTTGGCGTATCGAGCGGGTGCGGTTGACGAAGGGCATGAAGTGGGAGGCCTGCCGGACGGATCGCCATCTGTTGGCGATCGCGGTCGCCGGAGAAGGACGCGCGAAGCTGAACGGCAGTTCGGCTCGTCTGTGCAAGCGACGCATCTGCGGCGTGCGTCCCGGACAGCATTTCGAGGTGGCGGCAGCAGCCGGCGCGGAGGAACTGTTGGAATTGCTGGTGCTGGAGTTTGCGGTGCATCGCCCGGCTCGGAAAGCGGAAGGCGACTCGTTAAATGCGAAAGCGGAGACGGAGCTTCTTGGAATGAGCGGATGGTTCGCCGTCCCGGCGGAGGAGTCAACCGTTGCCCTGGGCGAGCGTCTGGCGGAGCAGTGGGAGACGGCGGACGAACTGGCGCGGCTTCGGCTGCACGCTTTGTTCCTCGAGTTCGTCTACCGGATGGTTCGCGACGAACGCGAGCATGGGCGCCGCCAGGCCGGAGATCCGCTGGAGGCGGCGAGGCAACGAATGCACGATCGCTACAACGAGAACGTGACGGTCGGCCAACTGGCCCGATGGGCCGGCAGCAGCGCGACGCATTTTCGCGAGCGCTTCCGCAGCCGATACGGGATCGGGCCGCTGGAATATTTGACCGCCGCGCGGCTGAGAGCGGCCCGCCGCCTGCTGCTCTCGGCCGATCGTTCCGTTCGCGAGGTTGCCCATCAAGTCGGGTATCGCGACGAGTTCTACTTCAGCCGGCTGTTCAAGAAACGCGTCGGGCTTGCGCCTTCGGCTTACGCCCAAAGCCGGGACCGCCGGATTGCGGCGCTCGGTTATCCCGCAGTGGGCCAACTGCTCGCGCTGGGCGTAAGGCCGGCGGCGGCAGCATTAAACGACAGATGGTCGGCTTATTATCGCTCCTATTATCGCATCGAGCTTCCGCTATTTCGGACGGACCCGTTCGCAGCGGAGGCCGACGAGCTGCTCGGGGAGCTCGGACGGCTGTCTCCGGACGCGATCATCGGCGGGGGCTTCCAGGACCGACTGCTGCGGGAGCGGCTGGATCGGATCGCCCCCGTTCTGTTCACGCCTTGGTCGGACAGCGATTGGCGGGAGCAGCTGCGGACGACCGCGGCGTTCATCGGGCGATCGGAGGAGGCGGAGCGGTTTCTGAGCGGTTACGGCCGCAAGGCGGCCGCGGCCCGCGAGCGGCTGTCTGCATCGGTCGGCCGAGAGACCGTCATGGCGATGTGCGTCTCTCAAGATCGGCTGCTCGTCTACGGCCGCAGAAATATCGGCGCGGTGCTGTATGAGGATCTGGGATTGCACCCGGCGCGGAATGTGGCGGAGATCGACGATGTAGCGGAGGTCGCGGCAGAGCGGCTGGCCGAGTTCGAAGCCGACCGCATTCTGCTGATGGTTTGGGAGGACGAGGCTTCGCGTGCGGCTTGGAGCCGGTTGCGGAGCTCGGCGCACTGGCAGCGTCTTCGCGCGGTCCGAAGCCAGCGGGTGCAGCGGATCTCCCCGTTCCCTTGGCTGGAGTATACGGCGTTCGCCCACAATGCCGTCATCGATGAGGCGTTAAAGCTGTTCGCGGCGAAACGTCCAGTCGAATAGCGGCGTTTTGTCCATGGCAGCGGCGATCCGATCATATTATAATGGCCCTGTAATTGAGAAATATTATCAATTGGGGGCGGAGAATTTGGTTGTAAAAAGGAAATTATCACTGCTGCTGCTGTTCGGAATCGTCGCTCTGGCGGCAAGCGGCTGCGGCGGATCGAACGACGGCAACGCGGCTACCGCGTCGCCTGGGACGGCTTCCGTCTCGCCGACGCCGTCCGGCGGGGCCGGCGCTTCGGCGGAGACGCAGAGCCGGATCGTTACGGACGAAGCCGAACACCAGGTCGAGATTCCCGCCGATCCGCAGCGCATCTGGGCGCCATATCTGGAGGACCCGCTGACGGTGCTCGGCGTCAAGCCGGTAGCCCAGTGGACGCGCGGGGACAACGTCATCAGCTATTTGAAGGAGCAACTGGACGGATTGCCGAAGATCGATTTCGGGGCCGGCGGGCTTGATCCGGAGAACATCTCCTCGCACAACCCGGATCTGATTCTGCTGTTCGCCTCGTTCCTCGGCAACGACGGGGCGTACGAGCAATATGCGAAGATCGCTCCAACCTATTCGTTCGCCATGTCCGGAACCGATGGGCTGAAGACGCTGCGCACGCTGGGCGAGCTGCTGAACAAGTCGGATATCGCCGAGCAGGCCATTGCCGATTACGAGGCCAAGGCGGCGGATGCGAAGGAACGGCTTCAAGCGGCGATCGGGGACAAGCCCGTGGCGCTTGTGGACGTCGCCGGCAAGACGTTCTCGCTGCTGGGAGATCAATATTACGGCGGCAAGGTGCTTTACCGGGATCTTGGGCTGACGCCGACCAAGCTGGTGAAGGACGCGGGAGGAGAGGCCCGGGACGAGCTCTCGCTTGAGAAGATTCCCGAGCTGGACGATGCGTACGCGATCTTCATGATCACGGAGGAGGAAGGGGAGATTTTCGCCAAGGAAATGACGGACAGCAAGCTCTGGCAGAGCCTTCCCGCCGTGCAGCAAAACCGCGTGTTCCAGGCCGACTACGATTATTGGATCAACAGCGGGCTGATCGCGACCGGCAAGGTCGTGGACGAGGCGCTGGAGCAACTGAGCCGATAGGGTTGCCTTCGAGTCGACGGGCGACTGCCTGCCCCACATACGCGCAATTATGCCAAGGGGTTGTCCCATAAGTACAAAGAGCCGTACCGAACGATGATCGATGGAAGGGTGCAAGTCGCATCTATCTCCTTTTTTCCAGTCCCTTGCTGCGGCGCGTGGCGGACGAGCGCCATCCTGCTGCGCTCTGACGCACGGCGCCTTTGGTTTTGCGGCCAATCGGGTCGGATCGTCCGCGCCTGTTTGCTGTGAGAAACCGACTACACCCGTCCAGGGAGCGAAGAAGCAGGCATCGGCACCCGAATCGAAATGCGAGTACCGCGGCCGTCCTCCGTTCCCCGGAGCACGGTCATCGCGAAGTCGCTGCCATAGGCGAGCGCATAGCGGCGGTAAATGTTCAAAATCCCCGTATGCTGCCGGAAGAACGGGTCGCCGCTCCGGTCCTCGCCGTCGCCCAGATTGGACAGCAGTTCGAATACGTCGTCCGACATGCCGCGGCCGTTGTCCGCCACTTCGAACAGGACGCGACCGTTATCCAGCTCGACCGATACGCGGATAAGGAAGTCGTCGTTCCCGGCGGTTGGCGACCAGCCGTATTTTAACGCGTTTTCGACAAGCGGCTGAATGCTGAGCTTCATGACCGGCATCTCCAGCAGCTCCGGGGCGACCGCGAATTGCGCGTTGACCCGCTTGCCGTAGCGATAGGAGTGAATGTTCAGAAAATCCTGCGTATATTTGATTTCCTCCTTAAGCGGGGCCTTCCCCCCGTCCCCTCTGACGTTGTACCGCATCATCCGCGATACGCATCTCAGCATGTCGCTGACCGCCTCCCCGTTGTTGTGCAGCGAGTAGGATTCGATCGTCTCCAGCGTGTTGAACAGGAAGTGGGGGTTGATCTGCGCCTGCAGTTGGAGCAGCTCCTTCTCCTTCTCGCTCAGCTTGGATTGAATCACTTCCTCTCTCATCCGGTTAAGATCGTCCAGCATCTTGTTATAGGTCCGGATCAGGAAGCCGAATTCGTCGTAAGCGGTTTGCCGGATCGGCACGGAGGTTCCGTGTCCCAGCATTTGCATGCCGGCTTTCAGCCGCTGCAGAGGTCTGAGCACCATGCCCATAAACGGATAAGCGACGATAAGCGCGACGATCAGGCTGACGGCGGCGACGATCGCCGTAATCAGCCGGGCCTGCTCGACGCCCCGGGTCAGCTCGTTCAGCGGCGCGGCGCCGACGAGCGTCCAGTTCGCCAGCGGAATCGGACTGGACAAAATTTGATACGTTATGCCGTCGACGGTTTGCGTATATTTCTCCGAGGACAGACGGCCTTCGGCCAAGCTCTGGCGGAGCGCCTCGGTGACCGCCTCATCTTCCCCGAATTGGAACAGCTCTCCGCTGGTTTCGTTGTAGAGCATGACAAGACCGCTGCGGCCGAGCTGCGTATGATCCATCAGTCCCTGCAGCCAGGCAGCGTCGATCTCGATCGACAGCCAGGCGTAGACCGCGTTGCTGCGAAGGTCGATCACGGGCTTGACGAAGGTGACGACCTGTCTGTTCGAATCGGGCGGAAGCATATAAGCGAGCGGATGCGGCGGGATAAAGCCCTCCTGGGTCATGTCGTAAATGCCGCCGTAACGGTCGTCCGCGCGGAAGGAATAGTCGAACAGCCTGTGGCCCGTCTTGGACTCCGAGTAGACTTTGCCGAATTGATCCAGATACAGGGCGCCGACAATTTCCTTCTTGGACTGAATGATCAGCTGCAGCAGCGGGCGAAAGTTGATCGCGTATTGGGCCTGTCCGGGAATGTTGTCTGCGGGAACCGAAAGATACTTCTGAAATTCGAAGTCGATGGCGAGCGTGTCCAAATTGCCGTTAATGTCCGCCAAATAGCCGTTGATCTCGCCGGACATGTAATCGATCAGCTGCGAGGAGATCGCGGACGCGTATTCGGTGCCTGAACGGAGAAAAAAGAGCTGCGACAGGAAGCTGACGATCAAGGTCGGAAAAAGGGAGATCAGAATGAGCAGCACGAACAATTTGTTTCTCAGCGAACGGGCTCTGAACTTGCGTTTAAGGCTGTCAAGCATTGCGATGCCGCCTTTCCGAACAATTGAATACCGCTCCCTGAATCGATATGATGAACATGCAACGGTGTAAGCTTAATTCGTTGCCGAAGGTTCAAATTCCTTGCGAGGGGTCGTGGCATCCATGAGAATCTGCGTCATTGACGACGAGAGCGCGGTTCGATCCAGCGTCGTATTCAAATTGAAAAGCTTGTCGGACCGGCTTGAAGTGTTCGATGTGGAGGGCGGCTTGGAGGCGATGGACAAGGTGAGGAGGATACGCCCGCATCTTGTCATTACGGATATTCTGATGCCGGACGTGGACGGGCTTGAGCTGCTTAGCCGCATTAGAAGCGAGCTGCCGGCGACGCGGGTCGTCATGCTGAGCGGCTATAACGAATTCGAATACGCGAGGAAGGCGCTGCAGAACGGGGCCGTCAATTATTTGCTCAAGCCGATCGATCCGGACGAGCTGCGGGAGCTGCTAACGGCGATTGAACGGGAAGAGAAGGAGAAGCTGGCGGCCGATTTTCAAAACGGGGCCGGGCAACTGGCCGATCAGGGCATCGGCCTGGAACTGCTTGGCGCGGACGAGGCGGAGATGTGGTTCGACGAATGGACGGCCAAACGCGTTCGGCTGACGGAAGAGGGCGGCGCGGCAGGGGAAGAGACGGCGGGGCGCATTTTCACTTTTCGCTACAACGGCATTGCCCGCGGCTTCGTCAGCAGGTGCGGCTGGTCGGAGGAAGGCAGCTTCGCCAAGCCCGAGCAGTTCGCGGCCGCTCTGCTTCACGAGGCGGAGCGGTGGGAGACGGACCGGTTTTACGGGACCGGCACAGCTTTGCGTCGTCTGAGCGAACAAGAGCAAAGGCGGGAAACCCAGCTCAGACAGGCGGTTTTGCAGGCGGTCAAGGATCAGGACCCCGACCGGCTCGCAGCGCGGTTGACGGCCTATTTGGCGTTCGTCGAAGGCTTCTCGGCGCCGCAGGTGCGCCAAAAATGCGCTTATCTGATGGCTGCCCTCGACGAAGCGCTGACGACTAAATTCGGCGCGGCGATCGTCGAGGAGCATCAGCTGGCGTACTGGACTTCCTGGGTAGACCGGTATGCCGTCTGGCGCGAGCTTCGCGACCGGATCGAGGCGTTCGTGGTCGGAGGCGTCAGAGCGTTGATCGCGGCGGAGCAGGCCGAGCCGCACGACCTGGTGGAACGGGCGATGCGCCTTGTGCGCAGACAGATCGGCGGCCAGGTCGGCCTCGAGTCCGTCGCTTCTTCGCTGTCGGTGCATTCCGTCACGTTAAGCCGCCTGTTCAAGCAGCAGACCGGAGAAAATTTCGTTCGCTTCGTCGTTCGCGAGAAGATGAAGCAGGCGGCGAAGCTGCTGGCGGAGACGGACCGCAAGGCGGCGGACATTGCCGAACAGGTCGGATATACGGATTACCGCTATTTCGCTTTGCTGTTTAAGCAAGCGCACGGGTTTACGCCGTCGGAGTACCGCAAACGGACAGAGTGTTAAAAAAATCACACGCCCTGCTAATTTATTCGTCTACGGCGGGCGGAAGCCGCTTGCTATACTTCCTAATGTAACGAACACATAGGGAGGCGTTCATCGATGAAAAAAGCGCTGTCAGTCGGCCTGCTGGCCTTGTTGGCCGCAGGCGCCGCGTTATCGGGGTGCAGCGGCGGGTCCGATAGCGGGGCGAAGGGGGAGACCGGGGTTCGGGAGAGCGGTCAGGGCGAGCATGAAGCGGTCACCTTGAAGTTCATGCATCGCTGGCCGGAATCCCAGGCGGTTTTCGAGCAGGCGATCAAGGAGTTTCAGGAGAAGTACCCGTATATTACGGTAAATATGATGCCGACCCTGGTCGGGGACCAGTATAACGCGCAGCTGCAGGCGGCGGCATCAAGCAACGATTTGCCGGACATTTTTGCGAACTCCGCCGCGGTGCCGATCGATCAACTGGTACAGTTGGGGCTGATTCGCGATCTGGACGATGTCGTTCCCGCGGAGAAGCGGGAGGCGTTTTACGACGGAACCTGGACCGAAGGCTTTACGACGATCGACGGGAAAATTTACGCGCTGCCCCACTTTACGCCTCGGCGGTTCGCGCATGTGATGTACTACAACAAAGACGTGCTGGAGAAAGCGGGTCTGACCGAAGCGGACGTGCCCAAAAGCTGGGACGAGCTGGTCGCCGTCAGCGACAAGATCAGAGCGGTCGGCAGCGACGTCTATCCGCTGATCATCGGAGTCAAAACCGCCTGGCTGACGGAAGGCTTCATCGGGCAGATGGCGACCGCCATCACCCCGAACATTTTGCCCAATAACGGGACTTATCAAGGCTTCAACTACAATACGGGGGAATACGAATTTAACTCGCCAGGCCTTGTCGAGACGATGAAGTTTTTCAAGCAGCTGCAGGACGACAAAATTTTGCACCCGAACAGCCTTGTCATCGATTACCGCGAAGCGTCTTCCATGTTTGCGGGCGGCAAGGCGGCCTTCGACATCGACGGCACGTTCCTGACCTCCGAGCTGCAGGGGAACAACCAATTCGACGCATTCGGCGTCGCTCCGCTGCCGACCAAGGACGGCAAGCCGCAATATTATGCGTTCCAGGGGGAGACGAAGGCGTCGGTTCACATTAGCCAAAATACGAAGCATTACGAGGAAGCGAAGCTGTTCTTGCAATTTTACATGGACCGCATTTACACCTTGCAGATGGAAAACGGGGTCGAAGGCTCGCCGATTATCGCGCAGAACGAATCGACGCAGACGGACAATCCGCAGTTCGCGCAGGCCCAGCAAATCCAGGACGAGACCTTTATTCTGTCCCCGCACCAATATACCCGCAATGCGGCGACGGTGAAGGTGAACACGGAATTGAACGGCAAGAAGCCGAAGGCGACTCTCGGCAACATTTTCGAGGGCTATATGACCGGACAATTCAAGGATCTGGAGGAGACGCTGGGCAAGCTGAGCGCCGATTACAACGCAGCCTTGAACGATTCGCTGGAAAGGGTAAAAGCCGGAGGCGCAGAGGTCGGTCCGGACGACTTCAAGTTCCCGAACTGGACGCCGTTCGAGCCGTATTCGCAGGACAAGTACGACGAGCTGGGCAAGTAATTGCCCGGTTCGTCCCACCGGCGCAAGGAGGGGAACGCGATGAACGTGCCTGCGGCTGCCCGGACGCCGGTCAAGCCGGCCGTCCGGCTGAAACGGGAAACCGTGCGTTATTTGTGGGCGTATCTGTTTATTTTACCGCAGCTTGTTTTCTTTATCGTCTTTACGATTTATCCGATCGTGATGAGCTATGTGTACGCTTTCTTCGACTGGAGCGGCTTCGGACCGCTGTCCAACTTCGTTCGTTTCGAGAACTTCGCCCGGCTGCTTAAGGACGAGATGTTCTGGAACGCGTTCGGCAACAGCCTTGTTTTTATCGCGGCCAAGATCGTGATCCTGATGCCGACGACGCTGCTGATGGCGCTTGTGCTGAATCAGGTTTTCTTCAAGGGCAAAGTATTCTACCGGACGATGTATTTTCTGCCCGTCGTCGCTACGACGTCGATCGTCGGCATAATTATGAGATTCATCTTCGGCAACGATCAGGCTCTCGTCAACGAGGCGCTGAAGGCGCTTGGCCTGATCTCCGAACCGATCCCCTGGCTCGGTCAATCGGGGACGGCGATGGGCGTGCTGATCGTTGTCGGCTCGTGGAAGTTTTTCGGCATGATGATGGTGTACTGGCTGGCCGGGCTGCAGTCGCTTCCGGGGGATGTGTACGAAGCGGCCAAGGTGGACGGCGCCAATTATCTCCAGACGTTCCGGAGCATCACGCTGCCGCTGCTCGTGCCGGTGGGGGTCGTCATTTTGCTTCTGACCGTCGTCAACAGCATGAACGTGTTCGATCTCGTCAAGACGCTGACGGATGGCGGACCGTACTTCGCGACGGAGACGGTGGACTTGTACATTTACAACTATGCGTTCAGCACGAGCGGCTTTCCGCAGATCGGCTACGCTTCGGCGGCGGGCATCGTGTTCGGCCTGACGATCTTCGCGATCACGGCGCTGCTCGGCTGGCTGGGCAAGCGAACCGGCGACAGCCGGAAATCGCGGGCCGCCAAACAATCCGCGGGAGGGATGTAACGTGACCGCTCGATTTTCCGTCAAACATGCCGCCCTCCATCTGATATTGATCGCGCTTGGCATCGTCTGGATTTATCCGTTCGTCTGGATCGTCTCCTCCTCCTTAAAGACCAACACGGAGTTTATCGTTTCGGGCTTTAAGCTGCTGCCGGACAAAGCCCAGTGGGCCAATTACGCCCGGGCTTGGGAGACGGGCCATTTCTCGACCTATTTCGGCAATTCGGTTATCATTACCTGCTCGACGGTGGCGATCGTGATCGTCATGTGCGCGTTGACCGGTTACGCGCTCGGCCGCGTCAGGTTTCCGGGCTACAAGCTGTTCGTGCTGGCGATTACGGCCACGATGTTTATTCCCAAAGGCTATACCATTATCCCGATCTATCAGATCATCAAGCATTTGGGACTGCTCAACACGATGCCCGGCATCATTCTGGCCGAGTCGTCCGGCGCGCACGTGCTGTTCATTCTGCTGTACATGACGTACTTCCAGAACTTGCCCAAGGAGCTGGAGGAAGCTTCGGAGATGGACGGCGGCGGCTTCCTGCGCACCTTCTTCCGGGTGATGCTGCCGCTGGCCAAGCCGATTGTCGCGACGACGGCCATCATGCAATTTATTTGGACGTGGAACTCGTTCTTCGTTCCGTTGATTTTCAGCTTGAACAAGCCGGAGTTGCGCACGCTGGCGGTCGGGATGTATGCGTTCGCCGGCGAGCATACGATCGATTGGTCGGGCATGGCGGCAGGCGCCTCGATCGCCGTCGTGCCGGTCATTGTCGTCTTCATCGTGTTCCAGCGCTTCTTCATCGAAGGCATATCGGGATCGGTCAAAGGCTGACGGGCGGCAAAATGAAACGACGAATTCGGCCAACGGCCGATCACGTACGGGAGGTTGCGGAATATGGCTAAAAAGCCGCATTTGGTGTTATTCAACCCGGATCAATGGCGCGGCGACGCAATGGGGCATCTGGACAATCCGGCGGCGGTCACGCCGAACCTGGACCGGGTCACGCGGACGGACGGCGTGTCGTTCCGCAGCGCCTTCTGCCAGAATCCGGTCTGCACGCCGAGCCGCTGCTCCTTCATGAGCGGCTGGTATCCGCATGTGCGCGGTCATCGCACGATGTATCACATGATGCAGCCGGACGAACCGGTGCTGCTGAAAGCCTTGAAGGACGAAGGGTATTTCGTCTGGTGGGGCGGCAAGAACGATCTGGTTCCCGCCGAGAACGGTTTTGAGGATTATTGCGACGTAAAATACGAGCCGGAGCGTCCGCCGCAGCGGGAGACGAATTTGCATGCCGCCGACGAGTGGCGGGGAACGCCGGACGGAGACAACTATTATTCTTTCTACGCCGGCAGACGCGACACGCCGGACGGGGAGGACGATTACTACGACAGCGACTGGGCGAACGTGCTCGGCGCGATCGAGCAGATTCGCAACGCGCCGGAAGACCGGCCGCTGTGCATCTACCTGCCGCTGCTGTATCCGCATCCTCCCTACGGGGTCGAAGAACCGTATTTCAGCATGATTGACAGAAGCAAGCTGCCTCCGCGCATTCCCGCCCCCGAGCGTTGGGACGGCAAGCCGAGCCTGCTTGCGGGCATCCATGACAAGCAGGGGCTTCAGGGCTGGACGGAGGAGCGCTGGGACGAGCTGCGCGCGACGTATTACGGAATGTGCGCCCGGGTCGACCGGCAGTTCGGCATGGTGCTGGACGCGCTGCGCGAGAAGGGCATGTACGATGATACGGCCGTTTTCTTCTTCTCCGATCACGGCGATTTTACCGGGGATTACGGGCTGGTCGAGAAAACGCAAAATACGTTCGAGGACTGTCTGACGCGGGTGCCGTTTATCGTCAAGCCGCCGAAGGACGTTCCCGTTCGTCCGGGAATTCGCGACGCCTTGGTCGAGCTGGTCGATTTGCCGGCAACGGTGGAAGCGCTGGCGGGCTTGCGGCCGGAGCATACGCATTTCGGCCGGTCGCTGCTGCCGCTGATCGCGGGAGAGACGGACGTTCATCGCGACGCCGTCTTCTGCGAGGGCGGCAGGCTGCATGGCGAGGAGCAGTGCATGGAGCGCGAAAGCGCCTCGGTCGGCTCCAGCGGAGGCTTGTACTGGCCGCGCATCCAGTGGCAGCTGCAGGAGGGGCCGGAGCATACGAAGGCGGTGATGTGCCGCACGCGCGACTACAAATATGTCAGGCGATTCTACGAACCGGATGAGCTGTACGATTTGAGCGGCGATCCGGGAGAGACGACCAACCGGATCGACGATCCCGCGCTGGCGGATGTGCTGGCGGAGCTCAAGGACCGGCTGCTGACGTTCTATCAGGAAACCTGCGACGCCGTCCCGTTCCGCGCGAATCGGCGTTAACAAAGAAGAAGCATCTGTCTCTCCGAGGTTTTGCCCGGAAGGAGGCAGGTGCTTCTTTCGTCATGCCGGTGGAGTACGACTTCTTGCTGCTGCGAGATCTAGAGAGGAATTCCCAGAGTCGCTTTGGACAGCTTGATATTTTGCTGCAGCCGGTCGACGCGCCTCTTTACGGGCTTTTCCGCTTCCGGAACTCGGACGGACTGCTGCCGGTCTGGGCTTTAAATAGACGGCTGAAATAAAAGGAATCCTCGTATCCGATCGCTTCCGAAATTTGCTTCAACGGCAAAGCGGGCTCCAGCAGCAGCAGCTCCTTGGCTTTGTTCATGCGCAGCTTAATGACGTAATCGATCGGAGACTGTCCCTTGTGCTCCCGGTAAATTCGACTTAAATAAGAAGGCGCGAACCCGAAAGTATCGGATAGGCTTTGCAGCGAAATCGGGTTGTGGTAATTCGCTTGAATATATTGCTCGATTCGCTCCGCCCATTCCTCCTGGCTTTCCCTGACATCGGACTTGAGGAGGCCGCTGGAGCAAATTTCGTCGATAAGGAGGCACATGCCGGCATGCAGAGAGCGATAGGAAGGGGACGTACTGACCAATTCCCGAATGACCAGATCGGTGTGGACGAGTTGTCCCTTGGCGTCCGCGTCCAGCATTTGGACGATTGTCTGGATGAATTGCCTGAGCGCATGCTCCAGGCGGATTTGCGGCAGCCGCTGCGCGTTCGCCGCGTCGATCAGCTTGCTCAGCTCATGCTTGAAGTATTCCGGGCTTTGCCGGTTCAGCTTCTGAAAGATGCCCTCCATCTGGTTGTTTGGCGCCAAATGAGCGGGAGAATGTTCTTCGAAGTCATTGGCCGTAATTGTGGAATGTCCGAAGCGGCTGCTGTGGTTCAGCACGATCCGCGCTTTCTGCAAGTAAAACCCCAGATCGGAAATGTCCACCGCGCGGCTCCCTTTCACCAGGGTGACCGGCCAATCGTATCGGGTCAGTTCCTCGTACAGCTTTCCGGCAGCCGTCTCCAGCATGCTTTCCGCCGGGCCGTCTCCGGCATTGGCGGAGACGATCAGCACCTTCTCGTTGTCGTTGCGGCCGTCCACGATCCAGCGTTCGCCCCGCGGTTCCTCCGGGAGCAGCCGCTCTATCGGATGCCGCTTCCAATACTCCCGGAAGGAGAGGGTCAAAGAGGTGGGGAAGGATTGGAACGAGCCGACGCAGACCAGCAAATAAGCGGCCTCGCGATAAGGGGCGAAGAGCGATTTCGCTTCCCGGGACGGAACGTTGGGCGTTCCGCTGTCTACCCACTCTTTCAGCAGGGTTAATTGCCGCTCTCTCGCTCCCTGCAGACAGATGTCGGCCAGGCCGTCAAGCAGCTCAACCAAAGAATCGCGGGAAATCGGCTTGAGCAGGAAGTCGTGCACCCCCAGCTTTAACGCCTCTTTCGCATATTCGAACTCTTGATGGCCGCTCAGCACGACCGTCAGCGGCTTGCAGGGCAGGCTCTTCGTCTCCCGCAGCAGCTGCAGACCGTCCATGATCGGCATCCGGATGTCGGTAAAGACGACATCCGGCCGGGTTTTCTTCAATACCTCCATGGCTTCTTCCCCGTCGAAGGCCGTGTCCA
Organism: Cohnella cellulosilytica; assembly: GCF_042431195.1. Lineage (NCBI taxonomy): Bacteria > Bacillati > Bacillota > Bacilli > Caryophanales > Paenibacillaceae > Cohnella > Cohnella cellulosilytica. Next base: position 15,251 of record NZ_JBHMDN010000016.1, read on the forward strand.
CGACCTGGAATCGGGGATCGCAGCTTTCGATCATTTGCACGATGGCTCTCAGTATCGGCGGTTCGTCTTCCACGACGACGCAGCGGATCATGCCGTGCCTCCCCCTTCCTCTGAGGAGACGGATTTGCCGCCAATCGTAACGACGGTTCCGTCCTTCGATGTGTTCTCCGCACGCAGAAAACCTTCTTCGCCATAGAGAAGCTTGAGGCGAATCCAGATATTGTGCAGACTTAGAGCTCCAATGCCTTGGGGAAGCGGATAAGGTCCCCCGCTTTTCAGCGAAACCTCCAACTGCTCGCTCATGCGTTCCAGCTTGCCTATCGCTTCTTCCGAGAATCCCATTCCGTTATCCCGGATTTTAATCTCCCAGCGCTGATCCTTCTGCACGCCTGTAAGGCGAATGCACCACGGAGGCCGCACGCTGCGAAAGCCGTGAGCGAAGCAGTTTTCCAGCAACGGCTGCAGGATCAGCTTGGGAACAAGCGCCTCGCGCATGTCCGGGTCGATGGAGATTTCATAGGTGAAGCGCTCCTCGTAACGCCATTTGACGAGCTTCAAATAGTTTTCGGCGAAGGCAAGCTCCTCTTTCAGCCGCACGTTCGTATTTTGATAGTTGGCCGCGTAGCGTAGCATGGCGGACAGCTCGGAGCACATGGAGACGATTTTGGAGCTGTTCAGCTCCTGGCCCGCAGCGCTGATCGCCATTAACGTATTGTATAGAAAATGCGGGTTCATCTGGGCTTGAAGGGCCATCACGTTGGCCTGCATCTCGCTGTTTTTGGCCAGCATGGCCTCGTTGATCGATTGATCCAGCCGGTCGAGCATTTGCCCGAAAGCTTCGTGAAGCAGCACGATTTCGTCGTTATTGGATTTCGTATTCAATTGCAGCGACAGATTGTCGATGGAGATGCGCTTAATATAGCTGCGCAAATTACGAATCGGCGCGTTCAGGTTATAGCTCAGCCCGTAGATGGCCGCGAGGGAGACGGCAAAAAAGAAGAGGACCGCCGCATAAATAAAGCGCTGAATCTCGTGCAGGAGCGACTTGTATTGAGCGGCGGGCTGGGCAAGTACGACCGTCCAGCCGCTGAAATCCGAACGCAGGGAAAACACGACTTCCTTCTCGCCGGTAGTCGAATGTTTCTGCTCCCCGTAGGGATACACGAGATTTCCGTCCGCGTCGTAAATGGACGCCGAGATTCGCGCGTCGGCGACGGGCTGAACGATCGTCTCCAGCATGGAATACGGCTGCTGAACCTCGACGGCGCCCAGCAGCTCGTTGCTTGTATAGGTGGCGAGGATCGGCCTGACGAACGAGACGACCGGAACGGTGGCTTCGTCAGAGAGCCAGGGATCGAGGCGGGTGGGCAGCATGAAGTTTCGGCTGGGCAGCTGCAGAACGTCGCCGATCCACGGCTGCTCCGCATAGGCGGCTTTTACCGCGCGCGCCTCTTCGCCGACATAACCGCTGGAGATGTAGGACTGATTCGCCGTAAACACCATGATGCGTCTGGCAAGCAGCTTGGGCGTGTTGGCGGCCAGCAATATTTTGCGAACGTAATCCGCTTCTTCCTTATATTCGTCGAAATAGTTGCCGCGGCCCGGATCGAATTGAACGGCATTGGTCAAATATTGGTGCAGCTCGCGGCTGGTAGCCACCTGGCTGGAGAGAATGTTCATTTCCCGAATCATGGCGTCGAGTTGGGAGGACACATTATGCAGCGATTGAACGACCCCTTCCTCGGCGCGTTCAAGCAGCAAAGAGCGAATATAAGCGATAAAAATCGTCACGATCACGGCGAGAAGAATGAAGATCAAGAAGGCATACCGCAGAAACGTGCGATGATGAAAGCTGATGTTCCGCATTCTGGCTGCTCCCTCTGCAATGAAGTGATTCTATCATACAACATAATCTCGCTTTCCATTACGAGAGTATTCGATAATCCATGCTCCATTTCCGAATCCTCCATTGGTAGTCGGGCGAATATCAGGTATATTTCGTAATGTAATCGTTCACATGCCGCATTCAAACAAATTTCAAGGGGGTTTATGTCAGACATGAACAAATGGATTCAACGCGTTACCGCACCGGCTGCCTTGAGCGTATTGCTGCTCGCTGCCGCGTGCGGCGGCAACGGAGCCGGCAATACGGCAGGCAATACCGCAGGGGAATCGCCGTCTGCTTCGCCGTCGGCCGTGCAGAAAGAGGAAGTCAAGAAGAAGGATCCGGTCACACTAACCTATACAACCTTCCAGGGCTGGCGGGACGAGGCGCTTGACCGGCTGATCGAGATGTATGAAGAAGAGTCGGGCAATAAAGTGGAACTGACGACGTTTCCCGACAATCAATATGAGAACGTCATCCGCACGAAGCTCGCCTCGGGCGACGCTCCGGACGTGTTCCAATTTTATTCGAACGGCACGTTGCTGCCGGGGGAACTGATAGAATCGCTGGACGATTCTCCGTGGGTCGCCAATCTGATCTTCCCCAAGCGCTATCAGCGTCCGTCCGACGGCAAGGTGATCACCGCTCCGCTGGGCGGAAGCCAGGTGCAGGGGATCGTCTATAACAAGGAGGTTTTCAAGAAGGCGGGCATCGAATCGGCGCCCAGGACGTATACGGAATTTGTGGACGCAGCGGAGAAGATCAAGGCGATTGGCGTGACGCCGATCTATCTGAACAACAAAGACGCCTGGTCCGCACAGCTCTACTTCCTGATGGCGTATTCCGACGTGCTGGCCAAGCAGGACGGGATCGGCGACAAGCTGCTGCACAATCAGGTGAAGCTGCAGGACGTGCCGGGAATCGTGGAAACGACGGAAAAAATTATGGCATTAAAGGATAAAGGGTACCTGAACGAGGATTTCAATTCGGCCACGTATCAGATGGCGTTCGAAGCGCTCGAGGCCGACCAGGTCGGCATGTGGGCGACGCTTAGCCAGTATTACAGCACGATGTCCGAGGACTACCCGGAGGCGGTCGACAAGCTCGGAATGTTCCCGTTTACGGCAAGCGATACCGACATTCACGCGTTGATCGCTCCTTCGGGCAACGGCAACTATATCAGCGCATCCAGCAAGCATAAAGACGCGGCCAAGGAATTTATCGATTTCCTGATGTCCGATAAAGCGCAAGAAGCGTATTTCTCGATAAAACCGGGCATTCCGCCGTTCAAAGGCATGGATAGCTTCGAAGCGAACCCATGGGAGAAGCAGATGCAGGAATACGCGAAGGAAATGCCGATCATGAACGCCTGGAACAACGAATTTACGTTCGAGATGAACTCCGGCGATCTGGGCAAGCTGCACCAGGATATGTTTATGGGCAAGGAGATCAAACAATCGTTCGATGACTGGTATCGCTCCATTGTGCCGCTGAATCAGGCGCGCAGCATCGAAGGCTGGTAATCGCGGCAGTCGGGGCAGCGGCGGAGCGTTCTTCTTGTCCGCCGCTGTCTCTCAATCAAGAGGTCAATTCATAATAGATTGCATAAGGATGGAAGTCCATTGAAAACAAGAGGACAATTGCAGCGGCGATTTTATCCGCTCTGGTTCGCGTTTCCCGCGCTCGCCGTCTACTTTATCTTTTTTATTTTCCCCAATTTGATGAGCTTCGTCTTTGCGTTTACGGATTGGAATTCCAACAATATGAAGAGCATGACGTTTAACGGTCTGCATAATTTCCGGTTCTTGTTCAGCGATCCGATCTTCGGCCGGGCCGTGCTCAATACGCTGACGTTCACGTTCGTTACCGTCGTCTTCACCAACGCGTTCGGCTTCCTCATGGCGCTGGGCGTCAACATGAAGCTGAAGACAACGAATTTTTTGCGCACCGTCTTCTTTGCTCCTTACATGCTAAGCACGATTGTAACCGGTCTTGTGTTCGGAGCGATCTACAATCCGCAGCACGGAATCCTTAACGCCTTTTTGCGATTTGTGCACCTGGACTTCTTGACGAGGGAATGGCTGGTGAACGCGAAGACCGCCTTGCTTGCCGTATGCGCGATGGAGATCTGGCAGGGAATGGGCTTCGCAATGGTCATCATTTTGGCCGGTCTGCAGACGATCAACAAGGAATACCATGAAGCCGCCTATATCGACGGCGCAGGGTATTTCCAGAGATTGCGCGCGATTACGATCCCGCTTGTCGCGCAATCGCTCATTGTCAGCGGACTGCTCAGCATGGTAAGCGGCATGAAGGTATTCGGGCAGATCTACGTATTGACCAACGGCGGACCGATGGACAGGACGCAGGTCATTGCGACCTCCATCTTCAAATATTTCGGCAGCGGTTTGTTCGGGTATTCCTCGGCGATGGGCCTTGTATTTACGGTTATCGTCACCGCCGCCAGCATCGCGATTCTCAGCGTTACGCGCAAGCTGGAGGTGGAGATGTGAGCGCCGCCAAAGAGGTTCAAATCGATCACGTTTCCCGTCCGCTCCGCTGGCTGACGGAAGCCGTGCTGCTCGTGTCCAGCTTGCTTATTCTGGTCCCCCTGTGGATGGTCGTGATCAACTCTCTGAAGACGAGGCGGGAAGCCAATCTGTTCGGCATCCTTCCTCCGGACAAGCTGGAGTGGAGCAATTACGCCATTGTATTCGAAGACGGCAGCGTCGTTCGTTCCTTCTTCAACGGGTTGTTTATGTCCACCGTCTCCTGCGTCTTGATCGTGCTGATGGCGATGATGGCCGCCTTCGTCATCGGCCGCAGACGTTCCCGGATGTCGGAGTTTATGTACTATCTGCTCGTGGCCGGATTGATCGTCCCGGCGGCGCTTGTGCCGACGTATTGGATTCTCAGCTCTTTGAACCTGATCGGAACGTTCGCCGGCGTGATTCTGATCTATATCGCGACCTGTCTGCCGTTCAGCGTGTTTCTGTACACGGGGTTTATCAAGACGGTTCCGCGCGAATTGGACGAGGCGGCGATTATGGACGGATCCGGACAGCTAAGATTGTTATTCGGTCTGATCTTTCCGCTGCTGAAGCCGGTAACGATGACCGTGGTGGTCATTAACTTTATCAGCACCTGGAACGAGGTCAACAACCAGCTGTTTTTTCTGAACAGCAAGCATTGGTCTATGCCGATGACCGTGTATAAATTTTTCGGAGAGTATACGCAGGATTGGAATCTGGTGTTCGCCGACATTCTCATTACGATCCTTCCGCTCTTGGCTATCTATCTGTTGGCGCAGAGATTTATTGTGTCCGGCTTGACCGCCGGAGCCGTGAAAGGATGATGCGCGGCACGGAGATCATCGGGACGATTCTATTTTTTGGAGGGAACAGGATGAGGTTAAAGCGCTGCTTGTCGGCGATGCTCGCGTTGGTCGTTCTAGGGTCCGCTGCTATCGCGACAGTCGATCTCAATCCCGTACATGCCGGGCAGCCGGTACTGGCCGAGGACGATTTCGAATCGGGGAACGACTTGAACTGGTTGTCCAATCTGGGAAATTGGCAGGTGGTCGAGGAGCCCGGCCGCGGTTACGTCTATAGTCAGGATAAAATGAACCAAAGCGGCTACTTTACCACGATAACCGACAAGAAGTTCGATAACTTCGAAATGGAGCTGGATTACAATATCGTCAACCGGGCCGGGGACAGCTACTGGGCCGGCGTTATGTTTCGAAAAAGCAATGAACTCGACAATTATAACGAGAGCGGATACCTGGTGACGGTTCAGTATAATGGCTGGATCAAGCTGTACAAGGCGGATGGCCACGGTGCGATTCAGGAAATTGCCGTCGGCAATGCGAACAAAGGGAATCAGATAGGCTGGTGCAGTCTGAAGGTGGCGGCGGAAGGAACGAATATTCGCGTTTACTATAACGGAGAGACAACGCCGGTCCTTGATATTCGCGACGACTCCTTCACAGACGGCTATGCCGGTCTGGTAACCGGGAGAACCTTCTCCAAATTCGACAATGTCGTAATCTCCCAAAAGCCAACCTTGCTGGAGGAAAATTTCGAAGGCCTGGACGATTCCGGATGGTCAAAGGATTCGGGCGCTTGGGCTGTCCAGACCAGCGCCTATGGCGACCATCAATTCTCGCAGCTGGCAACCGATGACGCGGCGGGCGGATATACGGCTGCGTTAAAGGATGCGCAATTCGGCGATTTCTCGTTGGAGTTTCAAATCGAATTGGGGCTGACCGGTCAGTGGGCCGGCGTATCGTTCCGCAAATCCGCCCCTGCGCATTCCTACTCGCAGAGCGGGTATATGGTTTTCCTGCGACCATCGGGCACGATCAGCCTCTACAAAGCGGGCGCGGGAGAAATAGCAAGCAGCAGCAAAGGAAGGCAGTTCGGCAGGAAAAGTCTGCGAATCGTCGCCGACGGTCCCGATATTCGCGTTTATTACGAGAACGAGCTTGAGCCGAGCATTCATGTGACGGATGCTGCCTTCGGCAGCGGGTACGTCAGTCTGGTCACCCGGGAGAACGGCGCGAGCTATGCGCATTTGATTTTTCGGAACCTAGCTCCCGTTCCAGTGTTTACGAGCGATTTCGATCAGGGCAGCGACGACGGCTGGATGTCGACCTTGGGCGATTGGCAGGTGGTTGAAGAAAGCGGCAACAAGGCGTACCGGCAGAGCCGGATGGACGACAGGGTTTATCAGGCGACGTGGCGGAACGGGCGCTTCGACAACTTCAACGCCGAGTTCGACTATGAGATGACGGACCGAACCGACGATGCCGGTTGGGCGGGACTTCAATTCCGCAAAGAGCAAGCGCAGGACAGGAGCGGGGACAGCGGTTATTTGGCGGTCGTGCAGTACGACGGCTGGATAAAGCTGTTCAAGGCCGACGGCGCCGGAGACTATCAATTGCTGGCGACAAGTCCGAGCAGCAAAGGACCGCAAACCGGCCGCAAGAAGCTTAGGATTAACGATGAAGGTCCGAATATCAACGTATACTACGATCAAGAAACCGTACCGTCCATTCAATATACCGACGACACCTATCGATTGGGCGGCTATGTTGGCCTGGCGACGAGACAAATCCGGGCGAGCGTAGACAACTTCACGATCTCAGCTGCGGATGAGGCGGTATACGATACGGTCGACATGGTCACCTCCGGTTTGAATATCGATGTGAACAGCACGGTTGCTTACCGGATTGTTGCGCAGAGCGGCGGAGTTCCCTACGACACCTCCGGGAGATCCTACACGCTGACTTACGATAAGGATAAGCTGTGCGTCGATCCCGATACGCAGAAAATCAAAGGCTTGCAGGCAGGCACACATCCGATTGTATTGGAGCAGGATGGCTTAACGAGCACGTTGGTCGTTCATGTCAACGATTATGACGAATACATTCGCGTGCGGGGCGAAACGCTGCTGGCGGAGGATTTCGAGGGGCAGGTGGGCGCCTCCTTCATGCCGGATTCCCATTTTACGATCGCGAACGAAGCGGGCAATCATGCGCTCCAGATCGACGGGAACGGAGCCGTTCGGCGGACGGATGTTCTTGGCAGCGTCTATTTGAATACGGATCATCTGATTGAAGCGGACGTGAAACAATTAAACGGCACGGCCGGCACGAACGGCGGATTTTCAATAGGCGCAAGGATGGGAGACGATCAGAAGAGTTATCTGTTCCGGTATATGGACATTATCCGGTACAATCCGGGCAGCCATAAATTCAATTCGCAGTCCGACTCGCTGCGGGACACGATCGGCATTGCCCGGAATGAAAATACGACTCAAAACGATTGGTATTACGGCAATGTCAGACTTGACGGACCGCTCGGGATCCTCGATACGGGCAGCAGAAGCTTCTTGGGCAAATCTTACCGAATGACAGCCGTCGTCGCGCCGTCCATAGGGCAGATGTCGCTGGAAATGAGCGAAGCCGCGAACGGCGCCGCAGTCGGTTCGGTCGCGGCGGCCACGGGCGGCAGCTTCCAGATGGAATCCGACCTGGATCTGATCACGGTCGATCGGCTGAACACCGGTACCAGCGGGGCGATGACCACGTTGGAAACCGGGGGCGCGTTCCTGCAAGCGGAAAATACGAAGGTTCAATTCGATAATGTGCGGATTTCCCGCTTGCATCCGGCGCGCGCCATTGAGCTTAAGCTCGAAGACGCGATTGTCGCTCCCGGCCAGGCGACCAGGCTCGAGGTCAGAGCTGTAACCGGAGCGCGAAGCTATACGTTGATTCCGTTAAACAACGTCGCATTTCGTTACGATCCGTCGGAAGTGACCCTGAATACGTCACTGGGCACGGTTGTTTCTTCGGTCCCCGGAGAGCATACGATTACGGTTAAGGCGGCGGATGCGGTAACCGGGAAGGAGAAGCAGTATACCGTTATTTTAACTGTGTTGGGCAGCCCGATAACGGAAGATTTCGAGAGCGGTTCTGTCACGCATCCGCGGTATTGGTCGATACCGGCAGACCATATGACAGCGGACGGAACGAACCGGGTTTACCGGCTTAGGGACGAGCACAGCCAGCTGTTCGGCTTGGAGGACTGGTCCAATTACAAGGTGAGCGGCAAGCTGAAAATCAAGGATAGCCGCATCAACCCCGACTTGTATAATACGGCCTTCGAGATCGTCATGCGGAAAAAGGCGGCGGAAGGCGAATATACGGCGCAGGGCGGCACTCCGTTCGTGTACCGGATGGCGGATGAGGACGCCGGCAATTATATGCGGATCGGCACCTCGCCGGGGCCAACGATTGATATCGAAGACGAGCAATGGCATACGTTCGCCGCGGAGGTCAGCGGCCAGCAGCTTATTTTCACGATTGACAATACGACGCAGTATTACGCCTGGGACGGATATACGCACGGCGGCTTCAGCTTTGCGGCCATCAACAGCGAGGTGTACCTCGACGATCTGATTGTGAGCCCTGCGGCGGGAGGACCGACGCTTCCGGTCAGCTCCCTGATTGGCCTGACTTCGCCGCGGACAAGCGTCGCCGCATCGGTGTACGATATTGTGAGCCTGTCGGGCTTAACGGCGGTGCAAGCGCATTATCCGGGCGGCGGCGCCAGCTTCGTCACTTTGCAGGACGGGCTGCAATGGGAGCTCGTTGACGGAGCGGATGACGCGGAATTGCTGGAGCAGGACACGCTGCGCTTTAAGCCGACGGCGAATGAGTCAAGCACGGTGACGGTCAGAGCGCGCTATGGGGACGAGCATGTAGACATTGCGATCGAACCTTTCGTGCCGGCGCAGGGGGAATATGCCTACGTGCTGGAAGGCACGGAAAAGCGACAGGAAAATTTGCTCTATATGCTGCGCAAGCGTTATGAGGAAGGCGGCATCGTACTGGGCCCGTCTGTGGGCGCTTCGTATCTGCCCAACGTTTTCGGCAAAATGATGCTCCATCCGAAGGCGAAAAATTATGACGAGGAATTGGCCTGGATGCGGCAATATTCGTACGACAACGAACATAGAAACGCCCTGCGCAAAGGAATCGGGGACAACGACTTCAGCAATATTCAGACGATTATTCTGTACAAGGAATTGTACGGCGCCGCCAATCTGTCCTCTGCGGCGTGGAACGACATGCTGGAGCTGGTGCAAACGTCGTATTATGCCGAGCCGCATTTGCGTTTATCGGAAAATCATATGCTGGTTCATTACGCTCTCGGATATCTGGTTGCGGAAATATGGCCGGACGCGCCGATGTGGAACGGGCTGACCGGGGCTGCGAACAAGGCAACCTATAAGACCTATATCAAGGACTGGATCAATAAGCGGCTAAAGCTCGGAATGGGGGAGTACGACTCTCACAGCTATTACGGCATAGATATCGGGGCGCTGTCGACGTTGTTCACTTACGCTTCGGACACCGATGTCAAGGCCATGGCTTCCACGATGCTGAATTACCTTTATGCGGATATGGCGGCGGACTCGCTGGACGGTTCCTTGACCGGAGCGGGCTTGCGTTCTTACCCGGACCCGGTGACCCATCTGTACGGGCATACGCATTACGGGGCGGACATGTTGTTCGACAATGCAATTGTCAAAATGAATGAAAATTATCCCGTGGCCAATGCACAGGCGGCGATGATTCCGCTCAGCGACTTCCGGCCGTCCGAAGTCGTGCTGCGCATCATGAGAGATCAGACGAAACGCTTCAACAACAAGGAGCGGCGTCAAGTCTATTCTCTGCCGGACGACAGGAACATTACGGCAAGTCTGAAGAAGTACACCCATATCACTCCAGAATACGGGCTCGGTTCCGTCGTGCAGCAGGATGTGCTGCCGTTATGGGTCGACACGGGTACGCCTTCCGAGGACGTCAATGGAACCTGGGTGCCGCAAACCCACCAGGAAATCCCGTTTAAGCTGACCTTCGGCAAGCAGAGCGGCTTGCATATTTTCGAGAGCCATCCGGGACCCAAGGGAGAGACGATGCTGAGCGACAGTCAGGGCTACTGGATGGGCAATCTGTACGACAAGGTGAATTACAAATACATGCAGGAGGACAATGTGGTCATCGGAATGCGGAAAATAAGCAAACCCGGCGTACCTCAATGGACGCACTTCTGGATGGAGAAAAACAAATTCGATCAAGTGGACGAAGAAGACGGCTGGATCTTTATCCACCACGGCAATGTGTACGCGGCGATCAGGCCGATGAAGGACGGGCAGGTTACGGCCTCTCCGCAATATACGTGGACGTTGTCCGGCAAATGGAAGGACAAGGAGATCAAGGTTCTGTCGCCGAATACGGCATTCGTATGCGAGGTCGTGGATCAAGCAGAGTACAGCGGGACATTCGCGCAATTCAAGGCAGATATCAAGGATAATCCGATCAGCTACAATGCCGGTTCATCGTACTCTATCGCCTATACCGGTCTTAACGGCAAGCAGCTGACGCTTGATTTTAATACGGATGTCAGGACGATAGACCAGACGGCGGTCGACTTCGACGCTTACAAGCTGCAGGATTCTCCCTACGTGACTGCCGATTGGAACGCGCCGCTGGCGAGCATTCGGCTGCAGTATGGAGATTTGACGGACACATTGGAAGAAATCGCGGATTTTAACGACTGACGACGGGAGACTTGCACATGCGGAAAGCTAACGAGAGCCTGCCTCTGTCGGCTGCGGAGGCGCAAAATATCGTGAACCGCCTCGTTGCCGGAACGGCCGGCATGGAGCTCACGACCTTCCACCCCGGAACGGGGCTTGAGCGGGTCATTGTCGACCCCGAATTTTGGAAACAGTCCTATATCACATGGGATTGGGGGCCGGGAGTGGCTCTGGCCGGACTGATCGATGCCGACGAATTCTCGACGGACGGCGCGGCCTATCGAACGGTGCGGAAATTTGTGCGCTACTGGATCGATCGCGGGCTTCCGCTCCAGACCGTCAACTCGACCCTCCCGTATTATGCGATGTTCTGGTTGGAGATGAGGGACGGCGAAGCCGCAATGGCGGATCGGGCGCGGCAAGCGGCGGAATACTGCCTGAAGGATGCCCGCTTCTGCACGAACGGGTTATGGAATCATACGGGACTCTATTTCGAATGGTCGGAGCAAGTATGGATCGATACGGTCTACGTGGCGGGACTGCTTCTGATTCGGGCCGGTGAAGCATGGAGCAACCGGGAATACGGCGATATGATTTTCGAACAGGTGATCGGGCATTGGGACGCGCTGTACTCGGCGGAAGCAGGGCTGCTGTATCACGGATACAGCGTTAACGAGAATCATCATTTTTCCGGCGTGTTTTGGGGGCGGGGCAACGCCTGGATGGCGCTTGTTCTGGCCGAAATGCTGGCCTCGCGTTCATTCGACGGCGACCGGCGCAAGATTCTTCTCGGCCATTGGACGAAGCTGGCGGACAAGCTGCTCGCCCTGCAGGACGGGACGGGGCTGTGGCATACCGTATTGCCGGACCCGGCAAGTCCGCTGGAGGCGTCGTGCACCGCCGGTTTCGCCAAGGCGTTCCTGCAAGGATGGAGGAGCGGCTCGCTGGACGATCGGTACCGCGACGCCGGGTTCAGAGCGATAGACGCCTTGCGGCATTATGTCGGCGATGCGGGCGATTTGTTCGGAACTTCAGCGGGCACGGGCGTGCTGGCGGATCCGGCGGAGTACGCCGCCGTCCCGATGCATCATATCCAGCCGTGGGGACAGGGGCTTGCGCTGCAGGCCTTCAGCGAATATCTTCGCTGCCTTAAGCGGGACTGAAGCGGGGGAATGGAAATGAAACTGGCGGCAGTGACCGACGAGATCAGCATAGACCCGCATGCGGCCGTCTATATCGGCGTCAAGCAATTCGGGATTCGACATTACGAGCTGCGGATGATGCCGGACGGAAGAGTGCCGGATATTTCGGAACAGACGGTTGATCGGCTAGTCGGGTTAAAAGAAAAATACGGGATTTCTTATTCGGCAATCAGCGCGGGGCTGTTCAAGTGCGAGCCGATTGCGGAGAAGATGGAGCATGAGCTGCGCGTTCGCCTGGAAGCCTGCATCGCGCTGGCCAAGAGACTCGACGTCTCCTTGATTACCGGCTTTGCCCTCATCGATCATCATCGGCATCGTCCGGCGGAGCTGTTCGAGCGCGCCGTGCCTTATTTTCAACAAGCCTGCGAACGGTTGGCCGAGGTGCAGATGACTTTTGCGGTCGAGACCGAATTTATGTCGGGATGCGAGACGGCGGCGGAAGCCCGCCGCATGATCGAGCGGACGGGGCCTCGGTTAAAAGTCAATTGGGACCCCGCCAACGCCTGGATTGCAGGCGAGCTGCCGCTTGAGGGATACGTCCACGTCTGTGGGCATTTGGCGAACGTCCATGTCAAGGATGCGGATACCCGGGATTGGCGCTCGCGCAATCCGTTCGTCCCGCTTGGCGACGGGAAGGTGCCCTGGCAGCCTGTTCTGGATGTGCTGACCCGGGATCGGACAGCTCCTATGCTGACCGTCGAGACGCATGTCGAGCCGCTCATTCCCAATACGGAAAAAGGCGTCTCCGTCCTGCGTAAAATGCTGCAGAACGCGGAGGCGGGAAGGGATTTATCATGCTGACGAGCGCGTTAATCGGAACGGGACAGATTGCAAGCAGCCTGCATTTGCCTGCACATCGGGGCTTGAGCGGATCGAGGCTGGAATGGGTTTGCGATGTGGATGAGCAGGCGGCTCGGCAATTTGCCGAGAGGTTCGGAATCCCGAAATGGACGACAAGGCTGGAGGAGGTTTTGTCCGACCTCGGAGTCGATTGGGTGGATATTGCAACGCCGAACCGTACGCATGAAGCTTTGGCCGTGCAAGCGATGTCAGCGGGCAAGCACGTTCTCTGCCAGAAGCCGATGGCGCATTCCGCGGAAGCCGCCGAGCGCATGGTCAGGACGGCGAGCGAGACCGGGCGGCAGTTGGGGATCTTGATGAGCTTCAGGAGCGATCCGATTCTCGGCTCGCTTCGTTCGATGATCGAGGCGGGCGCCTTCGGGCAAATCAGTCATTACCGGGGGAAGATGGTTTCTTCCGGGGGCTTCCGCTTAAACCGGGGAGACTGGCGAGAACAAGAAGCCGCCGGAGCGCTCGATTTGCTCGGAATTCATCTCATTGACCTGTTCCACTGGATGGAAAACGATGCGATCCAGTGGGTCCAGTCCATGAGCCGGACCTTGTACGCGCCAATGAAGGGCGACGACGTTACGCTTGCGATATACGGCTTCGAAAGCGGGGTAACGGCGCTGAGGGAGACGACTTATTGCTCGTACGCGCGGGAAGGCATGCCCGTTTATGCGCTCGAGATCAACGGTACGGAAGGCAGAGCCGCCTATCAGATCGAAACGGGACAATTGACGCTCCAGCTTAAACGGGGCTATGAAGGAGATTGCTTTTCCTGCCGGCCCAACGAGACTCATGCTTTCAAGTTCGCTCCCTACGGGAGCGATGCCCATGTGCACCGCGTTCACCAGCAGTTCGTCGACAGCCTTGCAGGCGAAGAGCCGTTTCCCTTGCAGGGGGAAGCGGGAGTGCGGGCGATGCGGCTCATCGAAGCGACGCGAAGGAGCTCCGCCAAGCACAAACGTGTAGTTTTATAACAAGCCGTCCGCTGCGAAGTGAGAGGCTATCCCATACTCATAGAGGGGCAACCTTATAAAATGATCCGTTTATTACCATGGGGATATATCTCTTTCCGCAGCTGATACGGTCATGAAATTAGGAATCGATTAACCCGTAACAGGGGAATTTCATGACCGTATGAGGCAGGCGCTTCGCTCTACAGGAGATATATCCCCATTCTTTTTGCGATCATTTTAATTGCCTCGGCTTATGGAGCAGCCTCTTGCTTCAATGCTTGCCGGCTCCCCCGACGATATCGCCTTGCCGCTCGCCTGTTTGATCCGTGCGGCAGCCGGTTTTGTCCCGCTATTTTCCGAGAATTGCCCCCTTTTTCAATTCGGAGTTCACACCGCGTACAAATTGGGGATTATAATCGGTAAATGAAGGCAAAACCCGATTGGAGGGGATGGACTTGGCAACCGTTATGGTCGTGGACGACGAACGGCATATCCGTGAGCTGGTGCGCTTGTACTTGGAGGACGAAGGGTTGGAGGTGGTCGAGCAATCCGACGGGATCTCGGCCTGGGAATATTATAACAGCCAGCCGGTCGACCTGATCGTGCTGGACGTCATGATGCCGCGCATGGACGGATGGGAGCTGTGCCGAAGGCTGCGGGCCGCCGGCGACAAGCCGGTGCTGATGATCACGGCCAAAGGGGAGTCGTTGGACCGGATTCGGGGCTTCCAGCTCGGAACGGACGATTATTTGGTGAAGCCGTTCGAGCCGATGGAGCTGGTTCTTCGGGTCAAGGCGCTGCTGAAACGGTACCGGATCTCGATCTCCGAGACGATTCGGCTGGGCGGCATTACGCTCGACATGACGAGCTACCAGATTCGCTACCGGGACACGGGGCGCAGCGAGTCGATTCCCTTAAAGGAATTCGAGCTGCTGGCGGCATTGGCCGGCTATCCGGGCAAGCTGCAAACCCGGGACGAGCTGATCCAGAAAATCTGGGGCTACGAGTACGAAGGGGACGAACGAACGGTAGATACGCACATTAAGCGGTTGAGGGAACGCTTCGGCGCGTATGAACGGGATTTCAAAATCGTCACCTTGCGCGGCTTGGGCTACCGTCTGGAGGTTTACCGTGATTAGATCGCTCTACGTGCGGGTCACCGCGGTTTTCCTGGCCGCGGTCACGCTCAGTCTGATCCCTTCTTTTTACCTGGCCACCAGTCTCTACGGCGATCATATTCAGAACGTTATCGCGCAAAGCATGATCGACAGCGGCAAAAAGGTGATACAGTCCTACGAAGCCTCCCCTCCCGACAATCGGGACACGTTGATGAAGGGAGTGACGGCGCTCCCGAGCATGACGATCCTGCTGTTCGGCCAGGACGGCAAGCTGCTGCACGGCGGCGACTCGCAAGCGGCCAAGCGGCTGCATCTGGGCGACGAAGAGCTTCAGGCGGTGCTAAGCGGAAGCGTATATCGCGGGGAGGGGCACGAACGGCCGGTTACGGTCGGTCTGCCGTTTCAGATCGACGGCGAGCGGTATGCGCTGTTCCTTGCGCCCGAAATCAAAAATATGCTGGGCACTGTGGGCGATTATTTGCAAATTGGATTTCTGCTTGCATTGCTGTTCGGCAGTCTGTTTATTCTGCTTGCCGCCCGCTATATCGTTCGTCCGCTGCAGCTGTTGACACGGGCGACCCGCAAAATGGCCAAGGGCGACTTCAGCATCCGGCTCGCCAGCAAGCGCAAGGACGAAATCGGACAGCTGACGCAAAGCTTTAACCAGATGGCGAACGAGCTGGGAGATCTGGAGGCGATCCGCCGGCAGTTCGTCTCGGACGTGTCCCACGAGATTCAATCGCCGCTCACGTCGATTAAAGGCTTTACCCATGCGCTGCTGCATAAAAAGATGGATGAAGCCGCTCGCCGGCGCCTGCTCGGCATTATCGAGGAGGAGAGCAATCGGCTGTCCCGGCTCAGCGAGGATTTGCTCCAACTGGCTTCGCTCGAGTACGAGCATCTGCGGCTGAATGTCGAAACCTTCCTCCTGGACAAGCAACTGCGCCATGTCGTCGTAGCGTTAGAGCCGCAATGGGCTTCCAAGGAGCTGGAGATGGAGCTGGAAGCGGATCAGACGACGATGCGCGGAGACCGGGACAAGCTGAACCAGCTGTGGGTCAACCTGCTCGGCAACGCCGTCAAATTCACCCCGGAGGGCGGCCGCATCCGGATCGCGGTCCGTTGCGACGAACAGAACGTCCGGGTAACGATAGCCGACAGCGGTCCAGGCATTTCCGAGCACGAGCAGGAGCACATTTTCAAACCGTTCTACAAGGTGGATAAATCCAGGGACCGGGCCGTCGGCGGCAACGGCATCGGCCTCTCGATCGTGAAGCGCATCGTCGACTTGCACCGCGGCGATATTCAGGTGCTCAGCCGCGTCGGCGAAGGAACGAACGTGACGGTTACGCTGCCGCTCGATCCCCCGGAACAAAATTTTTGAACGATACAGAATTTGTATGTTTCACTTATTCATTGTCTGTATCGTCTCCGACAGAAACGCGTGCGCCGTCCTGAGGACGCCGCAGGCGTTTTTGCTTGCGCCAGTACACAGTGCGTACAAATTCGCGTGATATGATCTCTCCAGATAAAGAGAGGAGAGATTGCAATTGAATTGGCTTACCAAGATCAGTCTGAAAAACGGCACCGCCGTCGTCATCCTAGTTTTGCTTATTCTGGGCTACGGCATGTATTCGGCTACGCAAATTAAGCAGCAGACGTTTCCGGACCTGGAGCTGCCCGCCGTGTTCGTGCAGGTAACGAAGCCCGGCGCGTCAACGGAAGAGATGGAGTCGGACGTGACGCTGCCGGTGGAAAACAGCCTGAAGGGGCTGCAAAGCTACGATTCGCTGACCAGCACCTCGACCGAGAATGCGGCCAGCGTGATCATCCAGTTCCCGTTCGGCTCCGATATGGACAAGCTGTCCGGGGAAGTCGAGGCCGCCGTCGGCAAAACCCGGCTGCCGGAGGGCGCCAGCGTTACGGTGCAGCGGCTATCGATCAACGCCCAGCCGATTTATCAGGCGGCGCTCTTCTCCGACAAGGACGATGCGCAGACGCTGGCGGAGAGGCTGGAGAACGAGGTCGTGCCGCAGATCGAGAAGCTGGCCGGCGTCAGCTCCGTCAATCTGAAGGGGACGTCGTCCGAACGGCTCGACATTGTCGTCGACAAAGCGAAGGCCGCGCAGCAGGGCATTACGCTGGGCGCGATCCGCAGCGCGCTGCAGTCGCTCGATTACGCGCTGCCGCTCGGCTCGGTGTCCGCGGACGAGACGACGATTCCGATCCGCCTCAGCGGGAAGATCAGCACGCTGGAGCAGATCGAGCTGCTGAAAGTCGGGACGGGCGCTCCGGCCGAAGGCGCTGCGGGAGGCATCCTCCTGGCGGACGTCGCGGAGATCAAGCCGATGCAGGTACAGGAGGAGCGAACCCGGTTTAACGGGGAGCCGAGCTACCTGCTGGAGGTCGTGAAGACGCAGGACGCGAACACGGCCGACGTCTCCGACGAGGTCAAGTCGCTGCTGGCGGGCTACGAGGAGAAGGGCGAGCTGAGCATTCACGTCGTCTCCGACCAAGGGGAAGAGATCAAGGAGTCGGTCTCCGGCCTTGTTCGCGAGGGATTGTACGGCGCGCTGTTCTGCGTGCTCATTATTTTCGCTTTCCTGCGCAACGTGCGGGCGACGCTTATCTCGATCGTCTCGCTGCCGATCTCGATCTTCGCCACGATCGCGCTGATGAACGAGATGGGCTATACGCTCAACATTATGACGCTGGGCGGGATTGCGGTATCGGTCGGACGCATCGTCGACGACAGCATCGTCGTCATCGAGAACATCTACCGCTGGAGACAGGAGAAAGGCGAGGAACTGCGCGGCAAGGAGCTCGCCTACAGGGCGACCCGCGAGGTGATCGGCGCCGTCGCTTCCTCGACGGTGGCGATGGTCGTCGTCTTCGCGCCGCTTGCCTTCGTCAGCGGCGTTATCGGCGAGTTTTTCCGCCCGTTCTCGCTTGCCGTCGTCATCTCGATTCTGACTTCCTTGTTCGTGGCCACGATGCTCATTCCGATTATGGGCGGCAAGTTCTTCAACCGCGTAAAGCCGCATAAGGAAGGCGGGCGGTTGGCCAACGGCTTCGAGCGGACGATCCGCGGCGCGCTCAAGCGCAAGGGAGCGGTCCTCGGCCTGGCGGTGCTGCTGCTAGTCGGCTCGCTCGGCCTCATTCCGCTGCTCGGCGTTTCCTTTCTTCCGGCAGAGTCTTCGCCTTCGGCATCCGTCGAGATCACACTGCCGGCCAAGAGCAGTCTGGACCAGACCGACCAGGTCGGAAGCAAGGTGGAGAGCTACTTGAAGGAGCTGCCGGGTGCGGAGAGCTATCAGATCTCCATCGGCAGCGGCTCCGGCCGGCGTATGTTCGGCGGCAGCGCAAGCGCGTATAAAGCGGCTGCGACCGTCCAGTTCGCCCAAGGCACCGATATGGACGCGACGATCGATCGCATGAACGGGGAGCTGCCGGCGCTGGCCGCGGCGGAAGTGCCGGGCACCACAATCGCGGTCAAAGCCGCCGAGCAGGCGGGAGCGCCGTCGGGCAACACCGTTGACGTGAGCATCTACTCGGACAACACCGAGCAATTGGCCGCGGCAGCGAAACAGGTCGAAGACCTGATGCGGCAGAACGCCGACTTGAAGGATGTCGCGAACAACATGAACGAAGTGGCGCCGAAGTGGGTCGTGACGCTGAATCAGCAGGGAATCGATCTGAATGTCAATCCTGCGATGATCATGCAGCTGGTGGGCGAGCAGCTGCGGCCGATGGACGTCGGAGCGTATAAGATCGACAACGAGAACCGGGCGGTCACTCTGTCTTACAAGCAGCAGATCACGTCCAGAGCCGAACTGGAGAGTGTTCCGATTCTGACGTCCGGCGGCGTGAAGCAGCTGGGCGATATCGCCGACGTGACGGAGCAGAACGCCTGGATTCAGGTCAACCACGACGACGGCAAGATGTACGCCCAGGTCAGCGGCACGGTCAAGGACGAGAACGCGGTCCAGGCGGTGACCCGACAGGTCGAATCGGACGTGCGCAGCCTGTCGCTGCCGGGCGGGGTCGAGCTGGAGTTCGGCGGCGGCCTGCGGATGATCAGCGACGGCTTCACCAGCATCGGCATCGCGATGGCCGCGGCCGTCGGACTCGTGTTCCTCGTGATGAGCGCAACGTTCGGCGGGCTGATTACGCCGCTGATCATTCTGTGCTCGCTGGTGTTCATCCCGGTCGGTTCCTTGAGCGCTCTGCTGATCACCGGCCAATCGCTGTCGATGAGCGCGATGATCGGCATGCTGATGCTCGTGGGCATCGTCGTCACGAACGCGGTCGTGCTGCTCGACCGGGTCGAGCATAACCGCAAAGCCGGCATTCCGATCCGCGAAGCGATCGTCGAAGCTTCAAAAACGCGGCTGCGGCCGATTCTGATGACGGCGTTCGCCACGATGCTGGCGCTGCTGCCTCTCGCGCTGTCCGGCTCGACGACAAGCCTGATCTCCGGCGGACTGGCGATTACCGTCATCGGCGGACTGTTCACCTCCACGCTGCTCACGCTGATCGTGATTCCGGTCATCTACGAGCTGGCTTGGCGCAAACGGAAGGTGCACGAAATCGAGAATTTCTGATATTGATAAAAACCGCGAAGGCTTGATGCCGCGCGGTTTTTGTCTATGTACGTCCAGCATGGGCGTCATCTCTACGGTGAAAGTCCGGAATGGGGGCTGGCAAGCGCCTACCATTAGCCAAGAGCAAGGGTGTCTGCCGCGAGGCGGAATCTGAAGGAGGCTGGAGGCAAACGCACGGCTCGAGGTACATGAATCCAATTTGAGGCGGTTGCAGCCGGATGAGTCACCATAACATGACGAAATCCTAAGCTGCCAAAGGCTGTAGCCGTAAACTTGGGCGAGCGCGGGCGGAAAGATGACGTTCTTATCTGGGGAGAGCTGCGGGAGACGCGAAGTAACTTCGTAACCGCGGCTGAGAAGCCACACTGAATCCGCAGGAGTCAGCAGAGGCCATAGTACGTGAGTACGGGACGCCGGAAAGCGGAAGGGCTGAACCGAAAGGAGAGAGGAAACCGATGCGTTCGCACGAAGAGGCAGAGACAGCAGAAAATCTCGTCAGAGAGCTCACGGCAAAGAGAAGCGGTGAAGCCGCCTGGGTATGCCGGAGCGCCGAGTTCTACGCCGGCACAAGTCGCCCCCTCCTCTGGCAAAGACCAGAACGAGCTGCTGGAGCGGATGCTCGAAGGAGAAAACCTTCGACTCGCCTACAAGCGAGTGGTGCAAAACGGAGGAGCGCTCGGCGTGGACAGCGTAACGGTAGCCGAGCTATAAGCGTACCTGAAAACACATTGGGAGACGGTGAAAACCGAACTTCTCACGGGAACCTACAGACCGGCGCCAGTCAAACGGGTGGAAATCCCCAAACCCGGAGGCGGCGTACGGCTGCTTGGTATCCCGACCGTGATGGACCGCTTCCTCCAGCAAGCGCTTCTGCAAGTGATGAACCCGATCTTTGACGCTCACGGTTCGTGGCATAGCTACGGCTTCCGCCCGGGAAAGCGAGCGCAGGGCGCAGTGAAGCAGGCACAGCTCTACATCCAAAGCGGCTTGAGGTGGGTCGTGGATATGGACCTCGAGAAATTCTTCGACCGGGTCAACCACGACAAGCTGATGGCAAGAGTAGCACGGCGAGTGACGGACAAGCGTATCTGCCCTCTCGACTTCCTACTGGGAAGCGAAAGGGCTGACAAGTTTGCTTTCACGCTACTTAGAGCTTTGTTAACCTTTTGGAACCGCCGTATGCGGACCCGCATGTACGGTGGTGCGAGAGGACGGAGGCTAGCCGCCTCCTTCTACTCGATTTCTCTTGATGTGTTATAATTATTTTACAACTCCGTAAGGGAGGCCATGCGAATGAAACTTCTTAAGCTCAATAACGAAGAGTTATCCAATGCGATTACCAGCGGCGATACTTACATCCAGATTGGCAGCCGCAAGTTTATGTTGTTTGAAATCGATGAAGTTAGCCAGTCGGGAAATTATGAAGTCACGGACCCGGAAGAGGAAATGCTGCTTCTGGACGCCATGAACGCGGATAATCCGTCTCTTTCCAAGCAGGAAGTGTTGGAACAGCTGGCGCGGCGTAATCGGAAATGAGGATTATTTGGAAGCAGACAGCATTGCAATCCCTTATCAAGCTGGATGCTTGGCGTGAGGAAAATGAATGGCCCGCGATCGCCGAGCATCTGGTTGAAATCATTGAGTCCTATTTTAATCAGCAGGATGTATCTGTTTTTCTTCCGGGCAGGGAAGTTTCGATTAAAGGGATGCCCGTCAATATGAGAATGACCCTTGTCAGGCCAGGCAAGTCGGATCCTTACAAGGTGTTTTATCGATATAACGGGGATGCGATCGAAATTTTCTTAATCCGCCACCCTTATCAAAAATCGTTGCTATAAATCGATGCATGAACGCAGGAAGAAGTTCTCTTCCCTCAAAAGGGAACTGTCTCATAAGTCATTAGGGGCAACCCAAATAATCAATCGATCATTTCTGTGGTTGCCCGACTTATGGGCCAGCCTCTGTTTCTCCCGACGAACGGGCCTGACCGAACAAAAGGGCCGAAAAATGTCGTCCCATATCCATATGAACAATTTTAGGGCATAAGTTCGGTATTTTACCGGGCTTATGCCCTTTTGAATGAAAAAGCAGCCCGTCCTCGCACGAGAGCGCTCAGAGGCGTTCGAGCGTTTACCCTCCGCAAAAACCGCGACCATCCGCCTGGCAGGCGATAACCACAAGTTTCATGGGCCCGTACCGGCAGAGAACAGATTTTTATTGCCTTCCCGCTAATCTTGTTTACATGTAAAATGAATAAATGTATCAAAATGATAAAAATATAACGAAAAAGTAGTTGACGTATGTTTTCTTTTTGATATATTCTAGGCAGGAAAGTAAGCGTTGCCATGCGGGGGTTGTATAAAGGAGCGTGGGAATGGATTTTTGCTGCTTGAACATGGTTGCAAAATTATATCAATCGGAGGTGTGTGTAAACAAACGGAAGTGCATGTAAACAAAAAAGATAAATGTATACATTGCGAGGGTTTGTAAAAAAAGAAATTATTATTTTGACGAAGGAGACTATCTTCCATGAAGAAAAAAATGCTGAGCGTTTTTCTGGCCTCTATCGCAGCGTTGGTTATTCTCGGCGGCTGCAGCGGCGGATCGTCCGGTTCGGCCGGAGCGGACGGCACAGCCTCCACAGGCGGGGGTTCGGGTAAAGGGAAAGCGCAAATCTCGGTGTTCACTTGGGGATATCCGGCGGAGAAGACCGCCCGCGAAGCGCAGGCTGACTTGTTCAACAAGACGCACGACGATATCGAGGTCAAGATTACGGTATCTCCGGACTACGATCGCAAGCTCGACGCGATGATCGCCGCCAATCAGGCGCCCGACGTGTTCGAAACGTCAAGCGACTGGTACCATGTCCGCAGCGACCTTGGCCAGCTCGTCGATCTGAACGAGTACGCGGAACGCGACGGCTTCGACATCAACCAGTATTACCCGACGATGATCAACGATTTCAAGACGTTCGACGACAAACTGGAAAGTCTGCCGATCGGGATGGCCACCTTCGCGCTCGCTATCAACAAGGACCTCTTCGCGGAGAGCGGGGCGACGATTCCCGACGCCGACCAAGGCTGGACGTGGGACGAGGCGCTCGCCGCCGCCCGGAAGATCACCAAGGGCGAAGGGGCGAACAAAATTTACGGCATGTCCGACCTGTGGATGTACCAGCAGATCGCGGCGTATTTGTACGGCGGACGCTACACCTCGCCGGACTTCACCCAATCCGCCGTGAACAGTCCCGAGGCGATCAAGGGTTTTCAATTCATGACCGATCTGATCTATAAATACCAGGTCATGCCGGATGCGACGGCGGCAGCGGGATTGGCTTCGGCGCAGCGCTTCTACGCCGGGAAGTCGGGCATTATGCCGATGAACAACTGGGACATCCCCGACTTCGTATCGAACATCGGCGACAAGTTCGACTGGGATATCGTTCCGATGCCGACGATGGCGGACACCGGCAAGTCGCCGTCCTGGTACATTACAGAGGGATACGGCATCTCCAGCTCGAGCAAAAACAAGGACGCGGCCTGGGAGTTCGTAAAGTGGGTCACGTCCGATCCGGAGGCGCTGAAGCTCGCCAGCAACGCGGCCATCCCGCCAACCGAGGCTTCGGCCGCGGACTTCATCAATTCCAATCAGGTGGGCGGTAAGACGCTTAATCTGAAGCCTTATCTCCATTCGCTGGACAATGCGGTGCCAAGCCCGTTCGGCGGCGTATTCGCCGAAATCGGCACCGATCTGACCAACGTGTGGCAGAATATCGACGCCAAGAAGGCGCTTCAGCAGGACGTGACGCCGGAGATTCAGATCTTTGCCAAGAAGCTGCAGGATAAGCTGGACGAAATACACGCGGGGAACTAAGCCGCAGAGCTAGTTCGCCGTTGATCCGACCGGAGAGAGCCGGAACGCCGTCAAGCCCGCGCTTCCGGCCTCTTCTCCGAAAGTAGGGAGGGGGCCGTATAATGGCTACCGCACAAACTGGCAGGACCGGAACCCGCTTGAACATGTCCCGGCGAAGCACCCTCAATTTTCATTTATACACGTCTCCATGGGTAATCGGTTTCCTGGTCTTCACGCTCGGGCCGATGGTCTATTCGCTGTATCTGTCGTTCACAGATGCCAAGATGGGCAGCGGGGGGAATTTCGTCGGGTTCAAAAATTATGCCGCTATGTTTACAAATGACGACCTGTTCTTCAAATCGCTCGGCAATACCGCCGTCTACGCCGTGGTCAGCATCGCGCTCGGGCTGCTGTTTTCGTTCCTGCTCGCCTGTCTGCTGAATTGCCGGCTGAAGGGCGTGGGCATTTTCCGTACCTTGTATTATATTCCTTCGGTCATCTCGGGCGTCTCCACGATTCTGCTGTGGGGGTGGATCTTCAATCCGAGCTACGGTCTGCTCAATTATTCGCTGTCGCTGATGGGCATCGAAGGTCCCGGCTGGCTGTCCGATCCCCATTGGGCCATGTCGGCCGTCATCTTCATGAGCTTCTGGAGCATCGGCGGCAATATCGTTATCTTCCTGGCGGGGCTGCAGGATATTCCGCAGGAATTGTACGAATGCGCGGCGCTCGACGGAGCGGGCATCGTCGCCCGTACGGTCCGCATCACCGTGCCGATGATATCGCCGGTGCTGCTCTTCAATCTCATCATGGGGATCATCGGCGGCCTGCAGGTGTTCAACCAGCCGTACATTCTGACCCAGGGCGGTCCGAACCATGCCACCTACACGTATGTGATGCATCTGTTCGCGAACGCCTTCCAATACTTCAAGGTCGGCTACGGTACGTCGCTCGCCTGGATTCTGTTTCTGATTACGCTCCTTCTGTCGATGATCGTAATCCGCACGTCGAACTATTGGGTTTTCTACAGCGGGGGTGACGACTGATGGGAACGACGAGCAAGGGGCGCAAAATCGCGGCGGATGCGATCCGTTACGCGCTGATGATCATCGTGGGTGCGCTGTTCGTCCTGCCGTTCGCCTGGATGGTGTCGACCTCGTTCAAGCAGCCGTCGCAAATCTATGAAATTCCGCTGCGCTGGATTCCCGACCCGCCGACGCTGCAGAACTTCGTGCAGGGCTGGACGGTTCTGCCGTTCGGGACGTATTTCGCCAATACGATTCTCATTACGCTGCTCGGCACGTTCGGCACGGTGCTCTCCTGCGGACTGGTGGCGTACGGCTTTGCCAAGTTTCGCTCGAGGCTGAGTCCGATCATGTTCATTCTGGTCATCAGCACGATGATGCTGCCGAGCCAGGTTACGCTGATCCCGACCTATATGATGTTCAGCCAGTTCAGATGGGTCGATACGTTCATGCCGCTTGTCGTTCCGCAGTTTTTCGCCGTCGGCGCGTTCTATATCTTCCTGCTCCGTCAATTCTTCAAGACGATTCCCAAGGAGCTGGACGACGCGGCGCTGATCGACGGATGCGGCTCGCTGCGTTATTTCTGGCAGATCATCGTGCCGCTGTCCAAGCCGGCGATGCTGACCGTGGCCGTATTCGCGGCCATCAACAACTGGAACGATTTTCTCGGCCAGCTGATCTATCTGAATTCCGACGCCAAGTATACAGTGGCTATCGGCTTGTCGTTCTTCAATTCCAAATACGGCACGCAGCAGATGAACCTGCTGATGGCGGTATCGCTTGTGTCCATGCTTCCGTTATTGGCGACGTTCTTCTTCGTGCAGAAGCATTTCGTGCAGGGCATTGCGACGACGGGCATCAAGGGCTGACGATTTTTAAAAGGAACGGGAGGAATGGACATGAAGGCGGCATTGATCTACGATCCGAAAATCCCGTTCGACGGGAAGAGGCCCGGGGCGGACGATCTGGAGCGGCTGGGCGCAAGCTTCCGGCTTCTCGATCTTGAGCATTTTGCCGAATACGGCCCGGAAAGCTTCGACGTAATCGTTAATCTTCACGGGCGGTATATTCCCCGAAGCATGTGGACCTTTCTCGAAAGACAGTTGGCGTCCGGGGCGGGGTACGTTCATGTCGGAGGAGGCACGCCGCTCTCGGTTCCCGTGGAGCGGGAAGGCGGCTTCGATCCGGTGAACGAACAGACCGCGTACCATGAAAAGCTGAATATCTGCCATGCGCTGAGGATTCCGAAGGAACGCTACGACTCTCTGGCCGGCAATCCGGATCTGCCTCTGCTCGAAGGGTTCGAGGAGCTGTTCGAGCCGGCGGACACGGTCGGGCTGATCGTGCGGTTCACGCATCACGACGACATTCCGGAGGAGAACGGGAGCAGCGGTCCGATGGACGCGAACCTGTATCCGCTGCTGCGCGGTTATTCCGGGGACGGCCGGCACGTCGCCTCCCCGATTGTGATGATCGAGAATACGAAGGGCGAGTTTGCCGGCGGACGCTGGATCTTCATCAATATGGAGACAAGCTCCCGCTTCTGGAGCGGAGGCGCGGCGCTGCTGGAGAAGGCGGCCATCTATGCGGCGGAGGGCGTGCAGGAGGTTATCGTGCGCCCCAACTACGCCAGCTATTTTCCCGGGGAGCGTCCCGAGCTGATCGTGCATCTCCAGAGCTTCCGCAAGGAGCTGCCGAATGCGCGAATGAAGCTCGAGCTTACCCGCGAAGGAGAGCCGGTGTGGGCAGGGGAGCTGGAGATTCCGCTGGGCCCCGAGCCGCTCTATCGCAACGTATCCCTGCCGATTGAGGTAAGCGCCGGTCTCTACGCCATAGCTGCCCGGATCGAAGGCGGGGACATCGTCCGAACGCTGCGCAGCGGCTTCTGGGGCTACGACTGCGAGCTGCTTGCAAGCGGCCCCGAGCTCTCTGCCGGGCGGGATTACTTCCTGTTGGACGGCAAGCCGGCTCCGATCGTCGGCATGACCTACATGCAGTCGGACGTTCACCGCAAATTTCTGTATTTGCCGAACGCTTATTTGTGGGACCGCGACATCGCGGAGATGGCGGGCGCGGGCATCAATATGATACGCACCGGCGTCTGGACCGGCGTGCGGACGATCGCCTTTAACGACGGCGTTGTCAGCGAGGAATTTCTGCGCATGATGGACGGCATGTTCCTGACCGCGGCCCGCCACCGGGTGGCGATCGTGTTCAATTTCTTTGCCTTCTCTCCGGACGCGTGGGAGGGGCGGAATCCCTACCTCGACCCTCGCAGCCTGATGGCGCAGAAGCGGTTCGTCAGCAGCGTCGTCAGCCGGCACGCGAACAGCCGCGGCGTCTCGTGGGATCTGATCAACGAGCCGTCGCTCAGCACGATCCGCACCCAGTGGCGTCCCGCTCCCAACGGCGACCCGCACGAGCGCCGGGAGTGGTCGCGCTGGCTGCGCGAGAAGCACGGCGGGGATATCGCCTCGCTGCAATCGGCCTGGAACTGCACACCCGCCGAGCTTCCGGATTTCGCGGACGCCGCTCTGCCGACGGCGGAGGATATGGACGCCGGGGTCACCTACTCCGGTCTGCGCAAGCCGATGAAGACGATGGATTACATCCTGTTCACGCAGGAGGTCATGAACCGCTGGATTCGCGAGATGACGAAGACGATCCGCGCGGCCGGCTCGCCGCAGCCCGTCACCGTCGGGCAGGACGAGGCGCTCCGCGGCAAGCGGCCGTCGCCGTTCTTCTTCGCGCAGGAGGTGGACTACACGACCAACCATTCCTGGTGGCTGAACGACGACTTGTACTGGGACGGCGTCTTCAGCAAGGAGCGGGACAAGCCGTGCCTGATCCAGGAGACCGGCATCATGTACGTGCAGACGGCGGACGGCAAGGCGCGCCGCAATATGGAGGAGCTGCGCAATATGCTGGAGCGCAAGTACGCGCTCGCCTTTGCCGCGAACAACGCCGGGGCCGTGCAGTGGATCTGGAACATCAACGTCTATATGACTTCCATGAACGAAGTCAATATCGGGGCGGTGCTGCCCGACGGAAGCCACAAGCCGGAGGCGGACGTCTCTTACGATTTCGGCCGCTTTATGCGCGAGGCGGGACCGTGGTTCGAGGAGCGGAGGGAAGAGGAGATCGCGGTAATTTATCCGTACTCCAACAACTTCTCGGTGCGCGACTATGCCGGGCCGGCCACCAAGACGGCCGCCCGCATATTGGGTTACCGGCTCCATCTGCCCTTCAGGGCTTACGGCGAATACCACCTGGAGAAGCTGCATGGCAGCAAGCTGCTTATTCTGCCGTGCGCAGCCTCGCTCTCCGAGCGGGCGTGGGAGCGGCTCATGCGGCAGACGGCGGAAGAAGGAAGCACCCTGCTGCTGACCGGCGTCTTCAGCCGGGACGAATACTATCGGACGGTCGGCAGCCGCGCGGCAGCGCTGGGGCTGCGGACGGAGATCCGCGCGACCCGGCGGGAGGAGACGCTCGATCTGAACGGGACGGCGCTGCCGGTATCGTTCGGCGGCGACCAGTACGAATGGGTCGACAAGGAGTCCGTCGCCGGGCAAGATGCCGACAAGGTGCGGGTCGTCCCCTGCGGCAAGGGCAAGATCGTCTGGTCGCCGCTCCCGGCGGAGCTGAACCGCAACGACGACACGGTCGCCGCTCTGTATCGTTACGCGGCGGAGGAGGCCGGAGTCCGCGCGCCGCTCGAGCTTGAAGAGGGGGACGGCTGCGGCGTGCTGCTCAAGAAGCTGCCATTCAAACGGGCGAATCTGTATATTGTCGTCTCGGAATGCGGGTATGATCAGACCGTTGTGCTGTCCGATCGCGAGAATGGCAGCCGGTATCGTCTCGCGCTCCCGGCCGATCGGATCGCGATGTTCCTTGCCGAAGACGACGGCAGGGTGCTGTGCAGCTACCGCGACCGGACTCCGGAGCGGCTGCAGCGGATAGCGGATTAGGCGGACGATTTTACGATCTTGTTTACATGAAGCGGTTTTGCTTACATTCATATTACATTATTAAGCGGAGTGCGTTATACTTGTCACAGTGAAACACAGACCAATGGAAAGCGGGAAACGACTGTGACAAAAGTAACGCAGCAGGATATCGCGAATGCGCTTAATATTTCCCGAATCACCGTATCCAAGGCGTTAAACGGGGGCAGCGGCGTACGGGAGGAGAGTCGGCGGCACATTCTGGCCAAGGCGCAGGAGATGGGCTACCAGCTTCCGGCCAAAGTGCAGGAGGCGCTGGGCGAGTCGTCCAACGCTCCGTCCGCCCGCAAGCTGATCAGCCTGTTCACGCTGAGCGGCGGCAACACCGGTTCCTTCTGGAGCAAGGTGGTCGACGGAATGGTGAACGTTCTTGTGTCGCAGGGATACGATATGAACATTTGCTTCTTGGAGCTGAAGGAGCATGAGACGGTTGTGCTCCCGGGCAACTTCCTCCCGGATCTGACGGACGGGATCGTCACGCTGGGCAACTTCGAGCGGGGGCATATCGAGAAGATCAAGGAGCTCGGCTTGCCGGTCGTGTCGGTCGATACGGTAACCGATGCCAACGAATACCGCTTGATGGTCGATACGATCATGCTGTGCAACGAGCAGCCGATTACCGAGATCGCTTCCCGACTGATCAGGGACGGTCACCGGAAGATCGGTTATGTCGGAGAGAAGCACACCTGCCGGAGCTTCCGGGAGCGCTGGCTCGGCTTTCGCCGCGCGATGGAGAAAGCGGAGCTTCCGATCGATCTGGCGTACTGCTTCATAAGCGAAGGTTCCCGCAGCCTGACGGCGGAAGCGATCGTGGAAGGCATCCGGAAGATGGAAGTGTATCCGACAGCCTTTGTGTGCGCCAACGATTTTGCGGCGGTGAATGTCATCCAGGCGCTCCGGGAAAAAGGGCTCCGCGTGCCCGACGACATCGCCGTCAGCGGCTTCGACAACGTCTCGGAGGCGCAGCTGCTGGATATTACGAGCGTCGACAGCTTCAAAACCGAGCTCGGGATGCGCGCCGCCGAAGAGATCATCTGGCGGATCGGCCATCCGGAGCGGCCGTACGAAATGATTCGGACGCCTACCAGAGTCGTCTATCGAGGCTCGACCAATTGGACTAACAAAGAGAGCGAGGACATCACATGAATATATTTGTAACCGGCGGTACCGGATTCATCGGCTCCTATGTTGTGAACGACCTGCTTAAGCTGGGCCATCGGGTGAATATTCTGGCCAGAAATCCGCGGAAGGTGAGCGGCTTCCTCGGCAGCGAGGCGATCTCGTTCACCGAAGGAACGCTGACCGATCGCGAGGCGATACGACGCGGGCTTGAAGGCTGCGACGCCGTCATCCATATCGCGCTCGGCTGGGGCGATACGGCCGTCGATATGATGGGGGCGGACACGCTGCCTTCCCTGTATATTTTCGAGACGGCCGCATCGCTCGGCATCCGCAACATGATCTATACCTCCTCGATCGCGGCTTACGGAGAGGCGAGGGACGTCTTCGACGAGCATACGAGCACGCGCCCGACCGATTTCTACGGAGCGACGAAGGCGGCCACCGAAAATTTCTTTCTCGCCATGGCCCAAGTATACGGCATCCGCTGCAACGTTATCCGGCCCGGCTATACGTTCGGCAATCCCGTCGTGGACGGCGCCTCTATCTATACCGATATGAAAATCCGCAACTTTGTCAGAGCGGCCAAGGCGGGCGAGCCGATTCATCTGATCCGGGACGACGGCACCCAGTTCATCTGGGCGGGCGATCTCGCCAAAATCTATACCGCCGTGCTCGGCTCGGACCACAATCGCCAGCTGTTCACCGGCGTCAGCACGGAATTTACGACCTGGGCGGACGTCGCCCGAATCGCTGTCGACTACGTCGGCTCAAGCAGCGAGATCGTGCTGGAGGACAAAGGGCGCGACCCGCGGAAGGGGCGCAACGACGTCTCGCAGATCGAGAAGGAATTCGGCTTCAAATTCGTTACGGGCGAGAGGATGCGCGAGCACGTCGCGTATTTGGCGGATGTGGTCGAGGCTTAGAAAGCCGCCAATCTCGACGAGGGCGTCACGTTAGCTTCGGCCGACCCGGTACTGCCGGGGAGTTACGCCCTGATGCCGCTTAAACATATGATGAAAATGCGACTCGTCGCCGAATCCGCACTGCGCCGCGATGGACGAGACGGCAAGATCGGGTCGGCGCAGGAGCAAATCCTTCGCTTTCTCCATGCGATAACGAATAATAAATTGGCGGAGCGAATAGCCGGTCGCGGCTTTGAAGCGGGCGAACAGCTGCGAGCGGGACAGATGGAATCGCTCGCATAAATCCTCCGCTTCCAGCGGCTCCGAGCCGTGCTCGCCGATATACCGAAGTATTCGCCGAATGACGGGCTCGGAGGCGGCGTCGTATTCCGCCTCCGGTCTCTCCGTCATCCCCCCGCGCGCCAGCGCGATAAACAGACGAATCAGCCACATCTGCGCCGATAAGCCGAAGAAGTTCTCGCGCCGGCTCAGCTCTCCGGCCAGGGCGCTCAGTGCGGCTTCGGCTTCGGCTTCGGCGAGCGCTGCCGGCGGCAAATGCCAGTGCGCCGACGGCGCGCCGGGCGGCGCGACTTGCGCCAGGCATTCGGCAAATTGGGGGACTCTCTCCGTCAGCTCTTCCACGTACTCCTGCCGGATCGCCAGCACGTACCGCTCCAGCGGAGCGCGGGCCGGCATCATCGGCACGTGCAGAACGTGCGGCCGAATGACCGTCAGCGTACCGATCTCCAGCGGATACACCCGATCGCCCACCCAATAGGACCCCGAGCCGCGCAGGCAGAAATACAATTCGAATCCGTCGTGCGCATGCATCTGCTGGTGGGGCAGCGCCGTTCTCCACGAACAATGCAAAGGATAGCTCCGCAGCATGCGGTTGGTGTCGCTGTCAATCGCAAGTCCCGCCGGCTCGGCATCCGCAGCTGCGACCGATCCAGCGCCGCTTGCCGTGAGGCCGCATCGTGCCGAATGCTCTGTGTTCATGCGGGCGGCTCCTTCGTTTCATTTTCCCCATTGTAACTTTTGCCTGAGCAGACGTAAAGCGGGACGATTCCCCAGTTTTTATCGGAATAATGCCTATCTTCTGAAGGTTCGTATCGACTATAGTGGTAGCGAACGAACGATGCTATTGCCGATGGAGGAGAGATGGGCATGAACGTGCAGGAGAGCGCTTCGCGCGTATACGAGTATATGCGCAAAGAGGGAGCGGACAGCTGGGGACTGAATTTGAACGCGTGGGATTGGGTGCCGGGCGTCGGCGTTGCAGCCATTGCGGATTACGGGACGAAAGCGCGGAGACGGGACGTTCTCGACTTCCTGCAGCAATGGGAGGAGAACAACCGGGAGAAGTCGGAGACCTTAAAAACGATCAATTCGATTGCGCCTTTTGCGATTTATGCGCAGCTGCACCGGCATACCGGGGATTCGTATTATCGGGAAGCGTCGCTTCGCATTGCCGAGTGGCTGCGAAGCGAGGCGCCGAGGACGCGAGAGGGCGCATTGGAGCATACGGTGACGGAGAAGAACGCGGTGTTTACCGAGCAGGTATGGGCGGACACGGTATTCATGGCCGTGCTGTTTCTGGCGCGAACGGCCCGGCTGACCGGGCAGGAAGCCTATGCCGCGGAGGCGGTCGAACAAACCTTGCTTCATCTGCGTCTGCTGCAGGACGGCGAGACGGGCGTTCTGTTCCACGGCTGGAACTGCATGGCCGGAAATCACATGTCGGCGGCGCGCTGGACGAGGGCCAACGCCTGGATCGCCGTAGGCGTGCCGGAGATTTTAGCGGAAGTGAACGGCTTGACCGAGATCCCGGAGGAGCTTCGGGAGCGATACTCGCGCATGATGGAGGCGATCGTCCGCCGCCAG
Organism: Cohnella cellulosilytica; assembly: GCF_042431195.1. Classification (NCBI taxonomy): domain Bacteria; kingdom Bacillati; phylum Bacillota; class Bacilli; order Caryophanales; family Paenibacillaceae; genus Cohnella; species Cohnella cellulosilytica. The sequence continues at coordinate 47,762 of NZ_JBHMDN010000016.1, forward strand.
AACGACGACGGGCTGTGGAGCACGGTCATGGACCGGCCGGATTTCTACCGCGAGACGTCCGGCAGCTGCGGGATCGCTTGCGGAATCGTGCGCGGCGTTCGCGACGGGCTGCTGGAACGCGCGCTTCTCCCGGCCGCCGACCGGACGTTGGAAGCGGCGCTCGAACGGATTGCCGACACCGGCGAGGTGCTCGGCGTCTCCAGCGGAACGCCGGTGATGGAAACGATCGAGGCCTATAACCGCATCCGGTGCGAACCGACGCTTTACGGCCAAGGGTTAGCGCTTATGCTTCTGAGCGATTATTTGGAATAGCCGCATCCCCCCGGACGGACGGGGTGCATCAGATCAGCCTTCTGCCGCCTGGGGGATGGGCAAGCCCCTTCTACAAAGTCACCTGAGCCACGTCCATCAGCGTGCCGACCTTCCGCAGCAGGGAAGCGTTATGTCCGACGGAAATGGCGCAATGATGGGTGGGGGCTTCGGCGAACCATTTTTCCATATACAAGTCGGGATGCTCGCGGAATTTGACCGGCGTTTGCGTATTGCCGATGGCCATAATGGTTCCGTTGGTCGATTCGCCTTCGCTGATAATCAGCTTGAGGTTGCCGTCGCCGGTCTGGGTGACGTTCAGCGTCGTAATCGGCCCGGATTTTACCTTCGCTTCCACCGAAACGCCGGTGCCCTGCTTGCCGTGGAACAGCCCCATTCCCCGTAAAATCGGCTTGCCGTTCGAGATCGCGATATGGAAGGGGCCGTCGTGGCCGAGCAGAATCGTTTCGTCTACGTAATCGACGACGACAATTTCGGAGAAGCTGCCCCCGGTTCCGAGCAGATCGCAAATTTTCATCGCAATCGCCGTCTTCAAGTCGCCTTCGCCGGAGCAGGGGATGCCTTGCGCCGTCAGCAGCGAGTGCCCGACGATAAACCCGCCCTGGAGCTTCTCGTATTCTCCGCCCGGAGCGCCGTGATAATAATACGTCAAGGCGTCCAGCTCGTACTCGCGCACGAGCTTCTCCTGCGCCGCGGCGACCCGGCAGGACCAATCCAGCTGCTCCTCCGACGGTTTTCTGGCGATCGGGTCGGAGGGGGAATCGCCGCTGATCTCGAACATGGCGCGGACTTCCTCCAGCTTTCTTTTCACGTCGTCCGGGGTGACGTCCCTCAGCATCCGATCCAGATCGCACATTTCCAGCACTTCGACGTGCAGCCCGGTCTGCGCCTGCACCATGGCAAAATCGCTGTACATATCCAGCATGCCGCTGTACGTGTTGCCCAGAAAACCGAACCGGGCATGGCGCAGGTTGCGGGGAACGGACGCGGCGCGAATCCACTCTTCGATCTCCCGCCAAGCGCGAACCGCTTCCTTGCGGTCCTTGGTTATCTCGTTCGTCAGCGAAATGGAGGGGGTATAGTCCAGGCCGAGCAAGCCGTTTACGACGCGAAACGGAATGCGCGCCCGGTTAAACGCGTTGGAGATTTCCGGAACCGGACACGCCCCGCAATGCGCGAGCCACTCTCCCGTCGTCGATTGCGCGTAATTGATCCTTTCGGTCGGCTGCAGGTTCAGCACGACAACGGGCGCTTTGCAAATTTGATGGACCGGCAGCACGGACGCGCTTGTCGCATAGGTGGCGGAATGGCAGAAGATCAAATCGACGTTTTTTTCGTTAAACCATTCCCCTGCGCGCCTCCCCTTCGTTTCCTCGTCAACCAGTCCGAAGTTGAACACCTCTCCGTAGGCGGACATTTGTTTTTCCAGGAACGCTCCGTATTCGATCAATCGCTCCCGGAGTCCGGGGAACTGATTCCAATAAGCGGCCAGGCCGATCGAGTACAGGCCGATTCTCGCCTTTTTCGCCGGTTTGAGGGGGGACAGTATCGTCATGATTACACGCTCCATAGCTCAAAATAATAACATTTTAAGCCTATTGTAAGCGCTTGAACGTCTAAAAACATCCAAGGAAGATGGGCAAAAATATCAGTTTCTTGAGTGGGCTGCTGCGACCGGGACAACGGGGATGTTTCGGGCGACTCGGTTCGGACGACCCGGGCGTTTAGTTCAGGGAGTGCCATTTTTTGCGGAAGGCCAGCGGCGTCGTTTCGACCCTGCTCTTGAACAAATTGATGAAATGACTGACATTCTCGATCCCGATGTTGGCGGCGATCTCTTCCACCGGAACGTTGGAATACTTCAGCCATTCTTTCGCTTTGTTGATCCGCAGGTTGATGACGTATTCGTTCGGAGTCTCTCCCATATATTTCTTGAACGTCTTGGCGAGATGGAATTTGTTAAGCGCAAACTGCTCGGCCAGCTGCTCCAGACGAATTTTCTCCGTGTAATGCTTGTCCAGAAAGTCGACGATCGGCGCGATAAAATGGGGCAAAATGTCGGTGTCCGCTTGCGGCTGGCTGGCGGTCAGCAGCAATTCCGTCAACAGCGAGACCAACAGCCGGGAGCCGAGCAGCTCCGTCCCGAAATCCTTCTGTTGATGAAGCCGGATCAGCTGCCCGAGCGTGTCGGGAATCGGCGAGGCCGCATCCAGCGTAAGGATCGGGTTCGAGCTTTTGGCGAATTGCTCGTAGTATCCGCGGCTCGTCCCTCCGTAGAAATGAACCCAGACCAGCTCCCACAGGTTATGCCGGTCCGTCGTATAGTAATGATGCTCCATGCAGTCGATGAAGAATAATTGGCCGGGCCCCAGCGTATAGGTGCGATTCCGGTATTTCAAGGTTCCGCTCCCGGCCGCCGTATAGACGACCAAATAAGAATTCAGATGCTCCCGTTCCGTAAAATATCCGGGCAGCGTCTGGAAATGGCCGACCTCCTGCACGTAGAAAAAAGCCGATCTGGCGGTTTTGCTCGGCGTCGCAATGAGGCGCACGGACGATTCCGTCCAGAGGGAAGCAAAATTTTCGCTGAATGAGGTCATCTTATAACATCTCCGTCAAGATACTAGGATTTTCTCTCAACTTCCTGTGATGCGTTTTGGAATTAAACCGGATACACTTGAGTTGTCATACTATTATTTCATAATCGGCAAACAGGTGTAAAGTTGCCTTCCCGGCCTCGATCAAAGGCTGTCGGGAGAAAATAAAGCGATTACGCGATGCGGAGGATGACGGAGATGAGCGAACGGAAAGAGATGGATTGGCGCGGCAAGTTTGTCGAGCCGACTTCGGAATATCGCCCGGCCCCTTTGTGGGTATGGAACGATGAGATGGAGCCCGAGTCTATTCGCCTTCAATTGCAGAAAATGGCGGACAAAGGCTACGGCGGCGCGTTCGTGCATCCGAGGCCGGGCTTGATTACGCCGTACTTGTCCGAGGAGTGGTTCATCTTGTGGGGGATTGCTTTGGAGGAGGCGGAGCGTCTCGGCCTGAAGCTGTACATTTACGACGAGAATTCGTATCCTTCCGGATTTGCCGGCGGACATGTGCCTTCGGAGCTGCCGGATTGTCTGGCCAATTGCGTCCTGTTCAAGGAATACAAGCTCGAGGAGCTGGATCGGCTCACGCGAGTGCCTTCCGCCATGCTGAACCGTCCCGGCAAGCCGATCCGCGCTTTCGCGATGCGCCGCAACGCGGAGACATGGGAGATCGCCGAGGACGTCACGCTGCTGCCCGCCGCGGAGTGGACGAGCCGCGGGGAAAGCTTCTGGGTGTTCGAGCTGGGCACGCCGGAGACGAACAACTGGCTCGGCGGCTTTGCCTATACGGACCTGCTGCGTCCGGAGGTGACCGAGCATTTCCTGCGGACGACGCACGAACAGTATCGAAGCCGGTTCGGCGACCGGTTCGGAACGTCGATTCCCGCTCTGTTCACGGACGAGCCGGAAATATCGCCGGGCAACCTGTTCCAGGAGGGCGCCGATTTCCTTCCGTTCAGCTACTGGTTCGCCTCCGAATTCGCCAAGCGGAACGGCTACGATCTGCTCGATTATTTGCCGTTCCTGTTCCGCGATGCCGTGAGCGCGAACCCGGAGAGGGACGCGGCCCGGGTGCGGTACGATTTCTACGCCACGATTCATCAGCTGTGGACGGATAATTCGGTGCGTCCGATTTCCGAGTGGTGCGAGCGGAACGGGATCGCCTATACCGGCCATTACCTGGAGCACAACTGGCCTCATCCGTTCCATCGGAGCTCTCCGGCCGTCATGTCCATGTACGAGTACATGCATTGGCCGGCGATCGACATGCTCCTGACTCATATGTTTCGCGATAACGCTCCGGCCGGCGATCTCATGGCCGAGACGAGCCATCTGGCGATCGGAATCCGGGAGGTTCACAGCGCGGCCAACCAATTCGACCGCCCTCGCGTGCTGTGCGAAGCGTTCGGCGCGGGAGGCTGGGACGCTTCGTTCGAGGATTTCAAGCGAATTGGAGATTGGCTGTATGCCAACGGAATCAACTTCCTGAATCCGCATTTGACGTATTCGACGATTGTCGGCGCGCGCAAGCGGGACCACCCGCAATCGTTCGATTGGCGGCAGCCTTGGTGGGACGAGCTGCGCGGCCTGAACGATTATTTCTCGCGGCTATCCTTCGCGCTGTCGGAGGGCAAGACGTACAACCGGATTCTCGTGCTTAACCCGACAACGTCGTCTTTCCTGTTCACTCCGGGCGATCTGGAGAATAACGAAAGCTATAAGCTCGGCATCGTTCAAACCCGGGAGCTGGCCCAGCGCTTAATCGACGCGGGCTGGGATTACGACTGGTGCGACGAATATATTATGGCGCGGCACGGCTCGGTATCGGGGGAGAAAATTCAGGTCGCGAACCGGGCATACGACGTCGTAATCGTGCCGCCCGGCATGCTGAACGCAAAGAGCGAGACGGTGGAGCTGCTGCGCGGATTTATGGCCGGCGGCGGCAGGGTGATCGCCTGGAACGACGGGCTGAGCAGGAAGGAAGGGCGAAGCTGGCAGGCGTCCGAGCTAACGGGCATGCAGGGTTGGATCTCCGTCGACGGCTTCGCGCAGACGGACTCCGCCTTGCGGGAGACGCTTCGTCCGCGATCCGTCTGGCGGTCCGGCATCCGGGAGCGAGCCGGAGTGACACAGCTGCTGCGCGAGATGGACGATGGGAGCACGTTTTATTTTATCGTCAACAGCTTTGCGCAGCGGGTCGAGGACACGTTGATCGTTCCAGGACGTTACGGAGAAATCTGGGACCCGCTTACCGGCTCGGTGACTTCGCTTCCGGAGGAGGGGGTCGCTATCCCGTCGGCTCAGAGCGGTTCCGGTTCGGTGGAGGGGGTTATCCCGGTGGCTCGGGATGGTTCCGATTCGGCGGCTTCGTTAGCGGGAGCGGAGCAGGGGCAGCTTGCGATCCCGGTTTCGCTGGCCGGTTCCGGTTCGCTGCTCATCCGCGTGTATCCGGAGAAAATCGCCAATGCTTCAGCCGACGTTGACGGCATGCATGCGTCGGGAGACGCAAACGTGGCAAGAACCCGTCTTCCGGCGGAACCATCGGTCGTCACGCCCGAGCAGCCGAACATTTTCCCTATCTCCTACTGCGATCTTACTTTGGGAGAGAAAACCTATTCGGGACTGTACACGACGCAAGCGAACCGCTTCGCCTTTGAGTATCACGGCTTTTCGATGAACCCTTGGGACAACGGGGTGCAGTTCAAGCGCCGGCTGCTCGACCGGGAGTCGTCGTTCGACGAGCGGACGGGGTTCGCGGTGCAGTATCGTTTTCGCGTAGCCGGGGGAGGGATACCCGAGCAGCTCGAGCTGATGGTCGAGCGTCCGGAGCTGTACGATATTCGCGTCAACGGGATTGCCGTCGAACTGCGTCCGGGCACCTGCTGGCTGGACCACCATATGGGGCAAGCATCGATTCGCGAAGCCGTCCGGGAGGGAGAGAATGTGATTCGGCTCGAGGCGAAGCCGTTCTCGATCTTCATGGAGATTGAGGCCGTGTATTTGACGGGCGACTTTTCCGTAACGGATAACGAAGGCGAGTGGGTCGTCGGCAAGCCCGAGCGCGGGCTCGCGGTGGGCGCGTGGAAGGAGCAGGGCTATCCGTTTTACGGTTCGGCGTTTGTGTACAGCAAGCGGGTAAACGTTCCGGCCGCCGCCCGCGAGATCAGGGTTGCGTTGCCCGATTGGAGAGGTACAATCGCGAGCGTTCAAGTGAACGGCAAGGATGCCGGAATGATCGGCCTCGACCACGACAACAGCCTGGACATTACGCCATATGCGCAGCCTGGAGCAACCGCCGAAGTCACCGTCCGCGTCTCCGGCTCGTTCAAAAACTTGATGGGCCCGCATTTCGACCCGTCGAAGCCCCGCAATACCGCCTGGCCCGGCAACTGGAAAAGATCGCCGATGTACGGCCCTCCTCCGGCCCGGGAGTTCGACCTGATCGACTACGGCTTGTTCGCGGACTTCGTTGTGGAAGTGTTGGAGTAAATACTGGGAGTAACACTCTGCGAGTAAAACAAAACGAGTAAATCACTACGAGTAAAACACTACGAGTAAAACACTGTGCAAGGAAACACACGAGGGGATGTCCCGTACGTCATGCAACACATGGCTGAGGGGTATCCCCTGTTTTTTGTGCTCACGTAACGTGTGCTGGGGTATGGAAACCTGTCATGTCTCTCCATAAACCTCCACTTGGCTTGCGATGTTCTAAGAAACCTGCTATCGTCCGGCGAAAAACCTCCAAATGTCCCACGATGTTCTAAGAAACCTGCTATCGTCCCGCAAAAACTCTCCAAATGTCCCGCGGTGTTCTAAGAAACCTGCTATCGTCCGGCGAAAAACCTCCAAATGTCCCGCGATGTTCTAAGAAACCTGTTAACGTCCCGCGAAAACTCTCCAAATGTCCCGCGATGCTCTAAGAAACCTGCTATCGTCCGGCGAAAAACCTCCATATGGCTCGCGATGTTCTAAGAAACCTGCTATCGTCCCGCAAAAACTCGCCAAATGGCTGGCGATGTTCCAAGAAACCTGCTAATCCCCGCCCGCTCTCCTCCAAAATCAACAATTCAGCACCTCCCCCATGCCACGTAACGATGCGACATCGACTAAGCAACCCACATCACTCAATTTTTCGCATACATGAACTAAATTCTTAATCAAACATGTTCAAAGCGATAAAACGGCAAGATATAATCGAATAGTAGAGGTGAGGTTCTTCACTGCGAAATATGCGACAGGAGATAGAGGGGGTGGCAGCGTGAAAATGGTTAAGTCCGCTTACCGGGCTCTGGATGTGCTTGAGCTGCTGGCGGAGGCGCCGGGGGGCTATACGTTTACGGAAATTTTGCAGCGGCTCGAGCTTGCGAAGAGTACCGGATTCGAGCTGCTGAAGACGCTCGTCAATCGCAAATATATTCAATTCGATCCGGGGACGAAGCGGTACTCCTTGGGGACCCGGATTATTACGCTGGGGATGCAGCGTCTGCAAACCTCGGCGGAGATGAAGGCGGCCATCCGTTGGGCGGAGCGGTTGGACGAAGCCGTCGAGCAGGCGGTTTCCGTCCAGGTCGGCGTGCCGGCGGGGGACCATGTCGTCGTTGCGTTCGCGATCGACCGCAGGCCGAATCCGGAAAGAGACAGCCGCCCCTTGCTCGGCGCCCGGTTCCCGCTAAGCACTTCGGCGTTAGGCAAAGCTTGCTTAAGCGGAAGCACCGAACAGGAGATTCGCCAGATTTGGCTTCATAACGAGCAGGCGAACAGCCCGCTTGGCCGATCTTTTCTCCATTGGAAGGAGCTCTATTGGGAGCTTAAGGAGGTTCGGACGCTGGGCATTGCATTCGAAGCCGACGAGACACAGGGGCTGTACCGCCTTGCGGTTCCGGTCAGAAACGTCCTTGGCGAGATCGCAGCCGCCGTCGCGATCGAGCTGAAGATGCAGACGGACGAGGCGGAGCTTCGCAACGCTTTCCGGTCCGTATTCAATCAGATCGGTCCGGCGAACGGCGCACCGCAGCCGACGCAAGATCGGCGTCTTGTGTTCGTCTCGCTGCCGAACTTCCATTCCCAGAAAGCGCTCGCCTATTTGCAGACGTTCGAGCGGGAGTTCGAGCCGCCGATGCTTGCGGTAACCGCGCACGATTTGGAATGGAAGCAGCAGCTGTATCTCGACTGGGTTCTCGACAGGCTGCAGCCGTCTTGCGCGATTTTGTCGCCGGTGAACGCGGCTTCCTCGGATTCGCTGTTTCGCGAGGCGCGGGAGAAGAACGTTCCGGCCATTTGTTTCCAGCGTCCCTCCCGCAGCCGTTTCGTCGATTATTTCGTGGGCGGGGACGGTTACGAGCAGGGGGTCATGCAGATGGAGTATGCGGCCAAGCGGTTGAAGGGACGAGGGAAAGTGCTGCTGCTCGAAGGCGATCCGTATAACGATAACGCCCGCAACATGTCGATGGGGCATCAAGCGGTGCTTCGAAAATACGAGGATCGCATGAAGGCGGAGTTTATTTCCGTTCCGCTGTGGAGCAAGGAAGAGACGAAGCAGATCGTCGCGGAGCTTGCGGCTGCCGGGACAACGTTCGATGCGATCATCGCCGGCACCGATCTGATGGCGGAAGGCGTCGTCGAGGAACTGGTCAAGATCAAGCAGGCGGGAAAAGTTTTCGTGGTAGGCGGAGACGGCGATCTCTCGGCGATTCGTTTGATTAAGGCGAGGCAGCAGCATGCGACGGTGTACCAGCGGCCGGATGAAGCGGCGGCTGCGGCCGTTCGCGTCGCCAACCTCCTTATGGCGGGAACGCAGCCGGACGAGATGGAGAGAAGGCCGCTGATCCGGGATTTTCCCGGGAAGGAAGTGTGGATCCGTCCGATCCCGTACAAGCTTTACGATGCGACGAATTTGGCCGAATTGGAGCAGCGCTGGGCGGAAAATGAACGATACTTCCAATAAGCAAGCGAGGAGAGGGTGAGGAGTTGTGGCAAAAGGAACGGTAACTTACGATTTCAGCGGAAAAACCGCCGTCGTAACCGGAGGGGCGATGGGGATCGGCGAAGCGGCGGTCCGCAGGTTTGCCGAGGCCGGGGCTTCGGTGGCGATCGCCGACATAGATGCAGACAAAGGGAAACAGTTGGAGGAGCAGCTTCGGTCGCAAGGCTGCCGGGTCCGCTTCCTGAAGACCGACGTCGGCTCGGAAAGCGACGTTAAGCAGCTGATGGACGAGGCGGTCGGGTGGACCGGTCGAATCGACGCGGTCTATAACAACGCGGGCGTAGCGATCCCGGGAGACGTCGCGACGATGAGCGAGGAGGATTGGCAGCGGGTTCTTAACATTAACCTGGGCGGCGTTTTTCGGGGCTGCAAGTTCAGCCTGCCCCATATGGAGAAGCAAGGCAGCGGCGCGATCGTGAACTGCAGCTCGACGCAGGCCATTCATGGATTTCACGGCTGGGCGGGCTATGCGGCGACCAAGGGCGGCATTCTCGCCATGACCCGCCAGATCGCGATCGATTACGCCTCCAAGGGCATTCGCGTGAATGCCGTTTCGCCGGGGACGATTATGACGCCGATGAACGAGAAAATTTTCGAAGAGGTGGAGGACCCGCAAGCCCTGATCGACACCTGGAACCGGGCGCATCCGGTCGGGCGGTTCGGGCAGCCGTCCGAAGTGGCGGACCTGGTCATGTATTTGTGCAGCGACGCGGCCGCATTTATTACCGGGCAGACGTTCGTTATCGACGGGGGACAAACGATTCGCGGAGAATAGCGGGGGAGAGACGCGGAATCGAAAAGGGAGGCTGGAACGAATGGAACAACCGGAAAGACCGGAAAAATCGGAACAATCGCGACAATCGGAACGACTGGAACAACCGAAACTATCAGAACAACCGGAACAACCGCAACAATCGGAACGCCAGGAAACGAAGGAAATGCCCGCCTATACGTATTTGGAGCTGGAACGCGCGCACCGCGTGTTAAAGGTGACGATCCGGCGCGAGGAAAAGCTGAACGCGATGAACGATGCGATGATGGCAGAGATAACGGCGTGCTTCCGGTGGCTTCATGAGCAAATGGACGTCCATGCCGTCGTCCTGACCGGCACCGGCAAGGCGTTCATGGCGGGTGCGGATATCGGCGGTTACCACGATTTCGATATGGGGCAGTTTTTTGCTTTTCAGGATAGAGGGCGCGAAATGTACCGGGTGATCGAAGCTTGCGGCAAGCCGGTCATCGCGGCGGTGAACGGTTACGCGCTGGGCGGGGGTTTCGAGCTGGCAATGGCCTGCGACCTCGTGATCGCCTCCGAGAAGGCCAAGTTCGGGCTTCCCGAAGTGAAGCTCGGCCTGGTGCCGGGCGGAGGCGGCGTTCAGAAGCTCGCGCGCGTCGCAGGCCCATATATGGCCAAGGAGCTCTTGATGACGGGGCGGTTCGTCCATGCGGCGGAAGGGCGGGCGCTGCGCTTTGTCAATCAGGTAACGGAGCACGACAAGCTGCTGGAATCGGCGATGCAGCAGGCGGCGCAGCTTGCGGAGCAGGCGCCGCTGGCGGTTCAGGCGCTCAAGAAGCTCGTGAACGAGGGACGGGACGCCAGCCTGGAATCCGCTCAGGCGTACGACCGCTCTTATCTCGCGAACCTCTTCTGCAGCGATGATGCCAAAGAAGGCATAGCGGCGTTCGCCGAGAAGCGACAGCCGCGTTTTCAGGGGAAATAAACCGGCGCGGGGAGCAGCCCTGCTGGAAGCACGAACAACTGGAGGAGAGACCATGATGGAAAAAGCGTTAGAGGGGATCAAGGTACTGGATTTCACCCATCTGCTGCAAGGCCCTTTCGCCACGCAAATGCTGGGCGACCTGGGAGCGGACGTGATCAAGGTGGAGCGCAAGGGCAGCGGCGACAGCTATCGGGCATGGTCGTTCCTGAACTACTGGGTCGGGGGAAGCGAATCGCCCTGCTATCTGGCTTTTAACCGCAACAAGCGGTCGCTGGCGCTCGACCTGAAGACGCCGGAGGCGAAGGAAATTATTTATAAGCTGGCGGAGGAATGCGACATCGTGGTCGAGAATTTCCGTCCGGGCGTGATGGCGAAGCTGGGCTTCGGCTACGACGACTTGAAGGCAATCAACCCGCGCATCATTTATTGCTCCAGCACCGGCTACGGACAGGACGGACCTTATGCAGAGCGTCCGGGGCAGGATCTGATGATCCAATCCCTGAGCGGCTTGACCGTTCTGACCGGACGCAAGGATGCGCCGCCGACGCCGCTGGGCACCGGCATTGCCGATCAGCTTGGCGCGTACAACATCGTATACGGGCTGTTATCCGCGCTCTATTACCGGGAGAAAACCGGCAAAGGACAGAAGCTGGAAGTGAATTTGTACCAGTGTCTGCTTACGCACCAGCTGCAGGAATTCGCGGTCACGCTGAATTCGGGCAAGCTGTTCGAGCGGCCGGAATCGGGCATCGCGCACCCGGGACAGTCGGCTCCGTTCGGCATCTATCAGACCGCCGACGGCTATATGTGCATTTCGGTCAATCCGATTCCGGTGCTGGCCGAGGTGCTGGGCGACGAAGGGCTGAACGAATTCAACGATCCGCGAACGTTATACGACAAGCGGGACGAGGTGTTCTACCGGATTCAGGCCAGCGTGATCAAGCAAACGACAGGTTATTGGATGGAGAAAATGCTGGAGCGGGACATGTGGGTATCCGAAGTGAAAAATCACCTTGAAGTGGAGCGGGACCCGCAGGCGGTTCATCTCCAGGCGTTCGCTTCGTACGAGCACCCGACGGCCGGAGCCGTCCGCACGGTGAACGTTCCGGTCAGGTTCAGCGAGACGCCCGGAGAGATTCTGCGCCATCCGCCGCTGATCGGCGAGCACAACGGCGAGATTCTTCGCGAGCTCGGCTACGCGCCGGAGAGAATCGAATCTTTGGGAGACAAAGGCGTCATTTAAGGTGAGAGGGGAACACAATATGACGACACTTCGCGGCATAACGTGGGATCACGCGCGCGGCTACGAGCCGGTCCGGGCGGCGTCGGAGGAGTTCAGGCGGCTTCGCCCCGATATCCGGATCGAATGGGAGAAGCGTTCGCTCAAGGATTTCGGCGATTCTCCGGTCGACGTGCTGGCGCGCGAATACGATCTGCTCATGATCGATCATCCTCATGTCGGAATCAGCTCCGCTCAAGGCGCGCTGGCGCCGCTCGACCTTTATCTTCCGGCGGACTTTCTGGCCGACCAGGCGGCGCATGCCATAGGGCCCAGTTACCGCAGCTACGAGTGGAACGGCCATCAGTGGGCGCTGGCCGTGGACGCGGCGGCGCAGGTAGCGTCGTACCGGCCCGATCTCATCGGCCAAGAGGAGCTGCCCCGTTCCTGGGCGGAGGTCGAGGCGCTGGCGCGATCGCTGCCTCCGGGACGCCGAGTCGGCTGGCCGCTCTGCCCGACGGACGCGATGTGCAGCTTCCTTACGCTGTGCGCCGGGGAGGGAGGGGACGCATTCTTCAGCGAGACGGACGGCATACCGCGCCGGACAGGGGAAGCCGCTCTTGAGCGGATGCTTCGTCTGCTGCCGCTGCTGCACGAATCGTCGCTTGCTTCGAACCCGATCCAGATGTACGACCGGATGGCGAAGGAGGACGACATCGTCTACGTTCCGCTGGCGTTCGGCTATTCGAATTACGCCAGAAGCGGGTTTGCCGGGAAGCTGCTGCGTTTTGCCGACATCCCGGGCGAGGACGGCCGTCCGAGGGGGGCGCTGCTGGGCGGTGTCGGCATCGCGGTGTCCGCTTCGTCCTCCGACATTCCGTCGGCCGTCGAATTTGTTCGGTTTCTGGCCGGCGGCGAGCTGCAGCGCACCTTGTACGCCAGGCACGAAGGGCAGCCGGGACACGGGAGCGCCTGGCGGGATGCCGAGGTCAATCGGTATACGCACGGCTTCTTCGCGGACACGTATGCGACGCTGGCCGCCAGTTATTTGCGCCCGCGCCATGCCGCGTTCCCGGCTTTCCAGGAGCGGGCCGGGGCGCTGCTGCACGAAGCGCTCGTTCGGTTCCGGCAAGGGAAGGGAGCGGACCGATCGCAGCTTATCGCAGATATGAATCGGTTATACGCGACGGTGCGCAAGGAAACGCTCGTGTAGACCCAACATCCGAAAGCCCGCTCGGTCGAAGTCGACATCCGAAAGCCTTCCCCAAAGCGGGCGGAGGATCGCCAGGGGAGCCCAAGCACGGCTCGTCCGGCGATCCTCCGCCTTATTCCGCATAAAACAGAGAACGATACTTCTGCGGGTGCATGCCCGTGTATTTTTTGAACACGGTGCTGAAGTAGGCGGCATTGTCGTAACCGATCATTTCCGCGACCTCCAGCACCTTCAGATCCTGCGCCCGCAGCAGCTCCTTGGCCGCCTCCATGCGGATTTTCGTCACATATTCCGTAATCGTTTCCCCGGTCTCCTGCTTGAAAATCAGGCTGATATAGTTGGGCGACAAATAAACCTCTTCCGACAGCCGCGATACCGTTATGTTTTCCATGTACTTCTTGGAAATAATGTCCTTTATCTTTTTGATCGTGCCGCTGTTTTTCTGATTGTTCTTCTGCCAGAAAAACGCGGTGATGGCGTCGAACAGCTTCTGCATCGTCTCGACCAACTCCGCGGCGTCGTGATGCGCGTAAAGATCGCCGATCAGCGAGGGGAAATCCGGAAGGACGGCCTCGATGCTCTCGCCCACTTCGTGAAAAGCCCGCGAAGCCATGTTGATCTGCTCGACGCCGACGCTCTGCACGTATCCGATCGGGCTGCTGCGGTCCTTGCAGACCGCCTCGAAGATCGAACGGATTTTGTGGGCGACCTCCTCGCGCCGGCCGAGCTTCATGAAGTAAATGAGCTTGTTCTGATCCTCGTAAATTCTCGCCAAATCCACGTTGACCCTGCCTTCGTTAAAGTCGCTGCCGTGCAGAATCGAGCTTTTCCCGGTGAAAAATTTGTATCCGATCGCCGATTCGGCTTCGTAATAGGAGCGGTGCAGATCGCCCAGACGTTGGACGGGATTGCCGATTCCGGCCGACAGCGACAGCTTCAAATAGGCCGACACGCTGTCGATGATCTCCTGGACGACGTTTAAGTAAAATCCGGCTTCACGGCCCGATTGATCGAACAGGACGACAAACCGGTTCTCGTTCAGGCAGAACGCGATGCCCGCTTCGCTGCGGCCGACGATTTCCTCCATGATGTTGTTGACGGAGAAGCGGATCAGCTGCTTGTTCTCCTCGCTGTACCGCTCGACGGCCTGCTCGTAATCGTCGATCTGGAACAAGGCGGCGCGCATGGAGGAAACCCGCTGCAGCGGAAGTCCGAAGAAGACGAGCTTGTCCGCCAGCTCCCGCTCGTCGCGATACATGCCCATCGTCAGATTGGCCAGAAACTGCTCGCGCAGCGCCGGCATATTTTCCGTCAACTGCTGCCGCAGCTGATGCGTGTAGGCCTCGCGCGAACGCTCCGCCCGAATGGAATCGGCGACTTTGCGGACGGTATCCTGCAGCTCGTTCACTTTAATCGGCTTGAGGATGTAGCCGTCGACGTTCAGATTCACCGCCGTCTTGGCGTAATTGAAATCCTGCGCGCCGCTGATAATGATGATCCGAACCGAGGCGTCCAGCTCCCGGAGCCGGTTGGCCGCTTCCAGGCCATCCAGCACCGGCATGCGAATATCCGTGATCAGAATATCCGGCCTCAGCGATTGGCACAGCTCCAGCGTCTCCGGGCCGTCCGAGGCGACGGCGACGACGGCGATGCCCATCTCCTCCCACGGAACGACGTCTCTCAGCCCTTCCCGTACGTTGTATTCATCGTCGGCGATAATCATTTTAAGCATGCTGATCCAGTCCCTCCAGCGTTGTTCGACATGGGAATTTGACGATAACGGCGATGCCTTCCCCTTCGTTGCTCCTGAACTGAAGGCCGGAGCCTTCGCCGAACACCTGTCTGATCCGCTGATTGACGTTGTTCAAGCCGAAGGAATGGCCGCCGTCGGACTGCAGCATGGCGTTCAGCTCGTCGGCGTTCGCGCCGGGGCCGTTGTCGATAATTTCGATGTGAATCCAGTCGTTGACCACGCGGGCTTTCACGGCGATGACGCCGACTCCGCGCTTCTTCTCGATGCCGTGGACAAGCGAATTTTCCACCAGCGGCTGCAGGGTCAGCTTCACGGCATAATGGCCGTAAATCTCGGGCTCGACCTCGATCGAATACGTCAGCCGTTCCTTGAACCGGATCTGCTGAATCGAGAGATAGCTCTCGACCTGCCGCAGCTCGTCTTCGATCGGGATGATGTCGCGGCCCTTGCTCAAGCTGTAGCGGAAAAAGTCGGACAGCGAGGTGACCATATGGCTGATCTCCGGCACCTTGTGCCGCAGCGCGATCCAGTTGATCGAGTCGAGCGTATTGTACAGAAAATGGGGATTGATCTGCGCCTGGAGCGCCTTCAGCTCGGCCACCTTTTTGCGCACCTCGGAGACGTACAGCTCGTCGATCAGCTCCTTGATTTTCTGGAGCATGCTGTTGTATTGACTGAACAAATAGGTGAATTCGTCCTTGCGCTTGTATTGGATTTGAATATCGAAGTTGCCCGACTTCGCGTAAGACATCATCTTGATAAATTTGCGGATCGGATTCGTAATATTGCCGGACAGCAGCAGCGCGATCAGGAAAGCGAGCGCCATGCATACGGCCAGCACCAGGTACATGACCTTCCTGAGCGACACGAGCTTCCCGTTCAGATCGTTAAGCGGAGAGACGGACAATACCGTCCAGCCAAGCGAGTCGATGCTCCGGTAAGTCATTAACGCGGCTTCGCCCTGCAGGGTCGTTTCCTCGGAGCCGGCGAGCCCGAGACGGCGCGACGAGAGCAGGGAAACGTAAGGCTCGGCGTCGAAGCCGGCGGCGTTAAGCGCCGGCTTGTCGGTGCTGACGATGACGTTGGCCTGCTTGTCCAGGATAACGATCGTGCTGTTGACAGACGGTTTCATCTGGGTAAGAATGTTAGTGAATTCGTGAATGTCCGACTCGACGGTAAGCAGGCCGACATAGGGAATGGCGGCGTTGCGGAGGCCGAACAGCCGCTTGGCCAGCATCAGCATATAATCGCCGTCGCCCTCGGTCGTTCCACGATCGAGGGCGATAATGGAATACCGTTCCTTCGGCGGGAGATCGAAGTACCAGGCCTCCCGTTCGATGTCGCCGATCGTGGAGACGTAGCGCGAGAAATTGTACTGAACGTATTCGGGCCTGTCCAGCATATAGAGGCGGGGCGTAAATTGCCGCGTCAAGTCGGTCGGCAAGTCGTAGCTGCCCATGATTTTGTTCAAATTGGCCAATTCGTTGACGATGCCGACCTGGTCCAGCGGCCGGTCCGCCGACAGCAGCTCGATCATATCCGGATTCAGATAGATCGAATTTGCAATCGCTTCCATTTCCTCGATTCGTTTCAGCAGAATCATCTCCGCCGTCGCCAGGTTTTTCTGCAGCGTGGTCGTAATATTTTCCTTGATCGTCCGATTGGACTCGTTGTAGATCGTCACCGAAATAATGGAGGTCGGCAGAATCACGAGAAACAGAAAGTAGAGCAGGAGACGATATTTCAAGCTTATGTTGTAAAACAGCAAATAGGGGGCCAGCTTCTGCAGCATCGGCCATCCTCCTTCCGTCGTCTCGTCTCGATTCGACAACCGGACTTGATCACATTATAAGGGAAGCGATGTCGATATGAAAACGATCGTTTTGTTGAAAGCGTGCAGATGGCTTGCGGTGGCGGCGCTGGCCGCGCAATTGGCGGGCTGCGTGCAGCGGGGTCCGGAGACGGAATCCGAAGGAACCGCCGCGGCTCGGGAACCGGACGTCGCGTTAACGCTGGCGGTGCGGGAGGACGTCGACGCGGACGCCCTGAACGGCTTGATCGGGCGGTTCGAAGCGGAGCATCCCGGGGTGCGCGTGGAGCGGATTCAGCTGCCGCGCGACCGCTACGACGAAATGCTCCATATGCTGATGACCTCCGGCGAAGGGCCCGACCTGTTCCAGGCTTCGACCGAGTGGCTGGCCACCTATCTCTACAAAAACTGGCTGCTCGATTTATCCGATATTGCCGACGAGCGGACGCTGTCGGCCTATCCGCGCTGGGCCGTCGACTATACGAAGGATTACAGCCGCTTCTATGCGCTGCCTTCGGAGATGCTGACGCTGCGGCTCATTTACAACAAGGAGCTGTTCGAGCGGGCGGGACTGGACCCGGAGCGGCCGCCGGAAACGTTGGAGCAGCTCAAGCGGTACGCGGTGCAAATTTCCGAAGCGGGGACAGGCTATCGGATATACGGCTTTGCGCTGCCCGCGGGCGAGGACGATCCGTTCCGCCAGGCGCTGGAGATGGGCGGCACGTACAGCGGGGTTTATTATTACGATTTTGCCGCAGGGCAATACGACTTCACGGGTTATACCCCTTGGTTCGAGACGATGTTGGAATTGAAAAAGGACGGCGGCATGTTCCCCGGCGAAACCTCGCTGACGATGGATACGGCGTTGACGCAGTTCGCCGAGGGCAACATCGGGATGATGTACGTGACAAGCCGCGATTATGCGCTGCTCAGCCGCATGGCGCACGGCAATGCGACAGGGGTGGCGATGCCGCCGTTGTTCGACGAGGCGGATCAAGGCGCCGGCGCGTTGATGGTCGCGCTGCAATCCCCGTTTGCGATTCACAGGTATACGGAGCATAAGGAGGAGGCTGCGGCGCTGTGGAACGAGCTGCATTCCGACGCCTATTTGGGCGGACTGTTCAGCCAGGGGAAGACGATTCCGGTCAGCGGCGCGATAGCGGAAGATCCGGCGTACCGGGATGGACTGGATTCGATCGGCGCCTTCCTGCCGCGGGCCGGAGAGGAATCCCCGTATCCGAAGGAGCCGAAGTTTATTTTGGAGAATCGGACCCAGAGCGGGCTTAAAAATCCCGACGACCGTCTGCGGACCAAAGCGTACAAGGACATTTTGCTCGGCGTGCTGCCGACGGAGGACGTCTTGCGGACGCTGACGGAGCAGTATAACCAATCGCTTGAAAACGCCGTCTACCGGAGTCTGGTCAATATGGAGCATTATATCGATCCGGACTTCGATCCCCGTCATCCGGTGAAGGATACGAAATAAAACGCCCCTCGCACGGGGTGCAGAAGTTATGGCGGGAGAACGGATAGAATTTTGAAAGTTTCCGTAGATTATTGTATTCAGCCCCCGGCGCATCAATTTTATAATGAACCTGCAAACCAAACACGAGGACACGGGGGGAGATTTCACATGCAAGTGAAGAAGACGATGAAGCTGCTTATGCTCGCGATGTGCGCATTACTTATTATTGCCGGTTGTTCGAGCAAGGACAACAGCGGCAGCCAAGGCGCCGCCAGCAGCGCCGCCTCGGAGACGCCGGCCGGCTCGCAAGCGGCCGAGACGGAGGAAGCGCCAGTTCTGGACCCGGTGGAGCTGAGCATCTATTATCCGGGCAACGAACAGAAGGACGTGGCGCTTGTCGAAGAGCGGCTGAACGAGCTGCTGAAGGATAAGATCAACGCCACCGTGAAAATTCATGCCACCGGCTGGGGAGATTGGGCGCAAAAAATCAATCTGATGGTGTCCGGCGGAGAACCGTTCGATCTGATGTTCACCGCGGGCTGGGATAATTTCAGCGGCAACGTGGCGAAAGGCGCGTTCCGCGAGTTAAACGGCCTGCTTGACGAATATGCCGTCGAATTGAAAAATTCCCTCGACCCGATCTACTTGTCGGCGGCGTCGGTAGGGGACAAAATATACGGCGTTCCGGTGCAGAAGGAGCTTGCGCAGCAATTCGGGCTCGTGCTCAACAAAGCGCTGGTCGAGAAATACGGCTTTGATCTAAGCACGGTACACACGATCAAGGATATCGAGCCGATGCTGCAGACGATCAAGGAGAACGAGCCGGACATCGTTCCGCTGTGGGCGAACCGCAACCTGAACGGATTGCTTCCGTTCGAGCCGGTCGGCAACGGTCAAATTCCGGGCGCCATCTATAAGAACGGCGATACGAAGATCGTAAACCAGTTCGAAGCGCCAGAGACGATCGAGCTGCTCGATTTGCTGAGAGACTGGAAGGGCAAAGGCTACTTCCAGGACGATCCGGCAACGCTGGTAGACGCGACTCCTTATACGAAGTCGGGCCGGGTGTTCGCCCAGCACCAGCAGCTGAAGCCGGGCAAAGACGTGGAATTCAGCCTGCAGCAGGGGCAGGAATACGTTCAGGTCGAGCTGACGGGAACCTATACGAGCAACGGCGACGTGAACGGCGCCTTGACCGCGATCTCGCGCACGTCCAAAAATCCGGAACGGGCCATGATGCTGATCAATCTGCTGTACACGGACGCCGAAGTTCTGAATACGCTCGTGTTCGGCGTGGAAGGCGTGCATTACGAGAAGACGGGCGACACGATCAAGCAGCCGGAAGGCTTGGCCGAAAGCGGCTATACGCCGGGCATCAACTGGATGTTCGGCAACCAGTTCCTCAACTATCTGTGGGATAACGAAGATCCGCAGAAGTGGGAGAAGTTCAAGCAGTTCAACGAATCGGCCACGCCTTCGCCGCTGCTCGGGTTCAGCTACGACGCGGAGCCGGTGAAGAACGAGGAAGCCGCGATCATCAACATTTACGAGCAGTATATCGACGCTCTGTTCACCGGGGTTGCCGATCCTGCCGTGAAATTGCCGGAGTTTATCGACAAGATGAAGAAGGCCGGCCTGGACAAAGTCATTGCCGAGAAGCAAAAGCAAGTCGACGCGTTCTTGGGCAACTAGGATAAGCCGTCGGAAGGAAGAGCGGGGACCGGGTTCCATGGACAACGTGGATCTCGGTCCTTTTATAAAAAAGGAGAGAAACGCTATGCCCCTCACAAAGCGTTTGACGCACGCGGCCCGCAGAGTGATCAAATACCGCGCTTTGTTCCTGATGCTGCTGCCGGCGGCGGCCGTGCTGATTTTCAACAACTATGTTCCGATGTTCGGCGTTATCGTGGCGTTCAAGAGCTACAATTTTGACGGCGGCATTCTGGGGAGCCCCTGGACCGGGCTGGAAAATTTCAAATATATGTTTCAGACGGAGGAAGCCTGGGTCGCCACGCGCAATACGGTGCTTTACAATGCGGTGTTTATTTTCCTGAACACGGTCGTGGCCATCTTCCTGGCGATCGCCTTGAACGAGCTGCGCAACCGGCGAATGGCGAAGGTGTTTCAGAGCAGCCTGCTGTTTCCGTATTTCCTCTCCTTCGTCGTCGTGAGCTATCTGGTTTACGCTTTTCTTGGCGGCGGCACGGGGTTTATCAACAAAACGATTCTGGAGCCGCTCGGGCTGTCGTCCATATCCTGGTACAGCGAGGCGAAGCATTGGATTTATATTTTGCCCCTGGTTAATCTCTGGAAAGGCGTAGGGTATACGATGGTCGTGTATCTGGCCTCGATCGTCGCCATCGACCAGGAATATTACGAGGCGGCGGTCATCGACGGCGCGTCGAAATGGAAGCAAATTATGAAAATTACGGTTCCGCTGATGATGCCGGTGATTATCGTGATGATCATTTTGCAGGTCGGACGGATTTTCAATGCGGATTTCGGCTTGTTCTACCAGGTTCCGCTGAACAGCGGACCGCTGTATCCGACGACGAATGTCATCGATACGTTCGTCTACCGCTCGTTCCTGCTTAACGGCAATGTCGGAATGTCGGCGGCGGCCGGCTTCTATCAAGCGCTCGTAGGCTTGGTTATCGTCTTCCTGGCCAACTTTACCGTGCGCAGAATAAGCAAAGAGAATGCTCTCTTCTAGGGGTGTGAGACAGTTATGAGAAATCAGATATCGGGCGTCTCGAACGTGCTGCTCAACGTCATGTTCTGGGCGCTGGCCGTCGCCTGCCTGTTCCCGGTTCTGCTGGTCGTCTCCGTCTCGCTGACGGACGAGCTGGCCATTATCCGGCACGGCTACAACATTATTCCGCCGAAATTTTCGCTGTACGCCTACGAGTTTCTTTTTAAGGATTCCGATAAAATCTTTCGCGGTTACGGCATCTCCATCCTGGTCACGCTGGCGGGGACGGCGATCAGCTTAATTCTGACGTCCCTGTTCGCTTATCCGATCTCGCGGAAGGATATGCCGTATCGCAATTCGCTCTCTTTCTTCGTCTTTTTTACGATGCTGTTTCACGGCGGACTGGTTCCCTGGTACCTCACCTACGCCGCGGCGGGGCTGAAGAATACGCTGTGGGCGCTGATCATCCCGCTGCTCATCGCGCCGTTCAACATTATTATCATGCGCATCTTTTTCTCGAACACGATTCCCGATTCGCTGATCGAATCGGCGAAGATCGACGGAGCGAGCGAGCTTCGCATTTATGCCCGCATCGTACTGCCGCTGTCCCTGCCGGTGATGGCGACGATCGGGCTGTTCCAGACGCTGAACTATTGGAACGATTGGTACAACAGTATGGTGTTTATTAGCGACAATCGGCTGGTCAGCCTGCAGTATCTGATGTACAAGGTTATTACGCAAGTGCAGTATTTAACGTCCGGCATGGTGAATTCCGGCGTCGCGGGCCAGGAGCTGGCCAAAATTCCGACCGAAACGGTCCGCATGGCGATGGCGATCGTCGGGATCGGACCGATCGTATTCGTATATCCGTTCGTTCAGAAGTATTTCGTGAAAGGACTGACGATCGGAGCGGTCAAAGGATAATTTTCGGGGATAAAGAATCGAGGAGTGAACGACTTCATGAACGACCTGCTGGAGCTCTACTCATTTAATTTGCGAAAAAGCGTGGCGCCGTCCAACCATATCGGCGCGACCAGTCTATACAGCGTTGCCGCTCCCCTGGACGGCACCGTTATGGGGGTTAAAGGCTGTTATTCCCCGCCCTATGCGGCGGGCGAGCTGGCTCTGCACATGCGGCTCGAGGCCGACGGACTTCCGATCGAGGATACCGGCAACCGCGGCAAGGAGGACTGCGGACTGCTGTTCGCGGACGCCGTCTGGCGCCCGGACCGGATCGTCCGCCGCGGCACGTATCACTGGCTGAAGGAGAGCGGGCTCTATTCGTTCAAGGTGGTCAGCGAGCTTGTGCCGCTTACCGGCGCGGGGGGTTTCGTCCTGACCGTGCGGGTAACGAACCGGAGCGGGCGGCGCATGCCGATCCGATTGATGCCGAGCTTGCAGCCGGGTCGGATGGCTCTTGTTCCGCTTGGCGATTGGAACTTCAGCCCGCCGACCGGCGGCGAGCCGGCCCGTGCGCTGGACGATACGGGTACGCGGTGGGAAACCGACGCGGTGCGTCTGACGCTGCTGCGGGAGGGGGAAGCGCAGGAGGTGGAAGCCGGGCAGGAAGCGGCGTTCCGAGTCGCCGTCGTGCTGGGCGCTGCCGGTCAAGAGCCGACTTTGCCGGATCGGCTGGCCGACTGGGAAGAGCGGACCTCTTCTGCCTGGACGAGGCGCATCCGGCATGCGGAGGCGTCGCTGCCCCGTCTGGAGACGGACATTCCCGGGCTTGAGGATTATTATCGGCGTTCGGTGGTCAGCGGATTGATCTGCCTGTGGGAGCATCCGGAGTTCAAAATCCAGCCGCTGCCGTCCGTATCCGGCATCGACGGCGGCGGCATCAACAGCTATCCCTGGGACGCGGCGGGTTATGTCGGCCAGATGCTCGCGCTGCTGCTCGGCCCGGACCAGTCGCTGGCGTATTTGCGCTTTATGGTCGAAGGGGGCATCGATCGGCATATCAGCTTTGCGCCGGACGGATCGGGTCACGAGCCTTTCGCTTATTCCTATAGCTTGTGGTCGTTTTTCCATTTCGCGTGGTCGCTTTTTGTCCAGCATGGCGTTGTCGAGGATTTGTATCCCGTATTGAGCAAGGTGCTGGCGGTCGACGAAGAACGGCTGGAGCATCGCGGCGAACTGCTGGATTACGGAAAACAGCATCACTTGCTGGAAATGCGCAGCAGCGGATTCGAGCATGCGGTGGCCAGTCCGAACGCGGAGAGAGCCTGGTGCTACGATCGGCTGGCCGACCTGGCGGAGCATCTCGGTTTAAATGAAGCGAGCCGGTGGAGGGAGAAGGCGGCCCGCATCCGGAAGGCGATCGCGGAGGAGCTATGGGACGAGGAGGCGGGATGGTTCCGCAGCCTGTACCCGGACGGGCACAAGGAAGTGATCTACTCGATCCAGGCGTACGACGCTCTGCGAATGGGCGCGTGCACGCCGGAGATGGAGGCGGCGCTGCTGTCGCATCTGCGCGACGGCGCGTTCCTCGGCTCGTGCGGGGTGTCGAGCATCTCCGCGGAGGACGAGCTGCATTACGAGCTGAACGACCCGGACTGGTCGGGGAGCGGGAGCTTTGCCGGCGAGGGCGCGATTTTGGCGCAGACGCTGTGGGGGGCCGGACATTCCGGGCTGGCCTGGGACGTGTACAGACGCCATTTCTGGATGGGGGCCCATCTGCCGTATTTCCCGCAGGAGCATTACTGCGACCGGCCGATGGCTCCCGCTCACAAGCGGGCCAACAACATCGCTGGCATGTCCGGCGCACAGGCCGTCGTCTTCGGGATGGCCGGCATTCAGCCGCAGCTGGACGGCAGCCTGCACGTATTCCCGCAGCCGCCGGAGGAGGGGAACGTCTCGCTGCTCGGGTACCTCTTCCGCGGACGGCGGATCGACGTTCATATGCGGCCCGGATTTTGCAGCGTCAGCTGCGACGGCCGGACGATCTACGAGGGCGCGCCCGATCTCGTGACGATTGACGGCGGCTCGGCGACTTAAGACGCTGTGGGCCTCCGATCGGATAGCGGGCAGCGGGTCGTTAACGGACCGGGGGCCGGACGTCGGGATACGCCGGATTAGCGGTCTGCTGGACCGTTAGCGGGCCGAATATCGGAGAAACGCCGGATTAGCGGTCTGCTGGACCGTTAACGGGCCGAATATCGGAGGAACGCCGGGTTAGCGGTCTGCTGGACCGTTAACGGGCCGAATATCGGGGGAACGTCGGATTAGCGGTCTGCTGGACCGTTAACGGGCCGAATATCGGAGGAACGTCGGATTAGCGGTCTGTTGGACCGCTAACGGGCCGAATATCGGAGGAAACGTCGGATTAGCGGTCTCCTGGACCGTTAACGGGCCGAATATCGGAGGAACGCCGGATTAGCGGTCTGCTGGACCGCTAACGGGCCGGACATCGGCGAAAGCTCCGGAGTAACAGTCCGTTAGAGGTGGTCGGCTGAGCGAATGGGTTTGCGAATCGGTCGGCAATAGAATAAAATGCGGTGCCTGCTCCGAATTGGGGGCGAGGCGCCGCATTTTTCATGCGAATTATTTGGCGTTTCTACTATAGACCAGCGGGTTCAGCGGGCTGGCGGCAAGGTCGCCGGGCTTGCAGCCGGGCAGCCAGTTCCGCAGGTCGCTTTCTCTGGCTTTGCTGTCGGGCTCCGCGACGCGGCTGCCGTCGGCGACGTAGATGACCGTCATCACCTTGCGCATGCTGTCGGTCGGATTGCCGGGCGCGCAGTGCATCGTCCAGCCGGCATGGAACGTGGCGTCGCCGGCGGCCATTGCGCCGTAGCTTACCGTCGGAAATTGCTTGGCTTCGATGTATTGGCCCAACGTTTTATGAGACTCGTCGGAAATCCCTTGCTTGCTGACATAACCGAGCTTGTGAGTGCCGGACGCGAACGTCATCGTGCCGACATCTTGGGGAATCGGGACCAGCGGCATCCACATTGTAATCGTGTTGTCCGTATCGAGCGGCCAGTAAATCTGATCCTGATGCCACGGCGTATGGCCGCCGCCCGGCTCTTTGAACAGCGCCTGATCGTGATAGATGCGCACGCCGTCTACGCCCATCAAGTCGGCGGCGATTTTGGCGAAGCGCCGGGCCAGCGTGAACCGTCTGCAGTCTTCGCTTTTCTCCCACAGATTGCCGATCTGGATGAAGGCTTTACCGTAAGTGTCGCGTTCCGATACCGGCTTGTCGTGGTAATTCAGCTTTAAGACCCAGTCCGTGATGACGGGCTCGTATTCGGCGATTTCTTCCTGGGTGGCAACGTTCTTTAAGTAAATGTGCCCGTCCTCCCGATAGCCTGCAAGCTGCTGTTCCGTAAGGAGATATTCCGAGTTCAGTTCGGACGATGCTTCGACTGGTTTGGTCATTGTCATGCCTCCATCTGTAATTTTGTTCTGATTGTATCGCAGGCAAGGGGGAATTGCTTTGTATAACCCTTCGATTTTTTTGTCAAAAACAACTGAATGCCGGACGCCAATGACTGGTATAATTCAGCTGTAGCCATTCGTTCGCTCAAGGGGGACTTATGCGTAACTTTGCCGATTTTACTGCAAGGAATCCCGTTGTTCCTTATATCCGCGAATGCGATTTTGCCGTTCGTTCACCGTGGTCCGTAGCGGAAAGGCGGCTTCTCGACTATTTGTTGATTTACATCCAGAATGGAAGCTGCCGCTTCCGGGTGGACGGCAAAGCCTATTCGTTCGAGCAGGGAGAGTTTTGTCTGATTCAACCAGGCAGCCTGGTCGTTCTGGAGGGGCTCGGCAATACGGTTACCCCGTTCGCGCATTTTGACTTATTCTACAACCCCGAACGGGAGTCGAGCTTCCCGACGAGGGCGGGCCAGACCGTTCTGGACGCCTACTTCCATCTGCTTCAGCCCCGGCTTGATGAGCTGCTGGAGACGGAGATGCCATGCCGCCTTCGTCTTCGTTATCCGTCGAAGTTTCGCGATACCTTTTTACAAGTTGTCGAGCACTGGCAGTACCACGACCCCGTCATGCAGCTGCGCGCGCAGGCCGGGATGACGGAGTTGGCGATTATGCTTCTGGAGGATTACGAGGCGGACCGATCGTCGCCGGGCGTCTTGCAGCAGGCGCTTAACTGGATTGCCTCTTACTTCTCCTTGCATCTCGACCAGGAGATTCGCATCGAAGATATGGCCAGGAAGGCCAATCTGTCTCCCTCCAGGTTCAACGCGGTGTTCAAAGCGCAGTACGGCGTTACGCCGCACCAGTATTTGCTGGACATGCGCGTCAGCCACGCCTGCGAACTGCTGCGCAATACCGAGCTGTCCCAGGAACAGATCGCCGCCTATTGCGGCTTTGCGGACGTTCATCATTTCTCCAAAAGCTTCCGCGTCAAAATAGGCTTGCCGCCAGGCCGATATCGGAGCGAGCAGAGGGGGGCTCAGTAGCCGTCGGCCGCCCGGAGATGGATTGACGCGTTAAAGCGGACGATTTTATAATGAAGCTATGTCGATCCCGATCGTAAATACCAAATTATATATTCCCCCACATCGGCCGCAGGCGGTTCGGCGCCCCCGGTTGATCGAGAGATTAAACGGAGGGCAGCAGCGGCATCGCAAGCTGACGCTGATATCGGCCGCCGCCGGGTTTGGCAAGACAACGCTGGCCGCCCAATGGCTTGGCGAATGCTCCAGACCGGCGGCCTGGCTGTCGCTGGACGAGGGGGATAACGATCCGGCGCGTTTTCTCGCTTATTTCGTCGCGGCCTTAAGGACGGTCGCTCCGAATGCGGGGGAAGGCGCGCTTGGCGTGCTGCTAGCTCCCCAACTGCCTCCGATCGAAGCGATCATGACGCCGCTGATCAATGAACTGGCGGAGATCGAACCTCCCTTTATTCTCATCCTTGACGATTACCACGTGATTGAAAACGAGCTGATCGACAGGGCGATGATATTCCTGCTGGAGCGGCTGCCTTCCCGAATGCATCTTGTGATCGTTGCCCGAAAAGATCCGGGCTTTTCTCTGGCCAAGCTGCGCGCCCGAGATCAGTTAACGGAGCTTCGCGCGGCGGATTTGCGGTTTACGGCTGCCGAGGCCGGCGGTTTCTTGCATCGGACAATGGGACTGGAGCTGTCGCCGGACAACGCGGCCGCGCTCGAAGCCCGCACCGAAGGCTGGGCTGCCGGGCTTCAGTTGGCCGCGATCTCGATGCGGGACCGGCAGGACGTCGACGGCTTCGTCCGGACCTTTAACGGGACCCATCCTTACGTCGTCGACTATTTAATAGAAGAAGTTTTGCGACGGCAGCCGGACTCCGTGAAGAGCTTCCTGCTGCAAACCTCCGTATTGGAGCGCATGTGCGGCCCGCTGTGCGACGCCGTTCTGGACGTGAAGGGGGACGAGCCGGATGGGCAAACGATGCTGCAGGAGCTGGAGCGGGCCAATTTGTTTATCGTGCCGCTCGACGACGAGCGGCGGTGGTATCGCTATCATCATCTGTTCGCGGATTTGCTGCGCCGAAGGCAGCAAGGCCCGGATGCGGCGGAGCTGCGCGTGCGCGCCAGCGTCTGGCACGAGAACAACGGCGACGAGCTGGAAGCTTTCCGCTATGCCGCGGCAGCCGGAGACATCGATCGTGCCGCCCGTCTGATCGAAGGCAGCGGGATGCCCTTGCTGTTCCGGGGCGCGGCGATGCCGGTGCTGGAATGGCTGAACTCGCTGCCGAAGCGGGAGCTGAACACCCGGCCTTCGCTGCTGGTCCTGCATGCGTCGGCGCTGCTGTTTGTCGGCCGGATGGCCGACGTCGAGCCGCGGCTGCAAGCCGCCGAAGCCGCTATAGCGGGGGCGACTCCGGACGAGCGCGGCCGCGATCTGATCGGGCATATCGCCTCGATTCGGGCCACGCTGGCCGTTGCCCGGCATCAGGCGGACGAAATCGCGAAGCAATCTCGCCGCGCTCTGGCATATCTGCATCCCGACAATCTGCCGGTCCGAACCGCCACGACCTGGGCGCTGGGCTACGCCTGCCATCTGCGCGGAGAACGCGCCGCTGCCGGCCGGGCCTATGCCGAGGCTTTGGCCGTCAGCGACAGAATCGGCCATTATATTGTGGGCGTCATGTCGGCGATCGGCCTCGGCAACATACAGGAGACGGACAATCGGCTGGAGCTGGCGGAGACCTCGTATCGGGATGTGCTGCGGCGGGTCGGAGACGCTCCGCTTCCCGCCGTCTGCGAGGCCCATCTGGGGCTTGCCCGCATCGGCTATGAACGGAACGACCTGGAGGCCGCCCGACAGCATGGGCAGGAGAGTGCCCGGTTCGCGCCGCTGCTCGAGAGCACCGACAGGGCGCTGGCTTGCGAGTTGTTTCTCGCTCGTTTGAGGCGGGCCGAGGGGGATCGGGGAGGCGCTGCGGCGGCAGCGGCGAGGGCGGAGCTGCTTGCGCGGCAGCACGGCTTCGCGCATCGTCTGCCCGAGATAGCTGCGGTCCAAGCCGAGCTGCTGCTAAGCGAAGGAGACGCGGAGGCCGCGGCCGAGCGGGTTCGCCCGTACGAGCTGCCGCTCAGCCAAGCGCGTATCTGCCTGGCTCAAGGCGAATGGTCCGCCGCATTGGACCTGTTGGAGACGCTGGGCGAACGGGCCAAGGAAGAGAACCGGGAGGACGAACGGCTGCGGGCGACGATTCTCGAGGCGCTTGCCCGGCAAGCTGCGGGGGACGGGAAGCAAGCCTTGAATCGGCTGCGAGACGCGCTGGCGCTGGCCGAGCCGGGCGGCTTCGTGCGGATTTTCGTCGATGAAGGCGAGCCGATGAGGCGTTTGCTGATCGAGGCGCACAGCCGGGGGATCAAACGGGGCTATATCGCCAAGCTGCTGGGCGCGTTCCGGTCCGCTCTCCCCGCGGCTCAGGCTTTGATCGAACCGCTGAGCGAACGGGAGCTGGAAGTGCTGCGGCTGGTGGAGCAAGGCTTTTCGAATCAGGAGATCGGGGAGAGGCTGTTCCTGGCGCTTAGCAGTGTGAAGGGGCATAACCGCAATATTTTCGACAAGCTGCACGTTCGAAGACGCACCGAAGCGGTCGCCCGCGCGCGGGAGCTGGGGCTTTTATAATCGGAACGATACTAAAGTAGCTGCAAGAGAGCGCTGTTCCGCTGGTATACTACGAACGACAGCCATTCGTCGTTAACGGATGCCAGGAGGTGCTGAAGATGAAAGCCGTCGTATGTACGAGGTACGGCTCGCCGGACGTTCTTGAGCTGCAAGAGACGGAGAAGCCCGTTCCCAAAAGCAACGAGGTCAGAATCCGGGTTCGCGCGACCAGCGTAGGACCGTCGGACTGCGCGTTTCGCAAAAGCGATCCCGTCCTGATCCGCTTCATGTACGGCTTCAGGAAGCCGAAATATCCGATTCTCGGCACCGAGCTGGCGGGAGAGGTGGAGGCGGTCGGAGCCGACGTGTCCGGGTTCAAGACCGGAGACCATGTCTTCGGCTTAAGCGCCAAAACGTTCGGCGCCTATGCCGAATACAAATGCCTGCCGGAGGCGGCTCCGCTTGCCGTGAAACCTGCGGCGTTCACCTACGAGGAGGCGGTCGCCGTCTGCGATGGCGGGCTTACCGCGCTGACCTTTCTGAGAGACAAGGCCAAGGTTGGGCGAGGGCAGAAGGTGCTCATTAACGGGGCGTCAGGGGCGGTCGGCATCTATGCGGTGCAACTGGCCAAGCATTACGGGGCCGAGGTTACGGGAGTCTGCAGCGCCGGCAACGCCGAGCTGGTCAGAGCCATGGGAGCAGATCGGGTCGTGGATTACGGCAAAGAGGATTTCGCCGCAAGCGGTCACACGTACGACGTTATTTTCGACGCAGTCGGCAAGCGATCTTACAGGCAATGCAAACGCGCGTTGACGGCCAAAGGGATTTATCTGACCACCGTTCCGTCGTTGTCCATTCTATATCATATGCTGAGCACGGCCGCGTTCGGCGGACGCAAGGCGATGTTTGCTGCCGCGGGGCTTATGCAGAACAAGGACAATCTGGCCTACATTCGGCAGCTCTGCGAAGCCGGGGCGCTCCGGCCGGTCATCGACCGGCGCTATCCGATGGAGCAGATCGCGGAAGCTCACCGTTACGTAGATACGGGGCGCAAGAAGGGCAACGTCGTTATCGCCATCGAGCCTTAAACGATCGGCCTCGCATTTTCTGCCGGAAATGCGGGGCTTTCCTATGGGATGCCGGTCCGAAGTGCTATAATGGAGGCAAACCCAACACGCGCAGAACGAAAAGGAGTCATCGCATTGAATAAACGCTCCAACGCTCCCGTCATGTTTCTTGTCATCGGATTGCTGGGCCTGGGATTCTCCATCGCCTTTCCGCTGCTATGGCTGAAAATCGTCTTCTCCATCGTCGGATTCGCGGGCATTATTCTCGGTATCGTCGGCATTGCACGCATGAAATAAGCCGGAAAACCGGGACGGGGCGGCCTTCAAAAAAAGTGCTTGACCCGATATGGGGATACGTGGTAGGATATTAAATGTTGACGCCGAATAACAGGCATCACATGCGGTCATGGCGGAATTGGCAGACGCGCTGGCTTCAGGTGCCAGTGGTAGCAATACCGTGGAGGTTCGAGTCCTCTTGACCGCACCATACCTGCAAACAAGCCCTTCTTCGGAAGGGTTTTTTATTTTGTTCCATTTGCAGAACTGATAGTGGAAAAACAGACCCAAACTTTGTTTTCATTAATGACTAATCTCACTTGGTTTTGGAATTACCGTCAATTTTTTCGTGAAATAATAGAATTTTCGTGCTCCACTGGCAACGATGAAGTCTGAATAAAAACGGATATGATTCAAGCGGTGCCTTGGTCAATGTCATCAAGCAATAAAGCAAATTTCTTTAAATCGACAATTGCATTCAACTTGAGCAAAATATCCAAACCAAGAAGACCATTAATACGACCATGAGGATCAATCAGACCAAAGTCCAATTTTATTTCCTTTAAAGAAAAAGTTGTGCAGACTGCCGCCGACACCGTAGAAGGAATGCACATAGTCGTCAGACACGGCAAACAAGCCGATATCTTCGACCACGTCGGGCGAAAGAATCGTTTCCGCAGCGCCCGTGTCGATGACGATATTGTCAATGATTTTCCGGGAGCCTCTAAACTCAATTTCTATTGAAGTGAACAACAGACCGTCCCTATACACGATATTTATCATTGCTTCCTCTGAACCCGAATAGCGGCTTGATTTCGATTTCGATTTTTTCTTTGCCTGTGTGGTAGACAAGCACATCGTCTTTCGAGCGAACGAGTTCTCTGGTTGCGGTCTGCTCATCGTCAAAAGCTTGAATGACAGCGACATCCTCAACGTATCTGACCTGATTTTCAATATGGGATTTGAGAATTTGAAACTTTACGAAGCGATCGGGATACAACTGTCTAACCTCGTACCATTGCATGGCTAACACCTCCGAGCATTTGATAATTTGATCATAACATTTGACTACTGGACGTGCCACTCAATTGATTTTGTCCGGCTACTCCTCGAAAGCATCACAAAAAACTAGGTCGATCGGCTGAAATCCCTCGTCCCGATTTGGTTTGCAGTCGATAAACACCTATATAGAGTGAGCATTGAGCTCCAATATCAAGATTCAGGTTTTAGCGCGGCGGATCTATATAAGTTGAACAAAAGAAATTATCACTCAAAGCCGAATACACAAACGGTCAATAATGGCGTGAGGATGCTTCATGATTTCATTCATAAACTGCCCAACACGCAGACGAATTTCAGAAACAGTGGCATAAAACACATTATTGATCACACTGGATTTGAGCCACTTCCAGAGCCCTTCTACGATATTGAACTGGGGGCTGTATGGCGGTAAAAACACAAGTTCAAGCCGATTCTTTTGCTCTTCCAGAAAGGAACCAAGTAGCTTGGCATGATGAATTCGCGCATTATCCAACACGAGAACCAATTTCCCCGTTGGATAAGCCACAAGGACTTTTTGCAAGAAGGTAAGAAAGGTCTCTGCCGTATAGGCTTCATCTTCTTGCCAGACGATTTGCCCGGTTTCATAGTCAACAGTCGCCAAAAGCTTGACTCCGCGATGCTTACCTGTGGTGGGAATGATGCGCTGTTTACCTCGAAGAAACCAGGTTTTCTGAATGGCTTGCTAATCTCGGATCATTGATTCATCTTCGAATAGCAAGTGATCGATTTCCTCGTTCAATAGCTTTTTTTCAGTTCGGGAAAGGTGGTTTCGCTGAACTGACATTGCTTCTGAGGATCGGCGGCAGTGAGCGTGTAGGTTGGTTTCGTATAACTGAGCCCCAGTCGTTCCATGAACCTTGGACATGCCGCGAAGCGAGTACGAATGTCCCCATTCGCACTCCACGTATCCGGCAATGAGTTCAAGCGTCCAATTGTGCTTGGCTACAAATCCGACTTCATGAGGAACCCTGAAAGCGACGGTATGTTTCAACTGTTCCTGTTGTTCTTTCGTCATTCGAGTCGGGGCACCTGATGAATGCCTAAGTTGCAGGGCTGCCAGTCCACCGTTTTCGTAGGCATGAATATAACTGCTCACCGTCATTCGGTTTCGATCCAAAATGTCGGCAATCGCCGTCATGGAGTTCCCTTTCAAATGCAAATAGATCGCTTGATATCGTTCATACATTCGGCGTTCCTTGGCTTGTTTCATCGCTTTCGTTACGGTTTCTAGTTCTGTAAGCTGATCCATCGTACGCCCCACTTTGTCGGATTCTCGATCTATTTTTCTTTCGACAAATGGTTCGTTTTTCCTCGTTGTAAATTGCTAAGTATTTTGATTCAACTTATATAGCATTCAAAATACTTCGTTTGCTCCTAAATGGATAGTCGGTATTTCCGCAAACGGCATCTCATACTACCTAAACATCCTCTGAATGTAGGTCAAAAGCCGCTGCTATCGTTGTCTTTCGTCTTCAGAAATCTCCTAGAAAAATCATTCACTGAGGCTGAAGTTTTTTGTCGATCTATGAGACAAAGACGTTGTTGCTGGATCCAAATATTTAAGTGCAGAAGGGGAACCTCTTGCAATTATATGGAGTTATTTTTCTAATTATGGAGGGATGCACCAATTGCTGTCGAATTAATTTATTTTAGGTACGAAGACTTATTTTTAGAGTGAGGTGTGATGTGATGGAATGGGCTTTAGACGCTAATAAACAACATGTCCATGCATCGTCACCAAATGCAAATAAAGGAAAAAGTTATCTTTGTCCTCGATGTAAGAAAGATGCTTTTCTAAGGAAAGGTAAGAAACGGATTCCTCATTTTGCACATGTCTCGGGGCAGACCAATATAAATTGTGAGCTATACATTCCCCCAGTAATTTATGCAAGCCAAGTTGAGGGAAATAAGCCAGAAGACATTCCAATTAAAAAATTTTTAGAACTTTACATAAATGTAATAGAGAAACGGTGGACGCTAGATATAAAGATTCCCTTTACATTAGGACAGAATAATGGAAACGTCTCTCTTAAAATTCCTTTTGCTTGGGAAGGTGAGAGAACAGTACCGCTCAATTCGATACAAACAAATGGAAAGCGAGTTCGTATCCGATTACAATCGCATGATTACAGGATATTGATTAATGGACAAATTGATGCCGAATGGAAAAGACGACTTGAGCAGCCTGTGAGAGGATTAGATGATATAATCCCTACGATATTTCACTATTCTCGATTAAGTGGTCGAAGGGTGACAGAAAATCAACCGTTACAATGGGGGATGTCCTATGTTCTGGTATGGAGTAATAATACGATGAGACTTCTTCAGAACTTGCCAGTGAACTTAGCCTTTTCAAAACTGCAAGATCAAGGGAATTGGTCGGGAGTATTATTGAAACTGCCAGATTTTTATGATAACTATGTGGAGCAGTGGGTTGAAAAATATTTAAGTAGAAGCACTGTATACTCTTTACCAGAAATAAAATTAGTAACACCAATTCCAGAACGCCAGAACGACCAAGAAGCAAATGTAATATCCCCGACTACAGATGTGGTAATTGCTATCGTAGGTCAAGGGGGCTCAAAAAGATGGTCAGAGATTTCCATTGGGAGTTTGGAAGATAAAAAAAGGATACGTCATCTAGGAAATGGTGAAAATCCGATATTGCTATCAATCGGAAAGCTCCCCTTAGGGAAAACTGATATTTGGCTAGATGATGATGTAGATAGGGCTTTGAGGCTAATATGCATAGATAGTACAAAGAATATCCAGAAAATCAAGGGTGTTGTATTTCGAGGAATTAACAAAGTTGGTTGTGAAGAATCGTGTAGCTTACACAGTGCAGATGCTAAAAAATTCTTCAAAAAAATGCAATTAAACAAACTTAGATTAACTGACATAGACTTGCCGGACGGCGTAGATTTAAAAATAAAGGTTAGCGGCAATCAATCAGTAGAGTGGATAGTAAAGACAGATGGTGTGGAATCTTTTGAAAAAAAAGCTTCATTGCTAAATGAGTTATTAAGACAGGACAGCCAGTGTGTTTATATCGATGCAGGTGGTTTTGGAAAATTGGACATTTCACCCATTGATTTGACTGATGAAAAAAGATTATCTATGAGGCCCAAATGGCGCAAACAAATGAAGTGGATCATCTCAATGTTGCAGTCACAAAATAAACATGAAGAAGTCATGGTTCAATTGGAGATTGATAAAAAAGCATATGAATTTAAAACTCATAACTTGGATTATCAAGATCAAGCGCTTTTACAAAAACTTTTGAGAGTTCATTTAATCCCAATTTCGATGCTCCCTTATGTTAGATCGAGTATACACGAATATTTGGGAGCAATGACTGTTAAACAATACGATTTAAGTTGGGACTGATTAAAATGATGAAAATCATTCAATACCCGGAAGATAGACGGAAAGTGATCGTAGGTTACTCGCTGGAGGAACTCAAAGAGTTTTTTTATCAAATGCCATCGGCGATTCGATTAAGTGCAATAAAAAGGTTACCGAAACAAAATGGCTTTCGAGAAGGAAAGGACACGGATTATCGTCTTAATTTGTTTTTTAGAAGAATGAATCGGTGGAACGAAGCAGAGTGGGGCATTTTTTCGAAAATATGGTTGTCATGGACAGCTTCAAACGATCAATTCAGAAAATTGTTGAGTTTCCGAACGGGTGAGGAACTTGAGGATGTAATTGAAAAGATGATGAAGGATCCAGAAGAAAGTTCGCGTGTTTTAAGAAGCATTGTATCCGGTGAAATAACTCAAGAACTTATAAGATCTTGGTTGAAGTTTAGCCCTTTCTATATAGATATGGAAACATTATGGCTGGTTACTCTGGCTCCCACACAACATTACAGGAAACTGCAGAATAGATTAGACGCTCTGGAAGAGCAGATGGGAACAAACTTCAAAAATCAAGAAGATTTGTATAAGATGTTTTTCGAAACAACTCAAGGAAATCTATCGATGTTAAATAGCAGTATTGCTGAAATTCGGCGGGAGATCGAGGAGGTCACCGAAGTACAAAATGAGATCGCTCAAATTTCCAATGAATTCAAATTTATTGGAAATAAGACAGCAACTTTAAACGATGAAATGGATGTACTTTCGAATTTAATACCTAGCTTAGTATCTAATAATGAACATTTTAAGAAGCAATTAGAGTCTTTGGTTGAAAGAACCAATGAACACGAGCGATATTTTAATGATCTAAGTTCAAATTATTCGCGACTTGAAATTTCTCTCAACGAAATTAATTCGAATGAAGATATAACAAATAAAGCATGGGGAATGAGAGATATTCAACATGCCGCGGCAACCGAGAAAGTAGATTCGTTTATTGAAAGAAACATCGTTTTCCAAGGAGAACCGACCAAACTCTCAAGTATAGAGAGTATAGCATCACATTTGAAAAATAACTTTAACAGGCTGGGGATCAAATTAGCTGATGCGAAGTCAGTTTCTTTTGAAGTACTTTGTGCAGTCTTGTCTAATCAATTTGTTATGTTCAGTGGTTCGATGAGCATGATAGTTGCTGAATATTGTGCCGCCAGTTTAAGTAGTCATGCTATCAAAATAATAAAAGTTCCGATTGGTAAAACAGGAGAGCTTGTTTCTGAAGAACGAATTGAATCTTGGCTAAATGAGACCAGAGCAAGTGGTCTTCCTCTTGTCGTTATTTTTGATGGTATTAATCGCTCTGCATTCGAAATATATGGTTCACATTTGAAAAAGTATATTTCTGAACGCATAGTAGGACTGCGAAAAGAATATGTGCCGATAATTTTCTTGGCTACTCTGTTAGAGGGGGCTTCAGTTTTAGGGCTGAGTAAGGAACTTCTGGATATCGGTCCTGTATTTAATACTGATTATCTCGGATGGAGCTATAAGAGTACAACTCCGTCCATACCTGGAGAGATTGACCCTTGTCTATTAACAAGAAGTGAGATAGAAATAAATGACTACCTAGAATTGGAAGATTTATTGCCCAATGGAATAATTGAACATGGTAGTGTACTTTGGCGTAAAACTTTAGCTGTCACATACAAAACAATGATCGAAATAAATCCCTCTTTCGATTTTACATCCGTTAATTTTGGGTGGCTAATACCAATGACGATGCTGCAATTACCAGATCATGTGGAACAGTTATTTGATGAAGTCGAACTAGATGAGCGAAGTAAAGCACTCATAAAAAATATGACAGCGGAAGTGTAATGAACTTGAACATCCCACGATTGTTAAACCAAAAGGATATTATAGATCTGATCTTTTCGAATAAGATTGTCATAGTTCCTGAAAATGTTGAGTTTCAAAGAGAAATTTTTTTGGCAGAGTATTGGAGGCATCTCTTGTACGAACTGGCTATAGATGGTGAAGAAGAGCGCGTAAACCCAGTTCATTTTCGCAGACTGAAAAACGTTTTGAATAAATATCTTGACTCAATATGGCCTGAGTTAAAGCAAAATAATGATGGTGATAGCCCGCAAAACGTCAATGATGTTATAAGCCCAGTTCGAAATAGTCTGATACAACTTGGTGATACCATTCGATTGCCTAATGGATATTATTTTCCTGCTCCATTGCGACTAGTGAAACTATTGGGAAGTCAGTATACAGCAATTATTGGAGGGCTCTCAACTGAAGCAATCCAGCACTTTTTAGCTGATGTTAGAATTGCTGGACATGGAAGGATAATTGAAAATCAAAAAATACCTGATTCGATAAAGGAAGATGGTGCGTGGTGGCAGGACTATTCTAACTGGCTGGGGTGGATTCCTGAGAATTTAGAGGAGTGGATAATTAAACAAATTGGACTGTTGTCCTCGTCTGGTAGCCAAAGCGTTCAAGATTTCGAGGAGTTTGAAGTATACAATACCTCTCGGCAACTCGGGAATCGCGACCGTTATTCTTGGATACCCCCCAATTTAATTCTTGCGCAACAAGAATCGGGGGCTTGGCTTTGCAAGACAACTGGGTCAACCCGTTACTTTCTAGGGGAATTCAAACGTGGACGGTTAGCAAGAGAACGAACGATCACAGATAAAGAAACAGTTCGTTGGTTGATGCTTGGACTTCTCGTATATCATGGCTCATCTCCAAAGGCACAATGGAATAATTTCTATTTGAAAGTAGTTCCCCCTATTCCAAAAGCTATTGAAAGTCATGTTTTGATCTTTTCTTTTAAGAAAAATGCATTTGAATATTATGTCCCGGAACAATTCCAAAATCATATTGAACAATTAATAAAATCGTACGGCTATAGATTTCTTGAACAGAAGGAGTGACTAAATTATGAATGATACATATGGAGCATTCCATGTTTCAAAAATTCTTCATGAAACTTTACGGTCATACCTTGAGTCGGCATATCACATAAAAAACAATAGCCTAATCAAAGAACGATCGAATTTATTAAACGTATTAGGACAAATAAGCCAAGAACCGTACATAGAAGCAACGCCTAGTTATGAGCTCGGGCCAACATATGAGTCCCTAGATATCCCTGAACCAGCAAAGGATATTTTAGCACAAGTTTCAAAGTTAGATCATCCTGGTGTAGGTGTTTTTTCAAGGCCATATACGCACCAAGCAAACGCGTTGGAGCTCTTTCTAAATAAGGGGAAAGATATTATTGTTGCTACAGGAACGGGCTCAGGGAAAACAGAAAGTTTTTTAATGCCAATCCTGGGTTCTTTAGCGATAGAGGCAACTGAACGGCCGAATGTGGCCTCAATGTTAGGGTGTCGTGCAATCTTACTTTATCCAATGAATGCTTTGGTTAATGATCAACTTGGTCGAATTAGAAAATTATTTGGTGATGAACGAGTTGCTGGCTATTTGAAAAAAGGTCGTACGAGAAATGTTATGTTTGGCTCGTATACTTCGAAGACTCCGTATCCCGGAGAACCTAAAGCTGGGAAGACAACGGCACATATTGAACCAATGTTTGAAAAATTTTATTTGAAGTATGCTGGAAATATGGAGAAGGTTAAAGAATTGAAAGCAAAGGGGAAATGGCCTAGCAAAGACCTTATCAAGTTCTACGCCAAGGAGATGGAGCAACAAGAGATATATAAAACAGGCAAGCGTCAAGGGAAGCCGAGAGTCATAAGGAATTGGAGCCAACGACTTAAAACCCAACCTAACGATAGGGAAATGTTAACCCGGCACGAAATGCAAGAATCTTGCCCGGACATACTGATTACTAACTATTCGATGCTAGAATACATGTTGATGCGTCCTATCGAACGTAAAATTTTTCAACAGACAAAAACTTGGCTGGAAGCTGATGTAAACAATAAATTGATTTTAATTCTAGATGAAGCACATATGTATCGCGGAACTGGCGGGGCAGAGGTAGCTTTTCTTATTAGACGACTAATGGCTCGTTTGGGGATTGAGCGTGACCGGCTTCAATGTATATTAACAAGTGCAAGTTTGGGGAAGAGTGAGGAAGATAAAAGATCAATAATTAATTTTGCAAGTGAACTAACGGGGGTAATTGCTAAGACTAAAAGACAGTTTGAACTAATTACTGGCGATCTTGAAGCGCGATTCGGGGCTGCCGAAGGAAAAGAGGAAGAAGCAGAGGCGCTTTCAAGTTTGAATTTATCAGTTATTCAAAATACAATGGTTGAACTTGATTCAGCAATTGATTCATTTAATTTAGTGGCTAAAAGACTGAATTGGGCAGTTTTTAAAGGTGAGGGGTTAGATAAGTTTTCGAACCATATTTTTAATCAACTTACTGGTTGGGGATCGGCCGAACAAATGATTAAGGTCTTAAGCGGAAATGCTATTCCGTTGCGGCAATTGTCCCAGTCACTTTTTCCAAATGCGGAAGATAGTGTGGCTCGTAAAGCTACGGAGGCAATGTTAGCTTTAGGCACTTTGGCTAGAAGAAAATCGGATGGTAGAGTGTTTTTGCCTACTAGGCTGCATTTGTTTTTTAGGGGAGTTCCTGGACTTTATGCGTGCACAAATAAGAACTGTGAGAACCGCTTAAATAAAGAAGCTGAAGACGCCATTCTTGGTCGGTTACATGCAGTGGCTATGCTGAATTGTACTTGTGAGAAAAAAGCAAGAGTGTATAAGTTGTTGACCCACAGAGACTGCGGAACAGCGTTTATAGAAGGATATACTTACGGTGATGAGGGCGATTTTTTATTACATGAATCTACAAATGTGATAGGCACAAATGATGAAGTGCAGGATCGATTATACAAAATTCAATTGCTAGTGGATGGGAATCCAAACGAGAGGGATATTCAAAATTGTATTCCTGTTTTCCTGGACATAACTACTGGTAAATTATTTAATTCGGAGCCACCCAAACTGGATGGATTTCTCAAAGCATTCAAACCACTAAGCAATTCTGGAGGTGGAGATCGGGTTTTTCATCATTGTCCAGTGTGTCTTAAAAAGTGGAAGAAAAATAGAAGCAAAATAATGGATCTCGCAACAAAAGGTGAGGCCCCGTTTGCAAATCTCGTAAAGGCTCAGTTGTTTAACCAACCGCCACAGCGTGTAGAGAGTAGTGGGTATCCAAACGGCGGTAGAAAAGTATTATTATTTTCTGATGGTCGACAAAAAGCAGCTCGTTTAGCAAGAGACATTCCAAGAGAGGTAGAATGGGATACATTTAGGCAGACTATTGTTCTGGCCGCAGTTCGATATAAAGAAATTTGTAATAGAGATCCCAAAATAAATAATGCATTGTACAGTGCTTTTGTTTCTGTTGTTTCCGAGTTTAATCTCCAATTTTTTGATGGAGATGATAGGAAAACATTGCTACGTGATGTTCGTGACTTTAAAGAGGAGTATGCGGATTCATTAAGAGTTGCTATTGAAGAGCAATGGGGGGGACGGCCATCATCAAGCTACTATAAGGCAATTTTACGACAACTATGTAACAAAGAATACTCTTTACGAGCGGCGACCGTCGGTTATCTTAAACCTTCAAGTTTAGCGTTTGAAAAGCTAGAGAAAGAAATAATGGCGATTACAGACAAGATTACTCCTTCTAATATCGAAGCACTAGTTAATTATTTTATCGAAGAAATATTAGATGATTATGCATTCGAGTTAGAGAGTGTTATATCTGCTTCGGTAAGGCGTAAAGCTGCAGGATATCCACAAAGTTCTTGGACTAGCTCAGGGAAAATAGGAGATAATCAGCGATATATTTTAGAGACTCACTTCAATTGTACCAGTGACGAAATTACGAACATTCAAGAAATATTACGGAAAAGGCTTTGTCACAAAATTGGAGATGCATATGTCATTGACAGTAATGACGTGGTTTTGAGTATTAACACTGACGTAGAATGGTACAAATGTAATAGTTGTACATTTCTTTCGCCTGTGAAATTAGGGGGATATTGCATAAATTGCGGAAGCACTAATATTGTAATCCTGAATCCAGAAACCCACGAATATATTCAGGCGCGAAAAGGTTTTTTAAGAACACCGGTCGTGATGTCTATTAGGGGAGAAAATCGTCCGAAATACGTGACTGCCGAAGAACATACAGCGCAGCTTTCACACAAAGACGCTGGTGAAATTTTTGCCTCGACCGAAATGTATGAGCTTCGTTTTCAGGATGTAAAGTTAGATCAGGAAGATGAACTAGAAGACAGTTCTGTTGATATTTTGAGTTGCACCACTACGATGGAGGTTGGAATTGATATTGGATCACTAGTTGCCGTTGGTTTGCGTAATGTTCCGCCTCAACGTGAAAACTATCAGCAAAGGGCGGGAAGAGCTGGACGCCGAGGTTCTTCACTGTCTACTGTAATTACATACGCTGAAGGTGCGCCTCATGATAGTTTTT
This sequence comes from Cohnella cellulosilytica, assembly GCF_042431195.1. Classification (NCBI taxonomy): domain Bacteria; kingdom Bacillati; phylum Bacillota; class Bacilli; order Caryophanales; family Paenibacillaceae; genus Cohnella; species Cohnella cellulosilytica. Next base: position 88,869 of record NZ_JBHMDN010000016.1, read on the forward strand.
ATTTTCAGAACCCTGTAAAAATTGTGTCTGGTGCGCCACGGCTTCCTATGATCAAGATTAACAATATCAAAATTGCTAAAAGACATGTATTTGCGTTTTTGTTTCAAACTTTTTTTCACGAGATGATAGATAGAAATGAGTTGAAAATTGATAAAAACAAAAGTCTATTGGCCGCTCTGGGATCAGTTACAGAGTTTTTTGATGAGGAGACTGATAGTGAGTTTAGAAAATCGAGATTCATCGAGTGGATTAGGCAAGGGCTCTATCAGCCATCTGCTCCTTTAGTGAAAAGGATAATTGAATGGCTTCCAGAAAATATTGCTACCGACCAATTCGCGTGTGTACTCGGTTTTATAGATGAACTAATAGAAAAGCTTAATTCAGTTGTACTTAATACTTCATCTAAAGAAAATGAAGTTGATGAAGAGACGGACGACGATGAAGGGGAGATTGACCTTAGTTCAAGCAGAGACGAATTGCTAACGTTTTTATTTGATGAAGGTTTTTTACCTAGCTATGCTTTCCCTACAAGTCTATGTAGTTTCCCGATTGAAGAGAAGCGAGAAAAAGGAAAAAATAGTTACAAGGTAGTTACTAAAGAGTTACCGCAACAGTCAATTGATCAAGCCCTGAGTGAATATGCTCCAGGCCGACTTGTAGTCATTGACAAAAAAACATATCGATCAGGAGGAATTACTGCGAATGCTGCTAAGGTGACTGAAGCTGATCGTGCAGCGAAGCTCTTTCAGCATAATCTCCGTAAATATGTATCTTGTAGGCGCTGTACTTTCGTTCGGGATATAGATGAATCTCTTAAAACAGAAAGCGATGAATGCCCTGTATGTCAGGGTCAACTTGATAGAGGTGAGTTGTTAATTCCAGAGGTATTCCTCCCAGAAAAGGGAGCACCTATTATAGAAGGTGATGATGAACAGGAATTAACTTATGCAACAACAGCGCAATTTCCTCTCCCATTATCTGAAGATGATATGGGAGGTTGGAGGAAAATTAGTAATAGACTATTAACGGTCCAAGCAAAGGATCGACGACTTGTCACAATAAATAAAGGTAATGATGAAAGTAATGCAGGCTTTTATGTATGTGAGAAATGTGGAGATGCTAAGGTTGTAGATCCGGAAGAGAAACCGCCCACTGGATCACATGATCGCCCCTATTACGTTGAGCCGGTATTTGGGGTGACTGTACCATCGAGATGTCAAGGTACGTTTAAAAGAGTATTTCTCGGACACCATTTTAAGAGTGATTTATTACTTTTACGGTTAAACATTGAAGAACCATTCGTTCGAACTGTAAATCAAAACATTTCAAATCATATATTAAATGATGCACTAAGGACTGTATCAGAGGCTCTTTCATTGGCAGCAAGTCGGGAATTAGATATTGATCCTGCTGAGTTTAAGTCCGGCTACAGACTTGTAAAGCTTGACCCCAGCGAAACGCTGAGGGTGGATATTTATATGTTTGATTCACTGGCAGGTGGTGCTGGGTATGCAGAACAGACAGGTCAGAATCTGAGCGTTGTTTTGAACAAGGCACTTGAGTTGTTGGAAAATTGCACGCAAGGATGTGATCGTTCTTGCACAGATTGTATTCGTCATTATCAAAATCGGTATTGGCACTCACATTTGGATCGTCATTTAGGAGCTCAACTATTACGTTATATGGTAGGCTCGGGAATACCGGACATTTCAAATATAGAGAGCCAAAGTGAATCTCTCGAACCACTTATCCGGCTGTTGGAATTAGAAAGCTACACTTGTGAAGCCAATATGAGTTATAATGGTGTACAGGTACCTTGGATAGTTAGTAGGCACGGACGCCATATTGTAATTGGGACGTTCCCGAGTTTAATTGATGAAACTGACGCCGTGAAGCTCCATCCCCTAGCTAAACACTTTTTAGAAGAGCAATTGTTTCTGGCTAATGAATTTTTAATAAGTCGTAATTTGTCTTTAGTGTACAAACAGTTTAAAGAGAAATTTTGAACAAAAGTTTGATTATCAAAATAATTAGGCACCTCCGAAAGGTGGGAGGTGCCATTTTATTATGAAAACCAGGGTGAATAGAAATATGATAGATGGGAAGCCGGCAGTTCATCCATTATTATCGCAAGAATACTTAAATCGATTAAATAATGTACTGGAGATTGCACAGAATATTCCGGTTAGTCGAGAAAGGGCTACATGGATATCGAACAATATTCCAGTCCCGAATAATGAAGAAATAGATGTAATGCGCTATCGTAGCTTATTGTTGTTATTTAGGGATTTGTTTTTACAAGGATGGGAACTAACTATAAATAATGGGGTTACAAGTATTCAACATCCGGTTACACCAGAAAATATTGAAACAAAACAATGGTATAGAAGGGCACTTCTACACGAAAGAAATAAACAATTAGAGAGCGAGTCATTGAATAAATTTATAACAAAGATGGAGAAAGAACGCAAGTATAAAGGGAAAACTGTCTCAATAAAAAATATAATATCGCCTGTGGAAGAGCTTCTTGGACTGATTCAGGAAAGAGGGGCTAATGCAGTACAACCTTATCTTCAAATCATTCAGTCCAGTTTAGATAGAGATGAAAAGACTGGATTAAGACTGCTTGATATTTGGAGATATTTTCGATTGACATGGACGTTACCACATAAGCCGACTCCCGGCAGGAACATGTTTATTTTGGTTAGAGATTTAGCTCAAGAGCACCATCCGGTGATAGGTATAGCGGCTTTGGGAAGCAGCATCGTACAAATCACTTGTCGGGATAATGAAATAGGATGGACAACAGAGGGTTTGAGAGAACGAGTAGATACTATGAATGAAAATGAAGCTCGAATAACGATCAATTCCCTAACTCAATCCATTATAGATTCGATATCAGAAATTGAATATCGAGATTTACTTCATGAAAACATAGATTTATTAAATGTTAAGAAATACATGCAGCTATTGGATGGTTTCTTGGAGAGGGAAAAAAGTCCCTCCCCTTCACCGCCAAGAGTTACATCAAACGCAGATGCTACTATTTGGAGGGACGTATGTTTTAGTCCATTTTACCGAAAAAAAAGAGCAAAAACACTTTTAAAGCTTTTTAAAGCACAAGTATTTTTTAATAACCTAAACATAGATGAACCATTGGCTGCACTACAGCAACTTTTAATGACTTCTAGCGGACGTTCAGTGATTTCTACCGCACTTCAGTCTAATAAGAGAGAAAAAATTGGCGCTAATATGATGGACATTATTGTATGTGGAGCAGTTCCACCATACAATTTTTTGCTTGGTGGGAAGCTGACTTCATTGTTAATGATGAGTCCTCAAATATTAAGAGCTTATGAAGAAAAATATAAACGGCAGGTTTCGGTTATTGCTTCAGCTATGAAAGGAGAGCCTGTAGTAAAGCAATCACATCTGGTTTTTCTAGGAACAACCAGCCTATATGAAACGGGGAGCAGTCAATATAACCGACTGCATATCCCAGTGAGTGCACTTGGAGAAAATACTCCTTTTTGTAAAATCGGCTTTGAATCGCTAGGTGTAACTAAGGGCTTTGGAACTGTTTACATATCGGATGAAACCGTGAATGCATTTTCAGAGTTAACCACTAAGGTGTACGGTAGACGTATCGTAAACAATACTTTCGGTGAAGGAACCAGTCCACGAATGCGGTTAATCAGAGCTGGATTGGATGTACTTGGACTCCCATCTGATCACTTGTTAAATCATAATTTTAAGCGAATAGTATACGGGATAAAATTAGCGGGAAACGCCTATGAATATTTGCGAGGGGAAGAGGATACCCCAAGCTATTATTTAAACCAAACAGATCCACTCCACATGACAGAAAAGATCTGTACATTTTGGAGGGAACGCTGGCTATCAATGAGAATACAAAATCCAAATATTATTGAACAGATCCGAGAATTCGATATTGAAAAATTTTTGTTGGGGAGAGAAAGTGCTCGAGAACAGTAATGGGTGGGATTTGCTTCGGGGTATAGAATTCATAAAGGATATAATCAGCAGTTTGGCTTAGGTCTGTTGATTCTCCAATAAAGGTATTTAATTTGAAAGAGTTCCCTCACTTTTACGATTGCTCCGCTAAAATTTGTCGATGGTAGTGGAGCAGGGTTGATTAGAGTGCCGTTCTCTCCGAGTTCTCTCAAACGTGCAATTTTGGTTACTTTTTGATGATTTCCCGAGATGCCCTGTGGTACTAAGGAAAGGCAGCGCGAAACGCCAGAAGTCCTTGATTTTATAGGCTTTCTGCGGTTTTTGGTTCCCCTAAAGGGATGTAGATTCCGCGCGGTTCCCTTTACCGAGCTAGGTTCAGGTGCCAGTGGTAGCAATACCGTGGAGGTTCGAGTCCTCTCGACCGCACCATACCCACAAACAAGCCCTTCTTCGGAAGGGTTTTTATTTTGTGTTTTAACATGGAATCGTATGAACGTCATAATGGGGCATGGGCGGCGCTTGCATCAGAACAGTTGAGGGATAAACTGCTCTCAATTTGTCCCGGAAAAAGGATTTGGAAGTGAACCAATCAAAGTCGATGGATTCGCGATGCCCAAGCAGCAAGGCCAATGCGGTTCCCCTGAGTATTTCGGTGCCGGAGAGCCATTGAGTTAATGAGTGAGAGCCACCGTGTTAACGAAATAGAGCCACGATGTTAATCGCGGGAGCCACCCCCGGTTTTCTCCTTTAAAATGGATGGATGCGTGTCCGAAATCGGAACGCAAATATCCAGCGGGAGGTCCCCGAATGACCAAGTATCGAGACATCCTACGGCTGAGCAGCATGGGGCTCAGCCAGCGGAGCATTGCATCAAGCTGTCAGTGCTCGCGAAACACCGTCTCTGAGGTTGAACCGTGCGATGGAAAAGGAGCTGGCGTGGCCGTTGCCAGAAGATGTGGCGGACGACGATCTGCAGTATCTGTTATTCCCCGAGAAAGCACAAGCCTCTTCACGCAAGATCCCGGATTGCGAATATCTTCATCGGGAATTGGCGAAGAGCGGCGTTACGCTTAGCTTGCTGTGGCATGAGTATTGTGAGACATGTCGGCTTAGTCGCGAAATCCCCTTGAAGTATACCCAGTTCTGCAATTACTATCGAAAGTACGCCGCCACCACAAAAGCGACGATGCATATCCAGCGAAAGCCTGGTGAGCAGATGGAGGTGGATTGGGCTGGGCAAACCGCGACGATCGTGGATGCCAAAACAGGCGAGATTCTGCCAGTGTACATCTTCGTCGCTGCGCTCTCCAGCAGCCAGTATACCTATGTGGAAGGCTTTCTGTCCCAGAGTCAGGAAAGCTGGACGACTGCCCACATCCATGCGTTTGCACACTTCGGCGGCGTGACGAAAATCCTCGTGCCGGACAATCTCAAGACCGGCGTTGAAAAATCCTCCTGGTATTCTCCCGTTATTAACAAGACGTATCATGAAATGGCGGAGCACTACGGTACGGCTGTCATCCCTGTCCGTGTACGCAAACCCAAGGACAAAGCCAGCGTCGAAGGAACAGTCGGAAACGTCTCCACATGGATTCTGGCTGCTTTACGCCAACAGACCTTCTTCACATTGGCGGAGCTGAACGCGGCCATTTTCGAGAAACTGACGGCATTCAATAAACGACCGTTTCAGAAAAGACCGGGCAGCCGGCTGAGCGCGTTCCTGGACGAGGAGAAACACACGCTCTTGCCGTTGCCCTCTTCTGCGTACGAAAGCGCCACCTGGAAAGTGGCTACCGTACAGTTCAATTATCACATAGCCGTAGACAAGATGCACTACAGCGTACCGTACGAATACATCAAGCACAAAGTGGACGTTCGCATCACACGCGGCGTGATCGAAGTGTTTTACAACCACCATCGGATCTGTTCGCATCCGCGGCTTTATGGTCGACCAGGGCAATATCATACGCTGGCCGATCACATGCCCGACAAACATAAGCAGTATGCACAATGGAATGCCGAGCGCTTCATTGCTTGGGCGGAGCAGGTTGGCCCAAGCACCGCTGTAGTCATCCGCGCCATTTTGACCAGACACCGGGTTGAACAACAAGGCTACAAAGCCTGTATGGGCGTGCTGAAGCTCGCAGATCGGTATTCGCTCGTTCGCGTTGAAGCGGCCTGTACCAAAGCGCTTGGCTACACCCCGAATCCTGGTTTTAAACACATCAGCACCATTCTGAAGTCCGGTCAAGACCGGGCAGTGAATGAACAAGCCGCAACGATTGAGGCAGAAACGACTACGCGTACCGCAAGCCCACACGGCTTTACGCGCGGCGCGAGCTACTACGGGAGGAAACAATAATCATGGTTAACGAAACGACAGTCAGCATGCTCATCAGTATGAAGCTCAGCGTCATGGCCGAGCAATTCCGAGAACAGCTGCAACAGCCATCTTTTAACACGCTATCTTTCGAGGAGCGACTTGGCCTTCTTGTCGATGCGGAGTGGATCAGGCGAAAAAACAATCATCTAGATAAGCTCATTAAAAAAGCAACACTTCGCTATCCCAATGCTTGCGTTGAAGATATCGAGTACCATGCCGATCGACGTCTGGATCAAGGCCAGATGTTGCGGCTGTCCACCGGCACCTTTGTACACGAGAAGCACAACGTGATCCTAATGGGCGCTTCCGGCGCCGGGAAAACCTACATCGGTTGCGCACTGGGCATGACCGCATGCCGACAGTAAATATGTTCGGCTGCCGGAACTATTGACCGATTTGGCTGTCGCTCGCGGCGAGGGCACGTACAAGAAAGTGATCGCCCAGTACAAGAAGATCAGCCTGCTCATCCTTGATGAGTGGTTGCTCGTTTCACTCACGGCTACCGAATCCCGAGACCTTCTTGAAATCATCGAGGCACGCCATCAAAACGTCTCTACGATTTTTATCTCGCAGTTTGCGCCGGAAGGCTGGCACGAGAAGATCAGCGAGCAGACAATGGCGGATGCCATCCTCGATCGCATCGTTCATAATTCGCACCACATATTGATCGACGGCGAGGATTCTATGCGCAAGCGAAAAGGCATTTCGTCGTAAATTGCACGACGGAGCCACTTCACATGAGGTGGCTCTGCCCATTAACACGGTGGCTCTATTTCATTAACATCGTGGCTCTCACTCATTAACTCAGCGGCTTCGCCGTACTGAAATATTCAGGAAGCGTTTGAAAGAATATACCGCGCATTTGAGGGATTGTAAAAATCATACTGTAAAACAAAACCGATGCGGCAGCTTTTAGGCATTTTGCGCATCGGTTATTTATTTTCACGAGCCTGCTTTGTGCGCTAATATCTGTGAAATGACGGTTTTATTCTCAAGCGTTATTTTTGACATAGGAGACAAGCAGGGATAGCTGCTTCAAGAACAAGACTATCATTGAAAATAATTCTGACACGCTTGATTCACCCCCATGAAGTGATGAGTCGCCCTACTTTAACGCTAACGCTGGGCCAATATCTCATGTATATGTGGATAGAAGCCCAGGCGTGCCTGTACGTTGAGGAAAAGAACGAGCAGGGAGAGGGCTGAGTTTGCAACCGCTCCGCTTCGGGGGAATTGTAAATTTTTGCACGGGTTTGATGGTCTGTGAAAGTCCGGCAGAATTAAGCGAAACAAAAATAGGCGGTACAGGATGAGCTGCCTGCAACGCCCATGGGAATGAAGAGCGATTGTTAAGCAAAATAGGTTAAAAGGAAAAGGAAGAAAAATTTTTAATCAATGAATCTTTCTGTTGGACACGAGCTGCTGTCGGTATTCTTTAGGTGTTTTGCCGTGACTGCGAAGAAATAGTCTGGTGAAATATTTGACGTCGCTGTAGCCGATCAGACTGGAAATATTATAATTTTTCAATTCCGGGTTTTTGAGTAGCTCACAGGCCTTTTGCATTCTGAGTTTCGTTAAATAAGCGGTAAAATTATCCCCTGTTACCGTCTTGAAAATTTGCCCGAAGTAATGCGGCGTTAAATAATGCTTGTTGGCAACATCGCGAAGAGTGAGCGGAAGTTCCAAATTTTGTTTAATATAGTCAATGGCTCGCTCTACAATTGTTTCGTGATAGGTCATTGGAGCGTCAATATCTTCTGAAGATATTGCGGGTTGCTCGGAAAATACCGAAGCTTCCATCCGTTCGTCCGTTTGTTGCATCTCCTCAAGAATATTGTCAATCAATTCAAATAACTCGTCTGTGTCAATCGGCTTCAGTACATATCCTCGTGCTTTAAATTTTAGTGCGGTGTGGGCAAATTGGAAACTCTCGTGCCCGCTAATAATAATGACTGCGATATGTGGATAGTGCGCATGAATATATTTTAATAAGTCCAACCCATCTCCGTCTGCCATCTGAATGTCAGTAACGACAATATTTACTGGACTTTGCTCAATCAATGACATCGCCTCTTTTCCGCTTGAAGCTGTGCCGATGATTTGAATATTCCGTTCGGACCAATCATCCATTGCGCTTAGGCTGCTGGAAACAAGCGTTTCATCATCGACAATCAACATGTTAGTCCGTTTAATCATGGGTTGAAGCCCTCCTTGGTATTAGTAATTTTACAATTGTTCCTCTAGGGGAAGAATCTTCAATTGAAATACCGTACTTGATGCCAAAATGCATTCGAATTCTGGCCTGTACATTGTATAATCCGACTTTGTTATTGTATTTTGTCAACGTTTCCGACTGATGCTCCAGTTGAAAACGTATTTCCTCCAGTTTATCCGGCGGAATTCCTGCTCCGTTATCCTCTATTGTAATGAGAATATCGTCATCGGACGTGTTACCGACAATTTTAATGAACCCTTTTCGTCCTGCAGGTTCCAAGCCATGGAGTACCGCATTTTCGACAATCGGCTGCAAAATCCATTTTATGGAATAAAGTTGAGACAAGTTTTCATCGAATTGGATTGTAAAATCAAACTCGTTCTCCTTCATTCTCAATTTATTGATAAGCATGTAGTGTTCAACATATTTAATTTCCTGTTCCAGAGGAACATAATCTTTGAACGTGGAAACACTGAATCGAAGCAATTTGCCCAGTAGGACGATTTGTTTGCTGATTTCGGGCTGCTTGTTATTACGTGCCAGGGAATTAATCGATTCCAGAGCATTATATAAAAAATGGGGTTTGATTTGCGCCTGCAAGGCAGCAATCTCAACGGCTCTTTTTTCCTTTTCCTGAACATAAACCTGCTCGATTAAATTTTGAATATGACGAATCATTCGGTTAAAGCCGATCCCAAGCTGACCAATTTCATCTCTTTGTTTAACAATTACGTTCTGATTCAAATCGCCTTTTGTTACTTTCTTCATCGTTTGGACCAGATTCATAATCGGATGAGCGATTCGAAAGGAAATAAATAATGTGGCAAGTAAACAAGCCGCAGTGATAATAAGCATAATAATAAACAATACATTTCTGTATTCTAAAATATCAGTAGACAGACTTTTCTGAGAAAAATAGGAAACAATTGTCCATCCGGATATCGGATTTTCCTGATAAAACATTCGGTAAGTTTTTCCATCTGAAAGTGTGACTTTATCCATTTTCTTTGGATAGAGCTGAGAATAACTGTTAGAAAGCATGGTTGAATTTTGCGGATAGATAATGTTGCCATTCTGATCGATAATAAACGTTCCAGAATCATCTTGATTCGTGTTGTCGCCTAAAAATTGTGCCAGCACTTCCAGAGGAAAATCGATAATAATAATTCCTTGTGTATTTGAAGTAATATTCCAAAAGCGCTGAACATAAGAAAAAACGAGTACTTTGTCCTCTCGTAGCGCATAATGTCGAAAATGCGGTGAAGTAATAAATGGAGTATTTTTTATTTTTGAAAAATCGGGCATCCATTCATAGTCGACAAAATTTGAAGCCTCAACATTTAGAGAGTAACTGTAAAAGTAAGCCAGTCCTTTTTCGTTCACAACGGTAATACCGATATTTTCGGGCCGAATTGTTTGCAAGCCCTTCATGAACTTATCCAGTTCGAGAAAATATTTATAATACATTTGATTATCCGCTTTAAAAAATTCCGAAAAGCTTGTACTCATGGAAATAATTTGTTCCATACGCTGCAGATCGTTAAAAAATACATTTAATGAAGTTAATTTCTGCTCCATTACAGTTTCCGCATGTTTATTCAATTCTTTATTGATAGTTTTGCTGAAATAAGAAAAACCTAAATACCCCACAATGAGTACAGGGGGAATTGAAATTAGGATGATGGATACGAATAATTTGAAAAATATTTTATCAAATATACTCATATAGCCTCCTTTTAGTTACACAAAACCCGAGTATATATAGATAAAGAGACCAGGTGCAGGTTCATGTTGTTAATCTTAGATGTATCTAAACCGTAGTCTCCATATAATTGAATTTTCTTTCAATATTCCAAACTGTCTTCCCCATATTTCAATGAATAATTCGGCGGCAACTTGTCCATTGGTTGTAACATTAGTTTTTGACAAAGTTGTCCATACGATCCCTCCGTAATTGCTCAAAGTGTAAGTGCTTTCAAAAACTATCGTACTACTTGAGATAAGACCAATCAATATTAAAAAAAGTGGAAAACGGTGGACAAATGGTTGTATTGTAAGCTCAACGCTAGAAGAAACATCTACTAGAAACATCTACTTTTTACCCGCTTTTTCCCCTTTTTTGTCCCATTTTTTTTAGAAAAAAAGTAAGTTAGCATAATTTTTAGATTCTGTTTTCTGAAAGGTATTTGCCATGAGAGGAGGCTTAAATGCATAAAAAAAGGAAAAAAACCAAAAAAAGCAGTTTTAAATCCGTGATGCCGGCAACAGAGAAAAATTAGCGTGCTTTTTCAATTTTGGATGGGCATGATAATTCAATCTTGGGGGATAGGGCGTCTTTTTTAGTTCGTGTATAGTAAGCGCTTTAATTTCGATTCCCGGCTGAAGCCAAAAATGCAGTTGGCAAGCAGCAGGGTGCAGTTGAAGTGACGAGGTGCTCCAAGCCGTTTTTTGAACCTTTATTCTAGAGAGGAGACACGCAAATGACAGCTAAAAAAGCAGTATTGATCGGTGCTTTGGATACAAAAGGGATTGAATACAAGTTTGTGAAAGAAGTGCTTGAACAGGCGGGCGTGGCGACGCTCGTCATCGATACGGGCATATTGGACGAGCCGCACTTTGCGCCCGACATTCCGAGCGCCAGGCTGGCCGAGCTGGCGGGAACGAGCATCGGCGAGCTGCGGAGCAAAAACGACCGGGGGACGGCTGTAACCGCGATGGCGCAAGGCGCAACCCTGATTTTGCAGGAATTGCTGGATGCGGGCGAGGTGGCCGGCGTATTCGGCATGGGCGGCACGGCGGGAACGACCGTTGCGGCCTCGGCGATGAAAGCGGTTCCGGTCGGCGTTCCGAAGCTGCTCGTCTCCACTGTGGCCTCGGGCAATACCCGTCCATACGTCGGGGAAAAGGACGTGACGATGATGTATTCCGTCGTCGATATTTCCGGCATCAACCGCCTGTCCAACCGCATCCTGCGCAACGCGGCATACGGACTGGCCGGGATGATTCAAGGGATGGCGAACGAGCCGCCGGCCGAGGAAACGAAAGTGACGATCGGCATGACGATGTTCGGCGTTACGACGCCGTGCGTCACCCGCGTCAGAGAGACGATGGAAGCGCGCGGCTACGACGTGCTCGTGTTCCACGCGACCGGCGCAGGTGGCTTGGCGATGGAAGGGCTGATCGACGCCGGCTACATTCAAGGGGTGGCGGACATTACGACGACCGAGCTTGCGGACGAGCTGGTCGGCGGCATATTTACGGCGGGCCCGCACCGGCTGGAAGCGGCCGGGCGCAAAGGCGTTCCGCAAATCGTTTCCGTAGGTGCGCTGGACATGGTCAATTTCGGGCCGCCGGATACCGTTCCGGAAGCGTTCAAAAGCCGCAAGTTTTACCAGCACAATCCGACAACGACGCTGATGCGCACGACGGCGGCCGAGAATGCGAACCTCGGTGCGATCCTGGCGGAGAAGCTGAACGAAAGCCAATCCCCAACGGTTGTCGTCTTCCCGAAAGGCGGCGTTTCTTTGCTTGATCGCGCCGGCCAGGCATTTGACGGCGTAGAAGAGCGCCAGGCGTTGTTGAATGCTTTGAAGCAGGGTTTGCGGGCAGATATTCCGTTCATCGAATCGGATTTGGACATTAACGATCCGCAAATGGCGGATTTAATCTCGGAGCAGTTAATTAAGCTGATGGGCAACTAAAGGATTGCGAAAATGCGAGCGAAATTGAAAACAGAAAGGGTTGTTTAAGCATGATAGCGAGAGAAGAGATTTTGGCGCGTTTGCGCAACCAACTGAAGGAAAATAAAATTCTGGTCGGCGCAGGGGCAGGAACGGGATTGTCGGCAAAAGCAGCGGAAATGGGCGGCGTCGACATGATTATCATCTACAATTCCGGTCGCTTCCGGATGGCCGGCCGCGGTTCTTTGGCCGGCTTGATGCCTTATGGCGACGCGAATCAAATCGTGGTAGAAATGGGCGGCGAAGTGTTGCCGATCGTGCAGGATACGCCTGTACTTGCAGGTGTGTGCGGTACTGATCCGTTCCGCCTGATGGACGTGTTCCTGAAGCAATTGAAGGAGGCGGGCTTCTCCGGGGTGCAAAACTTCCCGACGGTCGGGTTGTGCGACGGCGTATTCCGCCAAAACCTGGAAGAGACCGGCATGGGATACGACCTGGAAGTGGAAATGATCCGCAAAGCGCACGAGCTTGGCTTATTTACGACGCCGTATGTGTTTAACGAAGAAGATGCGATCAAAATGGCCAAAGCTGGCGCGGACGTGCTTGTGGCGCATGTCGGGTTGACGACAAAGGGCGCGATTGGGGCGAAGACGGCGTTAACGCTGGACGAGTCTGCGGATTTGGTGCAGCGGATTCATGACGCGGGCAAATCGATTAACCCGGACATTCTGGTCATTTGCCACGGCGGCCCGATTTCCGAGCCTAAGGATGCTGCTTACGTGCTGGAGAAGACAAACGGCGTCGTCGGCTTCTTCGGCGCATCGAGTATGGAAAGGCTGCCGACGGAAGTGGCAATTTCCGGGCAAGTCAAGAAGTTCAAGGATATTCCGGTTCAATAAATCATTCAACGAAGAGCATCGGGGTTTTACGAGAGAAGGTATAAGCGTTGTATGAAAAAACAGAACAACTGCGAATGTCCAAGCTGTTTGGGTTCTTTTTGCCGCTCGGCTTCTCGGCAAGTTTAGTTACAATTTCGCACATCATTATCAACAGCACGCTTGCCCGGGCTACGAACGCGGAAACGATCATTGCCAGCTATGCAATCGCAATAAGTTTGATGACGATAATGGATCGTCCGCTGTTTTTGCTCAGGCAGACGTGCTCGATTCTTGTGCGGGATCGCCGCTCTTTCCGGTCGATGTGGGCCGTATCCGCTTATGTGATCGGAGCCGTATTGTTCTTTGGCGCCGTGATGTCCTATACGCCGCTCGGCCGTATTACCTTTACCTGGTTTTACGGTGTAACGGAATCCAGGCTTGCGGCGACATTGGACGCCTACCGCATTTTGATGTTTGCTTGCATTTTTTCCGGCATTCGCTGTCTGTACCACGGCATCATTATTTCGCATATGCGCACGAAGTGGATGACGATCGGGATGGCGATCCGCCTGGTCGGAATGTATGCGCTTTCCCAATGGTATATTCAGACAGGCCGGGTCGACAGCGGAGAAGTCGGCGCTATTATTTTCCTGGTCGGTATGTTTATCGAATGTCTGGTCTGTTTTCTGGAAGGCAACCGGCTGGCCGGCAAGCTCCCGCCTGTAAATGCGGAGCGTCCGCCGGTAACGCAATCGGACATTTTCAAATTTTACCGGCCTATATTATATTCATCGTTTATCGCTTTATTTATCGGTCCGATTATTAACGCTTATCTCGGCAGGACCGTTGATGTGGAACTGGCCATTGCTTCGTATGCGATTGCCAGCAGCCTGATGCTGTTAGTTACGAGCTTTTTTTCCTACACGCATCAGATTGTGCTTAATTTTTATCGTGTCGACCGGACCGTTGTGAACAAGTTCGTATGGATTTTAAGTGTTGCGCCAACGTTGCTCGTCGCTGTTATCTGTTATACCGATGTAGGCGTATGGTTTATGGCGAATGTGATGGGAGTCGAGCAAAATCTGATGTCTGCAAGCTTGCAAGCTTTGCGGGTATTTATGATTTTTACGCTAGTCTTCCCGTGGCTGGATTACGTTAACGGACTCGTCATGCTCAATCGCAAAACGAAAATTATGGTTTGGTCGCAAGGCTCCAACGTGCTCATTACGTTTCTGATCTTGATTTCTTGTATCGCATTTGCGCCGAGATTAAACGGGACAATGGGTTCGCTTGCCCAATCGTTTGGCTATGTGGCCGAGTTCGGAGTCGTGATGGCTATTTTACGATTTGCAAGAAACAAAAAATAAATTTTGTTAAATTGGATGCAAGCGGTTTCAACCATTTGTCCACCTTTTCCTCAGTTTACTCCCATTGTTATTCCGGTTGAAGGATTCTAACATTGATATTGAAGTTACTAAATTCAACAAAGGGGAATGCAGATGAAAAGATTAATTACGATCATCAGTTTGTTCGTAGTAACAGCACTTATCGCTGCAAGTTGTTCATCGTCTTCAAACAACAATGATCCGGCGAGTCAGGCGCCGGAGAGCACGAAAGCTGCTGAAACTGGCGCATCTGGCACAAATAAAAAACTCGTTGTTATGAGAGGCAATTTCAGCAATGACGTTCAAAAACATCAATGGGATTTAATAGCCGAGGATTTTGAAAGTAAAAATCCTGGCGTAGATGTCGAAATCACGCCAAGTGATGTTCGGGTGGATTCCGGTAAATTAACAACGCTTCTAAATTCCGGGGTTGAACCGCCTGATGTCATTATGATTAATGGTGGACCCGGATGGATTGACATTCTGGCAAAAGCAAAACTTATTATGCCGTTGAATGATATGTACGCCGCCAATAATTGGCAGGATAAATTATTGCCTTCCGCTTATGGTTTGGCATCCAGTTCCGGGACGATCTATGAAGTGCCTCATATGCTTGACACGATTGAAGTTTATTATAATAAAGAGATTTTCGAAAATGCGGGGGTTTCCGTTCCGACGACAAGCGACCAATTTATGGAGGTTATGCAAAAACTGAAGGATAGCGGCGTAGTGCCTCTTACAGTCGGGGCTCGTGACGGATTCAATGTTGGTTGGTTGGTTGGCAACATCTTGGAAACTGTGGCTGGAACACAAAAGGTTGAAGATGTGATGTACGGAAAAGGGAAGTGGAATGACCCAGAGTTTGTGAAAGCTGCTGAAATGATCAAAGAATGGGTAAATAAAGGATTTATTCCTAAAGAAGCGGTTTCCCAAAGCTCTGCGGACGCAACTGCGCTTTTGACGAATAGCAAAGCGGCAATGATGGTCAGTGGAGCATGGACGATTTCAGACGTTGTAGCAAGCGATATGCAGGATAAAATTGGCGTATTTACAATGCCGTCGTTTGTTGAAGGTGAAGTAAGTAATCCTACTGGTGGAATCGGATTAACTTGGGTTGTACCTGCGAAAGCCAAAGATCCGGAATTGACTGCAAAGTTCCTTGATTACGTTCTTACTGATCTGGCAGGAGTTTTAATGACAGAACCAACCTATGACGAAGTGCTTGCATCAAAAGCGGCTGTAAGTATTACGCCTCCAGGACTAATCTTACAACAAATCCTTAAAGATGTTGAAGGCGGTTCCGGTTTCAATCCGAGCTTATATCTTGGGCCAGCTACAAAAGAAGCATACTTTCAAAACTTTCAAGGTATAGTTGGTGGACTCGTTTCACCTCAGGATGCTATGAACAATATTGAAGCGGGCGCTCAAAAAGATCGTGACGATGGTTTTGAGCTTACCAAAGCAGCGGAATAAGCAATGAAAACCCTAAAACGATCGGGAGTTGTTCTATCTTTTGTAGCCCCTGCATTACTGCTTTATTGCGTATTTATGATTTACCCGATGATTGAGGCTATACGATTAAGCCTGTTTGATTGGGACGGAAGCAGTCCGGATATGAATTTCATCGGATTGGAAAATTATATAGAAACTTTTCAAGACAAAATCTTTGGTTTAGCTTTGAAGCATAACTTACTCTGGGTCGTTCTGGATTTGATTATTATTGTTATTCCTGTTCTGATCCTCGCCGTTCTGGTCGGTAAAGTTAACAAAGGCAAACTGTTTTTCCGAGCCGGGTATTATTTGCCGGCAGTATTATCGCTTCCTGTCGTAGGCGTGCTGTGGGCGAAAATATATGATCCTAATATCGGTCCGATTAATATTTTTCTGAAAGCGATAGGTTTGGAAAGTATATCACAAATTTGGCTCGGAAATCCTTGGACGGTGTTACCCGCAATCATTATTGCGGGCGCATGGTCGGGGTATGGATTATATTTTATTTTGTTCATGGCCGGACTGCAGTCTATCGACTATTCTTTATACGAAGCGGCGGACATTGATGGGGCAGGCCCGGTACGCAAGTTCTGGAGCATTACGATTCCGTCCTTGAAGAATACGATGAACATCGTAATCAGTATGGTTATCATTTGGGGATTGAAAAGTTTTGCTCTCATATGGACGTTGACACAGGGCGGGCCGTTTTACAAAAGCGAGGTTGTGGCAACATATGTATATAAATCCGCATTTGCGATGTATGATGTCAGTTATGGCGCGGCAGGCAGCGTAATATTAGCAATCATTGTCATCGTACTGACTGTGTTGTTCAACTCATTGCGGGAAGGACGGGATTAAAATGGACAAGCGTGCCAAAATGTCTCGTCGCGCAATCTGGATCGTACTGTTGCTGGGCTTAATATTTACAGTTTGTCCGATAATTTGGGTATTCATTGGAGCATTCAAGACAAACGCCGAGATTTTCGGCAAGCCATTTAATTTGCCGAAATCATGGGATTTCGTGTATATCAAGCAGGCATGGAGTCTTGGGAATTTTGACCGCTATCTGTTAAATAGTGCAGTTACCACAATCGGCGGAATGGCTATTGTATTCCTCACTGCATGTCCCGCCGGATATGCACTCGCTCAAATGCGGTTCAAAGGCAACAATTTATTGTTCTATTTGTTCTTAATGGGTATAGCCGTACCCGTTCAAGCGATTATTATCCCGATATTCTATCAAATGAAATCATTGGGGCTTATCGACACCTTGACTGGGCTTACAATTGTATCAGCCAGCTTGGCGCTTCCGTTCTCGATATTTTTGATGAGAAATTCGTTTAAGGATATTCCGACCGAAATGAGAGAAGCGGCGTATGTTGATGGAGCCAAGGAATGGAAAACATTTATATTCATTATGCTTCCTGTTGCAAAACCTGGTGTTGTTGCCCTTATGGTATTTACTTTTATGAATATTTGGAACGATTTTCTACTGCCGCTTGTTCTCTTAATCAGTAATGAGAATTTTACAGTATCGCTTGGCTTGTTCTCGTTTCAAGGGTCATATGTAACGAATTATAATCTTGTTTTCGGCGGTACTCTAATCAGTATGGTTCCGAGTATCCTGGTATATCTAATCTTCCAGAGACAATTTACATCCGGGATGTCTGCAGGAGCCAACAAATAATAATAAGGAATGGTGATTTTCAATGAGCGGAATTTTATTTAACTATGAATATGACAGAAAAATAAAAGTAGGTTTTATCGGTTGCGGCGCGCATGCGTTGCGCAATGTGTATCCAACTTTTGATTATACGCCGATTGATCTTGTGGCGGTATGCGATTTGTCGCTGGAACGTGCCGAAATATACCGCAAGCGGTTTGGAGCGGAACGCGCTTATTCGGATTATAAAGAAATGCTCAAAAAAGAGAAACTCGACGCCGTATTTGTTGTATTGAATTATGACTCGAATGGACACCCGCTTTATCCGAAGATCGTACCTGACGTTTTGGCTGCCGGCATTCCCGTATGGATGGAAAAACCATTGGCATATACAGCGGAAGAAGGCGAAAGATTACTTGAATTGGAGGCGAAATCGGGCACATTTGTGCAGGTTTCTAATAAACGGTATTTCTTCCCTACGTATACAAAAGCAAAACAAATTATCGACAGCGGTAATTTCGGTGAGGCGGTATCGGTAGGGGGACGGTATAATTTGAAATTGTCGCCTTATCAAGAAGACATTAAAACGAGAACAAATTTAAATTGGTTTTTGGATATTTGTCATCCGATGTCAGGTATCCACTATTTAATGGGCGATGTAAAGGAATTGCTCTTTACAGATCACCAGCCAAGCGGAAACGCACAAGCGATTTTCAAATTCAAATCAGGGGCAATCGGTTCGTTACACATTGTTGCCACTCAAGCTGCCACAAGTCCGGTGGAAAGAGTGGAGATCATTGGGAATCGTCAAAATCTGGTAATCGATAACGGAATGAAATTGATCTATTACAAAGGCTCGCAAGGTACGGGGAATTACGGAAAGATTCTTGACTACATTGGGGATGATCCGGCGGACGGTCCAGTTTATTGGGAGCCGGAAAATTCACTGGGGCAATTATATAACAAGAACATGGTTTTGCAAGGTATGGTTCAAAGCGTTAATTACTTTGCCAATGCTGTATTAAATGGAACAAAACTCGAGAAAGGAACGCTGGCCGAAGCTGTGCACTTAACTAAAATATTTGATGCGTTTAAGACTCCTGGCGACAAATGGGTTTCTATCGACTAAGCTTCAAAATACTTGGAGGTATCTAAATGAAATTCAGTGTTATTACCGATGTGCTGGGAACGGATTCTTTTGAGGAAGCTCTGCGCATTGCCAAACAATTAGGGTTTGAATATATAGATATCCGGGCTAAACTCGACGGCAGCAGACTTGATATGATTTCATTGGAGCAAGCGGCTGATTTAAAACGGAAGGTGGATGCAAATGGCTTGAAGGTAAGCGCGCTTACCTCCTGGGCAATTAATCCATGTTCATTTTCCGGACCGCCAACCTATGATAATTACGACGAAAGCTTTCATATTGAAATGTTGGCGAAATTAGAGCACCTGAGTCAATTGGCAAATGTGTTTAATACGCAATATCTTCGCACGTATTCTTTATCTAAACCTGAAGGGTTTGATCGATTGTCAGATGAGGATAAAGAAATTCATTATCAACATAATGCGAAGATTATGCGCAGGCACGCAGAAACTGCCGCTAAATATAATAAAATTCTGATTATTGAAAATGAGCCTCCAACATTAACAGGGAGCGCGAAGGAACTTGGCATTATGATCAAGTTAGTTAATCATCCGAATCTGAAAGTGAACTGGGATATTGTCAACGAATGGATTGGCGGTGGATATGCGTCAGTAGACGCTTATGAACATATTAAAGGCCACGTCGATCAAGTCCACTTGAAGGGGGGATTCGGCAAACCTGATTCGGCGGACGAATCCCACCCTTATGGAAAGTTTCTGAAGGTCGGTATTCCGGGTAAGGATGATTTTAATCATGCAGCCATCATGAAAGAGATTGTTAAACACGATCCCCAAGTGATGATGACGTTTGATCCGCATTATTCTTCACTCGATGCGGCGGATCAACTTGGCGAGGTTGAAGTCATTCGTCAATCCAAACAGTTTATCGAATCTATATTTAAAGCATGAGTACTGCTCACCTAGCTCATGAAGATTCGAGGCAATATAAGACATTGCGGCTTGTATTGCCTTGGATCGTATTCTTTCAATTTATGCAGTCCTTTAACGAAAATATGTTTCAAATCATTTCTCCGAGTATAGCGGATGAATTTGGAATTACGAAAGCAACTGTGAGTCTTGTCGTTACGTCCAGCGGTCTAATCGTTGGCATTGGCGCAGCCGTGTACGCGACACTTACAGATAAGTTTAGTATGAAGCAGCTTTTCGTGTTTGGAATTATTACGCTTAGCATAGGTTCGATATTCGGTTTCATCATGCATGACTGGTTTTTTACAGTTGTGCTGGGTCGTGTTGTTCAATGTATTGGATCGGCGTGTATTACAGGCTGCTACATTATATTTATTACGAAGTATTTTCCGAAAAAAGAGCAGCCCAAGTATATTGGTTTTATTCCGGTGATGTATCAATTGTCTGCAGGGCTAGGAGCTGCAATTGGGGGCATGCTCGCAGGATATATATCATGGACTTTTTCTTATCTGTTGCCGATCGTTACGATACTGGCATTGCCGTTTTTTCTTAAATATCTTCCTGACGACAGGGGACAGAAAGATAAGCAAGTGGATATTGTTGGCGCAATATGGATGACGGTGTGCGTATCGCTTTTAATTTTGTCCATTACTTTTTTGAATGTGTATGGCATTGTTATTTCAATTTTAATGTTCGGATATTACACATGGCGCGCAAATAGACATCGTTATCCGTTCTTCAATTTCTCTTTGCTGAAAATCCCCCGTTTTAAAATGACTTTAACGATTACTGTATTAGTTTTTGGGGCACATTCCTGCATGATGTTTATGTTTCCTTTCGTCATGAAAGAAACATACGGGTTAAGTACGGTAGAAGTAGGCTTTTTGTTTGTTTCTTCTACAATCCCTGCGATTATCGCAGGGATTGTAGTTAATAGAACCATTCACAGGTTTGGTATCAATAAAATGTTCTATATGGGATGTTTGTTGTTTATTTCAAGTTCGCTGTTATTTGCGCTATTCATGGGAAAATCAATTTACTTTGCATGGTTCTCCTTTATGTTGTTTACGTTAAGTTATCCATTCATATTCACGGGATTTGTAAGCTCGGTGACCAGACTGTTGCCAAAGGATAAGATAGGAGCTGGAATGGGCATTTATTTTTTGGCCGTCGGTTGCGGAAGATCCATACCTGTTTCGATAGTCGGCTTAATGCTCACTCATCACACATTTGACCAACAAATCATTCCAATTATTAGCGGTGACAATGATATGTATGTGTATAGTAATATCTATTTGTTGCTAGCTATCCTTCTCGGGGTGGGATGGATTTTATTCAGGTTGGCGCATGGTAAAGAAAGAAGGGACTAATGTTTGTGCCAAAACAGGTTTAAACATTTATGTCAGTGAACGAGCAGCCGTTGCGTTTGTCTCAAATTTTTGCATTTTTCTTACCGCTTAGTGTCGCAGCATGCCTGGTTACAGTCTCACATCTTATCATCAGCAGCACGCTTGCCCGATCTGCAAACCCGCAAATCGTTATAGCTGCTTATGCAATTGCGATTAGTTTAATGGGTATCGTCGAACGACCGGCTGTGCTTTTAAGACAAACCTGCTCAAGACTGGTTAGTGATCGTCGATCGTTTCGTTCAATGGCGATTGTGACAACACTTGTCATTATTGGCATCGTTTCTCTTGGTCTGATTATTGCATATACTCATTTAGGGGTATTTATTTTCAGACGGTTTTTTGGAGTTGATGATGCGTTAGTTAAGCCGATTTTGGATATATATCGAATCTTAATGTTTGTCGGTATATTTTCCGGTTTGCGCGGCCTTTTCCAGGGAATTATTATTTCTAACAGGCAAACCAAGTGGCTTACCGTCGGCATGGTTATCAGGCTTGCCGTTATGTACATGCTTTCTGTTTATTTTATCAGGACAGATCAGGTTAGTAGCGGAAAAATTGGAGCTATCATATTCTTCACGGGTATGGCAATTGAATGCGCAGTGAGCATTATTTTGGGCGTCAGAGTGCTTAAACGGTTAAAGTTGGCTGACACAAATCGTCCAGCGGTATCTCAAAAGCATATTTTTAGATTTTATCAGCCGCTTCTTTACTCTTCTATAATTGCCGTTTCAATTGAACCGTTGACCAATGCCCTGCTCGGGCGCACGAATAACATTGAATTATCTATCGCTTCTTTCGCCATTGCCGCTAGTTTAACAAACCTTATTACAAGCCTGGTATCTTATTCGCATCAGATTGTGCTTAATTTTTACAATGTCGATCGGAAAAAGGCTAGGCAATTTATTCAGCTTGCCAGCCTTATTCCGCTGTTAATTATGGCTTTGCTATGCTATACGCCTTTAGGCCTATGGGTTATGCACTATATTATGGGAATTGACCAGTTACTGATGAATGAAAGCTTGAAAATACTACGAATATTTATGATTTTTGCATTCGTGTTTCCTTGGTTAGATTACTGCAATGGGCTTGTCATGTTAAGCGGTCGGACAAAAATCATGCTATTGTCGCAAAGCTCAAACGTGTTGATGACGTTCGGCATATTAATCTTTTGTATTATGTTTTTTCCTCATTTAAACGGAATGATTGGATCGCTGGCACAGTCAATTGGCATGCTCAGCGAAATATCAGTTGTTCTGCTGGTTATGCGATTATCAAAAATCAAGCTAAATGAGTTACCATTGAATGGAAATTGAGAGGGTGGATCAAATGGCTACTGTTACAGATTTGAATGAAGAAAAATATTTGCTTCCTATGGAATGGGGCGGTATTCAATGGTTGTGCGGCCAAGAAATTGACCCGGAATGCGAAATGACTTTCGGTATGGTGTATATCAACGCCGGAACTGAAAATCCGCGTCATTATCACCCCAATTGTGAAGAAGTGATTTTTGTGTTAAGCGGAGAATGCGATCATACGCTCGGCAACGAAACTTTCCATTTGAAACCCGGCATGATGCTGCGCATCCCCAGGAATGTACCCCATAATGCCAAAGTGACGAGTTGGGAACCATGTCGCATGATTATTGCTTATTCCGCGCCGGATCGCAAGACGATTGGAGAATAAGGTCAAACGAGGTAGTATGCCATGTGTAGAAGGGTAGTGGACACATATTTAAATAATCGATAATGAAATGCAAGAGAGTAAGAGTTGCTCTATGGATTTAAACGAGCGGTCTGCTGCCTACAATACCAGCAGGTAATCCAATATGCACAATTCACAAATGTGAGAGTCAGTAGCCTAATGTTTCAGACAACTGACTCTCAATATGATGGACATATTATCGTATCTTCCGACGAAGCCCCATATTCTCGACCGGACTATATCTTTGATGTTGCAATTGGATGTCGGTACTGAATAATTCGACATAATGCCTGACCATATCCAAAGTGGAGTGTCCTAAAATCCGTTGTAGCGTGAAAATGTCTCCGCCGTTGATAATATAAAATTTCGCCAACCCGCCTCGATTTTCTGCCTTTCCCCATTTTGATTGAAATTTCCTGCTCCTTAAAGTTAATATCGCTTAGCTCTAAGGCCATGCATTCGCTGATTCGCATCCCTGTTTCGAGTAAAAGCAGCATGATCTTATAATCGCGGAAGCCGGTAAATGTTCGTTGATCCGGCTGTCCCAAGAGCTCGACCATTTGTTCTTTCGTCAGCGTTTGAATCATTTTTTTCTCGGTCTTGATTAAATGGAATTGATCGACAATGTTATTCGTTATAAATTTTTCCTCATACAAAAATCTGAAGAAGGTTTTGCATGCTCGAATTCGATTATTTACCGTGTTGCTGGCTAATCCGCTATCTAACATGTACATAATATAGTTTTGTTTAATTAGCTTTGCAGTGATGCTACCCAATTCCAGCGATAATTGCTGTTCTTTAAGCGCTCTTTGAAAACTCCGAAGTGCTTCTTCATAAAAATTCAACGTTCTTGGTGATAAGTTTTTAGCTCGGTTGTGCAATGTAAATGATTTTAGGGCATGGTCAAACGTGATTTGCTCTGTTAGTGCTTCCGTTGCGACCTCTTGAGCGACGGTCAGGGAATTGGTGCGACGTGCCACATTACCACTCCCCCCGTTCTTCTATTTCAGTTGGAGTCGTGATAAATTCAACAGGGCTTGCTTTACTATGTTGGTTATGAATGTCGCTGCTGAATAAATCAATGTACCGCTGTGTCATTTCTATGGAAGTATGCCCTAAAATTTGTTGAAGGGAAAAAGCATCTCCGCCACTTAGAAGGTAAAACTTTGCCATCGTGTGTCGGAAGGTGTGGGCAGAACCTCTAGTTCCTTGTATGTTTGCAGCTTTGCAGCGATTAATAATCATTCCGTTTACTGTTTCATAACGAAATGGTGTATTGTTCAGCGTAATCCATAGATCGTCGAAAGGCTGCCTTCCTCGTTCCCTAATGTATTTATCAAGCTCGTATTGGCAAGTTTTTTGAATCGGCACGACTCGCGGTTTTCGTCCTTTTCCTAATGGGATATGAATGGTTCCTTCATCGGCATGGAAGTCGGAAACTTTCATATTGGTTAGTTCCATGAGCGGAAAAGGATTAGCGCGACTGAAAGCCATCTGGCGCGGTAAACTTTTAGTTTGATGAACTCGCTAAACACTTGCAAATTTTAAGGAAAAGCGGGCTTGTCCGAAAAATTTGACCTGACCGAAAAGCCCTTATATATCAAGGCATTTCGGGTTTTTCGGGAAAAACATTCACCTCCTAGCACCCCGTCAAATTCAGGTGCCAGTGGTAGCAATACCGTGGAAGTTCGAGTCCTCTTGACCGCACCATACCTACAAACAAGCCCTTCTTCGGAAGGGTTTTTATTTTGTGTTTTAACATGGAATCGTATGAACGTCATAATGAGGCATTGATGGCGCTTGCATCAGAACAGTTGATGGAAGAAGAAACGGACTTCGAGCGACAGCAACCCGATTTTAACGTAACGAAACAATTGCAGCTTCAGGAAAATTGCGTTGCTTCGGTTCTTCTTTCGAGGATGGGAGGATGTTTATGCATTGCGTAATGCCGTCCAAATGATGCTGAGGCTATCAAACGTTATCACTATTTCAGTGAAAGTGTAGCTCTACTCCTTTTCTAGGGTATAATACTAGTATGGAAACTTGCGTATTGACTGGTTCTTGAAGAAGGAGACTTTATGACGTTTGAACAATTGCAGTTGATTCCCCCTATTATTAAAGCGATAGCTAAGGAAAATTATTCGCAGCCCACGCCTATTCAAGAGCAGGCGATTCCCCCGGTGCTGGCAGGCCGTGACTTGTTTGGCTGCGCCCAGACAGGGACCGGCAAGACAGCGGCCTTCTTGCTGCCGATCATCCAACTGCTGAGTACACAGCAGGGTCCCCCGAAAGGCAAGCGCGTTATACGCTCACTGATCCTGACGCCTACGCGTGAGTTGGCTATTCAGATTTCCGACAATGCCAAATCTTACGGATGTTTCACGAATGTGCGCTGCGGCGTGATCGTGGGGGGTGTCACGCAGAGGGCTCAGGAGCAGCTGTTGGAGCGAGGCACGGACATTCTGATTGCAACACCGGGACGGTTGATCGACCTGATGAACCAAGGGTTCGTTGATCTGCGTCACGTGCAGATTCTGGTGTTGGACGAAGCCGATCGGATGCTTGATATGGGATTCATTCATGATATGAAGCGAATCATTGCCAAGCTGCCCGCCAAGCGGCAGACGTTATTCTTCTCTGCGACTATGCCGTCCGAGATCACATCTTTGGTTAACACTTTGCTGAAGAATCCGGTGAAAATTGAGATTACTCCTGTTTCCTCAACGGCGGAGCGGATTCAACAGGTCCTCTATTATGTGGACAAGCCGAATAAACTGCCGCTGCTGATCGATCTGCTGCAGGATAAGTCGATCGCGAGCGCTATCGTGTTCACCCGTACGAAGCACGGTGCGGACCGGGTAGCGCGAGGCTTGACGAAAGCGAAGATTACTGCGCAAGCGATTCATGGCGACAAGTCCCAGAATGCCCGACAAGCGGCGCTGAATAACTTCAAAAGCGGTGCGACACGCTTGCTGGTGGCGACAGACATTGCGGCACGGGGCATCGACATTGAGGAACTATCGCACGTGATTAACTTTAATTTGCCAAATATCGCGGAGACTTACGTACATCGGATCGGCCGTACGGGGCGTGCGGGCTTAAGTGGGATCGCGATTTCGTTCTGCGAAAACGAGGAGATTCCTTATCTGAAGGAAATCGAGAAGTTGACGAAGCAGAGAATTCCGGTGATTACCGATCATCCTTACCCGATGACCATTACGAAGCCGGAACCGGCGACGGTCGTGGCGGACCGAGTCAAAGTTAACAATGCGCCATCCAAGGACGATGCTCGCGGACATAGCGGCGGAGCTGGCCGCCGCCACAGACGGCGATCCAATACTAGAAAGTAAGCCGGTTAAAGTTTTTATTACAGAGAAGGCACCCAATCGGGTGCCTTTCTATTGTAGGATTATTTCAGTTATAAGAAAGGGTATCCTTCTCGTTTCCGCAAAAACTGATTAAGTTACTATGGATGAGGTGATCGCCATGAGCGTAATACGGTTGGAGAACGTCACGAAGAAGTATGAAGAGTCCATGATCTTTCGCGACATTTATTTTCGAGTTATGCAAGGGGAACGTATTGGCCTAATTGGACGGAACGGCGCCGGCAAGTCGACGGTATTTAAGCTCATCATGGGCAAGGAAGAGCCGACGTCCGGCAGAGTAGAAATAGATCCTCAGGTGCAAATCGGATATTTCTCGCAATTCTCGGAACTTAGCGGAGGCTTGTCCGTTCAACAAGAACTGGAAGCATGCTTCGAGCAGGTTGCCCTTATTGAACGAGAACTGCAAGAGGTCGGAGATAAACTGGGTGCGGTTACCGACGATAGCGAGATGAATGCGCTGCTGGCCAGGCAAGCGGAGTTATTCGAGCAGATGGATCATCTCGATGGCTGGAACGTGTCCGTCGAGATTAATACGGTGCTTACGAAGTTAGGGTTTAATGACAGATCCCGCAATCAGCCAATCGATGAGTTGTCCGGGGGATGGCGTAACCGTGCGGCGCTCGCGAAGATGCTTATCGAGTTGCCTGATGTCGTTCTGCTCGACGAACCGACGAACTACTTGGATATGGAAGGGATCGCATGGCTGGAGCAGTGGCTGTACCGATTCAAGGGAGCCATGATTCTGGTATCGCATGACCGGCAATTTATCGACAAGGTTGTCACGCGCACGATCGAGATCGAGAACTATCATTTTCAGGAATACGAAGGCAACTACACGGATTACGTCCGTAAGAAGAAGATGCGCAAAAAGGAGCTGGACCGCCAGTTCGAGTGGGAGGAAGAGCTGCTGCTCATGGAATCCGAGGCGATCGACAATCGCGCGAACCGGAAATCCGGTTCCAAGGACCGTCTCTCGCGGAAGCTGGCGGATAACAAGAAGCGGATAGAGCCGCATCCCGTTAACGTGCTGATTACCGATATCTACGAGAGGCTGCGCTTCCCGGACAAGCTGTGCGAAGTGAAGGAGATCGGGCAGACCTACGAGGGCAGGCAGATCTTCGAGAACGTTAGCTTCGATATTCAGAAGGAAGATCGTTTGGTCATCGTGGGACCGAACGGAAGCGGGAAGTCCACGCTCATTAAGGCGCTTACCGGGCAGGAGAAGCCGGAATCCGGGGAGGTTGTTTGGGAGAAAGGCGTCAACTACGCCTACTTCAACCGGATGTGGGAGGAACTCGATCCTAAGGACACCGTCAGCCACGCGGTAAATACGTATGGATTGGGACTGGACGCTCCGCGCAAAAAGGTGAACAAATTCCTGGCTATGCTGCAATTCTCGGAGGCGGATCTGAGCAAGGCGATCGGCAATCTGTCCGGCGGGCAGAAAGCTCGGGTGGCGCTGGCTAAGTGTCTACTCTCGGGTTCGGCCGTTATCATTTTGGACGAGCCGACCAACCATCTGGACCTCACGAGCATACAGGTGATGGAGCAAGCTCTGATCCATTTTCCCGGCGCAGTCATTACGGTAAGCCATGATCGCTTCTTTATCGATAAGATCGGGACCAAGATGCTGACCTTCGATCCGGTAACGGGAGTGACCGAACGGAGCTTGTAAGAGAGAAGCCCCACCTTTGATGCTAGACGGTAGCAAGCAGGCAACATGATAAGCTATGCAGAGAAGGCATTCGACAGAGTGCCTTCATTTTCGCTTTATAGTTGTGACGGTGAAAACCGGCATATACGCCGATTCGTTTCAGATTCTCGATTCCCATCCCCCCCCATTGACAAATGAATGAACCGTTCATTATAATCGATTAAGTGAATGAATGGATCATTCAATATAACGGGGAGGGATTCTGAATGGACAGAATTCATCAAACAAATGATCAGAATGTAAGAGGAAAATATGTGGTGATTACCGGTGCGACGAGCGGAATTGGATTGGCAGCTGCCCAAGAGCTAGCCGCGAGAGGGGCGAATTTGGGGATTGTTGCGCGTAATACGATCAAAGCTAACGAGGTTGCGGATGGGATCCGGGCGTCCTTCGGTAATCGGATCACGGTGGACGTCTTCATCGCCGACATGTCCTCACAGCGTTCGATCCGCCGCGCGGCAAACGAAATATTAGCGAAATGCCCCAAGATCGATATTCTGATCAATAATGCAGGTGCGATGTTCGTCGATCATAAGCTGACGGAGGATGGAATTGAGATGACCATGGCGGTCAATCATATCGCGCCATTCTTGTTAACGAGGCTTTTGCTTGATAGACTGATGCTGAGCGAACATGCCCGTGTCATTACGACGTCATCCCACGGCCATAAAATGGCCAGGAAAGGCATCGATTTCGACGATCTGAGCGGTAAGCGTTATTTTGATTTTCTTGGGAAGCTGAAGGGCGGCCCTAATTTCCGATATGGCGAGTCGAAGCTGGCGAACATCTTGTTTACTACAGAACTGACGCAACGGTTGAAAGGCACGAATGTGGCAGCGTATAGCTTCGATCCCGGACTTGTCGCCACGAATTTCAATCGGGACAACGGATGGATGGCCCGGATGACGGCGACCGTAATGATGTGGTTCGCCAGAACACCCGAGAAGGGCGCAGAGACGTTGGTATGGCTGGCGGATACCGACAACAAGAACTTGGAGAACGGGCGTTACTACGTCGATAAGCGCGTTGGGACGCTGTCAGCACAGGCAAGCAACATGGAGGCAGCGAAGAAGCTATGGGAAGCGAGCGAGGAGCAGATCCGTTTGTCGCAGGCTTAATGCGAGACTGACGTACGAAAAAGGAAGAGGGATAACCTATGCCAAGAATAGAAAAAATGCAATCTGAACAAGAACGCAAGGATCAGATCAAAAAAGCGGCTCTCAAAATATTTGCGGAAAAAGGTCTCGTCGGCACGAAAATGAGCATGATAGCGGAGGAGGCCGGGATTAGCCAAGGTTTATCGTACCGCTACTTTGAATCCAAAGACGAGATCTTTGCGCTTCTCGTGGAAGAGGCGATCGAGGAATCCCGGAAAGCCATCCGGGATATCGCAAAGTTCTCCGGTTCGCCTCTTGAGCAACTAAAGGCGTTTACGCTTCAAATGTTGGATGAGAACCACAGGCTATATTTCCTGCTCGTTCAACAGGCGCTAACGTTGGAAGTCGTTCCGAGTAAGGCGAGGGAAGCCATCGAGAGGTATTCCCCACAGGAAACCATTGAACAGATTATCCCGATCTTTGTCCGAGGGCAGCAAGAAGGAGTATTCTCGGAGGGCGATGCCTACAAGCAATTGATTCTATATTTTTCGGTTGTTAACGGTCTTATACTTCAAGACGCCAAGGTAATCGGAATGGATTGGACACAGGAAGTTGATCTTCTGCTGAAAATATTGATGAAATAGAGATCGTCGTGGTTAAGGTTCATACGGTCTCGCTTATCGGAACGAGATGCCGATTCACTAAAAAGGAGTTGATCGTTTGTACGGATGGTTGCTAGTGTTGCATATATTCGCTGCGGTAGCGGTGATCGGTTCAGCCTTCGTGGTGCCTATTATCCGCAGATCGGCCAAAACGACGGACCAGCTTCGCTTTATTTTCGACATTACGTCCAAGGTTGCCTTGTTTTCTAAAATCGGCGGCACGGTACTCGTACTGACCGGTATTTGGCTAATGGTGATTGCCAAAACGGGGTTCTCTGAAATGTGGCTAAATCTCTCCATTCTATTATCGCTGATCTTAATCGTCACCATTGTCGGTTTAATCGAACCGCGTACAAAACGGCTCGCCCAACTCGCCTCGGAAAGGCAAGGCCATGAATTATCCGCCGATGTCAGGCTGGCAATGCGGAGAATTTCGCCTATGGAGACGACTGCCCAACTGCTGTCCCTGGCGGTAACCGTACTGATGGTCATTAAGCCGATGTTCTAAATACCGCTGTAACATAGGAGGTGGTGGCGGAAGCCCGATATACACGTTAGCAGATCTTGAAGTTTCCGTGTTTGCGCTTAATTAATTCTAGTGTAAGGTGAAGCAGTCTTTCGGATTGATCTTTGTTTCGTATAACTTGAGCAATATTTAATCTTTTGTTTTGTTTATAAGCGGTTAGCGATTCTTCTGGCGGCGACTGTACGAAATGAAGGACGGGGTCTACGGCTTTCTGAACAGGCAGTCCGATGATTTTGTACATGAGCTTGACCCATGTTTTTATCAGCTTGTGATCGAATGCTTCCGTCGCCCCTTTTGTTTGGACGGCTCCGGGATTGAATAATACATATTTGATATTCGTATCTTCAGCGCTTTGGGCAAAGGCCACACCCAGCAGATTATTGAGTCTGCTGCCATGCATAATGGCTTTAATACTATT
The DNA here is from genome assembly GCF_042431195.1 of Cohnella cellulosilytica. Lineage (NCBI taxonomy): Bacteria > Bacillati > Bacillota > Bacilli > Caryophanales > Paenibacillaceae > Cohnella > Cohnella cellulosilytica. The sequence continues at coordinate 119,525 of NZ_JBHMDN010000016.1, forward strand.
AAATGGTCTTTGGTTTCGAAGTTGCAAATCTCCCCATTGGATATCCCCCTTCACGCCCGGAGCGCAAACGTTGATAACAAGAGGGGCCGCGCTGTTCCGAAGCAGTTCTCGAAATTGATAGCTGAGAATAAATCGACTCAAATAATACAATGCGAAATGTTGCTCAAATCCATCTGTTGTCTCCCGATACGCTTTGCTGTATTTCTGGGATTGCGCGCAAAGAAGGAGTAGATCGATGTGATTTACGCTTTCACTTACCTGTTGGACGATCCGAATATTTTCCGAAACAAGGCTTAAATCTGCTTGGAGAAATAAGAACCTGTCTTTTCCGCCTAACTTTGCTGCCTCAAGTCGCAAATCCTCGCCTTTCTTCGAACTACGACCGATAACAATGACATGTTCCCCATTACGTATAAATTGTAAGGCTAATTGCTTTCCAATCCCATCGGTTCCTCCGGCTATTACAATCGTACGCATGATGATTTTACCCCCCAACGATTTAGGCCGTTTCTCATAATTGAATTACTATGAAGTATAATGGAATCAACTATAGGGTTGAAGAAGGCACTTTTTTCTTATTTAGTTTGCTTTAATGAAGCTGCTTACTATAAGTAATTGGCGAGGTGAATGTCATGTATACAGACAGCCAGAAAGAAGAATGCTCCGCCTCATTGGGTGAAGCCATGCAGGTGATGGGGAGCAAGTGGTCATTCTGGGTCATTGGCGAGCTAGCTACAGCTCCTCGACGATTCAATGAACTGAGAAGAGGCTTAGGCAACATTAGCACCAAATCGCTAACGGAAGTATTGCGTTCCTTGGAACAGGCCCGCATCATTCGCCGCCAGGTGTTTGCAACCGTACCTGTAACCGTCGAGTACTCCATGACAGACAAGGGAATGGATTTCCTCCAGGTGTACTACGCCATGCAGGGGTGGGGAGAGAAGTGGAAAGACTATGATATTCAGGTGCAAGGGGACAAAATATAGAAAACTTAGTCGAGCCAGTCGTGCTGTCGGAATGAAGGCGGCGATTTGGAAAAGAAATGAACGGGAATGGTTTTGCAGGTAAGAAGTAAAGGGAGAGAACGAAAGCAAGAGCGGCGCAAATGACGGTTCATGGCGGGGGTAGTCCATTGGAAAATAAGCAGGCGATTATCGGACGTAATTGGTTTTTCGCTCTCTCCATTTTTTTGCTAGCCGGAGGCGTTGCCGCGGTGTGTATGCTTGCTGCTCCGTCGGCTTCTGCGCCATCTTACGGCAAGGTTATCGAACTGCAGGAGAATACGGACAACTATTCCGTAAACGATCAAATGGATGTTTTGGCTGACGAGGAGGGGAGGTTGACATTCGCGGACGTGCAAACCGCTGCCGTGGCGGAACGCTTCCAGCCCGCTGAAGGGAAATCCGCTTTCGGGCTAACTGCCGGAACCTACTGGGTCCGAACGTCGGTCGTTAATCATACCTCCCGCGATCAGTGGGTGATTCGCGTGAACAATTCGGTCATTGAACAGTTCAGCTTGTATGTTTTCGACAAGCATGCCACCGGCGCCAGCCAATCCGGCATCCTGGAGAAAGTAAACGAACATTTCACGTCGTATTACATCCATCTGCCTGCGGACGTGCCGGTGGACATCTATATCAGATGCAAAATCAACGGGTCCATGATTATTCCGATCGAATTGATGGATAACGGCACTTTCCTTGGCAAGCTGAAGCATAACTACGTGTTTTTCGGCATTTATTACGGATTTGTCTTGATGATGGCTGCTTATATGCTGTCCATGTTTATTTTTAACCGGATTGCCGTGTACTTCTATTACTCTATGTATATCCTGTGCTTCAGCATCTCGCAGCTCGTGTGGAACGGACTTTTGAAAGAGTTCCTGGGCGAGGAAAACCGGGCAATGACATTCTTGCTGCGCGTATTCGGCAATTACGAAGGGATCGACTACTTTTTCTTTATTTCCTGTCTCTGGTTCGGGCTTTTGTTCCTGGGTCAAATTTGGCAGCTTCGGACCTATGCTCCGCGCATGTTTGTTGTCTATCGGCTGTTGAATATTGTGTCCCCGCTCGTATTGGTCGCTTCGCTGCTGCATTGGCCGGGATATGCGACAATGGCCATCCTGTACGAAAGCCTGTTTGCCCTGCTGCTTGTCGTCAGCACCGTCTGGTGCATATGGAGAGGCAATCTGGCAGCGCGATACGTCATTTTGGCGGCAATTCCGTTCCTTGGATTCGCTGCGCCTACGATACTGAACACTTACAGCTTGATGCAGGAAAGCTTTCTTACCCACTATGGCTTCCAGATTGGATCGATTGCCGAATATGTGATGTTCGCGATTGCGCTGTCCTACCAATTAAGGCAGGCCCGCATGGATAAAGAACGCGCGCTGCGGCAGAACGAGCTGAACGAACAAAGGCATCAAACGCGCAACGAGCTGCTGCAGAACATCTCCCATGACATTCGGTCACCCCTTGCGGTCGTACAAGGCGGAATCCGGGCAATCCTGCATGGAATCGAAATCGAACCGGAAGCGAAGGCCAGATTTCTGAATACCTTGTACGATAAAGTTCTTTATATCAATAAATTTATCGACGATTTGTTTGAATTAAGCAGCCTCGAACGTTCTCCTCCAGAAATCGCGACTCTGGAAACGATTCCGTTCGCGGATTGGATCCGGCGCGAATTCGAATCGTCGTCTGCAACGATCCGCATGGCTGATCTGCATGAGCAAGCTTCGGTTTTGGTAGATTCGGCTACTATGGTATCGATTCATTCTCACGAGATAAGCCGCGTGCTTGCCAATCTGGTGCACAATGCATGCAAATTTTCTCCGATAGGGGGGACTGTCCGTCTGCAAGCGAATTCGGAAAACGGGGAAGTCCTTGTATGCGTGGAGGATGAAGGGGAAGGGATGGCCCCGGAGTATCTCGAAACGATATTTAATCGCGCGGTCATGATAGATCCCGCCAGTAAGCTGAGCGGAAGCGGAATCGGGCTTGCGATCGCGAAGGAGATCGTCGAACGCCATAAAGGCTCCATTTGGGCGGAAAGCCAGCCGGGCCAAGGCAGCCGATTTTGCTTCAAGTTGCCCGCGAATGTACCGCGTCCGGATTCGGATCGAATTTATACCCAAAACCGATGACGGTTCGAATATAGCTCGGATGCGCCGGATTGGATTCGATTTTTCGGCGCAATTGAGAAATATGGACCTTTACGGTGTCGATGGAATAACTGGCAGGATCGTTCCAAACCCGCTCGTACAGCTGCTTCGGATGAAAGACTTTATGCGGATTCTGGGCGAACGTAATCAGCAAGTGCAGTTCTTTGGCCAGCAAAGTTACCGGACGTTGATTCACTGCAACGGTCATTCGTTCCAAGTCGATTTCCAATCCGGGATAAGACAGCCTTTGGCCGCTTATTTTCGTAGCCGCGATCTGTGCGCTCCATCGCAAATTGGATTTGATTCTCGCCACCAGCTCCAAAGGATCAAAGGGTTTCGTAATATAGTCGTCGCCGCCGGACGCGAGAGAATTCAGAATATGTTCCTGCTGTTTGTTTCCCGATAGAAATAGAATAGGGCGATTAAAGGTTTGGCGGATGCGTTTGCACAAGGTTGCGCCGTCAACGTCGGGCATTTGCAAATCCAATAGGATAAGATCGGGGATTTGTCGCTGCAGCATGGACAAGCCTTGTTTGCCGTTCAAAGCCTCCGCGACCCGAAAACCTTCGTTAACCAAAAACAATCGAATCATCTCTTGAAAATCCGCATCGTCGTCGATAATCAATATAGTTGCCGACATGATAGGCTGCTCCTTCCTTTTTCACGGTCGCACAAAGGGTTCATCTATTCTTCATTAAATCAAATTATGCTATGATTTTAAATGATTTTTCAGTTTCGATTTCACATTAAAAGAGCTCTTGGGCAAGGAACGGATGAAGGACATACGCTCGAGGAGGAATGGCGAATGAGAGATATACAGCATGCGATGCAGACTTTTTTGGAGGAAAAAGTCCGGGAGGGCAGCGAACGGGGGCTGCAGCTGGCCGTTTATTACCGGGGCGAGCTTATCGTCGACGCTTTTGCCGGGATCGCCGACCAAGCAAGCGGAACGCCGGTTGACGGCGATACGCTGTTCCCGGTTTTCTCGACAACGAAGGGCGTTGCGGCGACGGTTATCCATCTGCTTGCCGAACGGGGACAACTGGACTATGATGCGAAAATCGGCGACATATGGCCCGAGTTCGGCGTGAACGGGAAGGAGGAGGCATTGATCCGGCATGCGCTCTACCATACGACCGGCATTCCGCACATGCCGACAGGAATCGGCGTGGCGGATCTTAGCGATTGGGACAAGATGTGCGCGGAGATTGCCCGGCTTACTCCTCAGTGGCCTCCGGGCGAGCATATGGAATATCATGCGATTACCTATGGCTGGATTCTGGGGGAGATCGCACGCCGGGTCGACGGACGCGCCTTCTCCCAGATCCTGAAGGAAGATATTTGCGATCCGCTTGGCATAACGGATATGTATGTCGGCTTGCCGGATGGGATGGAGCATCGGGTGGCCCTCCTTGAAGAACCCGGTTTCGTTCCGCCGAGCGTCGATGAAGACCGCCCTCAAGCCATCCCCGCATGGATCAGTCCGCTGCATGAATGGATGAATACGCCGGCCGCCAGGCGGGCTTGCGTTCCGGCAAGCAATGGCATTATGTCCGCCCGCTCGATAGCCCGGCATTATGCCGCTTTGCTTCCCGGAGGGGTTGACGGCGTTCAACTGCTGCCGAATTCGCGGATGAAGCTTGCGACGGCGCCGTTAAGATTGAAGGATGGCGTTCTGCTGCCCAGAGGAATGGGATATGAGGTCGGGCAAGAGAACTCCATTATAGGACCTCGTCTCGAGGCATTCGGGCATGGCGGATATGGAGGCTCTATCGCTTTCGCCGACCCCGGGCAAGATCTTGCCGTTGGGTTTACGAAAAATCTGTACTCCCAAAACGATGCGGGCTCGTCTATTATTGGCGAGTTGAAGAACAGATTGGGGATAGCCTAGCGGACGTAGATTCCGCTTCGCTTGCTTCCCTCTAGTATGCAGGGGAGGGGGATTATGTTGAACCATCTGCTGCTGGCAGACGATGATTCAAATATTAGAGCGCTGGTGCGTTATGTCATGACCCGTGAAGGATACAGTGTACATGAAGCTTGCGACGGAGCCGAGGCGGTAATGGTGATGGAACGTTCCCCGATCGACATCGCGATTATTGATGTGATGATGCCGCACATGGACGGGTTTGAGTTATGCGAGCATATTCGGCAGCGCTACGACATCCCGATTATTTTGCTTACGGCCAAAGACCAGCTGTCGGATAAAGAACAAGGCTATCTAAAAGGAACGGACGACTATGTGACCAAGCCTTTCGAACCGGAAGAGCTGCTCTTCCGGGTCAAGGCGCTGTTCCGCCGCTATAATCGGGCGTCGAATGATCTCATTCGGATGCATCGTATTACCATTGATCGCAAAAACGTTGAAGTGAATGACGGCCAATCTGTTATTTTACTGCCGATGAAAGAATTTGAATTGTTGGCCCAACTGGCACAGTACCCGGGGCGACTATTTTCCCGCGACGATTTGATCCGTCTCGTATGGGGCCAGAATTATGAAGGAGACGACAATACGGTTAATGTGCATATCAACAGGTTGCGCCAGCGGTTTGCCGATTACGCGGATGACTTTGTTATCCAGACGGTTCGAGGCATCGGCTACAAGATTGTGGTGAGGGACAAATGAAAAGTCTATACTACCGCGTGTTTCTGATCACATTGGCCGTTATCTTCGCCAGCAGTACGCTGGGGTTCCTCGCTTCGAATATTTACTACCACATAAAGCTTAAACCGTATAACGACGCGAAGCTTGTATCCATTGCCGAGAATATGAAGCGTTTTATTGAACTCGATCCTTCGGGCATGGAGCCATACCTTCGAAATGCAGCGGCTTTAGGATACGAAATCTATTTGACGGATGGGCAACAAGAATCGCATTTCTATGGAAGGAGCTTCCGTAAGCAAGATCTGAACCAGCATAACATCAGGATTGTTCTTGACGGCGGTATCTACCACGGTGTGGCGCAATTTCCGAATAAGCCATTCATCACCGGCTTCTTCGAGAATCATTTAAGCAATACGGTAGGCGTGCCCGTCCAAGCGTCCGGGAAGACCCTCGCCTTGTTTATACGGCCGGATGTCCTGCTGCAGTTCGGCGAGCTTCGCACCTTCTTCGCGTTGGTCGGATTGCTGACCATCATTATCAGCATCTTGTTTTTCTTGGTCAGTACCCGCTATATCGTCAAGCCGATTACACGGCTGACCGAAGCGACCAAACGCCTTGCCCAAGGGAACTATAATCTTCGGCTGACGACGAGAAGAAGGGATGAGATCGGTCAGCTAGCTGGGCATTTTATGACAATGAGCCGGGAGCTGGAGCGGGTCGATCTGGCACGCCAGCAATTTGTATCGAATGTCTCGCATGAGATCCAATCGCCGCTTACCTCCATTCAAGGATTCGCCAAGGTATTGGCACAAAGCGATTTGCCGCAGGAGGAACGCCTCCAATATGCATCGATTGTGGAAGCGGAGAGCCGTCACCTCTCCATGCTGAGCAAACAGCTTCTGCTGCTTTCTACACTGGAACAAGGAGAAGAGGCGCTGAACAAAAAGCGTTTTTCCTTGCGCAGTCATATCCGTCAAGCCGCAGAAATACTGCAATGGCAGCTGGAAGAGAAGAATTTGCTGCTTAAGCTATCCGTTCCGGAAACCATCTCGGTTCATGGCGATGAAGTGCTTCTGATGCAAGTATGGACAAATTTGTTGAGCAATGCGGTGAACTATATTCCGTCAGGCCGCAGTATCGAAGTGTACGCAGAGGATATGCAGTCGCATACCCGCGTCGTTATTTCGGATACGGGAGAAGGGATAGCTCCCGAGCATTTACCCTTTCTTTTCGATCGTTTTTACCGTGTTGATCGCGCGCGAGAACGTTCTTCGGGCAGGACGGGCTTGGGGCTGGCCATCGTGAAGAGGATTTTGCAGCTGCACGAGGGAACGATCGAAGCGAGCAGCACGCCAGGGGCAGGGACCCGCTTTACGGTGACGCTTCCCAAATTGTAATTTGTTATTTATGCGCCATTTATATTCGCTTCCTATACTGGAGACATCCAAGAGGAGGGAAGCAAGATGTATCTGGCCATTCGAGAAATGAGGTTCGCTAAAGTCCGTTATTCGCTAATTGCGATAATTATGCTGCTCGTCGCTTTCTTGGTGCTGTTCGTTACCGGGCTTGCTCGAGGGCTCGCCTACGATAACGCGGCATCGATTCAAAATATGGGCGCTACGCATTTTATTATGGAGAAGAATTCGAATCATCGCTTTACCCGTTCGCAGCTTAACGAAGAGGTAGGGGGACAAGCGGGCTTGATCGCGGGACAGGAGAACGTGCAGCCGCTTGGCGTCAAAATGACTGTCATGATGGCGGAAGGGACGACCGGCAAGCTGGACGTGACGCTTCTTGGCATAAATCCGGAGGGCTGGTTGATGCCCAAGGTGACCGAAGGTACAGCAATCACATCGGACGAGAGTGGGCAAGTAGTGGTGGATCGCAAGCTGAAGGATTCGGGAATTGGTCTTGGCGCCGTTCTGGTCGATCAGACTTCCGGCTTGAAATGGACGGTAACCGGTTTTGTCAGCCATGAATCGTTCAGCCATTCGCCGGCGGTATTTCTGAATGAGCAGGATTGGGAGCAGCTACAGTTGAAAACAGCTCCGCGACCGGGAAGCGATGGAGCCGGAGAGGGCAGGATCTACAATGCGTTTGCCGTAAAAGCGAATAAGCACCAAGTGGAGCAGCTTGTTACAGCCTTCCCGGACTCGGAGATCGTTACAAAATCGGAAGCGGTTTCGGCCATCCCGGGATACAAGGAGGAACAGGGTTCGCTTTGGATGATGATCATCTTCTTATTTATCATTTCATCCTTTGTCCTAGCGGTGTTCTTCTATGTCATCACGATCCAGAAAAGCAGTCAATTTGGCATTTTGAAGGCCATTGGCACACGAACGGCGTATCTGGCGCGAAGCGTTGCCCTGCAAGTGCTGCTATTATCAACAGGGAGTCTCATCGTCAGCACGCTGCTTGTTCAAGCGATCGAAGCCGTCTTGCCTGACGGAATGCCTTTTCAGCTTCAAATCTCCACGCTGGCTTATACTAGCGGAGCCTTTATTGCGATGTCGCTCGCCGGATCATTGCTTTCCGTCTGGAAGGTAACCCAAATAGACGCCCTGGATGCGATTGGGAGGAGTGCAGCATGAGGCACAGAATGATCCTGGGCAATATTACGCACGCATTCGAGGATGGCGGCATGCAGCGAACGGTGCTCGATCATCTAAGCTTACAGGTATCGGAAGGGGAATTTGTCGCTGTTATGGGGCCTTCCGGATCCGGCAAGAGCACGTTTCTATCGATAGCGGGCGCGCTCCTTAAGCCTGCAAGCGGCGAAGTATGGCTGGACGGGGAAGCGATCGTCGGTAAAGAGAAGCAGGCGTTGTCCGACATACGGCTGAACAAGATCGGGTTTATTTTTCAAAGCGCCAACTTAATTCCGTATTTGAAGGTAGAAGAACAGTTGATGCTGGTCGCAAAGTTGGGGGATATGGACAAGGCAAAGGCGAACGAACGTGTCCGGGAGCTGCTTCTTAAGTTGGGTCTGGACCACCGCAGGAGCGCTTATCCCGACAAGTTGTCCGGAGGGGAGCGCCAGCGCGTCGCTATCGCGAGAGCGCTCATGAACGATCCGGCCGTGCTGCTGGCGGACGAGCCGACGGCAAGTCTAGATGCTTCAAGGGGAATGGACGTCGTGCGGATGATTGCCGGAGAGGCAAAGGAACGGGGTAAGAGCGCCATAATGGTTACGCACGACGAACGGGTTCTGCCGTTGTGCGATCGTGTTCTCTATTTAGAGAACGGCCGTCTAATCCCCCAACGATGATCGATGGAATGCTGTAAGAAGCATCTATCTCCTTCCTACGTTAGTTTCCAGGAGATAGATGCTTCTTTTTAAAGTTTCTTATACTCCTCGTCCAATACGGGCTCCAACCATTCCGGGGTACCTGCAGTGATGGCAAGATGTTCAAGCCAACTGTCTTTTGTGGCGCCGTGCCAGTGCTTGACGCCATCATGGGTCACAATAACATCGCCGGCTTTCAGGAATTGGGGAGCTTTTCCCTCTTCCTGGTACCAGCCTTCGCCTCCAGTGACCAATAAAAGTTGGAACCCGTTGCGATGAATATGCCAGTTATTTCTGCACCCCGGTTCGAAGGTCACGTTCCCAACGCCGACATTAACCTGGGGATCGGCGACCAACGTTTTAAGATAGCTTTGTCCCACAAAATACTTTGCAAATGCTTCGTTCTTCTCCCCCGCGGGGAAAATTACGCCGGTTTTGACTTCTTCATGTTTTGCCATTTTTCATCCCCCAAATAAACGATTAATATTGATATCCTCCGGAAGATCAATTGACTTTATTTTTCTCCCCGAAGACCGGAAAGAAGTTGTGCTCGCCATAATTTTGGATAACCTCAACATTCTTCAAAGTCTCCATATCCGTGTCGCCGATCACAAAATCAAGCTCTGCGTTCATTCTCATATGATCCGGATTTGCCGTCTTAGGAATGACGACCAGACCAAGCTGGATATCATAGCGCAGGCTGAGCTGAGCAGCGGATACGCCGTACTTATCGGCTATCGCCTTAACCTCTGCGTGATCAAGGATTGCACCGTGCGCGATTGGCGAATAAGCTTCGACCAGAATGTCATACTTTTGGCAAAACTCAATTAACTCAAGCGGTGTATTGCTCACATGCGCCAAGATCTGATTGACCATAGGTTTGATCTCGCAGCTCGCAACAATATTCTCTATATCGTCCCGCAGGAAGTTAGAGAGACCGATGGCTTTTACTTTGCCTGATTGATAAGCCGCCTCCATCGCTTTCCATACTTTTTTGTTTTCTGCGAAATAGCGCTTTTCCTCGCGGAACTCGTTCCAAGGCTGCGGGCTGTGAATAATCAGAAGGTCAATGTAGTCTAGTCCCAGTTTGGCCAAAGACGCATCAATGGATTGCGTAACCGCATCATAGTCCTTTGCCTCTGCCGCAATCTTCGTCGTGATGAAAAGTTCTTCTCTTGGGACGCCGCAAGAACGGATTCCCTTGCCTACTCCAGTCTCATTCCCATAAGCCTGAGCCGTATCGATATGCCGATAACCGATGGATACCGCGTCCCGTACTGCCTGCTCGGCCTGTCCATCGTCGAGCAGCCAGGTGCCCAGCCCTAATGCGGGTATAACAACGCCGTTTGATAAGCGGTAGGTTTCAGTAAACATGTTTTTTTCTCCTTTGCATGATGTTAATTCCGAAGTGCCGCGGCCCAGAATGATGTCAAAAATGACCAACGATTCGGTGTGGAACATACGGTTCTTCCAAAAATGCCATTTCTTCAAGCGTTAATTTAATCGAAAGCGCAGCGTTCGCGTCCTCGAGCTGGCAACTTTCGTAGCGCCAACGATGGGCGCGGTTACCGGATCTTTGTGCAGCAGCCACGCTAGCGCGATATGAGCGCGCCGAACGCCATGCTGATCCGCCAGACGCGTAACCCGATCTACAACCAGACGATCCGCATCAGCTGTTGCATCATACTTCTGTTTGGCAATTTCGTCGGTTTCGGCCCGGTGCGTTGTTGCTTCGCGCGCCAATCTTCCGCGTGCTTTCCCGGCCTTGACTACGTCGTGAAGTGCTTCCATCGTCTCTTCAATGGGCGTGCTGCCATCCCAACGATGAATTTGATACAAATCAACGTAGTCGGTTTGCAGTCTCCTAAGGCTTTTATCGATTTCGCTCATAATCGCTTTGCGCGAAAGTCCGGCGCCATTGGGCCCCGGATGCATGCGTCCATGTATCTTCGTCGCGATGACAATTTCGTCTCGATTGGAAAGCTCCTTCAGGACCTTTCCGACAATTGCTTCGCTGGTTCCCTCTGCGTATACATTCGCTGTATCAAAGAAGTTGATCCCAAGCTCCAGAGCTTTTTTTAGGATTGGACGCGTATTCTCCTCAATCAAGCACCCAACGATGATGTCCTTTTTCTGCGTTGCCAAAGCCCATACAACCCAGACAAATCCGGGATACATCCAACCCGGTATTCCCGAGTTTTGTATAATCCATTTACTGCCCCTCGCTTTCTGAGAAATTGAACATTGATCGATTAAACAACTCATGTTTATAATTGTAAGCGGAAAGGTAAGGCTTGCAATAGTCATTTCTTCACGATGTGTGGATTATTAAACAGATCAGCTAAAATTGCCTATAAACGAAAAGAAGGTGTCGTTAAGGATGTCCATTCAAGAATATGGCGTAGAAGTGGATGTAAGCTTGCCGGACCGAAATTTTTAATGCTCCGTTTTATCTAAATATCAAGCTTGCGGGTTCCGATCCATTTCACTCTTTCGGGGTCCCGATGCGAGAAGAAAAGGCTTTGCTTCGTATCCAATGTTGCAATCCGATCCAGGTCCTCTTGGCTTAATTCAAACGTAAAGACATCGAAGTTTTCAATAATCCTTTCTTTGCGAACGGATTTTGGAATGACAACGATTTCTCTTTGGATGAGCCAGCGTAAAACCACCTGAGCAACGGATTTATGATGTTTTTCAGCAATGGACACCAACACTTCATTGTGGAACAAATTGTTTTTCCCTTCGGCGAAAGGTCCCCAGGATTCGATTTGGACATGATTCTCTTTCATGAAGTCGGCGTTTTCGATTTGTTGGTTAAACGGATGCGTCTCAACCTGGTTTACGGCGGGAACGACTTCATTGTGAAGGATCAAATCAATCAACCGATCCTCATGAAAGTTGCTGACCCCAATTGCGCGAACTTTTCCTTCCCGATACAATTCCTCCATCGCGCGCCAAGAGCCATACACATCGCCGTAGGGCTGATGAATCAAATACAAATCCAAATAATCGAGCTGCAGTCTTCTCAACGATTTTTCAAAGGCCTGTTTTGTACGTTCGTAGCCCGTATCTTGCACCCAGAGCTTTGTTGTGACGAACAGTTCATTTCTGGGAATGTCGCTTCGTCTAATCGCTCTGCCCACTGCTTCTTCGTTTAAGTAGGACGCAGCCGTATCAATCAGACGGTAGCCAGCCATAATAGCGTCAAGAACGCTCTGTTCGCATTCTTTTGGCTCGGGAATTTGAAAAACACCGAAACCGAGTATAGGCATTTCAACGCCATTGTTCAAAATGACCTTTTGCATCCGAATCCCTCCGTTAAAAATATTCGCAAATCGGCTTGGACTCTATTATGAATCTCCAGGCCTGGATTTGATATCGAAATTGTCTTAAATCATTGCCTAATCCTCTCAAAGGCATATAATAATAAAAAGCAAACCGTCGAGGAGGGAGTCTATGTACGACGAAATAAGGAGAAGACAGGACAGCCTTATTCGTCTGATCAATCGGCATTGTAAAGAGGCAGGAGTAATGACGACGGCGATCCCTTCTCTGTATCTTATTCGTTCGGATAAGCTCGGCGAACCCGTTCATCGCGTGTACAAACCATCCTTTTGCTTTGTTGCTCAAGGGCTGAAAGTGCTCCATCTGGCCGAAGAACGCCTGGAATACGGTCCTTCCGATTACCTGATCACTTCGGTGAATCTTCCGGTCAGCGGACAGGTTGTAGAGGCTTCACCCGAGTTTCCGTATTTGAGTTTAAAGCTGGAGTTTAACGAAAATGAAATTTTTGAAGTGCTGAATGCCATTCAAATTCATGCCCATCCGCAGATTAATACTTCACGTGCCTTATTTGTCGGTCAGATCGAGCTGATCATGTTGGACGCTGCCCTCCGATTGGTTCAACTGCTCGATTCTCCCGAAGACATTCCGTTCCTGGCTCCCATTCATAAAAAAGAGATCCTGTATCGGCTCCTTCAAGGCCCCTATGGTCCCACACTTGCGCAGATTGCAGTGGAAGGAAGCAATGCTTATCGAATTCGCGCGGCAATCGATCAAATGACTCAAGCTTACGATCAGCCGTTAAGAATTGAAGAGCTTGCCGAGGTCGCTAATATGAGTGTTTCTTCGTTCCATAGACACTTTAAAGAAATTACCGCCATGAGCCCGCTTCAATATCAAAAACAGCTCCGATTGCAGGAAGCCCGGAGCCTGTTATTGATGGAGTCGGCGGATGCCACTGAAGTGGCCTATCGAGTCGGCTATGAAAGTGCATCCCAGTTTAGTCGTGAATATTCGCGTCTATTTGGCTTCCCTCCCAAGACGGACATCAAGCGACTGAAGGAACCGTATAAACCAATAGAAGGAAATGCCTACCGCAACTCCTTGGAAGCTCGTACCTAGTTCGGCTAGGCAGCACATTGCCGAACAAGATTACAAGCAAAAAGCTCTTGAATCGTCGTAAGGACGAATTCAAGAGCTTTTCGTTTGCTTCATTTGCTTAACACATTATCGTTATTCGTTCATTACTTAACAAATCAAGCGCAATTAACAATTGCAGATATTCTATAACCTAATATAATTATGGACATCCGTTCATTATTGAAAATTAATCGAATGGTAAAAGATAAGCGTATCAGCCGCTATTTCTAAAATTAGGAGTTATCGAAATGAATGCAAAAACCAATAATCATTCCGTTCTGTTTGCCTTGATGTTATCCGCCTTTTCCGCCTTGGGGCCGTTTACGGTCGATATGTACCTTTCATCGCTTCCGCAAATGATGAGTTATTTTGGCACGAATGCATCGATGATCCAGGCAAGCTTAACGGCGAGCTTGTTAGGCCTGGGGATAGGGCAGCTTGTCACAGGCCCTTTAAGCGACGTCCATGGCAGACGCAAACCTTTGTTGATTTCCATGATTCTTTATTTGCTGACTTCCCTGGCCTGCGCTTTTTCGCCGAACATCGGTCTTTTTATCGCCTTGCGCTTTATTCAGGGGTTCGTCGCTTCCGCAGGGCTTGTGATCTCGCGTGCCATTGTTCGTGACCGGTATAACGGCGTAGAAATGATCAAATTCATGTCGCTCCTGACCATGATCAGCAACATCGCTCCGTTGATTTCCCCTACGGCCGGCAGTACGGTGACGACGTTCACCTCCTGGATTGGCGTATTCATATTTTTGGGGGTGCTGGGACTTTTCCTGACGGGTGTGACGGTATGGGGAATCAAAGAAAGCTTGCCTGCAGAACGGCGTATCCCAAGCAACTTCAGGGAAGTGTTAAGGAACTATGGTTCCTTGGTGCGGGATCGGAGCTTTATGGGCTATGCGCTTGTCAACGGCATTTTGTTTTCCGGTGTGTTCGCCTATGTCGCCGGAACTCCGTTTATTTATCAAAATAGGTACGGCATCTCGCCTCAATTGTTTTCCGTCTTGTTCGCCTTGAACGGCCTCGGGATCATATTGGGTTCGCAGCTCGTCAAACGGTTGGCCGGAAGGATGGAGGAGCGCCATATTTTTCGGATCGGATTGCAGGTAGCTTTCATCACTACGGCTGCTATTTTGGTTATTGTTTTAGCGCACGGGCCGTTCTTTGCGTTGTTTATTTCCATCTTTTTATTCGCAGCATCGATCGGTATTATTGGCCCGGTTTCCTTTACGCTGGCGATGGAATCGCAAGGTCGTATCGCCGGGAGCGCTGCCGCCGTATTGGGTACGCTGCAATTTGCCTTGGGGGCGGTCACTTCTCCGCTTGTGGGACTTGCTGGGGAAAATTCCGCCGTGCCTTTCGGAATCACGATTTTTATGACCAGTGTATTGGCTGTTATCGCTTACGTGTTCCTGATTAAAAAGCCGGCGTCTGCGTCACTGTAATCGCTGAAAATGCCGCTTGAGCGGTCTAATCCTACTATACTTTCAAAGGATGAACTAAACGGCTTCCTTTCGATGCTCGAAGGAGAGCTATATATTGATAGAATATCGGACATCTGTCTATAATTATAAGGGATTCAAAATTCCACGTTCCCAACGGAAGCATCGAATGTGTACGCGAGTGCTTGCCGTGGACGAATAGCGGAAAGTACGGTGATCGATCCATGCCTAAAGTGGACAGAAGGATAGCCAAATCGCAAGAAGCGTTAAAAAAGGCGCTTCTGGAGCTGATGTCTGAAAAAAACTTTGATGAGATTACAATCCAGGATCTTTCCGATCGGGCGAATGTAAGCCGGGGAACCATCTATTTGCACTATCAGGACAAATACGATCTGCTTGATAAGCTGATTGAAACGCATATTCTTGAGCTTCGGAGACTTTGCGCGGATGCGGCGGAGATGGATTATATCGAGTCCACTTTAATCTGCACCGACTATTTTGAACATAACTTCTCGTTCTTTTCGATGATGCTGGCGAGCAAAGGCGCGCCTTATTTCCGGAATCGGTACCTCGATTTCCTGATCGAAGAATTTGGCGTGGAAGTAGACGTATTGAAGGGGAAAAACAAGGGATTAAGGAAAGACATCCTTGTTCGATTTGTATCGGCAGCCTATGTAGAGGTCGTGGAATGGTGGTTCAGGAATGAAAGGCCTATTCCGCACGAGGAGTTAGCCAAACAATTGGGTGAATTGTTGGAGAGAAATTTATAGTACGGGAGTGTGTTCTCTCCGAGTTCCTGCTTCTGCCCAAATCCCGCAAGCCCTTATCTGACGCGGATTTGGGCTATTTTGTGTGCATTTCTTTCATTATTCTTTTATCGGAGGGGCTTAAGATATAGTTAAAGAGCCCGCGATTGCGATAGACAGCGGCGGTACTGACTGGCGTGCAAGACAGGCGAAGAGCTGCGGCAGGCGAGAGGACGGGGGCTGGCCGCCCCCGCCTGCTCGACGATACATCCTCGTGGCTGAACAGCCTCTCGGCTTTCCCGAGCGTCGTCTGCCAAGCAATCGAATCACTCTTTTATGAACACTTGAACGATGTGATATTTTTGGAGCAAAGCTACTTTCGCTTCCGTCAACACCGTTCCCGATCTCATCAGCAGCACGCCCTT
The DNA here is from genome assembly GCF_042431195.1 of Cohnella cellulosilytica. NCBI lineage: Bacteria > Bacillati > Bacillota > Bacilli > Caryophanales > Paenibacillaceae > Cohnella > Cohnella cellulosilytica. Next base: position 135,620 of record NZ_JBHMDN010000016.1, read on the forward strand.
TTTGTCCGTAATGTCTTGGGCGACCTGTTTTCCGATTAACGCTTTGCCCAGAAACTTTTTTTCCATTGCCTATGACCTCCACATCGCTCTATCGCCTCTCGGCATGCGCCGAGGCTTGCGGCAAGGATTTCCTTATCCCGCTTGACTCGCCTTCCTCCTGGTTGCGCAGGAGATTACTAATTTCGTTCGAGGGTTGTCCAATGCCGTGAGGCTATTGGAGCGTGACGGAGGAGAGGCTTCCGTTTTTCGCAAAGTCTTTGGAGTAGGAAACCGTCGCCTTTGCCGTTATCGTGCCATTCGGACCTTTAATCGTGATCGTGGGCGCCGAAGAATAGCCGGAGCCGGGGTTCGTGATGGAGATTCCCGTTACGACGCCGTTTTCCACGATCGCGGCGGCGGTTGCCGGGACGATCTTCCAGGTTTGCGATTGCTGTCCGTTATACCGATAATAATCGGATACTTCGTCCAATCTGTCGTTGGTGATGCCGTAAGGAGCCAGCACCTTCAACAGCGCGGCTTTGTTGCTCTGCGCCTCCTGGGCGGTCGGGCCGCCGCTGCTCAGTTCGGCCGGCGTTACGCTGCTGAACGCTTCGCGGAATACTTCGGTCGGAACCCCGAGGGCGGCAGCAATAAGAACGACGGGGCGGCCATGATCTTGCGGATCGGTCTCGTAACCTCCCGAGACAGTGACGGAAACGGTGCCGTCCTCGGTTGTGGTGACCGTAGTCAAGTTGCCGGGGGCCGGGGCGGCAGCTTGGCCTCCTGCGCCGGTTCCGGATGGTTTAGGCGGGCGGGGTTGATCTGGATTGCGCTGCCCTTCGTTTCCGTTTGGCGGCGGCGGTGGCGTTTTGCCCGTGCCTCCCGCACCGCAATCGTTCTGTCCGGAAGGAGCCGCCATCGTGTGATTGGAACGGTCAAGCGCAGTCCCCCCGCCGATAATTACCACAGCCGCCAACGCAGCCGCCATCCATTTTGCCGTCTTTTTCATGTTCATCCTCTTCCTTTCATCGTGGGTTTGTTCTTGCTTGATCCCGATGTTACCCGGATTTGGTGAAAATATAGTGAAAGCGCGAGCTCTATCGAAAATACTTTTAGAGATTCGGAAAGAGGGGAATCGCCTTGAAAATATTGCTGGCGGAAGACGATGTCCGGTTAGGCGAGTTAACCTCGCACATGATCAAGAGAAAGGCCGGCTGCACGGTTGACTGGGTGACGACGGGCCGTGACGCTTACGATTATGCGACCGCCTCCAGCTACGATGTGGTCGTCCTCGATTGGATGATGCCGGAGGGGAATGGCCGCGACATCTGCGCAAAGCTGCGCAAGCTCGGGTATGCCGGGGCGATTCTGATGCTGACGGCAAAGGATGCGCTGCGGGATCGCGTTGCAGGTTTCGATGCGGGGGCCGACGATTACTTGGTGAAGCCGTTCGAGATCGAGGAGCTGCTCGCCCGGCTGCGGGCATTGACGCGCAGAACGTTCGTCCCGCTTCAAGAGGACGTTATCCGGATCGGCGATCTGGAGCTGCACAGAAACAACCAGATCGTCAGGAACGGAGGCGAAGAAATGAAGTTGTCTCCCCGCGAGTTTCAAATATTGGATCTGCTCGTTCAGAATAAGGGGCTGACGTTGGCGCGGGAAGTGATATTGGACAAAGTATGGGGGCTCGACGCCGAGGTGAATTTGAAGACGATCGACGCGACCGTCAAATTGATTCGCAAGAAGCTCGGAGCGTCCTCTTCGCAGGAGCTCATCAGGAGCGTGAGAGGCGTTGGGTATCGCATTGAAGCCTAAATGGGGGATAAAAAGGCGGACGGCAAACGGCGATCTGTTCGCCATGACGCGTAATAAGCTGACGCTTCAATACAGCGGCATGCTGATTTTATTTCTGAGCCTGTTCATTATCGCCGTGTATGCACTGCTGTACGGGGTGATTTGGAGCGAGCAGCGATCCGCTCTGGGCGCAGTCGCCGATAGCGAATTCCAAGCGCTGAAGCAATGGAGCGGGCAAGGCGGCGATTCGACCCGTCCGCCCCCTCGCGATGTAGAGGATGCTTTCTCGATCAGCAACGATCAGTCGTTCTATTATTTGATCGGCGATGGCGGGCATGTCCAGTTGGGCGGCGAAATTCAGTCTCAACTGCGCGAGCAAGTGATGCAGGCGATCTCGCAAGGACAATTCGCGCGGGACGATTATACGCGAATCTCGATGCAGACCTTCAGCGGCGCGTCGGCCCACGATGCGCAATTTTTGGTTACGGCCCGCGAACTGGCGTTTAACGGGGATCGAAGCAGCGTGTTATATATCGGGAAAGAGGTTACGTTCCAACACAACTTGTTTCGCTGGCTGCTCATTCTGCTGGTCGGCATGGCGCTTCTGTTCTTTTTATTGGCTTTAGGGTTCAGTTATTGGATGTCCCGCAAAGCGATGGTCCCGATCGCTCGCTCCTACGCGAGACAGAAGGAATTTGCAGCGGACGCTTCGCATGAGCTAAGAACGCCGCTTAGCGTGCTTCTAACCTCGATTGAAGCGCTCCAATTAGAACTGGAGGAAAGCGCCGCGGCTCTCCCTCTCGCCCATAACCTCCTGTCGGGAATGAAACAGGAAGTCGGATCGATTACGAAACTAACGGGAGATTTACTGCAGCTTGCCCGTTCCGATTCCGGAGAGCTTGAGCTTGACCGGTCGCCGTTTCATGCCGGCTTGACGGCAGAGAAGGTCGTCGATCGCCTCCGGCTGTTGGGGGACAACAAGCGTATCGCCATCGAGCTGGACGCTCCGACTGACTTCATTGTGGAGTGGGACGAAGAGAAGTTCGCGCAGCTGCTTATTCTGCTTGTCGATAACGCCGTGAAATATTCATCGGAAAACGGAGTCGTACAAGTCAGGCTTGCCGATAGGACGGTAAAAGGGGAACGGATGATGATGATCGAGGTCAAGGACAGCGGGATCGGCATCGCACCCGAAGCGCTGCCCCGCATCTTCGACCGCTTTTACCGCCAGGATCAATCGAGGACGCGGCAATCCGGTGGGCACGGACTGGGGCTCGCGATCGCTCAAAATATTGTAAATGCCGGTCATGGCACAATCCATGCGGAAAGCGTCGTCGGCAAGGGCACTACGTTTATAGTGTGCTTGCCTCTGTAGTATCACGGTTGCCGCCCGGCACCTCTCGGCGTGTTTGGCCGCTGCGAAGAATATAGGTGAACTCATAAGGACAAATACATATTCGGTACGATGTTAATTGGAATACTATAGGGTTAGGCAGATAGAGGAAGGGGGAGTCGGTGTGAGAATCGATCTGGGCAGCGGAAAACAAAAATTTGATCATTGTATAGGCATAGATCGGATCGCTTACCCGGACACGGATTTGGTGCATGACTTTAATCGTCCGCTTCCCTTTGAAGATAACTCTGTGGAATTCGTGATGGCCTCGCATAGTCTGGAGTATGCCGATGACCTTCAATCGGTCTTAACGGAGCTTTACCGGATATGCCGTCACAATGCAATAGTTTGTATCGTCGCTCCCTATGCGCATGCAAGCTCTCATATGGTTAACCCGCAGTTTAAACAATTGTTTAATGAGCACTCGCCGCGGTTCTGGACGCGTTCTCCCGAATCGGTTATCGCCGGGGATGAGTACCTGCTATCGCAGAATAGCACCTGGTCCTTACTGGGGGAGGAGGCGCCGTCTATTGACTTCAGAGTGCTTCGTATGGAGTTTTTCTACTTTGCCGCTTATCAAGTCGGCTATAACCCATTCGAGTTGGCCTTGCTTCGTCAAACGCAGCTAAATGTCGCTTATCAGATTATGTTCCATCTGCTCGTTGTCAAACAGCCGGTATCTCTGGGAGAAATGCTTTTTTTTAGCGAGAACGGACAGTTCGAGGAGCCGCATTATGTCAAGGAACAACGGGGTGCCCCCCAAAAAAACGAGGAAACGGAACGCCTGCTGTTCTTGGATCACATGGAGTCCGTTGTCCGGTATCGGGACGCGAAACGTTCCTTGCCCGAGCAAACCGCAATGGGAAATACGCATCCGAAACTGCGGAAACCCAAAATCAATAGACAAGGGAAGCAGCGGAAAAGGCAGGGTCATTCTCCCAAAAAAGGCTAAGACGTCTGCAAGTTATTTGTCCTACGCCACAATAAGCCTTCCCAGGAGCTGGATCCGTGCTGACGCGTGGACCGGCTTTAATGCGTTAAGTTACTCTTCCTCGTCTTCGACTTGAATGTCGGCAGATACGGTAACGTCGCCTAGAACGGTACATACGGTGGCACGCAGCGTATAATGCTTGAAGCGCTTGTCAAGCGGTGCGGCAAGCCGGAAGCGAATCGTATCCGTTTCTCCAGGTTGGTTCACGCCCAGATCAATATCATGAAGCGATACTGCCGAATCCGGCCGATTGCGGACAACCAGAGACCCGGGGAGATAGCGAAATTCCGCGGGAAGGTGAACGTGCAGCCGCTTTACAATGGGCACGTTGGCCCTATTTTGGACCGTGATCGTGACAGCTGTCTCTCCTCCCGGAGGAACGTCGTCCGGGTCTACAGTGATGGTCACTGCGGGAGGCTGGGGCGTGCAGAATGCGGGCACATACACCAGGGCGGGAGGGTAAGGCAATATCCTTTCCGCATTCGCTTCCATCCAACTTGCGAAGGCTTCGCTGTTGGCCGGAATATCGGGCACGTTCCCTCCGCTTCGGGAGATGACGCCCGGATTCGGAGTAAGATCAAACGCGATAATCGTCTTGAAGAAACGCCCTTCCTGCAGAGCGGCTTCCTCCGGAGCCCACAGATCTCCCGCACGCAGCACGACGGTATAATGGTCCCCCTCCTCGGTTATGCTGACCAACCCGCCGCTCAAATCGACAGGCTGAAATAAAACCGGACTATCCGGCGTGCGCACAAAGGCCACTTGAAGCGAATTCGCATCCAGCGTGAAGGTGCCGTCATTCGGCTGGGAAGGACCACCGGCGGATCGACGGGGAACCCTATCCGTAATAACGACATTGCGAAAGAAACCGAGCTCCGCGTTAGTGACGGCAATCATCTGATCACGCAGCGCATCCTGCGCGTTGGCGATCTCGAGAGGAACGATAAAAGCTTGGCCGGAAGACGCCGTCGCATCCAGATATTCAGGCAGCAGAACCGAATGACCGATCCCGATCGTATCGATCCGAATTCCATTGGCGCGAATCTCCTCCGAAGAGGCGATCATAAACCGCTTGGCCTCGTTGCTGGCGAAGATATTCCGGCTCGTCTGCTCGTAATAATCGATAAGCCGGGTTTGCGAAATTTTGGCGTCGGTGGCGAAGATCATCAGCTCCGTCTCGGAGTTGTCGAATACGACCGTCTCGAGCTCGCGTCCGACCAGACTTTGCGGAAAAAAGACATCCTCATATACCGGTTGAATCGGAATCCCCGTGGCCGATTGCGAAAATTGCCAAATGCCGTCGACCCTGGCGAAGAACGGGCTGCGCTGGTAGTAATAATAATTGGCCGCGAATCCGATTCGTCCGTTAGACCAGTAATAGCCGTTTAACGTAATCTCGTCGAGCAAATTAGGCGCGGCGGGTACGCGGGTCGCATTGTCGCTGTTTCTTCCGTCGAAGTTATGCCATTCGCCGGCAAACGGATTGACGATGAGCGATTGGGTCGCGGCTGCGAAGAAAGCTTCGCTTCTGGCCAGCGCGCGCAATTTGAGACCGACGGTTTGCAGCGGAGTGAAGGCCGCCGGATCGAAGCTGTTCGGGTTGATTCCTTCCCGGACCAGGTCCTCGAACGTAACGGGCGCCCGGATACCGTTGTAGTCGGCCAAGAGCGCGTTCCCTTCTTGTACGAGAACCGCTGCGTTGATTCGGGCTGGAATATCGGCTTCATTATAATACGCATAGAAGGTGGAAGAGGCGGCGCTCTCGCCATCCGTCATGAGAATGATCAGCTTGTGCGCCTCGGCGGGAATCGCCTCCAACAGCTCGCCTGCCAGGAGAAAACCGGATTGAACGTTTGTATTGCTGTAACGACTGATATTGTCGATCATCGTCTCGATGTCTTCTTCATCCTGATAGAAAAAAGCGGCCTTGTCCGCCACGCTCCGGAAGTTGGCTAGCGCCGTCGCCGCCTGCGCCGGATCGTAGCTGTTGGCGCCAATATAATGATCTTGCACCGGCGCACCGCCGCCGGCCGGCAACGTTAAAGGGGCCGGGTTGACCAAACCGCTAAACTTCCCTTCGGCATCGGCTTGCGTGACATGTACCCTTGCTCCGTTCCCGAACGTTACCAGGGCGATATGCTTCTCGACGGAAGCATATTCTTCCGAAAAGATAATGTCCAAGAAGGAGTGAATCGCTTGAACCGCAACCTGGAAGCGCGTCGCTGTGTTGTTGTTGACATCCTGTATGCCCATCGTCGAAGTCGCGTCAATAACGAACACCAGATACAAAGGCAAATCTAACGTTGTGAGGCTGCCTTCCGCGGAGAGCTCGACCCGGAACGTACAAGGTGTCTCCGGGCTGCTGCTTGCCTGCTTCCGAATGGTTAACGCCAAGGTATTTTCCCTCTTTTCGCTTTTTCAAAGATGAATTCTACCTCCATTATATGGGCGAAATTCAATTCCGATGAGCGTCAATGCAATTCCGACGATCTTCGGGCACTATGTGTTTAATCTGCTGTTAAAATCCATCGGAGCAACCACGGTTTCTGTAGGCATTATAGGCGAGCCTGTTCTGGCGATCCTCCTGGCTTATCTGTTGTTAGGAGAACATATTTCCGTCTTTCAGTTTGCGGGCGGATTGATTACGCTGTCGGGGATGCTGATGTACTTTTGGCTGAGATCCTTGCAATATTCCCATACTGGGCATGATCCTGCTAAGGACTTGTAAGATCATCGATAAAGGTGAAACTCCTCCGGGTCGCTCGACTGAGAGGACGGAGGTTAGACGCCTCCTCCTGCTCGATTAAGGCTTGTCCATTGTGCAAAGTATCCCTGTTAGAATGGGTTAAACACGGCAAACTGACCCAAGGGCAAACGATTTGAAGGACGTCCGGCCTTGGCAGCCAAGCCGACGCAAATCAGCATAACCGGCGCATATCGAGCCGGAACGTTAAACGATTTAACAAATTGCTCCTGATTATAGCCGACCATGGGACACGTGTCATAACCCAGCGCCTTTGCCGTTAACATCAGTTGCATAGCGAACAGACCGGCATTGCTGAATGCTGAATCACGAGCGAATTGGGGATCTTGGTAATAGTCTGCTATTTGCGCAGCCAGACGGTCTCTCACCTCGTTCGGTATCAGCCCGGCTTCAACCGCCGCGTCATAAACAATTTCCGTGTTTTTATTTGCCTCCAGATCGCCAAGCACCGCGATCACGACGGAGCTTTGGATGATTTGCTTCTGGCCGTTAGCGATAGATAACAATTTTTCCTTTTGCATCATGTCCGGAGCAAGCGATTGTCGGTTCGGCACCGGCAGGATCAATCGAGGACGCGGCACGATCGTTCATTTGGCTTCGGCAATAAACACCTTGAAGGTGTTTACCGCCGAAGCCAGCTCTTTTTATTGCACATTTTCCCCGTTGAACCATACAGTAGTACAAATGACTCGATTGAAATGGAAAATTTGCAGGGTAAATAACAAATAGAAGGAGAAAAGTATGAAGATTATTGTTCCCCCCTTTACGCTGAAAACGGCGATCGAGAAAGTTCGCAAAGCGGAGGATGATTGGAACACTCGCGATCCGCAGCTGGTGGCCATGGATTATTCCGAAGACAGCCGCTGGCGTAACCGTGTCGAGTTTCCGGTTGGCAGAAAACAAATCATCGATTTTCTTACGCGTAAATGGAATAAAGAATTGGATTATCGGCTCATCAAAGAGCTTTGGTCTTTTAACGGCAACCGAATCGCCGTCCGTTTTGCTTATGAGTGGCATGATGACAGCGGACAGTGGTTCCGATCTTATGGGAATGAGAACTGGGAATTTAATGATGCCGGCTTGAACCGGCTCCGGTACGCTTCGATCAATGACAAGCCGATAAGCGAAGCAGAGAGGAAATATCGCTGGCCGCTTGGGCGCCGTCCCGACGACTATCCGGGTCTTACAGAGCTTGGCTTATAAGAGGGACGACATTATTTCTGAACGTTATCCTCAAACACGAAAACGGACATGGCGATATCCTCTTCGACCTTCATATCGGCAAATAGATGGACGAGTCGGGTTCCCATCAGCTCCTCCAGCTGTTCCGTAAAATCCGTCATATACGCCCGTTGAATCATTTTGGTTCGCGCCGCATGAACCATATCTTTGCCGGCGGGATCGCTGGCGATAAATTTTTCGGTCGGAGTCATATTGCCGTAAAGCATGCAGATGACCATATTATCAACGAAAGTCGTATGAATGCGTTCGGGACCTTTGCTGAACAAATCCTTGCGAACCTTTCTGATCAGTTCATTGAATGCGGCTGCTTTGTTCATCGGCCATCCCTCTCCGTCAACGATGATAGTCTGGCTAGATCATTTCTATCTATCATACTAATACATCTTATTTAAGGGAGTCAAAAATTGAAGAGGAGGGCCGTCTCTTGCATTGAATTCCCCCGGAATCGGAGTTATAATATTGTCAATGACATTGGTCACATTGGCGACCTGCAGTGTATCTGCATGCCGTTAATGGCTATATTTAATGGCGGATTGGCAATCGAGTATACTGATGCTTGAATGACTACTCCACCATAAGAGAGATGTGCTCGATTATCCGACGCATTTTTCTTGTGGCGGAGTTTTTTTGCGTCATGACATCCGAAGGGGGAGTCGTTCCATGAGTGGACACACCGTAACTATCCAATTAAACGAAACGGAATATGAGACCGAAGCGGGTTCGACCCTGCTGGAGGCCATTAATCGGCATGGAATCGCCCATCCTCAAATCTGTTACGTCCCGGAAGTCGATCCGATTCGGACTTGCGATACGTGCATAGTGGAAGCGAACGGCAAGCTGGTCCGTTCCTGCTCGACCAAGGTTGCGGAGGGGATGCGCGTGCAATTGTCCTCCGACAGGGCCAAGGCGGCGCAGACCGAAGCGATGGATCGGATTCTGGAAAATCACCTTCTCTATTGCACCGTTTGCGATAACAATAACGGCAACTGCAAAATTCACAATACGGCGGAATTGATGGAGATCGAGCATCAGAAATATCCGTATACGCCGAAAGTCGATCCCAGTGAAGTGGATATGTCGCATCCTTTTTATCGCTATGACCCCAACCAGTGTATCGCGTGCGGCCAATGCGTAGAGGTCTGCCAAAACCTTCAGGTTAACGAAACGCTGTCCATCGATTGGGAAGCCGAACGTCCGCGCGTTCTCTGGGACCTGGGGTCAACGATCAACGATTCCTCGTGCGTCAGCTGCGGTCAATGCGTAACGGTCTGCCCTTGCAATGCTTTAATGGAGAAATCGATGCTCGGCGAAGCCGGATTTATGAGCGGAATCGAACAGGACCTGCTTGATCCGATGATTCGTCTTATAAAAGAAGTGGAGCCCGGCTACAGCGGCATTTTTGCGGTTTCGGAAGTGGAGGCCGCCATGCGAGAAACCCGCACCAAAAAAACCAAAACGGTTTGCACGTTCTGCGGCGTAGGCTGCTCCTTCGAGGTGTGGACCAAGGACCGCAAAATTTTGAAAGTCCAACCGGTTTCGGACGCTCCCGTTAACGGAATTTCGACCTGCGTAAAAGGGAAATTCGGTTGGGATTTCGTGAACAGCGAACAACGTCTGACGCAGCCGCTGATTCGTCGGGGAGACGAATTTGTGGAAGCCACCTGGGAAGAAGCGTTAAACCTGATGGCCAGCAAAATGAGCGGCATTAAAGAGCGGTACGGCGCTAACGCGCTTGGCTTCATCTCCTCCTCCAAGTTCACCAACGAAGAAAATTATTTGCTGCAAAAGCTGGCCCGGCAAGTGTTCCAAACCAACAACGTGGATAACTGTTCGCGCTACTGTCAATCTCCCGCCTCCTGGGGCTTGCAGCAGACGACGGGCATCGGCGGCGATTCCGGCACGATCAAGGATCTTGCCGCCGCCGGTCTTGTTATTCTGGTGGGCTGCGCCCCGGGCGAAGGCCACCCGGTGCTCGCTACGCGCATCAAGCGCGCGCATAAGCTGCACGGGCAAAAGCTGATCTCCGTCGACCTCCGCAGGCACGAGATGGCCGATCGCGCCGACTTGTTCATCCGTCCGAATCAAGGAACGGATTACGTGTGGTTATCGGCGGTGACCAAGTACATGATCGATCAGAATTGGCACGATCCGCAATTTATCGAACGGCATGTGAATTTTTATCCCGAATATGTGAAGCTGCTGCAGCGCTTTACGTTGGATTTCGCCGAGAAAGAAACCGGCATTCCTCAAGAAACGTTGATCGCAATCGCCCAAATGATTCGGGACGCGGACGGAACCGCGATTTGTTGGGGAATGGGCGTCACCCAAAACATAGGCGGCTCGTATACTTCGACGGCGATCGCGAACCTGCTGCTCGTTACGGGGAACTTTATGCGTCCGGGCGCAGGCGCGTTTCCGCTTCGCGGCCACAACAATGTGCAGGGCGCGTCCGACATGGGCACGATGCCCAACATTTTCCCCGGATACCAGCCGGTCGCGGACGACGCCATTCGCGCCAAATTCGAAGCGGCTTACGGCGTTTCGCTTCCGGGCGAACCCGGCCTGGACAACATTCAAATGCTGAACGAAATCGAGCGCGGAAATCTCAGAGCGATGTATATTGCCGGAGAAGAGATGGCGTGGGTGGACGCCGATTCCCGGCATACGCAGGAAATGCTGGCGAAGCTTGATTTTCTTGTGGTGCAGGACGTGTTCCTGAGCAAGACGGCCGAATTTGCCGACATCATCTTGCCTGCCGCGCCGTCGCTGGAGAAGGAAGGGACCTTCACCAATACCGAACGCCGGGTGCAGCGTCTGTATCAAGCGCTCGAGCCGAAAGGCAACAGCAAGCCGGACTGGTGGATCTTCACGCAGGTGGCCAAGCAGATGGGATTCGAGTGGAATTACCGTCACCCGGGCGAGATTTTCGCGGAAATGGCTTCGCTCACTCCGTTTTTCTCGCAATGCAGCTATGACAAGCTGGCAGGCTGGAACAGCTTTAACTGGGGATCTCCGGAAGGCGGCAATACGCCTTTGCTCTTTACGGACGGCTTCAACTTCCCGGACAAAAAAGCGCGCTTGGGCCTCTTCGATTACATTCCGCCTACGGAATTTCCCAAGGAATTCGACTTGTCGCTGAATAACGGGCGCTTGCTGGAGCAATTCCACGAAGGAAATTTGACCAACAAATCGAAGGGAATCAGCTACAAGCTTCCCGAAGTGTTCGTCGAGGTGTCCCCGGAGCTTGCCCAAGAGCGCGGCGTCAAGGACGGATCGTTAGTCCGGCTGGAATCCCCGTACGGGGCGATCAAGCTGCGCGTCGTCGTATCGGACCGGGTGCAGGGCCGCAGCGTCTACGTTCCGATGCATTCCGCAAGCCACGAGAATGCGATCAACATGCTGACCGGCGGCGCGGTGGACGTACAGACGCACACCCCGGCCTACAAACAAATCAAAGTGAGCATGCAGGTGCTGGAGCTGGAAGGCGGCAACCCGCTGCCCAAGACCAGTCCGCGATACAAGAAACGCCACCCGCAGAACGGAGTGGAAGTGCAGCGCAAATGGAATCGTCCCGGCTATGTTTCGTTAGTGGATCAAGAATAAGGGAGACGAGATCATGGCACAACCGATTAATGCCGTCAGGAAAAATATTGTCTCGGAAGAGGATAAGCAAAAGCAGTCGTTGGATGAGCTGGCCGCTCATCTGACGGAGCATGACGAAGCGCTCAAGAAGACGCTGGAGCTCGTCCGGGAGCTGCATGACAGCGGCATTCTCGAAGCAGTTCACGCCATGCTGAAGGCGAAAAAAGACATCGCGAGAATCGCGCTGGATCAAGCCTCCCGCAAGCCCGTCACCAATGTGATCAACAACCTCATGGGCGCGGCGGAGGCGCTGTCCGAGATGGACCCCGAGCTGACCAAAAAGCTGCTCGGAAGCGTGTCTTCCGGCATGGAGGAAGCCAGGGAATATTTGAAAGCGCCCAGGAAAGTCGGAATCTTCGGCCTGCTGAAAATTTTATTCGATCCGGACATTAACCGCGTTCTCGGTTTTGGTGCCCGTTTCCTGAAAGGCATGGGGAAGAAGCTATGACAATTATGGATTCGGTTGAGCAGACGCGCGAGATTATTCGGTATCAACATGGTAAAATTGAACGTGTGCCGGATCAAGTCGTGACCGAATATCCGGTAACCGTCCAAATCAACGGCGAAGAATTCGCGACGATGGTCTGTTCGCCGCAAGATATCGAGGACATGGTCGTCGGTTTTCTGGCCTCCGAAGGCGTGATTCGGCGTTACGAGGACATTGACGATATCTGGTTTGAGCCCGGAGACGGCTTCGTTCATATCAAAACCCAAAAGCTGAACGAGTTTTATCGACGGTTTCATTCGAAGCGGTATATTACTTCCTGCTGCGGCAAGAGCAGGCAAGGCTTTTATTTTATCAACGACGCCAGGACGGCAAAAGCGATGACGGACCGCCAGGTCGCTTTATCGTTCGACGATTGCTTTCGTCTCATGAACCTGATGCAAAGCTCGGCGGACGTGTTCCAACAAACGGGTGGCGTTCATAATGCCGCGCTGTGCGACAAACACGGGATCGTCCTGTCAAGAATGGATATCGGCCGACATAACGCGCTGGATAAAATATACGGCTACTGCTTAAGAAACGCGATTTCGTTAACGGGTAAAATCATGGCGTTCAGCGGACGCATTTCGTCGGAGATTTTATTGAAGGTCGCGAAAATCGGGTGCGAGGTCGTGCTTTCCAAGTCAGCCCCGACCCAGCTTGCGCTGCAGCTTGCGGATGAGCTGGGGATCACAACGGTCGGCTTTATCCGGCAGCGCTCGCTAAACGTCTATACTCATCCTTCAAGGATCGAGGAGCTGGCGGAAGAACAACAATAAACAGAGATCGGTGTGAAGACGATGGAGCACAAACTCGCAGATTTAAGCAATCGTCCTTTGCGCGATTTGAGAATATCCGTGACGGATCGATGCAATTTTCGCTGCCGCTACTGCATGCCGGCCGAAATATTCGGTCCGGATTTTCAGTTTTTGCCGCAGGAGAGCATCCTGACATACGAAGAGACGGTTCGCTTGGCCCGAATCTTCGTCTCCCTGGGCGTCCGGAAATTGCGCATTACGGGCGGAGAACCGCTGCTGAGAAAAGGGCTCCCGTCTTTCATCCGCGAATTGGACCGGCTCGAGGGAGTGGAGGACATCGCGTTGACGACCAACGGGGTCCTGCTTCGCAAATATGCCAAGGAGCTTTACGATGCGGGCTTGAAGCGGGTCTCCGTCAGTCTCGATTCCCTCGACGACCGACGGTTCCGTCTGATGAACGGCGACAGAAGCGGAGTTCAGCCCGTTCTGGACGGAATTGCAGCGGCGGCAGAGGCGGGCTTAAAGGTGAAAATCAATATGGTGGTCCAAAAAGAGGTCAACGAGCAGGATATTTTGCCGATGGCCGCTTATTTTCGCGACAAGAAGCTCACTCTGCGGTTTATCGAATTTATGGACGTGGGCAATACGAACGGCTGGAAGCTGGATAAGGTGGTCACCAAGAAGAGAATTCTGGAGATCATCCAGGGGTGGGCGCCTGTCGAGCCTTTAGACGCCCATTATAGCGGCGAAGTGGCTGCACGCTATCGCTACAAGGGGAGCGACGAGGAGATCGGCATCATCTCGTCCGTCAGCGACGCTTTCTGCTCGACCTGCACGCGAGCAAGAATTTCCGCCGAAGGAAAGCTGTATACCTGTTTATTCGCTTCCCGCGGACACGACTTGCGCGAGCTTCTCCGGTCGGATCGGACCGATACGGAAATCGGCAGGTTTATTGAGGCGGTCTGGATGGCAAGAAGCGATCGCTATTCGGAGGAGCGAGCCTCCTCGCATTCAAGCCACTCGCCCAAAATCGAAATGTCTCACATCGGGGGATAAAGTCAGCCTCGGATATTCGCGGCGCCTGCTACGCAACTACTCCTGAATTGCTACTTTCGGGTAATATCGCCACCTTCCGCTCAATGATACCGTGATATTGATCACAATCGGGAAGGGTGAGAGAGTTGCGGAGAAGGAAAGGCAATAAAGCGATCCTCTGGGCGGCTGTTATCCTGATGCTGTTCGGCATGACGCCCCCGTATATTGCCGAAGCTGCCGCAAGCGACAGCCAAGGCAAAGCACGGACCGTTACGTTCAAGGACATTCCGTCCCATTGGGCGTACAACGATATTACGGAGCTTGCGGAACAGAACATCGTATCGGGCTTCGAGGATGGAACTTTTCGGCCGGACGGCGATGTGACGCGGGAGCAGTTTCTGAAAATACTCGTCGATTTAAGAAAAATCCCGGTCGATTCCAGAGAGGTTCCATTCCGCGACGTGGAGCAGAAGCGTTGGTCCGCCCCTTACATTGCGGCGGGGTTAAAGCAGGGCATTCTGATAGCCGGAGACTACCCGGACGGCTTTGGGCCGAGCCGGCCGATTATGCGCCGCGAGATGGCGGTCTGGATTGTGAGAGCGCTTCAGCTCGCGCCGCAGACGGAAGAGAAGATGCTGGGCGGATTGAAGGACCAGGGAGAGATCAAGAGCCACCGCGATCTGATCGAAGCGGCGCTGCGGACGGGAATCATTAGAGGTTATCCGGACGGCACGTTCAAAGGCGGCAACCCATCCACGCGAGCGGAAGCGGCGACGATGGCCGTGCGCGCGCTTCATTATTCATCGGAGCAGCCTTCATCGTCATCCTCGTCGTCGAACCCGGGAGATACGCGTAAAATCGTCGAATATTTGCCGGAAGTAAAGAGGAGTGCCAGCAAACAGTACGCGAAAAAAGACGACAGCACATGGGTCATTCACGATCCGGATTTGACGCTGAACGTTGGCGAGGTATTCGTCCTGCCTCCGAACGAGGAATTTTATGGCGGCATTGCCAAGAAGGTAGTGTCCGTTCGCAAGGAGAACGGCGCGCTGGTTGTGACGACGTCCGTCCCCAAGGTGCGAGAGGTTTTCTCCAAGCTGGATATCCATACGACCGAGGCGATTGATCCCAGGCTGCTTACCCCGGCCGATCCTTCGATTCAAATTGTGACGGACATGCCGGATTCAACCGCGAAGCTGGCCTCCGCGCAGGACGTGGCGCTGAAGCTGCCCTGCTTCATGATCAAGATGGATAATGCGAGCTACGACGGATTTGCCATGGATGCGCGGATCAATTTTTGCAATCTGGGCGTCGATGCGGATATCGGACTTGATGTCGATGTGGATTGGTTTGATGTCAACCTCGATTTCTATGCAAAATTGGTATTAACCGGGGACGTTACGACGAACGTGAATGTGCGAGCGAACAAAGCGATCGCCAAGCCCGTGTACATTCCGTTGACGACTCCGTATTATGTGCCTGTCTTTACGGGCGTGTTCATCAAAGGACAGCTCTATTTGAAGATTGAGCCCGATTTCAAAGCCTCGCTCGAAATCAAATTCGAGGATCGCTTTCATCTGGAGCAAGGCTTCTCCGTCTCGTCGAGCAAAGGCTTCCAACCGATCAACAAGACGACGAACACCGCAACGCTCGCCGTGAACTCCAAGTTGAATGCCAGTCTTGCCGCAGGGCCGGATGTGCAGCTGACGCTGACCTTATTGGATATCGCCTATGCCGGCCTCGAACTGTATCCGGGAATCAAGGCGGGCTTCTACCGCTATTATGAACTGGGGCGATGCGATGAGATCCGGGTTGACGCATTTCTCAAGCTGGACGTGATCGCCGGTTACGATGTGTGGGTAGCCAAAGGGAAGCTCAGTAAAACGTTGGTCAACCTGAACTATCCGCTATTTGAGGATCAGCTGCTCTGTCCGCCGCCGCCGGCGCCCGGGAATTTGCAGGCTCAGCTCGTTCGCGAAATCTTTTATCCGCCGCAGCTGGCCCTAACGATCACGGATCGCATCAACGTCCAGCTGAATTGGAGCGCCGCCAAGGAAGCGACGAGCTATACGGTGAAGCGCGCGGACGCTCCGGGAGGCCCGTTCAAGACGGTGCGTTCCAACCTGAAAGCCGTCACGTATACGGACACCGCAGCCGCAAGAGGCAAAACGTATTATTATCAAGTGGCTGCCGTGAATCCGCATGGCGAGGGCGCAGCCCCGGTGCTGCCGGTTAAGATCGCGAATCTGCCGCCGCCGCGGCCTACCGGTCTGAAGGCAACAAGAGGCGGATCGGGCGTTGCTCTGCAGTGGGATCGTCTCGACGGCATGCGATTCGCGGACAACAGCAGCGGGCCATTGGGACTTCAGATGGAACACAACGGGATTACGTATAACGTGAGGCGAAGCGATAAGGTGAACGGCGGTTTGATGACACTGGCCAAGAACCTGACGGAAGCCAAGTTCACCGATACGACTGCCCGGTGGGAAGAGAGCTATCTTTACGTTGTCACGGCTGTGGATTCTAATGGAGAGAGCGGCCTGAGCAACTGGGCATGGGTGGATAAAGGCAAGCTGACGGAGCTTGACTTGCGAATCAACCCGGATGTCCTCTTTAGAGAAATGCCGGAGGCTCTCCAGCTGATTAAACCGCCCGCTCCCGACAATTTTATCGCTGAGCCCTATAGCGGGAAAGTCGCTCTGAGCTGGAGCCGGGTGGAGGGAGCGACGGGTTATTACGTGAAGCGTGCGAATGCGTCCGACGGGGCTTACGTGACGATAGGCTCTGTAGCCAGCGGTACGACATTTACGGACACAGCGGTTGAAAATGGCAGAACCTACTACTATAAGGTGACTGCGGTGAATAATCTGGATTTCGAAAGCAAGGACTCCCGGATTCAGGCGGCTAAGCCGGAGCAGGCCGGAATTCGCGACGTCGTTACGCCGATTAACCCGAATGTTGTCATCCCGATCAACCCGAATCTGCTGCTCCTTGCCGCACCGGGAAATTTTAAGGCGGAGACCGAGCCGAGCAGCGGGAGGGTGACGCTGAGCTGGAGCGCGGTCAGCGGCGCGGCAGGCTACAACGTATGGCGTTCGGACGCTGCGAACGGCACATTCGTGACGATCGGCGCCCGGGTTAGCGGCACGACGTTTACCGATACGACAGCCGCCATCGGCCAGACGCACTACTACAAAGTTACGGCAGTGGATAACAAAGGCAGCGAAAGCCTCGCTACGCCCGTCAAGTCGGCGGTCCCCACGCGCGGGATCAGATAGCGATTCCGGAAAAATGCCGCTCTTCCCATCGTTGGAGGAGCGGCATTTTTTTGTGCCGGTGCGCCCGCCGCTTACATTGGACGGCGTCGCAGTAAGGATTTGCAACATTAAGCCGCGTGCTTCCGTTTTTTAATTAGTCACCTGGAACGAATTCTATTAAGGTGTGAAATGGGTATCAAGCCTTATTGTCATTGGGACGGTAACAAGCAAAGAATTCTCCGAAGAACAAAGAGAAGTCCGCAAATCGAATTATACAACGGTTCAACGATGGGGCAATGGACGCCCGAACAATACGAAGAGACCTACCAAGCCTACTTGGAATTACAATCCAAGCCAAATAAAAGCGACAAAAGCGTCGCCGAATCTCCCGTAACGGCAGCATATAAAACGATTAATGACGGGGCCGGGGCTGCCGCGCTTTCCGTTACAGCTGCGCGACAAACCTTCTCCCCCTTTCGTACATCTCTAATTGTCGGGGGCGCCGGCGCTGCCGTGCTCTTGATCTTTCTGATCCTGAAGCGTAAAAGACAATATTAGATTTGCCCCTGCATGAAAAATGATGAAGGAGACTATCCGTAAGTCCTTAAAGGGTCAACTCTATAAAATGATCCATTTAATACCATGGGGATATATCTCCTTCCGCAGCTGATACGGCCATGAAATCAGGAATGGATTAACCCGTGACAGGGTAATTTCATGACCGTATGAGGCAGACGCTTCGCTCTACAGGAGATATATCCCCATTCTTTTTTTGATCATTTTAATTGCCTCGGGCCTATGGGACAGCCACCTTGCATCTACACATCAGGCTCATGGAGAATCGTTATTTCGATAGCGTAACGCACAGGCGAATCCAGTCTGCAACCGTCCAGGACAAGGCACTCCCTTGTTCTGGTTTTTTTATGGGCAGAGCGGCCCGTTATTGCTCACTTCAGCGTCGTAATACAATCGTAATCATTTGCTTAGAAAATCGTAAGCGGTTTGGCTTACTCTACTTTTGCAGGATAAATCGATATGGAGCGTGATCGGGAATGATTAGAGCAACCAAGGGCAAGATGTTCGTTTTGTTGGCAGCGCTTGTACTCTCTCTGACTTTTGCCGGATCGGCGAGCGCGGAAGCGCCGAAGACGATCAAGCAGAATGGGATGGAGCTTGTGCATCTGAGACAAGCGGCGGAGATGTATGGATACCGCGTGGCATGGAACGGTAAGGAAAAGTCGATAACATTGGTTTACGCAGGCATTATGACAAAGGACGACATGATGACGGACAACGACATGATGACGAACAACGACATGATGACGAACAACGACATGATGACGAACGATGGCATGATGATGGACGATGGCATGATGACCAACGATGACATGATGATGGACGATGGCATGATGACCAACGATGACATGATGATGGAAGACGACATGATGACGGACGACGGCAAAAGGATGGAGGATAAAATGCAGCATGCGGGACAAACGATTAAAGTATGGATCGGTTCGAAAAAGATGACCGTGGACGGCAAGCAGATGAATCTGGATACAGCGCCTGTGCTTTATCGCAATAGCACTTATGTTGTCGAAGCATTTGTAACAAAATATATGAAGCCGGCTCAATAATAGCGGGAATACAGCCGGGCTGAGCAGCCATTTTATGGTATGATCGAGTTAATTCCTTTTATCGGACGTTAGGGGTGGGGCGGATTGAACGAGCGGGTGCTGGTCGCCGATGACGAAGCGAATATTACGGATGTGTGCCGCAGATATCTGGAACGGGAAGGCTATCAAGTCATGACCGCGAGAGACGGCCAGGAAGCGCTGGAGATATGGTCCAGCGCAAGGCCGGACCTGATCGTGCTCGATCTCATGATGCCCCGCAAGGACGGTTGGCAGGTAGCCAAGGAGATTCGCCAAACGGAGGATACCCCGATCATCATGCTGACCGCGCGGGGCGAAGAGCAGGATCGGTTGATGGGGCTGACCTTAGGGGCGGACGATTATTTGACGAAGCCCTTTAGCCCGAGGGAACTCGTTCTTCGCGTCAGGGCGATTCTGCGCAGGATTCGCAAGATACAGCCTGCCCGGGATCCGTCCTCCGAACAAGTGCTCCAATACGAGGGGATCACGATTCACGTTGGCAAACGCAGAGTTGAAGTATGCGGGAGGGCGATTGACTTGACGGTTACGGAATTCGAGATGCTGCAATTGCTGGCCAGCCATCCGGACCAAGTCTTCTCCCGAAATCAGATTGTGAGCAAACTGTGGGATTTCAGCTATGAGGGAGATACGACCACCGTGACTGTGCATATTCGCAGATTGAGGGAGAAGATTGAGCCGAATCCCTCGGAGCCTAAATATATCAAGACGGTGTGGGGCATTGGCTATAAATTTGCGGGTGAGGCCGTCCCATGAAACTAAGAACGAATTTATTGTTGGCCAATTTTGCCGGCATTGGCGTTTTATTAATCTGTTTGTTCGTCTCTTATTCCAAAATGCTGCTATCGATTGAACAGCTTTACTGGTTATCCAGCGTAACGGCCGGCATCGGTCTGCTCTCTTTTATCCTGCAGCATCTGCTGACCCGTCCTTTGGAAAATTCGATCGCGAGGATCACCCAACAGACGAAGAGAATTGCCGAAGGGGATTTCCATACCGAGGTTCCGTCGATTGGTCCCCTGGAATTCAAGATTTTGGCCCAACAGTTCAACGAGATGAGCCATAAATTAAAGGAAAGCTTCGATAGTCTGTACAGCTCCGAATCGGCGAGGCGGGAGTTGATTGCCAATGTCTCCCACGATCTGCGGACGCCCCTGGCCTCCATCCAATCGTTCGTAGAAGCGTTGGAGGACGAGGTGATCAAGGATGAGGAAACCTTTCAACGATATCTTCATACGATTCGGCTGGAAACCAGGCGGCTGGGAGGGCTCATTCAAGACTTGTTTGAGCTTTCCAGCATGGAAGCGCAGGGGGAAACGTTCGCCCCGCAGCCCTATCATGTGGACGAAATCCTGATTGGCACATTGGAAAGCTTTTCGCTGCATCTGGAGGAGAAGCGGCTTAAGGTAGAGATTGAGATGCCGGATAAACTTCCTGCCGCGAATATGATGCCCGCCCAGATTAAGCGGGTTCTATCCAACTTGCTGCAAAATGCCATTCAATATTCCCCCGTCGGAGGGAAAATCGTGTTATCCGCCAGTCGACTGAACGAGTCCTTTCTGAACATCTCGGTCGCCGACGAAGGCGAAGGAATGGAAGCGGCCGAAACCTCCCGCATCTTCGAACGATTTTACCGGGTGGATAAATCACGAAGCAAAAGCAGCGGAGGCGCCGGGCTGGGGTTGGCTATCGCCAAATCCATCGTCGGGCTCCACGGCGGCGAAATCGGCGTGCGCAGTTCCGTCGGGGAGGGAAGCTGCTTCTGGTTTACGCTGCCGATCTACAGCAATCCAAAAATATAAGGTTGGGAGGTGGCAAATTGGCAGGCGATCCCTTGTTCCTCTTCGGCGTATTTAGCGCAGGGCTGCTATCGTTTTTTGCGCCATGTATTTTGCCGCTGCTTCCCGTCTATGCGGCCTACTTGTCGGGAACCGGCGCGAAGGACGCGAACCGGGAGGGAGTCAACACCGGGTCCATTCGGCTCCGGCCTGTGTTAATCGTAAGGACACTGTTGTTTGTCCTTGGGTTGTCTACCGTCTTTATCTTCCTCGGTTTTGGCTCGGGGACGCTCGGCACCTTGTTCACAAGCTCCCGATTTATTGCTGTCTGCGGAGCCGTCGTCGTCCTGTTCGGGATATATCAGACGGGATGGATCAAGCTTGCGTTTCTGGAGCGGGAAAGGAAGGTTTCCGCCGAGCGTATCGACAAGGGAGGATACATTGGAGCTTTCCTGCTCGGGCTGACTTTCAGCTTCGGATGGACGCCGTGTATCGGACCGGTGCTTGCAGGCATTCTCAGTATCGCGGCCGGCGAAGGCTCTCCCGTCTACGGCGGCTTTATGATGTTCGTCTATACGCTGGGCTTGGCGATCCCCTTTTTGCTGATGTCGGTATTTTCGGATTTTATTCTCGCGCGGATCAGACGGCTGTATAAATTCATGGGTCTGATTCGGGCCGTATCCGGCTGTATCCTCATTCTGATGGGAATTGCGCTGATGACGGACCGGCTCAATACGATTGTCATGTGGTTTCAGTAAACGATTGGGAGGGATGGAGCATGAAGCTTTCAAAGCAATGGGTCCAATATGCGCTGACAGCCGGCGTTCTGCTTGCGGTCCTGTCCGGATGCGGAGCCAAGGAAACGACGATGCAAGATTCCGCAGCGGGAAAGTCAATGACGACAAGCGGCCCAGCGGCGAACAAGGGGGAGGAAGCTCCCGCATTCTCGTTAAGCGACTTGAACGGCAATCCGGTCCGGCTTGCGGATTTTAACGGCCAGAGGGTTTATGTGAAATTTTGGGCTTCCTGGTGCTCGATCTGTCTGGCGGGGTTGGAGGACTTGAATACGCTGGCCGGTCAAGACAACGGCTTCCAAGTGGTTACGATCGTCACGCCTAACTATAAAGGGGAGAAATCCGCAAAGGATTTTACCGAATGGTTCACCAAGCAATCCTATGACAATCTCACTGTGCTGTTCGACGAGGACGGGACGTGGGCGAAGAAATTCGGCCTGCGGGCTTATCCAAGCTCCTATTATATCGGCTCGGACGGCATTCTGGTCAAATCGTCGCCCGGTCATGCGTTCAACGATGCGATTACGGAAACCTTCAAGGAAATCCTATGAGAAGGGAGAGAAGACTCTTGAGAAACGCTGCCTTAGGCTTATTTTTGGCCGCCTTGATCCTAGTATTGTCCGCCTGCGGGAGCATCGACGCCGATCCTGTTCGGCAGAACGCAGCGGGAGCAGCGACACCCCGATCCGAGAAGGCCGTTCAAATAGCCGACTCCGATTTGCGGGAGTTGTATTTGGCCGGGGGCTGCTTCTGGGGCGTGGAAGCGTATATGTCCCGCATTAACGGCGTTTACGACGTAACATCGGGTTACGCGAACGGAGAGGGCGAGAATCCGACCTATAAAGAGGTGGTCCGGGGCAATCGCGGTTTTGCCGAAACGGTTCATGTGAAATACGATCCCAAGCAAGTCAGCCTGCAGAAGCTGCTAACCGATTATTTTCGGGTCATCGATCCCACTAGCGTAAACAAGCAAGGGAACGACCAAGGCGTTCAGTATAGAACGGGGATTTACTATACCGATGCCGAGGATGCCGAAGTGATTCAGCAAGCGGTGACCAAAGAGCAAGAAAAGTACAGCAAGCCCATTGTGACCGAAGTATTGCCGCTGCAGAACTATTATCTGGCGGAGGAGTATCATCAAGATTATTTGGAGAAAAATCCGAACGGTTATTGCCATATCGATCTAAGCATTCTGGATGAACAAGAGATTGTGATCGATCCTTCGCAATATCCGCGGCCGTCGGATCAAGAATTGAAGGAACGGTTAACGGACGCGCAGTATGCGGTAGCCGTCAACAATGATACGGAACGCGCCTTCTCCAACGAGTATTGGGATAACGAGGAGCCTGGCATTTACGTGGATGTTGCGACCGGAGAACCACTGTTCTCCAGTCGGGACAAGTACGATTCCGGTTGCGGGTGGCCGAGCTTCACGAAGCCGATTATTCCGGACGTGGTTACCTATGATGAAGATACAAGCTTCGGGATGGTTCGGACGGAGGTGCGAAGCCGGGCGGGCGACATTCATCTCGGCCATGTGTTTGACGACGGACCCGAAGATCGCGGAGGCAAGCGCTACTGCATCAACAGCGCATCTATCCGATTCGTCCCGCTCGCGCAGATGGATCAGGAACACTACGGGTTTTTGACCTCCGTGGTGGAAGAGAAATGAAACCGGTGCAGGTGCATATTGAGATTGATAGCAGGATATTCATGCTCGTTGAAGTCGAACAAGTCTTAGGGCCGGATATCTACGAAGTGCAGGATGAAGAAGAAAAACAGTTGCTTCTTGAGGCTCTTGAAGGAGACAATCCCATACTATCAGATTCTGAAATCGATACGATGCTGGGAATTTCAAGAGACAAATGAAAGTATACTGGAGAAAATCGGCTGTGCGATCGCTTTTCAGATGAAGCCAACGCCTGTAGGTCGAACAACAGCAATCCAAGCAGAGCAGTTGTAACCACAACCCCAGTGCCGCATAAGGCACTGGGGTTGTTGCGCAGGAGGTCATTCAACTAACCCGGGGAAACAATAAGCTGGTACAGGCGAAGAAAACGGGGCGATTGCCTGTGCTTATTGGCCTGCTTGGCGCCGCGGCCGTTCTTGTCCTTCTATTTGTTACAGCGAAAAACCGGACTTTGGTCCAGGGGCCGACTTGGCCTGGGCTGGAGTTCGCCAAGGGCGGGTTTCGGATAAAATAGAAATAATGAGACTGGTGGGACAAGGAAAAGGAGAGGGATACAGTTGAACAATCGTGCGCTCATGGGACTTGGCCTTCTGGCGGTCGGAGCATTGCTGCTGATCTTCGGCAAGGGAGAGGCGATCGGCACGGGAACGATGATCAGCTATTTGTGGCCGAGCATGTTCGTCATTCCGTTAGGCTTGTTTTTTCACTGGATGTATTTTTCCATGCTGGAAAAGAGAGGCATCGGGCTGCTGATTCCCGGTGGAATATTGATCACGGCAGGGGTTGTGTGCCAGATTGCGACGGTGTTCGGAAGCTGGGGCTATATGTGGCCGGGATTTATTTTCGCCGTCGCGGTCGGTCTGTTCGAATTTTACTTCTTCGGCGGCCGCAACAAGTGGCTGCTCATTCCGATCAATATTTTGTCGGTGCTGTCGGCGTTGTTCTTCATGGTATTTTCGATCGGCTCCTTGATCGGCCGCTTCACGTCCCAGCCGATCATCGCGATGCTGCTGATCGTGGCCGGCGCCGTGCTGCTGGTCGGCTTCAAGAAGCGGACCGTGTAATCAAGAGGAATCCAGTCGGTATAAGAAACGTCTGCGGGAGTGGAGGTACTGCTCCGTGGGCGTTTTTTTGTTGATAACGTGTAAACGCGCTCTTCGGCGTACCGGCCTCCAAAGACGATCAAACGGATGGCTCCAAAATAAATTTATGGGAACGGTTGCAATCAATTTCGCTCCGTACTATAATGGGTGATGTCGGATGTATAGGAGGTGGCGGCGAGATGCCCAGAAAGGTTACGATATTGGATGTGGCCCAAGCTTCGAATGTAACCAAATCAACGGTGTCCCGGGTCATTAACGATTCGCCTCTTGTCAACGAGAAGACGAAACAGCGGGTATGGAAGGCGATTAAAGAGCTGGGCTACACGCCCAATCGTACGGCTCGTTCGCTGGCGTTGGGTAAAAATCACGTCATTGGCATGGTCGTATCCGAACAGCAAATTAGCGACGTCGTGCTCAATCCTTTTTTTCCAACCGTCTTGAAAGGGATTACAACGGTCGCCAATCGGGAAGGCTACAATATTCTGCTGCTCAGTCTGAGCGGACAGGATGCCAGATCGTACACGGAAGTCGTGCAGCGTCATACGGTGGATGGTTTTCTGATATTGGGCGGTCCGCTTGATGTGAACCTTGGCCGCGATTTGGACAAGATGAAAGTCCCTTACGTTTTTCTGGGCAAGCACGATCCGGAGGCGGAGCACAGTTTTGTAAGCACCGACAACGAGGAAGGCGGCTACTTGGCGGGCAAGCATCTCCTCGATTTGGGGCACCGCGAGATTCGTCTGCTGGTCGGAGAAGTCAAGGGAACGGTACTGGCGCACAACATTGAGCGAATTGCAGGCTTCAAAAGGGCGTTCCGGGATTCCGACATTCCGTTCGAAGACCGATTTGTAGCGAAAATGCCGACAGACATGGATAGCAGCTACTATTTCATGAAAAGCTACCTGGATAAAGAGAAACCCAGCGGTCTGATCCTGTCGAATGAAGTGACCTCGATGTCCTGTCTCAACCTGCTGATGGATGAAGGGATTTCGGTGCCGGAAGAGCTGTCGCTCATTTCCTTTGGCGATTCCCAGTTTTTCCGGAATACGCGGCCGAGCTTGACGACAGTCAGTCAAAGCGTCGAATGGCTGGGGAGAACGGCGATGGAGATGCTGTTAAAGCGGGTCACGGGTGAAGTATGGCTCCCGAGTAAAATTATCAGGAAGCCGGAAATTATATTAAGAGGCAGCACAAAAAAATGCGACTAATACGCATTTTTTTAAGCGCAAAATTGGCACCGTTCCCATTAAAACGCTTACAAATTCTTACTTTATATCGAATGAGACCAGTTATATAAAGGTTTTTCAACAATTTAATGATATACAACCGGTTTAATTGAGAGGGGGAATAGGATGGGGAAATGAATAGCCTCGAAGTCAAAGACGGACAATAATTCACAAAATTATGGAGGGGATTGCATGAAAACAAGTATGAAATGGATGGCGACAATGCTTTGCGTATTTTTGATCTTGGCAGGCTGCTCCAAAACGGCAACACCCCCGGCAGGTACGAATACGAATTCTGCAAGCGGCGGGCAGCCGGGCGATTCGGGCACAGAAAAAACCGAAATCACCGTGCTTTCCTGGAAATTCGATCCGGAAAGCGACCTGTGGAAAAAGATTGTGAGCGCCTTCAATGAAAAACATCCCAATATTACGGTTCATGCCGTTAACGCCCCTACATCCGAGATCGACCAGAAAATAACGTCGATGGTAGCCGGACACCAGCCTCTGGACGTCGTGTTTACGGACTCGACCCGCAATCTGTCGTTTTCCTCCAAAGGATTGCTCGAAGATTTGGGGCCTTATTTGGAAAAATCCGATATCCAGCTTGAGAGCGATTACTATGTTAAAAGCTTGTCCGATCATATGTACAAAGGAAAATTGCATGGACTTCCCATTTTGAATATGTCTTACTTCATCTTCTTTAATAAAGATCTGTTCGACGCGGCGAATGTGCCTTATCCGACGAACGATTGGACCATTGAAGAGTTCCGCGATATCGCGCTGAAGCTGACCGACCGGGACAAAAACCAGTATGGCTACAACCTGCGTCCTTGGGTGGGAACCCACTTCCTGGCCTGGGCGTACGCGATGGGCGGAGAATACTTTTCCGAGGACGGCTCCCAGGCGCTTGTCACGAGCCCGGGCACCGTTGCGGCGATGCAGTTCCTGAAAGACCTCGTATACGAAGACAAGTCGGCTCCGGCCCCGA
This sequence comes from Cohnella cellulosilytica, assembly GCF_042431195.1. NCBI lineage: Bacteria > Bacillati > Bacillota > Bacilli > Caryophanales > Paenibacillaceae > Cohnella > Cohnella cellulosilytica. The sequence goes on from NZ_JBHMDN010000016.1 coordinate 162,211, forward strand.
CGGCGCAATCCGCTTCGCAAGCCGGCGGCGTAGCGTTCGAGTCCGGCAACCTGGCGATGAACTGGTCCGGTTCGTGGGATATCGCCGGCACCGAGAAAACGCCTTCCAAATGGGCGTTCAACTGGGGTGTGGTCATGCCGCCGAAAGGTGAAAACGGTTCCTACCCGATCGTCATCTCCAATGCGTGGGGCATCTACTCGGGCTCCAAAAATAAAGATGCCGCGTGGGAGTTCATCGACTGGTGGATGAGCGACGACGGTCAGATGGTATTGGCCGAGAACGGCGAATTCCCCAGCAAAAAAAGCATTGCGCAGGAGCATGCGTTCACGCATCTGGATGAGGAAATGCGCGACATCGTCTTCAAGACAGCCGAATTGGGCGTCTCCCGTCCAACGCAATTCCCGGCGATGCCGCGCAGTGAAACCGTGTTCGGCTCCAGAATGGAGGAAGTGTTGTCGAGCAAAAACTCCGACGTTAAAGCCATTATGGAGAAAGCAAACGACGAACTGAATCAGTTGATCAAGGATATCGAGGCCGGCAAGTAAAGCCGGCGCAGCACGCCGCAAGCGAGCCTGACCCAAATACTTGAATGATGCAGGCGGATAAAAAGGAACGGACAGGTCCTCTTCCATCCGCCTGCCCAAAGGGGCGACAAGCGATGAAACGTTCACAACGCTCCCGGCGCGAAGAGCTTACCGGCTGGCTTATGGCGTCGCCGTGGATTATCGGCTTTCTGTTTTTGACCTTGGGAGCGATGTCTTTCTCCCTGGGCATGAGCTTTACCGACTACGACTTTTTCAACAAGCCCGGCTTTGTCGGACTGGAGCATTACAAGCAAATGCTGTTTGAAGACAGATTGGTGTGGCATTCCATTAAGATCACGACGCTTTACGCGTTATTCAGCGTACCGCTTACGCTGGTGCTCGGCCTGATGCTTGCCGTGCTGCTCAACCAGAAGCTGAAAGGCATATCCGTGTTCCGGACCGTCTACTATTTCCCGTCGGTGCTGCCGGAGATTGCAACGATCTTCCTGTGGATTCTGGTGTTCGATCCAAGCTTCGGCTTGTTCAACTCGATCCTGAAATGGTTCAGCATTTCGGGGCCGAACTGGCTTGGCAGCATGGAATGGGCGCTTCCGTCCTTTGTCATTATGAGCTTATGGGGCGTGGGCGGAGGCATGCTGATTTACTTGGCGGGCTTGCAAGGGATTCCCACGGAGCTTTATGAGGCGGCTAAGGTGGACGGCTCGAACCGCATGACGACCTTCTTCAAAATTACGCTGCCGATGCTGTCTCCGGTCATCTTTTTCAACCTGGTTATGGGCATTATCGGGGCTTTGCAAGTATTCAATCAAGCGTACATTATGACCAGCGGCGGACCGGCCAGATCGACCTACTTCTTTATGCTTCACATCTTCTATACGTCGTTCCAAGAATACCGCATGGCCTATGCCAGCGCGTTGTCCTGGCTTTTGTTCCTGTACATCGGCCTGCTGACCTTTATCGTATTCCGATTTGGTGAAAAGAAAGTATTTTACGGCTAGGGCGCGTATGCAACCTCCGAGGACAGCAGATATTGCCGAATTTTCGTTCCATGCAAGGAACTTTTGTGAAGGCGTACCGGGGGTACGTCAAACAAAAGTGACGCAGCAGGGGGCGAAAAGGCGGTGAAAGATGCCCCTGAGCGGGTTTGCATACACGCCCATAGGAAGGGGTGAACCGATTGCGGACAGATGCTGGCAAAGCGACAAGCATGAAAAAAAACAATTTCGTCATCAACGCTCTATTGTACGCGCTGCTCACGGCCGGCGGGCTGGTGATCATGATTCCGTTCGTCTGGATGCTGAGCACCTCGTTGAAAATTCCAAGCCAGGTATTTGCGTGGCCGATCGAATGGATTCCCAATCCGATCAAATTCAGCAACTATGCCGAAGCCCTATCGATGCGTCCGTTCGGCTTGTATTACTACAATACGTTCTTGATCACCGGTCTGGCCGTAGTGGGGCAAGTGTTCTCCTCCTCCATCGTCGGCTATTCGCTGGCGCGTCTGCGCTGGCGCGGGAGCAATGTCGTGTTCGCGCTCATTATGAGCACGCTGATGCTTCCGGAAATCGTCAGAATGATTCCCACCTTCGTGATCTTCAGCAAGATCGGGTGGGTCAACACGTTTATTCCGCTCATCCTGCCTCACTTTTTTGCAGGGGCGTTTAATGTGTTTTTGTTCCGTCAGTTTTTCCGCAATCTGCCCAAGGATTTGGACGAATCGGCAACGGTGGACGGGGCTTCTCTGTTCGGCATCTACTGGCGGATTATCTTGCCGCAGTCCAAGCCGGTCATCGGCATTGTGGCCATCAACACCTTCCGGTATAGCTGGAACGACTTCTTGCACCCGCTCATTTATTTGAACGACACCAAGCTGTGGACGATTACGCTTGGCCTCCGGGCCTTCCAGCAGGAGTTCAATGTGGACTGGAACCTGCTGATGGCGGCCAGCGCCACGTCCATGATTCCGATTATCGTATTGTTCATCATTGCTCAGAAGTACTTTATCCAAGGCATCGTGTTTACTGGCGTGAAAGGATGATATCGACATGCTGCAAGAAGCGATCTACCATGTTCCGAAAGACCAGTATTGCTATTCCCTCGACCCGGAAACGATTCGTGTCACGATCCGGGTAAAACGCCGGGATATTGACGGCGGAGAGGTCGTATTCCAGGATCGGTATTCCCATGAACAAAAGCCGGCGCCTGCGCCCGAATCGGTTGCCCGCTTGAGATTTGCCGGCAATGACCGGATGTACGATTACTGGTATGCGGACCTGCGGCTCGAGGTGCGACGTCCCAAATACGTATTTCATTTGCGGTCGGGCGGCGGCGAGGGGTGGTACAGCGAACGCGGATTGACGGACGGCAAACCGGACAACAAATGGTTCGAGTTCCCGTATATTGCGGCTGCGGATACGATTCGCCATCCCGAATGGTTTGAACAAGCGATTTTTTATCAGATCGGCGCAGATCGTTTTTTTAACGGAGATAAGGAAAACGACCCGTCCGGCGTGCTGCCGTGGGGAGAACCGCCAACGATGACCACCTTCTTCGGCGGGGATTTGGACGGCATTGTGGAGAAGCTCGATTATTTGACCGAGCTCGGCGTCAATGCCCTGTATCTGAATCCGATCTTTCAGGCTCCGTCGACGTTCAAATACGATACGGCGGATTATTATCAGATCGATCCTCATTTTGGCGGCAATGAAGCGTTTGACCGGCTCCTCGCCGCCTGCCACGGCAGAGGCATACGGGTCGTGCTCGACGCGGTGTTCAATCATGCGGGGCTTCTGTTTGCGCCCTTCCGCAATGTGATTGAACACGGTCCCAAGTCCGCCTATTACGACTGGTTCCAGATTCGCCGGTGGCCGCTGGTGCTGGAAGAACCGAATCAGAGCTATCATACCTTTTCCCATACGGCGCGCATGCCGAAGCTGCGCCACGACAATCCCGAGGTGCGCAAATACTTGCTGGATGTTGCGGCCTACTGGACCCGCAAAGGAATCGACGGCTGGCGCCTCGACGTGGCCAACGAAATCGACCATGCGTTTTGGCGGCAGTTCCGGCAAGTGGTGCGCGACATTAATCCCGAGGCGTTTATTCTCGGCGAAGTTTGGCTCGACGGAACAACCTGGCTGCAGGGCGACCAGTTTGATTCCATTACCAATTATATGTTCCGGGAGGCGGTGCTCGACTTTTTTGCCTATGGGAAGATCGGCGTGGAACAGCTGGACGAGCAATTGTTTTCCGCTCGCATTCGCTATCAGGATCAGACCAACCGCGTCATGTTTAATCTGATCGGCAGTCACGACGTGCCGCGTATTCTGGAAATTTGCGGCGGTTCCGTGCAGCGGGTCAAGCTGGCGACGGCGTTTATGTTCGCTTATCCCGGCATTCCGATGATTTATTACGGGGACGAGGTGGGCATGAAGGGAGGTGATTTTGTACAGGCAAGGCGCTGCATGGTGTGGGAGAAGGAACGGCAAAACCTTGAATTGCTGGCGTTGTATCGGAGCTGCACGGGGTGGAGGAAACGATATCGGCCGCTCGTGCAGGGGGAGTTCCGCAAGCTGTATGCGGACGAGACGGATGCGGTGTACGGATTTGCCCGGGAATTGGAAGGAGAGGCGGTATGGGCCTTTTTTCACAATGCTGCCGGAGAGGCCGCGATTCGCGTTCGGGCGCCGCAAGGCGCAATATTCGTCAATCTCGAAAGCGGCGAATCGTTAACGGAGGCGGACGGGAGTCTTGAAGTGAAGCTCGGCGAGTTTGGATTCATACTGCTTTATACACGAACCTCTGGAGGGAATCAACCATGACAACGGTAGACATGAAAGACACTCAGCTTTACGACAAAATTTTTGGATGTATCGCGGCTTCCAACATCGGATCCTCGATGGGAGCGATGGTGGAAACGTGGAGCCCCGAAAAAATCAAAGAGAAGTACGGGGTGCTGGATAAATTGGAAAGCTACAGTCATTACAAGGCCTATCAGCGCAAGCCGGGTACGACGGAAGACGGCATTGAACGCCAACGCTTGATGGTATCGGCCATCCATGAGAAGAACGGCCGGATCACGGCGGAGGATTTGAAGCAAATCTGGCTGCGCGATATTAATCCGAACAACTTTAATGTACAGATGGAGCCTTGCGATGAAATTTTATATAAATTGGCCGCAGCGGGACTTCCGGCCGGCTACATCGGCAATTATTCCGATTATATGGGCATCGTATCGTTCGCAAGATCGTGTCACCCGATCGGCCTGATCAATGCGTGCAATCCGTATCAGGCGTTCACGGATACGTGGGAGGTCGGCCGTCTGTATCAACCGCTTCATGCTTACGGTCTGGACTGGGCGACGGTAACGTCGGCAGGCATTGCCGAAGCGATGCGCCCGACGGCAACGGTGGACTCGGTTGTCGACGCTGCGCTGCGTTACGTATCCCAACCGGTGCGCGACGAGCTGGAAAGAGCGCTGGAGGCTTCGCAAAACAAATCCAGCATCGAGGAATTGATGCCCTGGTTCTACGAGCACTACAACGGAGTAGGTACGCCTTACTGCTTCAGTATGGGCAACGAAATTGTCACCAAGGCGCTTTGCCTGTTCTACGTGGCCAAAGGAGATCCCGAACAATTAATTATCGGAGCGGTCAACTTCGGACGGGACACAGACTGCCTTGCGGCCGTGTCCTCCGGTCTTGGCGGCGCTCTGCGCGGAGCTTCGACCTTGCGCAAGGAATGGATCGAGACCGTTGACGACGCGATGACGACCAACCCGTATACGGTTTCCCGCCGTTCGCTGGCCGAAATGTCCGAAGTCATCTATCAAGGCGTATTAAACGAACGTCAAAAAACGATTGCGCACGCGAAGGAAGTGGCTTCGCTGATCGTTTAAGCCGTTTGCGTCCGGACGAATAGCGCGACGGCTGCCGCTATGCCGCAAGACGGGCGACGGCAGCCGTTTTCAGCTGCGGCAAGGAGGGAGCGGGACAGATGCTTATAGCCGTTGGAAGCGATCATGCCGGTTTTCCGTTAAAATCGCATATGCTTGAGGCGCTTGCGGAGTTGGGGGCCGAGGTGAAAGACTTTGGCAGCTACTCTCCCGAGCCGGTCGATTTTCCCGATATTGCGAGATTGGTATGCGACGCCGTAAGGAGCGGCCAGGCGGGTCGGGGCATTATGATATGCGGAACCGGGGTGGGCGCGGCGATCGCGGCCAATAAAATCCCGGGCATAAGGGCGGCGGTCGGCCACGATATTTACAGTGCGGCGCAGTGCGTCGAGCATGACGATGTCAACGTATTGTGCATCGGAGCCCAGGTGATCGGGCCTACCGTTGCAGCGGCGTATGCAGCCGCATTTTTGTCGGCGGAATTCAGCACGGAGACTCATTTTCGCCGAAGAGTGGAGAAGCTGCGCCAGCTTGAGAGAACGGCCGCCCTGGAATGGCTGGCGGCGGAAGAAGGCCGGGACTAACGCCGAGACGGCGTCAAACATTGCAAGGGCAACAGAGAGTCGATAGGAGAGAGGAGAAACACAACCATGACTACGAAACAGGTGCTTGGATTTATCGGTTTGGGCGCGATGGGATTGCCTATGGCGGAACGTTTGTCGGAAAACGGGTTTCGCATTCATACGACGGTGCACAGCAACGGCGCTCCGGCGGAGGCGCTTGCGGCCAAAGGCGCGGTTATTCATCCGACGGCGGCCGACGTGTTCGCCAATTGCGCCTGGGTGGTGACCATTTTGCCCGCGGACGAACAGATTGAGGAAGTCGTGTTATCCGAAAACGTGCTGCGTCATGTGCATGAAAAAACGGTTTTGCTGGAAATGACGTCCGGTTCGCCGAAAGCGATTCGGAAGGTAGCCGAAACCTTTGCGGCCAAAGGCGGCAGAGTGCTGGACGCTCCGGTCAGCGGTGGGACGATCGGCGCGGCCAACGGCACTCTGACGGTTATGGCGGGCGGAGAGCAGGCCTTGATCGGTTTCCTGAAGCCGGTGCTGCGCCAAATCGCGGCGAAAGTCATTCATACGGGCGAGATCGGTTCCGGCAAAGCGGTTAAAGCGATTAATCAAATGCTGGCGGCCGTTCATATGACGGCGGCGTCCGAGGCGATCGCGCTTGCGGACAAGCTGGGGATCGACCGCGCCGTTTTACGGCAGGTCGTCGGCGGAAGCTCGGGCAATTCCTGGATTTTCGCGAATAAAAGCGATGCGGTCTACGACCGGGCGTTCGAGCCGGGCTTTAAGCTGCGCTTGATGAAGAAGGATGTAGACATCGCGCTTGACGCCGCCGGAAAGCTGCCGCTGCCGCTGGCAGCGTCTGCAAGGGAACTGTTCGAATCCGCGCTTGCCGAGGACGGGGAGCTGGACTTTGCCGCGATCAGCAAGCACATCGGCGTCAAGACCAAACGCGCCTAAAGACGACAGAACGGGAGGGGCTGGAATGCCGCAACAAGGATTTCGTGTTTATACGGAGCGGGCGATGCCTTCCGCCGAATTGGTCGGACGATTCCGCAAGGTGGTCACCCCTCATATCAGCGATAACATGAGCAGGCTGCACGCCATTGCCGCCGGCTTGCGCCCCTTTCACCGGGAGGGGCGTTTGCTGGGAGCCGCGTTGACGGTCAAGACGAGGCCGGGAGACAACCTGCTTGTGCACAAAGCGATCGATATGGCTTTGCCGGGAGATGTCATCGTTGTAGACGCGGGCGGCGACGTGACCAATTCGATCGTCGGCGAGATTATGCTTCGGCTTGCCGAAAGCAAAGGGATTGCCGGTTTTATTATCGACGGCGCCATACGCGACACGGCTGCGTTCTCCGCCGGAGATTTTCCGGTATATGCGCGCGGCGTCACGCATCGCGGTCCCTATAAGGACGGTCCGGGCGAGATCAACGTCCCCATTTCGGTAGGAGGCATGCTGGTCAAGCCGGGCGACATTATCGTCGGCGACGAGGACGGGCTGGCCGTCGTGCCGCTGGAAGAGGCGGAGGCGCTGCTGCAATCGATTGAAGCCCAACAAATTCGCGAAGAAAAAATGCTGCGGGAAGCGGCAAGCGGAGAGGCCGACAGATCGTGGGTCGATGAGACGCTGCGGCTAAAAGGATGTGAAGTCATTGACGGCAAATATGATTTTTCGCGATGAACAACTGCGCTGGTTCGGCAGCGAGGTGCTGATGCGCGCCGGCGTGCCGGAGGCCGGGGCGAGGCTTGTGGCCGAAACGCTGGTCGATGCGGATTTGCACGGCGTCGACTCTCATGGCGTCGTACGGCTCGATATTTATTTGAAGCGGCTCGAAGGCGGCATGATCGAAGCCGCGGCGGCGCCGGCGGTCCTTCGGGATCATGCGCCGGTGCTGCTTATAGACGGCAAAAACAATTTCGGCGCGGTGGCCGGCCAGTTTGCGCTGGAGCAGGTGCTGGATTCCGCCAGGCGGCACGGCTGCGGCATTGCGGGCATTCGTCATTCCAATCATTTTGGCACATGCGCTTATTATGCCCGGAAGGCGATCGATGAAGGCTTTATTCTGATTGCGTTATCCAACGCTTCGCAGACGATGCCGCCTGCGGGCGGCTTGAGGCCGTTCCTCGGCACCAACCCGCTGTGTGTCGGCATTCCTGCGGGCGAGCGGCTGCCCTTCGTGCTGGACATGGCGACCAGCGTGGTGGCGCGCGGCAAAATCATTGTCGCCGCCGAGAAGAAGGAGCCGATTCCGGCCGGATGGGCGATTGACAAGGAGGGCCGGCCGACTACCGACGCGCAGGCTGCGCTCGCCGGCTCGGTGCTGCCGTTGGGCGGTCCGAAGGGATACGCGATCGCCATGTTTATCGATATTTTATGCGGCGTGCTGACCGGAGCCGGTTATGGCGACAAGGTGCATAACATGTATGAGGATTGGGTGAATCCGCAAAATGTCGGCCATCTGTTTATTGCGCTCGATGTGGAACGCTTTATGCCGCAGGCGGAATTTCGAAGCCGAATGGATCAATATATCGATGCGCTGAAAGCGGAGCCGAAGGCGCCGGGCGTTGCGGAAATCTTCGTTCCGGGCGAGCTTGAGCATCGCACGTTCGAGCGCCGCAAGCGCGACGGGATCGTGCTGCCCGCCGGAGTGGCTACCGCGCTTCGCGGTTGGGGAAAGAAATACGGCGTGGAATTGGACGGACATGCGTCCGCCTGAAAATGACGGCAATGGGGACGGAGGAGACGGAGATGAACGAAGGTACGCGCCTTTTTCAATATGATTTGCCTACAGCCATCGAATTCGGCAACGGCGCCGTGCGGGGCTTGCCCGGACATATCGGCAGACTGGGCGGCGGCAAAGCGCTGGTTGTGACCGATCCCGGCGTTCTGAAGGCCGGCGTTGCCGACAAGGTAACGGCCGAGCTGGAGCGCGGGGGAGTTGAATACGAGCTGTTCTCGGATGTGGAGTCCGACCCCGATATTCAATCCATAGCGGAAGGCGTCCGACGGGCCCAAGCGGGAGGATGCGACATTGTTGTCGGCATCGGGGGCGGCAGCGCGCTGGATACGGCCAAGGCGGTAGCGCTGATGCTTGGCAACGAAGGATCGATCAGGGATTATGTCGGCATCCATCAGGTGCCGCGCAAGGGCGCGCCCGTCATTGCGATTCCGACTACCGCGGGAACGGGCAGCGAGATTACCATTTGGTCGGTGCTGTCGGACAAGGCGAACAATGTCAAGCTCAGCGTGGGCAGCCGTTACAATTGCCCCGATCTGGCTTTGTGCGATCCGGAGCTGACGTTGTCGCTGCCGCCTTCGGTGACGGCTGCAACGGGAATGGACGCGCTGGTGCATGCGCTGGAGTCCTATGTCAATAAAGCGACGCAGCCGATCTCGGAGGGGATGTCGCTGCAGGCGATGCGGCTGATTGCGCGCAGTCTGCGCAATGCCGTGCTGCGGGGCAACGACTTGGACGCCCGCTACGACATGCTGCTCGGCAGCTTGCTTGCCGCCATGGCGTTTAACGCGACCAGACTCGGACTTGCCCATGCTTTGGCGCTTCCGCTGGGCGCGAGATTTCATATTCCTCACGGACTGGTGAATGCGATATTGCTGCCGGAAGTGATGGATTACAATTTGCCGGCCCATATCGGCAAGTTCAAGGAGATTGCCCTCATCTTCGGAGTCGAGGCCGGCGTCAGAAGCGACCGCGAGATTGCCGAGGCCGGCGTCGGGGCGATACGCCAGCTTATGCGGGATATCGGAATCCATCAAACGTTGACCGATTTCGGCGTTACGGAAGAAGAGTTGCCCGTGATTGCCGAGGAATCGCTTCTGTCCGGCAATGTGGCGGTGAATCCGCGGCTGGCGCGCGCAGCCGATCTGATGGACATCTGCCGCCGGGCGATGCGTCAATAGGAACAGCTGAATGCGAGGAGTGAGAACGTGAAGCCGAATATATTTGTGACCCGCCCGCTGCCGGGCGATCATTTGGAACGACTTGCCCGAATCGCGGACGTGAACGTGCATGAAGGCGGCGACCCGTCTCCGGCCGAACTGGAGCGGGGCATTGCGGAAGCGGACGGCGCAATCACGATGCTGGTCAATCCGATGGGACGGGGGATGCTGAGCAAGGGGAAGAAGCTGAAAATTGTCGCCAACTATGCGGTAGGCTACGACAATATCGATGTGGCGGCGGCTACCGAGCTTGGCATTTGGGTGGCCAATACGCCCGATGTGTTGACGGAAGCTACAGCGGATATGGCCTGGGCGCTGCTGTTGGCCGTCTCGCGCCGCATTGCGGAAGGCGATCGTTTGGTTCGCGAGGGAAAATTCGACGGCTGGAAACCGGACTTGCTGCTGGGGCGTCAGGTTTACGGCAAGACGCTCGGCATTGTCGGGATGGGACGCATCGGACAGGCTGCGGCCCGGCGGGCCGCCGGTTTCGGCATGCGGGTGCTGTACAGCGGACGACGTCCGCTGGATCCCGTTCTTGCGAACGAACTAAGGGCGGAGTATGCGGAGCTCGAGCGCTTGCTGCGCGAATCCGATTACGTCAGCCTCCACGCTCCCTTCTCCGAGGCCAATCGCCACCTGATCGGAGCCGAACAGCTCCGGATGATGAAGCCGGACGCCATTCTGATCAATACGGCCAGAGGAGCGCTGGTTGACGAGCGGGCGCTGGCCGACGCGCTTAAGCGGCGTACGATAGCCGGCGCGGGACTGGACGTATTCGAGCGGGAGCCGTTGGTAGAGCCGTTGTTGCTGCAATGCGACAATGCGGTCCTGGCGCCGCATACGGGCAGCGCCACCCGGGAGACGCGCGGCGAAATGGCGGGCTTGTGCGTCGATGCGGTAATTGCCGCGCTGCAGGGCGAAATCCCCCGCACGGCGCTAAATCCGCAAGCCGGAGCGTCCGGACGCGAAGCAGGGCGGAAGGGGATGAATCCATGACAATTGCAAATATGAACGATTGGTTGGCCCGCAACACGGGCCAAACGTACGGCAATTTCATCGACGGCGAATGGAGGGCGAGCGTCTCGGGCGAGGCGGCGGCCGTTTACAACGCTGCCGATCGGGAGCAGCTGCTCGGATATTTTCAGCAATCGCAGGCGGAGGACGTATGGACGGCTGTAGAAGCCGCGCATCGCGCGTTTGCGATTTGGTCGACAACCTCGCCTTCGGAGCGCTCCGCCGTGCTGCTTCGTTTTGCCGATCTGCTTGAAGCCAACCGCGAAGAATTGGCGTATCGGTTGTCGGCGGAGCAAGGCAAGGTGCTGGCCGAGTCGCTCGGCGAGGTAGGGCGGGCGGCAAAAGAAGCCCGCTTTGCGGCGGGGGAAGGCTTGCGGATGGGCGGCGAGGCGCTTCCGGCCGACAGCGGTATCGGGTACCACACTCTTGAACGACAGCCGATTGGCGTTGTGGCGGCGATTGCGCCCTGGAATTTTCCGGTGGTGACGCCCGTTCGCAAGATTGCGCCCGCGCTGGCTTACGGCTGTACGGTGGTATACAAGCCGGCGTCGGCTACGCCCTGGACATCGACGAAGCTGATGGAGCTGCTCCGGGAGGCCGGCGTTCCGGACGGAGCGGTCAACCTGGTAAGCGGGGCGGGCGGCGCCGTGGGCAACGCGCTTGTGGGTCATCCGCTTGTGAAAGGCATTACCTTTACGGGCTCCACGGGTCTTGGCATCGGCATTCAGCTGAAAGCCGCCGAGCGACTGGCGCGCACGCAGCTTGAGCTGGGCGGCAAAAATGCTGCGGTCGTGCTTGATTACAGCAATGTCCAGTATGTTGCCAAGCAGATTTCGGCCGCGGCGTTCGCTTGCAGCGGCCAGCGCTGTACGGCGATCAGCAGAGTGGTCGTACTGCAAGAGCATGCTGAAGAATTGACGGCGGCGCTCAAGCGTCAAATGGAGCAGCTTGCCATCGGTCCGGCATGGGACAAATCGGCTGCGGTCGGTCCGCTGGTCAATCAGGCTCATTTGGATTCCGTACAAAAGCATTTGCATGCCGCGCTGGAGGAAGGAGCCGAACTGACGTATGGCGGAGAAGTGCTGACGGAGGGCGTGTACGCGTCCGGAGCTTATATGCGTCCCGCCCTGCTTGTCGGCGTTCAGCCGGGAATGAAGGCGGCGCAGGAAGAAATATTCGGGCCCGTGCTTTCGGTGCTTTCGGCCGCCAGCGAAGACGAGGCGCTGCAGATTGCCAATGGAACCGTGTATGGGCTGGCTTCGTGCGTGTTTACCGAACGGATTGCAGCCGTGCGGCGTTTTGCCGCCGAGCTGGAAAGCGGCATGGTGCATATCAATACGGGGACGGCCAGCGAGGCGCATATTCCGTTTGGCGGCGTCAAAATGTCCGGGTTCGGCGCCTACTCGATCGGGAGCAGCAACCGGGAATTTTTTACCGAAAGCAAGGTCGTGTATTACTAAATCCGAATAATGCCGATTGGGCTGCGGGGCTGTCCGAAAAGCCGGTGAAAACCGACTTGGGGCGCCCCGCTTTTTTGTGCGACTGACCGCCTCGTTTAAAACCTTTGTTTTTCTGCGATCAATATGATAGAATCCTATTAACCAAACATCCTATGTTTGATAAATGAATGAAAGAAGGTTTAACCTATGCTCCAGAAAACAAACCGGCTGACCCTCGTTGAACAAGTTGCCTTACAGATGGAAGGTCTGATCGAATCCGGCAAGTGGGCGGTCGGAATGCGCATTCCGGCCGAGCCGGAATTGATGGTCGAGTTGAATGTCAGCCGCAATACGTTAAGGGAAGCCGTTCGGGCGTTGATCCACGCGGGACTGTTGAAGACGAAGCAAGGGGACGGAACCTATGTCTGCTCTTCAAGCGCTCTGGGGGTCGTGCTGCAAAAACGGATTTTGCGCTCCGATACGCTGAAAACGTTGGAGGTCCGGCAGGCGCTCGAACGCGAAGGAGCCCATCTGGCCGCGCAGCGCAGAACGAGCGAAGAGGCGCGAGAGCTGCTTCTCCAGCTGGAACGCTGCGAGGCGGCAGCGGCACGCGGCGATATTGACGGCTTTGTCGCCGAGGATATCCGGCTTCACCAGACGATCGTCGCTGCGTCCCATAACGAAATCTTGCTCGAATTATACGATCATATCGCCGAAGCGTCGCAGGATTCGATTACAAGCTTGACCCGTTATGAAGTCAAGGCGGATTTTTTGGAAATCCACCGGCAGTTGGTCGAAGCGATTGTTGGTCAGGACGCAGATCAAGCCGCGGCGGCGGTTCATCGCTATATTTCCGAATCGAAGGCTGTTTTCGAAGGCAGAGAAGAGGAACAGCGGTGAACGCGACAAGCGATACAAAACCAACCCTGATGAAGAAGTCGTTGGCGTTGGGCTGGCCGATCGTCGCAGGCATCGTCCTGATCTCGCTGACTATGCGATCGCCGCTGACGTCGGTAGGCCCGTTGATCGGCTTGATTCGCGAGTCCCTGGGGCTGTCGAATACCGGAGCGGGTCTGCTCACCACCTTGCCGATACTTGCTTTCGCCATTCTGTCCCCGTTCGCGCCTCTTCTGGCGCGCCGCTTCGGGGCGGAACGGACTATCCTTTACGCTTTGGTTCTGCTAATGGCGGGCATCGCGATCCGCTCCGCGTCCGCAACGGCTTCTTTGTTCGCGGGCACTGTTCTGCTCGGGCTCGCGATCGCGGTGTGCAACGTGCTTATTCCGAGTCTGGTGAAACGGAATTTCCCCCGTCAGCTCGGCCTCATGACGGGAGTATACTCCTTGTCGATGAATTTATGCGGGGCGATCGCATCGGGCGTAAGCGTTCCGCTCGCCCGCAATCTCGGTTTCGGCTGGAATGGCGCTCTGGCCGTCTGGGGCGCGCTTGCTCTGTTGGCCGCACTATTCTGGCTGCCTCAAGTTCGGACAAGCACCGCCGCATCCGGGACGGCATCGGCCACCGGCGCGGCGGCGCAGCGAAGTCTGTGGCGTTCGCCGCTGGCTTGGATGGTTACGATTTTTATGGGGACGCAGTCTCTCCTGTTCTATGTATTAATCGCCTGGCTGCCCGAAATCATGATCAACCGCGGCCTTGGCGAAGACAGCGCCGGTTGGATGCTGTCGCTGTTTCAGACCGCCGCGCTGCCCGTATCGTTCGTCGTGCCGATCGTCGCGGGACGCATGAAGAATCAACGCCTATTGGTCGTCCTTACGGCAATCCTGCTGTTCTCGGGTCTGGCGGGACTTTATTTCGGCGGCAATGCATTCCTTTCGTTATGGACGATTTTGCTCGGCATCGGCGGGGGATTTGCGTTTAGTCTGGCTATGATCTTTCTCAGCTTGCGCACGCGGGATGCCCACGAAGCGGCAGCCTTGTCCGGCATGTCGCAATCCGTCGGCTATTTGCTGGCGGCAACCGGACCGATCCTGTTTGGACTATTCCACGACCTCACGGCCAGTTGGAGTCTTCCGCTGCTGCTATTGTTCGCCATCGGCGCCCTGATGTTCGTCTCCGGCTTGGGCGCCTCTAGAAATCGGACGGTATAACGTCAGCCAAACCTTGTTCCCGGCATGGACTTCAAAGCCGTTTGTCTCGCCAATCCTCCCAGCGCTCATCGCCGATAGATGAAAGACGCGCGGTAAGCGGCCGGCGTTACTCCTTCGACCTCTTTGAAGCGTTTGATAAAGTAGCTGACGCTCGGGTAACCGCAGATTTGGGCAATTTCGGAGATCGGACGCGCGGAGTCGTCCAGGAGCAGCTGCTTGGCTTGACGGATTCGGCAAAGCCGGATGAAGTCCATCGGGGACATCTGCGCGACCTTGCGAAACAATTTGCAGAAATAGAATGGGGTACAGCCCGCTTTGGCCGCCCATTCGCCGAGCGTAAACGGCTCGCAAGCCGCTTCCTGCATGGCCGGCAGAAGCTGGATCACCGCCTGCGACGTGTCCCGGTTTCGCCGGGGCAGGAGCGGGACGGCCTGAGCCGAAAACTCGGCGAGGATGCCGTAGGAAAGCATAGACAGCACCGAGGGCCGAAGCAGCTTGTTGTGCTCGATTTCCGATAGCAGGCGGTTCCAGGTCTCCTGGAGCCCCTTCGTGCCGTTCGTCGACCACAACAAAGTCCGGCGAAATCCTTGTCGGGTCAAAATTTCAGGCAAGGCATCCCCGTAAAAATGCATCCAGTAGACATCCCACGGATTTTCCGTACTGGAACGGTATTGCTGCGGACGATTCGGAAAATAGAGAAAGGCGTCGCCGGGCTGAAGCAATTTCCATTCGCCGTCGACTTCAACGTAACCTTGCCCGGATACGACATAGTGCAGATTAAAAAAACCAAACGTATCGGCCGGCCGCACCGTCCAGTGTTCGGGTTCGTCGTAATAGCGGCCAGCCGCCTCGGGGAAAATCACGTAAGTATTCGGTTCCATTACCGGAAGAGTCAGATGCGTTTTCATGGCCACCCTCTTTTGCCAAGAACAAGATCGTGCTATACAGAACAATAAGATGTCATATACACAATATTTGATTTGACCTATAATTTCAATATCCCTATATGTATCCGAACAATGGCGAGAGAGGGGCCGACGTATGACGAATTCGGGAACGAACATGGAGTACCTGGCGATAGCGGGAGTCGCGCAGCCGGTTTCGCAGCTGATTATGGGCTCGATGCAACTGAGCGACGAACGGATGGATGCCGCCGTCGAGCTGCTGGACGCGTATGCGGCGATTGGCGGCAACGCCCTGGACACCGCTCGCGTATACGGTCCGCACGGCATGGCCGCGATCGGCCGCTGGATGCGGGAGAGGGGCAACCGCGACGAACTGGTTCTCATCGCCAAAGGCGCGCATCATGACGAGGCGGGACCGCGGGTTACCCGCGCAGCCATCGCCGACGATATGGACTATTCGCTCGATTTGCTGCAGACAAGCTATGCGGATATTTTCATGCTGCATCGGGACGATCCCGGCAAGCCGGCGGGCGAGATCGTCGAGACGCTGCAGGAATTGCTGGCCACGGGCCGCTGCCGGGCGCTTGGCGCTTCCAACTGGACTTCGGCCAGACTTGAAGAAGCCAACGCGTATGCCAAGGCGCATGGGTTGACCGGATTCGCGTGCAGCAGCCCGAATTTGAGCCTGGCCAAGGCGAACGAGCCGAGATGGCCGGGATGCGTGTCCGTTGATGCCGCCGAGGCCGACTGGTACGAGCGCTCGCAGCTTCCGCTGCTGTCCTGGTCGTCGCAGGCGGCGGGTTTCTTCACCGGACGATTCTCCCCCGACATTCGAAATAACGAAGAAATCGTTCGTGTCTATTACAGCGACGACAACTGGGAGCGCTATCGCCGGGCAGCCCAACTCGGCGAGGCGAAAGGCGTCGACGCCAACCAGGCGGCGCTTGCCTATGTGCTGCACCAGTCTTTCCCCGTATGCGCCTTGATCGGGCCGGCCAACGCGGCCGAATTGCTTTCCAGCGCGAAGGCGCTGGAGGTTGCCCTTTCTCCGGAGGAACTCCGATGGCTTGATTTGCGGGATGAATAAGATATGCCGCAAGCTTGAAGGAAATGGCTTGTCCTCTGTTGTTTCCAGAGCGTACGAAGGATGGTAAAATAAAGGAAAGGATGCCGAAGGGGTGTTGGCTATGTTATGGTCCGAAGTGAGGGAGCTCTTTCCTGATCAATTTGTATTGGTGGAAGAATTGAAATCCCATTACGAAGACAACAGGCTCCATGTGGAAGAAGTGGCGGTCATTAAGTCTATCCCGAATTCGAAAGCGGCATGGAAGGAATTGTTTTCCGCAAAAAATGAACGCTTTGTTTATCATACGTCAAATGAAAATATCGTCGTGGAAGTTCGGGACAAGCCTATGATCAGGAGAGCCCCAAAACATGAAGCTTGATTAAGAAATAAAAGCTCTTAAGGTCAAAAATGAAGAGAACGCTTCAACAATACGCCGGCCGGCTTCATCATATGTATAAGTCGAAGCGGGAAGCTCTAAACATATGGTATAATGATTACAAATTGAAGCTGCGAGGTGTCTTCCCATGCTTCCACAGAAAATGGATGCCAACACCGTAAAGGAGTTGAGGAATATCCTGCGTAAAGTCAATATCACGCACCCGCGAGTGATCATTGATTTTAATCAGGAGACCGTAGAAATGGAAGAGACGGGCGACTATAACGTAGATGATCTGCTTCAGTCTGCAGGCGTCTTGCCCCCGGAGAGGATCAAGGAATTAAAGGATGAAGTCGGTCGCATGCGCGAGGATTGGGACTGATGACGAGGCAAGGCTATCTCATGGATACGAACATTGCGATCGGCTTGATCGACGGTGAGGCGCCCATTTTGAATCTAATCAAACAAGCTGCTGCGGACAGGCAAAATATTTATTTTTCGGTTGTCACCGAATGCGAACTGATTAGCGGGCTTGCGTCCGAAGCTGAAATTCGGCATATTCCGTTTCTAAGGAGCGGGCGTTTCCTGGAAGTAACCTCGAGCATTGCACGAACAGCGGGAAACATTCGCAGAGAACAGCGGGTCAAAGGAAGAAGACTGAAAACGCCCGATGCCCTCATCGTCGCAACGGCCTTGGAGCATGGCCTGTCGTTGGTGTCCAGGGATCGGGATGTGTGGTTTGCTCAGGATGAATATCAGGTGACAATAGTTAAAGTGTAACGGATCCATCCTCTTGACGGAGAGATTGGATCCGTTTTAACTTTCGGGAGCCATCTTGCGCCTTCAAGTAAATTTCGTTTGCGTCGCGTATTTCCTTGTCATCGTCGACGACCAACACCACGCGTTGCTCCATCTGATTTTCTCCCCTATGTACTGACTGGCTCCCTCTCATTATAATTGGAAAATCTTAATATCCAATGATCGAACTATGAAGAACTTCTTAATTTCCTGGGGCGGAAACGGACCGAAATTCATTGATATTGATAATCATACTCAATTAAATTACGATACAGAGTAACAGGCTTGACGAGGGAGTGCGGACCTATGCGAGAAGAAGCTGAATGTATACAAGTATTTACGCCGGAAATGATCGATACAATGGCCCGTATTTGGACACGCGCCTCCATTTCATTGATGGATGTGCGTCATCAACTTATTCGACCGGGACAGCCGTTGCAAAACTATCGAATGCCCAGCAGCATGCTGGTTTATGCCTATGGCGGATCGGCCAACGTTCAACTGAACCAAACGCTGTTTGGGATGGAACGGTTCGGCGTCTTCCATGGCGGGAAGGGAACGACGTTAAGCATCTCTTCTGAGGGGGAGACGCTGGGAAGCTTTATGGTGCTCTACAAAGCGGAGGCGCCGCCTTTTTTCAGAAGAGACCTGCAGCGCTTGCTGGAGCAGATGAATCCCTTCGTTCAACTATACGGATTTTCGCCAAGCACTCCGGTTTGGTTTATGGATGTGTTTCAGCGGATGCTGGATAGCTGGAGTCGTGCAACGGCGATGAATCATTTTCATACCACAAGTTTGTTTTATCAGTCGATGCATGAAATCTATAGAGACCTTGAACGCAAAGAAGCCAGATTCCTTCAACCGGACCCGGTCGTCTCGGCCAAACGATATTTGGACGAACATTACATGAGTCCGATCCTGTTTCAGGATATAGCCGATATGTTCGGGATCAGCGGTGGGCAATTGACACGGCTGTTCAAGAAAAATGAAGGGAAAAGCTTGCGGGCGTATTTAACGCTCAAAAGACTTGAAGTAGCCCGGCGCCATCTGTTGCATACGAATGCAACCGTGAAAGAGATTGCGTTGGGATGCGGACTGAACGATGAATTGAATTTGAATCGGATGTTTAAGCGGCATTATAAAACGACGCCCAGTGAATTTCGGAAAATAGAGAGAGCACGCATGCAGGCTTTGGATATGGATAACGATTCTCACCTCTCCTACAATGAGAAAGAACTAGACAACCTAGTTAAATTTCAAGGAGACGGGGATATTGAAATGAATAGTAACAGAGGCTTCAGGGCAACCGCCTTTTTACTTGGCATGGCGTTATTGCTAAGCGCTTGTTCCGGCACCGGCGGAGCAAGCGGGGGGAATGGCGGAAATAACCAAACGCCGAGCGCGGTCAACAGCAGCGCAGTAACCGAACATGAGCAGGCAAGTCAGGAGTCTCCGGCTTCGACCAAGCGCTTTCGGCACTCTTTCGGAGAGATTGAAGTTCCTATTCAACCTGAAAGAATAGCGGGCTTCTGGATGGAGGATTATTTATTGGCGCTGGGAACGGACTCGGTCGTCGATTCTTTGTCGGGGCTCTATGACCGGCATTACTTGCAATCCAGAATGAGCAGCACCACCGTTGTCGATCCGTTCAATATGAACTTCGAGGCGTTGATGACAACAGAGCCCGATTTGATTATACTGGCGTTTCCCCATATCGCAGAGGGGAAGTATGACAGCTTCTCCAAGATAGCGCCAACTTATGTTCTTGATGATGGAGAATGGAGAGACTGGCGGTCCGCTTTACGGTTGGTAGGAGAGCTTACGGGTCGACAGGCGCAGGCGGAGCAATTCATTAAACAATACGAAGAAAAGGTAGCCGACGGTCGAGTGAAGCTGCATGCCGCCTTGGGAGAAGAAACGGTCGCGTTTATTCGAATTCAGGATAAAAATCTGACCCTGTACGGGAACCTGACGGATTATGTCGGCACTGTTTTCTATACGGAGCTTGGACTTAATCCTGCGGGAATCGTCAAGAAACTCGTTCAAAGCGAGAATCCCGTCTCGGAGTTCTCCATGGAGCTTATTCCCGATATCGATGCCGACCATTTATTCATCACTGTCTATGAATCCGATGACTCCAAACAGAAGTTGAAGGAGATTTACGACAGCCCGCTATGGAAGGAACTTCCGGCAGTGAAGAATGGAAATATCCACGAAGTAGATATGGGGCATTGGATGACCTCCGGCGCAATCGCCTCCGATATGAAAGTAGACGACGTGCTGAACGCGCTGTTAAAATAAAAGGCTCTATTCGCAAGAGGCGATCCTGTGATGCAATTACCCTCGTCGATCAGGATGAAGACATGCCGTGTACCGCCTTGTGTAACTATTGGATCTTCTTCATCGTCTAATAGAATGATAGATTAGACGAATACAGGATGCGAAGGAGTCGGCCGATGTTCAAAAAGGTGGCAGTTGCGGCTATACTGTGCGCGTTGACGTTCTCCGGCAGCGCTTATGCGTACGACGTTCAATTAAAGCCGTTCAAGGATGAGACGTTCGATTATTCGCGCGAGCCGATCTATGCGCTGACAGCGCTGGGCGTCGTCTCCGGGTACCCGGACGGGACGTATCATCCGAACGAGGCGCTGACGCGGGAAGCGTTCGTGAAATTGCTTGCCGCGGGCGCGAAGGTTGAAGCCGGCAAGGCGTCCGGGAAGCGTCCGGCGGATGTGGCCGGCAATCGCTGGTCCGCGCCCTATGTTTCGGCTGCTTACGAGCGCGGCTGGATTGACGGGTTGATCGACCCGGAGGGATTGTTCCATCCGACGAGGACGATTACCCGCGAGGAAGTCGCGATGGTCATGGGCGCTTATCTGTTGTCGTTCGAAGGGGAAGAGACCCGGCAGCAATGGCTGTCGGGAGGATGGCGGACGGAGCAGGAAACGCGGGCTTACCGGGACAGAGAGGCGATTGGAGAAACCCGAAGGCCGTACGTCTATTATGCAATCCAACGCGGGATTATGACGGGCGAGCCGGACAGCTTTAAGCCCGACGAGGCGCTTAACCGGAAGCAGGCGGCCGCTGTCATCTACCGGCTAATCGACCAGCAGCTGGCCGGGCAAGCCGTCGATTTCACCGGATTTTACGCCATCCAGTCGTATTCGGCGATCGACCGGATCGACGATCTGTCCGACGTAATCTTCGGCTGGTCCCGTCTGGATTATGCGGCCGCCGGCAGCGCCCGATTGGATACGGCGACGGCGGTGTACCGGATTCCGTCGGGCTACGAAGAAGCGGTCGCCGCCGCGGATAACGTGCATGCCGGGAAGGAACTGATGGTATTTTACGATGGCGCCGATCTGTCGGATTTTCTGCGGGACCGGCCGGCCCGTCAAGCTTTTATCGATTCGCTGCTGGCGGTTCTGGACGATCCGGCGTATGGCTTTAACGGCGTCTGCATCGACTTCGAGGGCTTGAAGGAGGAAGCGAGCGCCGCGGATTATACCGATTTTCTGCGGGAACTGAACGATCGGCTGGGCACGCATATGCTGTCGGCGGCGGTTCCGCCGACGTATTATTACAAAGGCTACGATATGAAGGAGATCGGCAAGCTGGCGGACACGGTCATTCTGATGGCTTACGATTTCACCCATCATGAGAGCAAGCTGCCATCGGCGCCGCTGCCGCTTGTCAACGACGCCGTGCGGCAGGCGCTTGCCCAGGTGCCGGCGGAGAAGCTCGTGCTGGGCATCTCGAAGCAGACGAACCAGTGGATTACCCAGAACGGAGCAACGGCGCCCCCGGTCAGCCCGGCGATTGCCGACGTGGAGAAGCGGATCGCCATGCCGGGCGTGAAGCAGACGCGAATGCTGCCTTATTTTCTCGATCTCATCACATTCGTGGACGAGCGCGGCTCGCACGAGATTTATTACGAGGATACGCAGAGCATCGCAGATAAAATCTGGCTTGCCAAGTTCTACGATTTGAAGGGCGTCTCCCTGTGGTATATGGGCAGCTATACGTCGGCGGATTGGGCGTTAATCGAACGGGAGGCTGCCGGGCGGTAAGCGCATAGGACAAGCTCCGCCATCGGCGGCCCCTCCGCGCGCACAAGGATGTCGCTGCCCGGGCCGTCGAATGCAGACGCGCGACTGCCGCGTCTCTCAACAAGCGTGCAAGTAAGTCGAGCCCAACAAAATAGGGAGAGTCGGCGGGAATGCAGCGTTAGCGACATTCCCGCTTGCTTTTGCGAACGCCGCCGCCGGATCTCCCCTCCCCGATTCCCTCTGTACGACAACCGCCCCGGCGCCGCTCTTTTCCACTGAATCTATTGAACATCCGACCATCTTTCCATAAGCTTGTCGTAGCGAAGAGAGACGACAGAACGTTTATAATAGAATAAAAACGCCGCGGCCTTTTCGTATAATGGCCTTTTCTTCGGGGAGGAAGCTTATGTACAAGCTGATCATCGTGGATGACGAGTTTTCGACGCGCAACGGCCTGAAAATCTGCATCCATTGGTTCGAGTACGGCATCGAAGTCGCCGGAGAGGCCGAGAACGGCAGCAAGGGGCTGGAGCTGGCCGACCGGGTCCGGCCGGACATTGTGCTGACCGACGTGAAGATGCCGGGCATGGACGGGATCGAGATGGTGAAACGGTTGAAGGAACGCCATCCCGATACGAAAATCGTATTCATCAGCGGGTACGACGATATCGAATATTTGAAATCCGCGATGAAGATGGATGCGGTGGACTACATTCTCAAGCCCGTCAATCTGCAGGAATTGACCGCGGTGATCGAGAAAATCATGGCGATGTCCAGGCGCGAGGAAAACCGCAAGGATATGCTGCAGCGGCTGTCCGCCAAGCTGAACGAGAGCATTCCGCTGCTGCGGGAGAAGTTCTTCGTCCAGCTGATCAAGGACGGCACCATGGACCGCGCCTCGACGGAGAAGCGCATCGATTTCCTCGACTTGCGGATGCCCTATCAGGCGCCTTACTGCGCCATCATCATCGGCATCGACAATCCGCGCACCGTGTTCGAGAAGATGCCCGAGCAGAATACGCAGCTGATATCCTTCGCCATTCAAAATATTTGCCGGGAGGTCGTGGAGGCGCGCGCTTCCGGCAGCGCGTTCGAGCATCAGCGGGGGGAATACGTGCTGATCGTGGAATTGCCGGAGAACGAAGGGGAGGAGATTATTTTCCCTCTCGTAAGCGAATTGATGGCCAGTCTGAACGATTTCCTGAATCGGATGATCGGCGGCATCAGCCTGACGATCGGCATCGGCGGCACGGTCGAGCATCTGGGACGATTGGCCGACAGCTATCAGATGGCGTCGGGCGCGATCGAACGCAAGCTGTTTCTCGGTAGAAACCAGGTCGTCACCTTCGACGCGATGGCGGCGCGCAAGGACGTCGATTACCGCGCCGTCAACGAGCGAATGAGCTCGCTGTCCTCCGTGCTCAAGTCGGGCGATGCCGGCCAGGTGTCGCAGCGGCTCGACGCGCTGTTTGAAGAATTGCGCGGAAGCTCGGGCATCGGCTATATCGATTGCCAGCGGATAGGCCTGCAGGTGCTGCTGGTCGCCTCGCAGTTTCTGTCCGAGTCCGGCATTCGCGCCGGCGATCTGGGCGAACGGGAGTCCGAAGCTTGGGCGCAGCTGATGAAGCTTGAGACGCTGGACGATATGAGCCATCATCTGAAGGTGTATTTAACGCAGGTATGCGAACGGATCGAGCATCGGGAGGACAGGAGAATACCGGAGGTCATTACGGAAATCATGCGCATCATCCGGGAGCGCTACTCCGAAAACTTGACGATTGCCGACATTGCCTCGCAGGTGTACCTGGCCAAGACGTACATTTGCCTGCTGTTCAAGCAGGAGACCGGGGAGACGATCAACGAATATATAACCAGGGTCAGAATGGAGCAGGCGAAGGAATTGCTGAACGGCACGGACCGCAAGCTGGCGGAAATCTGCACGGCGATCGGTTATGCCGAGCCGAGCTATTTCACCAAGCAGTTCCGCAAATATACGGGCATGAATCCGAGCGATTATCGGGACATTCACAGGAGGACGAACGGATGAACGGGAGCAGATGGCGCGGCGCCGGCTGGGCGACGCTGGGAGACAGCATTACTGCGGCAGGCGGGTACCAGCCGCTCGTGCAGCAGGCGCTCGGCTTCGCCCGGGCGGACAACTTCGGGCGCGGAGGCTGCCCGCTGACCGCAGGCAGCGACCGGGACGAGGGGGCGACGGTTCATATGGGTCGCCACCTTGAAGCGCCGTACGATTGCATTACAATATTCGCGGGCACGAACGATTACCGGCTGAGTATGCCGCTGGGGGAGCTGCGGCCGGCGGGCGGCGTTTTCGACGCTCGCACTTTTTTCGGCGCCTACCAGACGCTGGTCGAGCAGCTGCAGAGCCGGTATCCGCTTGCCCGGATCAATCTGTGGACGCCGCTGCAGCGGGACAAGGACGGATACGATTGCGAGAGGCGCAACGAGGTCGGCCGCCTGCTGGCCGATTATGCGGCCGCCGCGCTCCGGGTCGGACAGGCGTACGCTTTGCCGGTGCTGGATCTGTACACGGTCAGCGGCTTCAACAAGCTGACGCTGGATGCTTTCACGAGCGACCGGCTCCACCCCAACGAGGCGGGCTTCCGGCGCATCGCCGACACGGCCATTTCGTTCCTGGGCGCGATTTGACCGGCTGCCGCGGCGGGACAGGGACGGCTTTCACGGCGGGAGGTAAACGGAGCAATGGGAATTTGGCGTAAATTACAGCTGTTGTGGCTCACCTACCGGAGGATGCTGCTGCTCTATCTCCTGGTCGTGCTGCTGCCGGCCGGCGTCATGCTGTATTATTATTTCGAGAAATCGGCCGATATTTTGGAGCGCCAGGTGACGCAATCGATGCTGAAATCCGTCCAACAGGTGAAAATCAATCTGGATTATCGGCTGTCCAAGGTGGGCGATATTTCCGATGCGCTCATTCTCAACTCCGATCTGTACGACATTCTCGCCCTCGATCCGCTGGTCGGCACCCGGTTCGGCCAAGTGGAAGAGGAGAAGAAGCTGGGCAATATGATCCGCAGTCTCCAGGGCAGCGATATTCTGAAAATCAAGCTGTACGTCAACGCAGACAAAATGTACGCGGGCGAGCACGTCAACTTTTTCAGCCTCGATCTTGCGCGGCAGATGCCGTGGTACGACGCCGTGATCGGACGCAACGGCGCGGTGGAATGGATACCGACGCATATCGAGAATTATATCGGCTCGCCCGGCGAGGTCCGGGTGTTCTCGTCCGCGCGGATGATTCGGGACCCGAACGAATATGCGCGCGTGATCGGCATTCTGATGCTGGACATGCCGGAAGCCAATCTGGCCGCCATTCTGAACGACGCCGAGCTGGACGCCGCCAATCGGAACATGTACGTCGTCGACCGGGACGGCGTTATCGTCTCCCACGGGCAGCCGGACAAGATCGGCGGCAAGCTCCCCGTGCCGGAATCCGTGGGCCTGTCCGGCAAGGGACCGTCCGGCATCGAGAAGTTTACGATGAACGGGCAGTCCTATTTCATGATTCACGCCGCACTGGGCGCAGGCGGGTGGAGCGTGGTGTCCCTGCTGCCGGCCCGTCAGATCAACCATATGAACAACGATTTCAATTTCGGATTTTCGCTTATTTTGACGTTGTCGCTGGCGCTGCTGTTTATTCTTGGCGCTTTTCTCGTGTTCGTGCACGTCACCCGCGGTACGATCGGCCGCGTCCGCCATATTACCGAGCAATTGCGGGAGCGCGGCGCCGCCATGATCGAAGAAGGGATTCCCCATCACAGCGGCGTCGTCATTCAGCTGGAGAAGAGCGTGGCGCACATGCTGTCGACGTTCCAGCATTTGATCGAAGACAATTACCGCGTCAAGGAGCAGGAGAAGGAAGCGAGATTTCGGGCTTTGCAGGCGCAGATCAACCCGCATTTTCTGTACAACGCGCTCGATACGATCAATTGGATGGCGCTGACCAAGGGCGCGCACGACATCAGCCGGATGCTGAACATGCTGGCGCAGTACTTTCGGCTGACCTTGAACAAGGGCAAGGACATCGTGTCGCTGGAGGACGAGATGAATCTGGCGCGGGCTTATCTGGAAATTCAGAAGCAGCGGTTCCACAGCTTCGATTACGCCGTGGAGTGTCCGGAGGCGCTGGCCGCCCGGCTTATTCCCAAGCTGTCGATTCAGCCGCTGATCGAGAATGCGATTCTGCACGGCATTCAGGGCGCCGAAGGGCATTACGGCAGCATTCGGGTGGAGGCGGAGCCTATCGTCGACGGCGGCGGGTTCGTGATCCGGGTGTCCGACGACGGGAACGGCATGAACGAGGAACAGGTGGCGCGGCTGTACGCCGGCCTGGACGCCCCGCCGTCGCCCTCGCCGTCCGGCTACGGTCTGCACAACGTATGGGAGCGCGTGCGTCTGTTCACCGGGGGCAAGGGCAGGCTGCTCGTTCGTTCGGCTCCGGGAGAGGGGACGACCGTCAGCCTGTTCGTGCCGGAGGGCGCGGAGTCCGGCGGCTCATAGCATAACCGACGAATGACGCGACAAGACGAGACGAGGCTGTCCCGCAAGGCCGCAAGCAGGCCGGGCCGGGGCAGTCTTTTTTTTGCTGGCGCGACCTGAAGAATGAACCAGTACCGTTGAACGATGTGCCTCACGACCGAACGCCTCCGGCCGCTATGATAAGACCAGGATCAAGCGGCGACGCTGGAGGGGAGGGATAACATGAGGGGCCGTATTCACTGGATTTCTCAAGTCAGACGCAATTACGATTTATACCTGTTGCTCGTTCCGGGACTCGTATTTTTGGCGATTTTCAAATATACCCCGATATACGGCCTTGTGATCGCGTTTCAGGAGTTCAATATTTTCAAGGGCATTAACGGCAGCGAGTGGGTCGGGCTCAAGCAGTTCGAGCGGTTGTTCTCCTCCGACGATTTCGGCCGGGTGATGACGAACACGCTGCTCATCAGCCTGTACAAGATCGTCATTCTGTTTCCGATTCCGATCGCCATCGCGATTTTCCTGAACGAGGTCGGGAAAATGTGGTTCAAGCGCACGGTCCAGACGATCATCTACTTGCCCCATTTTCTGTCGTGGGTCATTATCGCCGGATTGTTCGTCAACATCATGTCGCCTTCCAACGGCATCGTGAACAACATGATCGAATTTTTCGGCGGCGAACCGATCAACTTCTTCATGGACAACGACTATTTCCGCAGCGTGATCGTGGCGACGGCCGGCTGGAAGGAAGCGGGCTGGAACGCCATCATCTTCATCGCCGCGATCGCCGGGCTCGATCCCGAGCTGTACGAGGCCTCGAAGCTGGACGGGGCCAGCCGGATTCAGCAGATTTTCACCATTACGCTGCCCGGGATCGCCTCGACCATCGTGCTGATGTTCATTTTGCGGATCGGTCATGTGCTGGAGGCGGGAACGGAACAGATTCTGCTGCTGTACAACCCGACCGTCTACGAGACGGGCGACGTCATCGGCACCTACATTTACCGGATGGGGCTGACCTCGATGGAATACAGCTTCTCCACCGCCGTCGGGCTGTTCGAATCGGTCATCGGGTTTTTCCTGGTCATCGGAGGCAACTGGATGGCCAAGCGGGTGACGGGCAAGAGCATATGGTAACGAAGGAGGCGGACGAAGTTGGAACATTCGATCAAACGGCCGTGGTCTGAGAGGATTTACATCGGAGCGGTGTACGTCATTCTGATCGGCTCGGGCATTCTCTGCCTGTTTCCCTTTTTGAACGTGCTTGCCAAATCGTTCAGCGCCAACTGGGCGATCATATCCGGCAAAGTGGGGCTGCTGCCGGTGGCCTTCACGATGGAGAACGTCATGTTCGTCCTGCGCGACCGGCTGTTTCAGAACGCGTTCCTGATCTCGGTTTTCGTCACGGTCGTCGGCTCGCTCGGCGCGGTCCTGTTTACCGCCGTCTCCGCGTACCCGCTGTCCAAGAAGCATCTGCCGGGCATCAAGTCCGTCTTGCTGCTCTACATCTTCACGATGCTGTTCAACGGCGGGCTGGTGCCGACCTATCTGCTGGTCAAAAACCTTCATCTGATGGACAATCTGGGTTCGCTGATTTTGCCGGCCCTGATCAATGTGTTCAACCTGCTGCTGATGAAAAATTATTACGAGAGCCTGCCGGAAAGCCTGGAGGAATCGGCCAAGCTCGACGGGGCGAGCAATCTGAGAATCGTGCTCTCCATCGTCATTCCGATCTCGGCGCCGGTGTTCGCGACGATCAGCCTGTTCTACGCGGTCTACTTCTGGAGCGACTGGTTCCATCCGATGCTGTATTTGAACGAGCCTTCGCTGAAGCCGCTGCAGCTGTATTTGCGGGACATTATTTTGCAGGCCTCGGACGAGAACTTGCTCAACCAGGACATCGACGCGCTGCTCAATTTGTCGCCGGAGGGCATTCGCAATGCGACGATCATCGTCTCGACGGTTCCGATTCTGCTCGTCTACCCGATGCTGCAGAAGTATTTTATCAAGGGAATCCTGATCGGTTCCGTTAAAGGTTGACCGGGCCGGGACGGCTCCGGCGGACGGAATAATCCCTCTCGCTTGGCAGGCTTGTATCTATTTGCGGCAAAGCGCAGCGGGTTTATTTATAATAAAGTTTATTGGAGGGGTTCGACATGTCGAGGAAAAAAGGGCTCGCCGCACTGCTCGTACTGCTGCTGTCGTTCGCGACGATTCTGGCCGCATGCGGGGGCAAGAACAATGACGCCGGCGGCAATTCCGAGGCCAGCCCGGCTTCGCCGAGCGCAAGCGGCAAGGCGCCCGAAAGCTCTGCGGCCGCGCCGGAAGAGAAGCCGGTTCTGAAAGCGCTGCGCAACTACATGCAGGACGATTACAACACCTACCCGGTGAATCAGTACATCGAGGAGAAGACGGGCTATAAAATTCAGAACGACATGCTGCCGCAGGAGAAGCCCAGCGACAAGCTGAACCTGATTATGGCTTCCGGCACGGATTACGACTTCATCGACGCGATGAACACGCAGGACTTCTTCAACTTCGCGCAGAACGGGGCGCTGACCGATCTTACGCCGCTGATCGAGCAGTACGGTCCGAATATCAAGCAAGCGCTTTCTCCGGAATCGCTGGAGGGCGCGACGGTGGACGGCAAAATTTACGGCATTCCTACCCTTAACGTCAGCTACGTGAGAGACGGCCTGCTGATCCGCACCGATTGGCTGGACAAAGTCGGAAAGGCGATGCCGACGACGCTGGACGAGTTCGTCGATGTGTTGAAGGCGTTTAAGGACCAGGACCCGGGCGGCAACGGGAAAAACAACATTCCGTTCACAATCGACAGCATCGGGCTGGTGGACAACATCATGGGCGCGTTCGGCATTTACGGCCAGTGGAACGACCTGGACGGCAAGGCGGTTAACGTATCGAGCCATCCGGCGTTAAAGGATTATGCGTCGTTCATGCGCTCCTTGTACGAGCAGGGACTGCTGGACAGGGAATTCGCCACGAACAAATCGGCGACCTCCGCCGAGAAGTTCACCAGCGGCCGCGCCGGCGTCATGTGGGCGCGCTGGTCGTCGATTCCCGGATACGACGAAGCGCTCAAGAAGAACGTCTCCGACGCGGCTTACCAGTTCATTCCGCCGATGAAAGGTCCGGACGGACAGAGCGGGTTTACGCTGATCGGAGGATTCAACAAAATCACGTTCGTGCCCAAGTCGGCGAAGCATCCCGAGGACGTGGTGAAGCTGGTCAACGCGATGCTGGACCCGGAGACGTTCAAAGGCATATTCGTCGGCGAGGAAGGCGTCACCTACACGCTCGAGAACGGCAACTATATGCCGATCGAACCGGCGTTCTTCGATCAGCGGGGCTCCGCGAACGGCTTCGTGATCGGCATGGACGAGGCCAACTTCGTGACGTATTGGCAGGCGCGCCTGCAGAAGAACAAAGCGATGTTCGACAATTTCCAGCTGGTCAACAATATTCCCAAGGAGCAAATCCACCAGGACGTGCTGGCGTTCGCGCCTTACCTGCCGAAATATTCGGCGAACGGCGCCAAGCTGGACAGCGCCGTGAACGACTACCTGATCAAGATGATCGTGGACGGCGTATCGGACGACTCGATCGCCAGCCTGCAGAAAGCCTGGAACAACGCGGGCGGAGAAGAAGTCGCCCAGGAAGTAAGCGCTTGGTACGCGGGTAAATAAAGTTCGGTTACAGCGGAGAGGAAGTGGCAAGGATGGCGAATTCCGGAGCAGGCGGCGCAGCGGGCGCTCCGCTGCGGTCGGCGCCGGTTGTGCATCGGTATGCGGGCAATCCCGTGCTGTCGCCCGCCCAGGTGCCATACGGTCCCGCGATGGTGTTCAACGCGGGCGTAACGAAGTACGAGGGCAAATACGCGATGGTGTTCCGCAACGACTACGGCGACGAACGGGCCGAGCGGGTGCACGACAGCCGGACGACGAATCTCGGTCTGGCCTTCAGCGACGACGGCGTCAACTGGGAGGTGCGGCCTTCGCCGATCTGGCAGTGGTGCGACGAAGAGGTGGATCGCGTGTACGATCCGCGCTTGACGGTCATTGAAGGCAAGGTGTATCTGTGCTTCGCAATGGATACGAAGCACGGACTGCGGGGCGGCATCGCGACGACGGAAGATTTCGCGAGCTTCAACGTGATCAGTCTGAGCGTGCCGGACAATCGCAATATGGTGCTGTTCCCGGAACGAATCGGCGGTCGCTATATGCGGCTGGAGCGGCCGATGCCGGTGTACAGCCGGGGCGGTCGCGACCGGTTCGATCTGTGGCTGTCCGAATCGCCGGACCTGGTCTACTGGGGGCGGTCGTCCCTGGTGCTGGGCGTCGAGCAGGTGGCGTACGCCAACGACAAGGTCGGTCCCGGCGCGCCTCCGGTCCGCACGAAGCAGGGCTGGCTGACGACGTTCCATGCCGTCGATATCGACCCGGCGCGCGGCAAGAACGGCTGGGAGCCGAAGTGGACCAAGCGCTACAGCGCCGGCATCATGCTGCTTGATCCGGACGATCCGCGCAAGGTGATCGGCCGTTCCCGCGCGCCGCTGCTGGCGCCGGAGGCGCCCTACGAGGTCGCGGGCGGATTTCGCAACGACGTGATCTTCCCCGGGGGCATGATTCTCGAAGACAGCGGAGAAGTGAAAATCTATTACGGAGCCGCGGACACGGTAGAGTGTCTGGCGACCGCGCATGTGGACGATCTGGTCGCCCTGTGCCTGAAGGACGGTCCGGGCGGTCCCGCGGCGGGTGGAGGATTAACGAATGATCTATGATCTGGTGATCTACGGAGGCACGTCGGCAGGATTGGCCGCCGCCGTGCAGGCCGGCAGGCTGGGACTGCGCGCGGTCGTGCTGGAGCCGTCCGCGCGCTTGGGCGGACTGAGCTCGGGCGGGCTCGGCGACACCGATTTCGGGGACAAAGGCGCGATCGGCGGATTGTCGCTGGACTTCTACCGGCGGCTCGGCCGCAGGTACGGCACGGATAACGCGGCGGCATGGCTGTTCGAGCCCAAGGCCGCGCTGGCCGTGTTCCGGGAATGGGTCGAGGAATACGGGCTCGACGTGCGCTTCGGCGAACGGCTCGACCCGATCGACCCGCTCGTCAAGCAAGGGCCCCGCATTGCGGCGATCCGGATGGAATCGGGCCGCAGCTTCAGCGGGCGGATGTATATGGATGCCGGGTACGAAGGAGATCTGATGAAAGCCGCGGGCGTGTCCTACGCGACGGGCCGCGAGTCCAACAGCGTATACGGGGAAACGTACAACGGCATTCAGACCGCCAACGCGGTGAAAAACCAACTGCCGCACGGCGTCGATCCCTATGTGGTGAAGGGCGATCCGTCCAGCGGCCTGCTCCCCGGCGTCAATCCGGACGCCGGCGGTCCCGACGGACAGGGCGACGCCAGAATTCAAGCCTACTGTTACCGGATGTGCCTGACGGACGACCCGGCCAACCGGGTGTTCGTAGAGCGGCCGGACGGCTACGACGAGCGGGATTACGAGCTGCTGTTCCGGGCGATCGAGCAGGGCGAGCGAATCTTCTTCAAGCTGAACAAGGTGCCGAACCGCAAGACGGATTCGAACAATGACAAAGGCTTCTCCACCGACTATATCGGCTGCAACTACGATTATCCGGAAGCTTCGTACGCCGAACGGGACTTGATCGCGGCCGCGCACGAGCGCCACCAGCGCGGCTTGATCTGGACGCTGCAGCACCATCTGCGGGTGCCGGAAAGCTTGCGTGCATTCTATGCGCCGTGGGGGCTGCCGCTGGACGAATTCGAGGAGACCGGGCATTGGTCGCCGCAGCTTTATATTCGGGAAGCCAGAAGAATGGTCGGCGACTTCGTCATGAACGAGCATCATATTTTCCTGCGTTCGCCCGTTGCGGACGCGATCGGACAAGGCTCCTACACGATGGATTCGCACAATGTGCAAAGACATGTGAGCGCGGAAGGGTTCGCGGTCAACGAAGGCGACGTGCAGATCAAGCTGCAGGGCCCGTACCCGATCAGCTATCGCGCCATCGTGCCCAAGGAAGAGGAGTGCGTCAACCTGCTCGTGCCCGTCTGCTTGTCGGCCTCGCATATCGCCTACGGCTCGATCCGCATGGAGCCGGTGTTCATGGTGCTGGGGCAGTCCGCGGCGACGGCCGCGGCGCTCGCGCTGGAAGCGGACATCCCCGTGCAGGCGGTGGATTACGCCGCGCTGCGGGCGCAGATGCTGTGCGACGGGCAAGCGCTGGCCTGAGCCTGGCCGGGGCTGCGAAGCGATCGTCAAGACATACGCGTAAATAGGAGCTCCCGAATTTGTCCTCGCGACAGTTCGGGGGCTTCTTCGTTTTGGATTTGCACAGCGCCGCGGCCCATTTGTACGCGCGTTAGGTAATCGTACAATCCCGATTAAGGAGGCGGGATATATTATATACGGACAGAAGGAGGGGGGAGGAAATATGTTAACCGGCTCTAAGCATCGCTGTCGAAAGCGTAAGCCAAGATTAAGATGCGGCTGCAAGAAAAGGATTTGTTGTTGCCCTTCTCATAAAAAAGGAACAAGAGGACAGATGAAACGCCCTGTCCGCATCAAGCGTCATCGGCACCCGGGTCCGGCCGGACACCCCGGCGCTGTCGGCCCCGAAGGAGCGAGGGGGTTAACCGGCCTCACCGGCTCTGTCGGTCCCGTCGGCCCGATCGGTCCGGAGGGCCCCGTCGGCCCAGCCGGGTCCATCGGTCCTGCGGGTCCCGTCGGCCCTGCGGGTCCCATCGGCCCTGCGGGTCCTGTCGGTCCTGTCGGTCCGGAAGGTCCCGTCGGCCCGGTCGGTCTGACCGGCCCCGCCGGTCCAACCGGTCCTGCCGGACCGGCAGGCGAAGTCGTCCTGGCTTACGGATCGTTAAGAGGAGCCAGCGTAGAGCTGCCCGGAGCGACTTTCACCCCCGTGCCGTTTAGCGTGGTCGGACCTTTATCGGATACCGTTACAGTGAGTCCCACGGGCAACGAGCTGGTCGTGGGAGAGAGCGGAATCTATCAAATCACGATCTCCATTAACGCGGAAGCCACGGTTGAAGCCGATCCGACGCTGCCTTATTTAACCGCAATTATTACGGTCAACGGCGTGCCGATTTTCGGAGATACCACCACTTTCTTTAATATCGCGAACAGAAGCAGCTCGACGTTTGTGGCTCAGGCCGCCTTGGCGGCGGGAGACGAAGTGGGAGCGAGCATCAGTACGGCTTTTCCGGTTTTGGGCTATATGAATCGTATTTTGACCATCGTTCAGTTAAGCGCGTAATCGCGTCGCGGAGGGGCTGTCCCCCAGGTATAAGAGACGTACGGATTCGATGGATGCTCTTCTCTTTTCATCCGTCATCTTGGACGTTTCCTCTTACGGGTCGGCCCCTATTATTGGCATACGATGAGGAGGGGGATCGTCCCCTTACGCGTTAGGGGATGCCGGAGCAATCCGCATCAAGTCGGGTTCGGCAGCATTCTCATGCCGGCGTGATTCAGATGGATATGTACATCAACCCGATCGAGCGAGTCTTCATTCAGGACCGGCCGCTCTTCGCTTTTGAAGCGGGACCAGCGTTTGGGGTGGCGCTTGAACAGCAGGTGGTTCAGGTTATACACATCGATCTGCCGCCGGATACCGGCGCGGTAGGTGTCGACAATCTCGCTTCTCACCTTCTCCGCCGCCCAATTCACGATTTCGTCCCGCGAAATATCGTTTAACGTTTCGGTTACGTTCCCGTTCATGGTAACGCGAAGGCGGTATTTCGGCAATCCGTCGGCGAAGGCGACGGACCACTTGATTTGCGGATTCTCCAGGGACAGGACGGCGGCGGCTTCGCCGTTCTTCTCGACGACGAGAGGCGAGCGGTAAGTGTTCTTGTCCGTCCAGCGGAGGCCCGTCAGCTGCTTGTTGCCGAGCGGTCCGCTGTATTTTCCTTCCGATACGGTAAAAGCTCCGTCGATGAATTGCTTGGGGTCGGTTTTTCCGTTTTTTCTCCAGGTATGCGATTCGATCGCCAAGGCAGGGAGCAGAACCGTGCTGGCCGGCTCCGTAACCTCCGACATGAACGACATGTAGCGGACCGGGTCGATGAACGACTTCTGCTCATGCACCTCCAGCGGCTCGTGAGAGATCGTATTCAACGCCGATACGTTAAAGAAAGGGTGGGCGATCAGCAGCTTCTCGATGGACCCCTTCGCTCCGTAGATCCACGACGTATGCCGGAATTCCTCGAAGCGGCCGATCAGATCGTCCCGGAGCAGCGCCTGGGCGCGCAGCGCGTTTTCGCTGACGATAATCGTCGTGACATGGCTCCACATCGTCCTTTGCTGCGTCGTATCATACAGCTTGTTGATGGCAAGGTCCAGCGTCGGGCCTTTCGCTTTGCCGACCCAGATCTGCGCGGTCTTGTCGGACTTTCCCGTCTCCATCTTGGCCACCGACGTGAAATCGAGCATCTGGGCGTATACGACGTACTGCCGCTCCTCGACGTCGATGCCGATGGCCGCAACGTAATTAATGTTCTCGATCTCTTTAATATCCCAGCAGCCGCCGAGCAGGAGCAGAAGGGGCAGGACGAGCAGCGGTCTCGGAAGAGGAATGCCCATGTCATTCGTCGCCTCCTTCCCGACGGATGTCGTCGATCGTATGAAGGAATCCCGGTCTGTGCTTGACGGCGGACCACGGCTTGGCCAACAATCCGGGAACCAGCTCCTTCCAGCTAAGCGGCGACAGCGGCGCCAGATAGGGAATGCCGAAGGACTCCAGAACGGACATGTAAGCCAGAAGGCACAAGACGCTGACGAAGAAGCCGAACATCCCCAGGAAGGCGGACATAAACAGAATGCCCAGGCGGACGATGCTGACCGTGCCGCTTAACGACTGGTTGACGAGCGTGAAGGTCGCTACGGCGGTGGTCGCGGATGCGACCAGCGTCGTCGGGGAGGTCAGTCCCGCCCGAATGGCCGCGTCTCCGATGATCAGTCCTCCCAGCACGGCGATCGTCTGCCCGACCGCCTTCGGCAGGCGAATTCCCGCCTCCCTGAACAATTCGAACATGCTCAGCATAAGCAGCATCTCCAACGGGGTCGAGAACGGAAGTCCGGCCCGGGACGTGGTAATGGTAGCCAGCAGCGGCAGGGGCAGCTGATCCACGTGATAGGACGTCAGCGCGATCCACAGACCGGGCAGCAGCGTGGCGATCAGCAGTCCCGCCAATCTGAGAATTCGTTCGAAGGCGACGAAATGGTACGGCAAATAAGCGTCCTCCGGCGTTTTCAGCAGCTCCGTCAAGTTGCAGGGGGCGATCAGCGCCATCGGAGAGCCGTCCACCAGCACGATAAAGCGTCCCCTTAGCAGGCATTGAACGGCAAAGTCCGGCCTGCCGATATAGTCGATAAGCGGAAAGAAGGCAGCGGAGGAATCGGACATGCCCTCTTCCAGCTGCCCGCTGGACGTCAAGGAGTCGACATGGATTTTGCCCAGGCGCCGTCTGGCCTCCCGGATCAGGTCGGGATGGATAATATCGGCCATGTACAGCAGCGATACCTCGGTGCGGCTTCGCGTTCCGATGCACATCCGCTCATGGTGCAGGGTGTTTGTCCGCAGCCGTTTGCGAATCAGGGCGACATTCGTGGCGATGTCCTCCGTGAAGCCGTCGCGGGCGCCTTTTACGGATATTTCCGTATTGGATTCCTCGGGCTGTCTCTGCGGAACCTCGGAAATATTGAAGGCGTACAGCCGTCCGGAGTCCGAAAAATAAAGCAGCAAATAACCGTTGAACAGATGCTTCTCCGCGTCCTCGTTCGTGCGCAGCGGGTACCATTCCATCGTCTCTTCCAGGCTCTCCGCCAGCTCGTCCGCAGATTCGCTTTTCTCCATGAGAATTTTCAAGCTCGGCAGCACGTGCTGGTTCAGCTGTCTGGAATCGATCATTCCCGAGCAATAGATCAGCAGATGCCCGTCCGCTTGGCTAAGCGCGACAATGTCCGCCGACGACAGGATCATGGATCTCAGCCGGTCTCCGTCAATCTTCGTCTCCGCAGCCGGCTCCCGGCTCCCGGAAGCCGGGGTTCGACCTTTGCCGCCGGAAAGCAGTCTCGTCAAATATTTGCCGAAAATGTTAATCACCTCGCGCCGCGGGTTTGAAGACGGTGGTTAAGGCAATGGACAGAGTGAGCAGCGCCAAAAAGGAAATGGGGATCAGGAAGTATTCGCCCAGAACGTAGCTCTCGACGATTCTGTCGACCCGGTTGTCCAGAAGGAGTACGGCCAGGGCCGCTCCCATCAGGAGAAGAAGCGTCAAGCGGCGCCGCCGCCGCTTAAACGGCATCATGTCGGAGATAATGAACAGAAACAGGGCGATCCGGATAACGGCTCCGGCGAGCCATTGATACAGGGCGAGAAAGTCCAGATGGTTGATGTATTTGGAGAGGGTCACCAGCTTCCACTGATCGAACGCCGCATAACGGGAATGGCTTGCGACCTCCGGACCGAAATTGGCGATGGCTCCGATCAGAGGTCCGAGAGCCAAGCCGCCGAGCAGAGCGGCCAGTCCGGCCAGAGAGAGATAGCTGGGCTGCTGCGAGAAATGGTGCTGAATGAAGATCAGGACGACCATCTCCATCAGGCCTCCTCCCGCGATCACCATGCTTTTCAGCATCGGCATCACGCCGTCGACGAACAGGGGCGTAAGCAGGGAGTAATTTTTGTATCCCAGGTTGGCAAGCCCCACGAAATGGCCGAGCAGCCAGACGAACGGAAGCAGAATGCCGGACATGACGGCAATCGAGCGCAGTCCGTTCGAGGCGATATAGACGCAGAGGAGGATCAGCACGAGCAGCACGACGACCTTCGGCGTTTGCGGCAAATAGGTCGCTTTGATCCAGGTCGTCGTTTCCCGCAGCGTAATGACGGCCATCGCGAAGCAGAAAATAAAGGCGGCGGCAAGAAGCAGTCCGCTTCCCGCCCCGCCCAGCCGCTCCTTGAACCATATTCGCAACGGTTGGCGGCGCGTTCGCTTTATGATCGCGAAATAGACGTATACCCAGATCATATGCAAAATGGTGGCCAGCAGGACGCCCAGCCAGGCGTCCCGTTTGGCGGTCAGCAGCAGCAGCGGCATCAAGACGACGTGGTTGGTGAATCCCGATGCGAGCAGGAAGATGAAGTAGATGTCCACCAGCGATATTTTTTTCGTAGAGGCCATGTCGCGATTCTCCGGGTCGTTATGGAATTTTTTGCCGTTATGTATTATCCCTATTGCTTCAATAATTATGCAAATCTCGCGGACGCTAAGGTATAATGGACAGAAGCCGTTAAGGCGTCGATGACGCCATCTATCGAAGGGTTAACCGAAAAGGAGACTGCCATGATCCCGATTATCAAGTCCGATGCGGAGGATCGACTGCGGAAGTTCGTTGGAGCCGATGCCTACATCCATAGCGAAGCGACGTCGTATGTTTTCGCGCGGAATTTCAAGGTCAGAATTACCGAGGCTTTCGTCGCCGGAGAAGGGCCGTATCGGGCCGCGCTCCGCTTCGACGGACACGGCTGGCTGCGGATGGAAGCGCTCACTCATTACGAGACGGAGGAGCAAGGCCGGCTGCTGCTGGCCGGATACGACGACAGAGGGCGGATGAATGTCGCGCTTCACCTCGGAAAGGAGCCGTTCCCGGAATGAAAAATCCGAAGACGCAGCGCAAGCTGCTTGCGGTGTTCGCGCACCCGGACGACGAGACTTTCATATGCGGAGGGACGCTGGCGAAATATGGCGCCGAAGGCGTCGAGATTACGCTGGTCAGCGCCACGCGCGGCGAGATGGGACGCCGGATGGGCAATCCGCCTTATCTGAACCGGGAATCGATGGCGGCCGCCCGCGAAGCGGAGCTGCGGGAAGCGTGCGCGCATCTGGGCGTGCGCTCGCTGCATTTTCTGGACATTCGCGACAAGACGGTCGAATTTATCGACGAGGCCGCGCTGACGGAGCGGGTGGCGGAGTTCATCCGGGAATTGGAGCCGGACGCCGTGCTGACCTTCCACGAGAAGCTGGGCGGGCATCCCGACCACTGCGCGATCGGGAAGGCGACGACGGCCGCTTTTCGCCGCGCCGCGGCTCGGGGCGCGCTTTATTTCATCAGCTTCGGGGAAACGATGGCGCAGCCCGAGCGCTACGGCTATTCCCGCGAGGACGTGGTCCGGGTCGACGTGAGCGGGCATCT
Source organism: Cohnella cellulosilytica (assembly GCF_042431195.1). Lineage (NCBI taxonomy): Bacteria > Bacillati > Bacillota > Bacilli > Caryophanales > Paenibacillaceae > Cohnella > Cohnella cellulosilytica. The sequence continues at coordinate 200,713 of NZ_JBHMDN010000016.1, forward strand.
TCAGGCGAAGCTCGCCGCCTTCCGCGCCCATCGCTGCCAGACCGAGATCGACGAGTGGGTATGGCGGTCCGACCGCGAGGCGCTGTCCAGATTCGGCAAGCATGAATATTTTATGCGCGGGGCGGGAAAGTCGCGCAGCGGGGATTCTCGCGATTTGTTTTAGAAGTCGGCTTGCCATTTGAGCGCAAATCGTCTATCATGGATATCGTAGGTCCATAATTGTTTTGTGGAGGGGAGGAAAGCATGCAGTATTCCAAAAGCACGGATTACGCCCTGCACGCGCTGCTTCATCTGGCTCGTCCGGAGCTGCGGAACAACGTCGGCATCAAGGAACTGTCCGCGATGCTGGAAGTATCGGAGAGCTATCTGTCGAAAATCATGTCCAAGCTGCGGCAGGACGGACTCGTGCGCGCGGTGCCGGGAGCGAACGGCGGCTACGAGCTGGCGCGGCCGGCGGAGAACATCTCCTTCCTCGACGTGGTCCAGGTGATCGAAGGCAGGCAGCAGATGTTCGAATGCTCGAACTCGCGTTCGCGGCAGCACCGGCTGCTGGCGGAAGAAGAGGACGGGCGGGAGCTCGCGATTTCGCGAGGCAGCGAATGTCTGGTCGAGAAGGTGATGGTCGGCGCGGAGCAGGAGCTTCACCGCTATTTGCGGGAGCACACGATTCAGTCGGTGCTGGACGAGGCGCTGCAGCGCGGCGGGTTTCAAGCAGCCAAGAAGCGATGAGCTTCTTGTGCTTTAATTATGGATATCAGAGATCCATGGAGGTTGATTGAGAAATGGAAAAACAACTGCTCGATGCGGCGATTATCGGCGGCGGTCCGGCAGGCCTTAACGCCGCGCTTGTGCTGGGAAGAGCCCGGAAAAACGTAACGGTAATCGACGAAGGCCGTCCCCGCAACGCGGTGACGCGCAAGACTCACGGGTTTCTGACCCGCGACGGGGTGAGTCCCGGCGAGTTTCGGCGGCTCGCCAGGGAAGAGATCGGCGCTTACCCGTCGGTATCCTTCCTGGCGGATGCGGCCGTGTCGATCGAGGGCGCGGACGGCCGCTTTCAAATTACGACGGCCCAGGGAGTCACCCTGCTGAGCAGAAAGCTGCTGTTGGCCGTCGGCTTGAAGGATCGTCCGCTGGACATTCCCGGACTGGCGGACGTATACGGGAAGAGCGCGTTCGTATGTCCCTATTGCGACGGCTGGGAATTGCGGGATCAGCCGCTGGTTGTCATTAACAAGGGGGCCGAACTGATGCATTTCGCCCCGCTGATTTCCGGCTGGACGGACCGGTTTACGATCTGCACGAACGGCCCCGACGAGCTGACCGACGAGCAGCGCGAGGAGCTGCGGCGGCACCGGGTTCCCTTGTTCGATTCGCCGATTCGACGGATCGAATCCGACGACGGGATCGTGCGCGAGGTCGTACTCGCGGACGGGACGGCCGTTCCGTGCAGAGGCCTCTTTTTCAGACCGGAGCTGGCGCTGGGATCGGATCTGCCGCAGGCGCTCGGATGCGCGCTGACGGACATCGGAACGGCGGAGATCGACGCTTTCGGGAAGACGAGCGTGCCGGGCGTCTATAGCGCCGGAGACGCGGCCTCGCGCATGCATCAGGCGATCGCCGCCGCTTCGATGGGCGCGCTCGCCGCGGCGATGATCAATAACGAGCTGAACGCGGAAGCATGGGGGCGAAGCGAATGAACGATTTTTACGACGAGACGGCGTGGGAGCAAGCTTGGAAGGATTACGGAGATTCCGTCGCGAACAAGCTGGCCGGCGCCGGTGTCGACCTGTCCCGATCCTTCGATGCCAAGGCGAAGGTCTTTAACGAGCAATCCTTTAACGAAGAAGGAAGGAGGCGGACCGCGCGAATTATAAACTGGCTGGAGGTCCAGGGCGTCGAGCTCGAGGGCGCTTCCGTGCTGGACGTCGGCGCCGCCTCGGGCGTGTTCTCGGTGCCGTTCGCGGAACGGGGAGCTTTCGTTACGGCCGTAGAGTCTTCTCCCCCGCTGGTCGAATTGCTGAGCGCCAACCTGGCCGGGTTCGGCCCGGATCGGGCGAGCATCGTGGCGGAGCGGTTCGAGAACGTCGACGCGGAGGCCCGGGGCTGGAGCGGGAAGTTCGACCTGGTGTTTGTCTCGATGTGTCCGGTCGTTCGCGATTGGGAGAGCGTGGAGAAGCTTCTGGGCTGCGCGGGCCGGTTCTGTTATATCAGCCTGCCCGCCGGTCCGGCGGAGCACAGTCTGGCCAGCGAGATCTGGCCGCTGATTGTCGGCCAGCCGTTCAGGCCGGGGCCTACGGCTATGGGGTATTTGCTGCATCTGCTGTATCTCAAGGGCTATTCCTACCAATCGATCGTCACGCAGGAAAGGAAAACGGCCGAGATGTCCCGGGAAGCGGCGCTTCAGGAAGCGATGGGCCTGCTGAGCAGCCGCGGCTTGCCTGCCGACGAAGCGAGCCGCCGCACGATTGCGGATTATTTGGAGCGGACCTACCCGTCCGGAACGGTAACCGTCAGACAGGGCGGCCGCTTCGGCAAAGTTCTGATTCGTTTGCAGGACCTGTCGATGTACGGCTAGAGCCGGGGGAGCTTGACCTGCCGAGCGGGTATCCGCCAACGGCTGCAGCGAAGATGGGATATCGGCCGGAGCGGCTGGTTTGACATCGGCGGATCCATTCCTTATAATTTTAATGGACAGTTGTTCATTAAAATTAGGGAGGGATTCGCGATGCGGTTGGAAGGCAAAACAGCGGTCGTCACCGGCGCCGCCTCGGGCATGGGCAAAGCGATTGCGGAGTTGTACGCGAAGGAAGGCGCCAAGGTCGTCGTATCGGATCTGAACATCGAAGGAGCGGAAGCGGTCGCTTCCGGCATTCGATCGAGCGGCGGAGAAGCCGTCGCGATCAAGACGAACGTCGGCGACTTAAACGACGTCAACGCGATGATCGACAAAGCCGTCAGCGAATACGGCACCCTCGACATTCTGGTCAACAACGCCGGCATCATGGACAATATGGCGGCTGTGGGAGACGTGGAAGACGAGAGATGGGACCTGATTTTCGACGTGAATACGAAGGGCGTTATGCGCGCGATCCGCAAGGCGCTGCCGATCTTCCTGGAGAAAGGAAGCGGCGTTATCATCAATACGGCGTCCACCGGCGGCTTCAGCGGGGCGCATGCGGGCGCGGCGTATACCGCCTCCAAGCACGCCGTTATCGGCATTACGAAAAATACCGGCTTCATGTACGCCCAGAAGGGCATCCGCTGCAACGCGATCGCCCCGGGCGCGACGATTACCAATATCGCCTCGACGATGACCAACATCAACGAGTTCGGAGCGTCGCGGACGAAGGTGACGCAGGGCGTTATCCCGCGCGCCGGACAACCCGAGGAAATCGCGCAGGTGGCGCTGTTCCTGGCGTCCGACGAATCCAGCTTCGTGAACGGCGCGGTCATCGCCGCCGACGGCGGCTGGACGGCGGGCTTCTAAAACGGCCGACAGCTATGGCTGCGGGAAGGCACAACCTTCCCGCGGCCTTTTTACATTTTCCCCGTTCCGTTATATAATACATGTCAAATTAAGATATTAGACAAAATCGATTGAACTGTTCACTAAGTGGATGGGGAGTCGAGACGTCAAACGGGGAATGGAAGAGATGAATCCGAACGATCTGCGAGTGATCCAAACCAAAAAAGCGCTCCATCAAGCGCTGCTGGAGCTGCTGAAGACAAAGCCGCTCGAAACGGTATCCGTATCGGCGCTCTGCCGCCGGGGCGCGATCAGCAGAGGCGCTTTTTACCTGCACTACAAGAGCGTCGAAGAACTGTTCGACGAGCATCTGCGTCAACTGCTCCAGGACCTGGAGGAGTCGTATTACGAGCCTTACCGCCGCGTGCCGAATCTCGTGCCCAGCCTTCTCGATCCCTCGACGATTCGCATTTTTCATCATGTGAAGAAGTACCAGACCTTCTACGAAATCGTATTCGGCGACAAATCTCCGCTCTCTTACTATTATTCTCTGCTGGAGAAAATCAAAAGCCTGATGCGCAGCAGCTCCGGGTCCGACGTGCCGGACGACCGGAACGCTTCGCTGCTGTTCGCCTATCAGGCCAACGCGATGATGGGGCTGCTGATCTGGTGGCATGAGAACGGGTACGCCTTCAGCCCCGAGCATATGAACGAGCAGTTGGCGGCCTTGCTGCGGATGTACGGTGCGCGAGGGGTATCCGACGCCGAAGGGGACAACGTTTAGGGATAAGAGGTAAGGAGGATCTCCGCCGCTGCAATGTCTCCCGGAAAGCTGACGGTAAGCTTCGCAAGCTTATGCCGACGACTTTCCGGGGAAACCTCGAAGCCGAAGCGCGGCCATGAAGTCCACTTTCGGCTTCGGGCCCGCTATTTCCTCAGCTTCACCGTAACCGGGGCCAGCGGAAGGGACGGCGTCCCAGTGAGATACAGACCGGTTATGTTCAAGCTGTAGCTTCCGGGCGGAATTTCATCGTGCCGGATGACGACATGCTGCGAATAAATAATCGTGGCGAATTCCGCGCCCGGAACGCCGGCAACCGTCACGCTGCCACCGGCGACAACGGGTTGTTCGAAGCTGACGACGAGATAATCGAAGTCGTCGCGTATGACGTATACGCCTTCATCCGGATTCAGCATATTATTCCCGATTCCCGTCGCGTCGGGGGCGCTCCACACGTTCGTAACGGCATTGGGCTTGCCGACGGCGACGTTGTAGGCTGCCGTCAGCCCCTCATAAGTGGCCGTAACGGTCGCGCTGCCGTAGGCGATAGCGGTCACTTGGCCGGTATCGGAGACGGTGGCGACAGTTTCGTCCGAACTGGACCAGCTCTCAGCCGCGTCGGTTACGTCGACTGCCTCCGCGCCGTTCGTCCTGGCTTTCAAGACCAACTGCACGGACTCCGCGAGCCCCAACGCGACATTCGCTTCGTATACAAGCTCCGTGACCGACGGCGGGTTCGGGTCCGTATCCGGATCGTCGGGATCGGTATTCGGATCGTCGGGATCGGTATTCGGATCGTCGGGATCGGTATTCGCATCATCGGGATCGGTATTCGGATCGTCCGGGTCCGTATCCGGATCAGTGTCCGGGTCCTGAACAGGGTCCGGCGTCGGCCTCGGGTTTGGCGTCGAATTCGAATTCGATGCCGGAGCCGGCGCAGCAGGAGCAGGGGCGCCGACTCCTTCCGTAGCGGCAGGCTTGATCTCGAACGTCGTTTCTTTCGCGCCTTCGTCGAGAACGGCTTTCTCGATTTGGCCGCTTCCCAGCACTTTGACGGCGGATTTCAGAATAAGCTCCGCCACCTTCGCGTCCCTGCCCAAATTCAGCGACGTATTGCCGGCCTGATCCGACACGGACAGATTGCGAATGCTGCCGCCGGGAACGTCCACCGAGACGGATTTGGCGTTGATGTCGACGCGATCGAAATTTCCGAGCAAGGAAACCCGCGATAACGCCGGCAGCTTGTCCGTCAAGCTTACATTCGAGAAGCCTCCGCTATTCGCCTGCGAATTGTCGATTCGGGCCGAGGATTGTACGCTGACTTGCTTTGCCTGCGTTCGGCCTTGTGCGACGATTCGCACCTCGCCGGTTTTTTTGTTGACCACAATCTGCACCATGATCACATCTTTGAAGTGGATCGAGTTGTCTCCGCCGCCGCTGACCGTCGTATCCCCTTTGACTTCAACATTGTCCAGGGTCGCGTCGCCTTCGCCGATGCCTTCGCCCAGCAGCAAATTGCCCTCGATGACCGTGTTCCGCAGGGTTACGCCTTCGGCCTCGATCCATACGTCGCCTTTCACCGTTTGCGTGCCGTTGGCGGGACCGTACAGACCGGGCTGGTCGTAGACGGCGGCATACCGGCTGCGCAGCGCGCGCTCCAGCATGACGACGGCCTCGGCCCGTGTCACCTCGCGGCTCGACCGAATCGAGCGGTCGTCGAAGCCGACCAGGATGCCCTTGGCAACGACGGCTCCGACGGCGGCTTTGCTCCATTGCGGAACGTTCGCCGAATCCGCGTACGCTTCGAGGGCGGCCGCCGAGGAGGGATCGTTAAGCTTTAACAGGCGGGCCATCATGACCGCCGCTTCCTGACGGCTCAATTCGGCCGAAGGACGCATGGAACCGTCCGCGAAGCCGGTCAAATAGCCGGCTCCGACAGCGAGCGCGACATGCTCGTGCGCCGGCGTGTTCGGAGGGATGTCGACGGCGGCGACGTCCGCCTTCTCCCCGAGCTCGAAGGAGCGGTTGATCAGCGAGATGAATTCGATTCTCGTGACGGCTTCGTTCGGCCGAACGTTCGCGCCCCAGTCTTCCGGCAAATATCCCTTTTTCGACCAGGCGCCGAGTTGTTTGTCCGCCCAGTGGCTGCCGTCCTCCGGCACGGATCCCGATGCGAGGACCGGGCCGAGGCTCGAAGCAAGCATACTGATGCACAGCATAAAAACAGCGATGCGGTTTCTCATTTTGATTCTGGTCATACGTTTCGCTCCTTTGCGGCAAGGCCGGAAGTCGAAGACCGATGTCGAAAATTCATTTATTATGACGAAAACCGCTTCTGTATTAGGAGATTAGTTCTACTAATTTTGCGGAATTCCTGCTTCTTAAGTCTGATAAAGTGCGATAATCTGGAATGTAATCGTTTTCATTCATTGGTTGAGATTGTGCTCGGAGCGGATATCGTATTGATTGATCAAACGCCCCGCTATATACTGTTACAAATCAAGCATAGTTTTCGGCAACTACAAGGATGGAGATGAAATATGAAGCGTTTCGTTTTTTTGCTTGTCGCTCTTTTTCTGGCTTCTCTGAATTTGCGTCCGGCCATCTCCTCGGTATCGCCCCTGCTGGGGACGATCCGGGAGTCGCTCGGAATGAGCGGATCGGCGGCGAGTCTGCTGACCTCGCTTCCCGTGCTCTGCATGGGCTTCTTCGCTCCGCTGGCCATCAAGCTCGGCGCGCGCTGGGGCTTCGAGCGGGCCATCGCGCTCAGCTTGCTGCTCATCGGAGTCGCGACGGCGGCGAGATACGCGGCGAACTCGGAAGCGCTGCTGCTGGTGACGGCGCTCGGGGCCGGGATAGGCATCGCCGTGGCCGGTCCGCTGCTGTCCGGGTTTATCAAACGGCGATTCGCCAACCCTTCGGCGATCGTCGGCGTCTATTCGATGTCGCTGGTCATCGGCGCCGCGCTCGGCGCGTGGCTGGCCGTCCCTCTGCAGGAGGCTTTCCAATCCTGGCAGGCGTCGACCGCGATCTGGTCCGTATTGGCTTTCCTCGCGCTGTTCTTCTGGTGGAAGCCGACCCGGTCGGACGGCGCGGCGCAAAGTCCGGCTCCCGTCGGCGGGAGCCGGAGCGGGAGATCGCTGCTTCGCAGCAAGCGCGCCTGGCTGCTGACCGGTTTCTTCGCCCTGATGGCGATCATGTTCTATTCCATGACCGCCTGGCTGGCCCCGATCGTCGAGGAGATGGGCTACAGCCAGCAGACGGCGGCGGCCGTGCTGACGCTGTTCACGCTGATTCAGATTCCGGTGAGCCTGCTCATTCCGCTATTGATCGGCCGCTACGGGCGGAAGACGGCGTGGCTGGTCGGCTGCTCCGTCCTGGAGCTGGCCGGTTTTCTGCTGCTGCAGCTTCAGGCGTCGCCCTGGCTGATTGCGAGCCTGCTCGGCATCGGCGCGGGCGGATTGTTCCCGATTGCGCTGATGCTGCCGATCGACGAGGCGGAGAGCGCGGAGGAGGCGAGCGCCCTGTCGGCGATGACGCAATCCGGGGGCTACATGATCGCATCGCTCGGCCCGCTGTTCGTCGGCATCGTCCATGACGCCGCCGGCAGCTACAGCCCGGCGATCGCCGGACTGATCGCGCTGGTCGCGCTGATGATTGTCATTCAACTGGCCATCGGCAGAAAGCGGACGGCGGCGCAATTGGCCGGCGGATAAGCTCCGGGATGCGGGAAACGGGCACGAAAACAAGAGCAAGTCCCGCAGGTTGCCGTTCGATTCCGCCGATTGGAATCCGGGCGGCTGGAATAGCCCGTCCTGGGGGGATTTTCCCTCGGAGGATCAAGCGGACGCGGCCGAAATGTCCGGCCGTCAAATCGCGAAGGGGACTTCCGTTAGCCGCTCGCTTAGCGTCCAGAGCCGTTCGGCGGCATCCTCGTCCATCGCCCACGGCCATACCCCGTTAGCTCCCGGCGCCGCAAGCTGCTCCGACGGCACGGGTTCGGCGATATCCGCATTGCGGCAGTAGACGCCGCCTTGGCCGTCGAGCTGCCTGCCGACGGCACACCAGACGATGGTAGCCGCGCCTTCCGGCACGGTTTTGCGCTCCTCCGTCGTTTCCGAATACGTGCGGCGTCCCTGGTCGTCAAGCGCGCCCATCGCTTTCATCTCGTCGTCGGACAGATGGCGGGAGAGGTCGGTCACGACCGAGCCGGGATGGGCGGAGAACGCTCTGACGCCATAGGGCGCTCCCTTCCGGTCGAGCGCAAGGGCGAACAGCGCGTTCGCGGTTTTCGACTGTCCGTACGCTTCCCATTTGGCGTAGGGCCGATGCAGGTAGTTCGGGTCCTCGAACCGAATGGCCGAGAAGCGATGCGCTCCCGAGGATACGGATACGACCCGCGCGCTTCCGGCCCGCCGCAGCGCCGGCCACAGCCGGGCCGCAAGCTGGAAGTGCCCGAGATGATTGGTCGCCAGCTGCAGCTCGTAACCTCTCTCGTCGCGCCGCAGCTCGGGCAGGGCCATAATGCCGGCGCACTGGATCAGCAAATGAAGCGGCCTGCCGGTCGCTTCGAAGCCGGCGGCGAACCGGTCGATCGAAGCGGGATCTGCCAGGTCCATCTCCGCCAATTCCGCACCAGGTACGGCGGCGGCCGCCGCCGCGGCTTTGCCCGGCGAGCGGGCGGGAAGCACGATGTGCGCGCCCGCCTGGGCCAGTATGCGGGAAACTTCCAGCCCAAGGCCGGAATAGCCGCCGGTGACGATGGCGATTTTGCCGCGCAGGTCGATTCCGGCAACGATGTCCTGCGCCGTCGTCCGCGGTCCGTAACCGGAAGGGATCGGCCGCTGCGGCGTACGTTGCGTATAAGTGTGTTCGCTCATGAGGATTCTCCTTTATTTCCCATCTTTTATTTCTTGAAAATGCGCAAGCTTGTACTGAATCACCCGGTAAGTTTCGGTCAATTCGGCCAACTGCTCCTCAATGGCTTTGCGATGCTCGTCGAGCAGCGCGTAGCAGCCGTCCTCGTCCTGCCTCTCATAGTGCCCCACGTAATCTCGAATATTTCTCAACGGCATTCCGGTCCGCTTAAGCAGCGTCAGGAAACGGATCTTCCCGATGTCCGCTTCGCTGTACAGGCGTTGTCCGTTGGCATCCCGCGCGGGCGGAACGACCAGCCCGATTTTCTCGTAATAGCGCAGCGTGTCGGGCGTAAGTCCCGTCAGCTCGGCCGCTTCGGATATGGCATAAGCGGACGTCGGCGGATCGGAGTCCGTACCGCCTCCGGTTTTCGCGATGGCATTCGGCTTCATGGCTTCCCTCCTTCGGAGCGGAGTTTGTTTACAGTGTTCACGATACAGCCTGGAGTATGCTCCAAGTCAAGGGGCTTTTCTGTCTGTCAAGGCGGGTATTCCACCGCTTAAGGAGATGCGCTGCCGGCTGGAGGACGCCGGAAAATCGGCCGATCGGCGTTCCGGACGTACGCACGGACCGGCCGCCAAGACGATTAAGATGCGATTAAGCGATTGACAATCGGACGGAGCATGAGGCATAATAACGTCAGTCGTAATAGTAATAATTACAATTAATGAAAGTTGGATCGGCACCATGGGCAAATTCATTTTGCAGCGGCTGCTGCAGACCGCGGGGCTGCTGCTGGGCATCTCGTTGATCGCGTTCGGACTGATGAGCCTGACGCCGGGCGATCCGGCCGAAATCCAGCTTCGCTCCGACGGCGTTCAGCCTTCGCCCGAAGCGGTCGCCGCGGCGCGGGTCGAGATGGGGCTCGACAAGCCGTTGTACGCGCAGTACGGCCATTGGCTGTGGCGGGCACTTCACGGAGATCTGGGCTTGTCCTTCGGCAGCGGCCGTCCGGTGACGGAGGAGCTGCTCAGCCGGCTGCCGGCCACGCTGCTGCTGACCGCCAGCGCCATCGCTCTGCTGCTGCTGGCCGCGCTGCCGATCGGCGTCGTCTCGGCCTTGCATCCGGGAGGCTGGATCGATCGCATCGGCCGGACGGCGGCGCTGCTCAGCGTCTCCATGCCCGGTTACTGGCTCGGCCTGCTGCTGCTGTACTACGGAGCGGTTAAGCTGAAATGGTTCCCGGTCACCGGGCTGGACGGCATCTCCAGCGTGCCGCTGCCGGCTTTGACGCTGGCCTTCGGGCTGGCGGGCGCTTATATCCGGCTTATCCGCGCGGGCATGCTCGATGTTCTCCGCCAAAGCTACGTGCGCTCCGCCAGAGCGCGCGGCTTGCGCGAGACGGTCGTCGTCGGCTCGCACGCGCTGCGCAATGCGCTGCTGCCGACCGCGACGCTGCTGGGCATCCACTTCGGCCAGCTGCTCGGCGGGGCCGTCGTGGTGGAGACGATCTTCGCCTGGCCGGGTCTGGGCAAGTACGCCGTCGACGCGATTTTCTCCAAAGATTTCATCGTTATTCAAGGCTATGTGCTGTTTATGGCCGTAAGCGTCGTGACCGTCAACCTGCTGACGGATATCGGCTACAGATTGCTGGACCCGAGAATTCGTCTCGGCAGGCCGGCGTAAGGGGGAGCGCGCATGAACGTCCAAACCGCGTCTTCCCGTCGAAGCGCCGCCGTCTGGATCGGAGGCGGTCTAGTCGTCCTGGCGCTGCTGACCGCGCTCTTCGCCCCGTACCTGATGCCGTCGGACCCGCTGCTGATCAACCTGGACATTCGGCTCAGCCCGCCCTCCGCGCAATACCCGCTCGGCACCGACCATCTCGGCCGCTGCGTGCTGTCGCGGCTGATTGCCGGCACGCGGACGTCGCTGCTCTACTCGCTGCTGGCGCTGGGAGCGGTGCTGCTGATCAGCGTGCCGTTCGGCACGCTCGCCGGTTACGTCGGCGGCCGAACCGACCAGGCCGTCATGCGCCTCGTCGATCTGCTGCTGGCGTTTCCCGGCCTCGTGCTGGCGCTGGCGATCGTCGGGCTGCTCGGCCCCGGCTTGCGGAATCTGCTGCTGGCTTTCGTGCTCGTAGGCTGGGCAGGCCACGCCCGCATCATTCGCGGCATCGTCCTGCAGATCAAGGAGAAGGACTTTATGCTGGCGGCCCGCGCTTCCGGCGCGTCGCACCTGCAGCTGATCCTGCGGCATCTGATCCGCAACGCGGCCCGGCCGCTGCTCGTGCTCGCTTCGCTCGAGGTCGGATCGATGATTCTTTCGATCTCGGGGCTTTCCTTCCTCGGGCTCGGCGCGCAGCCGCCGACGCCCGAGTGGGGGGCGATGCTCAGCGACAGCCGCGCGTATATGCAGACGGAGCCCCGGCTGATGCTGTTTCCCGGGCTGGCGATTATGGCGGTGGCGGCGGGCTTTAACCTGCTGGGGGAAGGACTGAGGAAGGATTAGCCGCCTTGCGGAGAAGGAGGGAAAACGGATGAACAACGGCAAGCTGCTGCGCATTCGCGGGCTGAGCGTGCAATTCGCGACGCCGGGCGGGGCGGTGGAGGCGGTCCGGGAAGCGAGCCTGGACGTGCCTCCCGGCACGATCGTCGCCCTGATCGGCGAGAGCGGGAGCGGCAAATCGGCGACGGCGCTGTCCGTCTTCGGGCTGCTCGATTCCCCCGGCCGCGCGGCCGCGGGGGAGATCTGGCTGGGGGAGACGGATTTGCTGCGGCTGAAGCCGCGGGAGCTGCGCGCGCGCAGGGGCCGGGATATGGCGATGATCTTCCAGGACCCGGCGAACAGCCTGAACCCGGTGCTGACGATTGGCCGGCAGATGGTCGAAGCGATTCGCCGCCATCGCCGCGTCTCGCGGCGCGAGGCGCGGGAGATCGCGGTCGGCCAGCTGGCGCGCGTGGGCATGCCGGACCCGGAGCGGCTGCTGCGCCGCTATCCGTTCCAGATCAGCGGCGGGATGTGCCAGCGGGTGATGATCGCGCTGGCGCTCGTCTCGGGGGCGCGGCTGCTGATCGCGGACGAGCCGACGACGGCGCTGGACGTCACGCTGCAGGCGCAGCTGCTGGACGAGCTGTACCGGCTGCGGCGGGAGCGGGGGCTCGGCATCCTGCTGATTACGCACGATCTGGGCGTCGTGGCCGAAATCGCCGATTTCGTCTACGTCATGAAGGAGGGCCGCATCGTGGAAGCGGCCGACGTCTACGCGCTGTTCGAGCGGCCGGCGCACGAGTATACGAGGAAGCTGCTGGACAGCCGCAGCCTGCGGGCCGATTCGCCCGCGGCGGCGGCTTCGGGGCGGAGGGGGTGAGCGCTTGCTGCTCGAAACGCAACAGCTGACAAAGATTTACCGGCAGGAGAGAGGATGGATGGCCGCAGCCGAGCAGGTGACGGCGGTCGACCGCGTCTCCCTGCGGCTTGTCCCGGGCATGTCGCTGGGACTTGTCGGCGAGAGCGGCTGCGGCAAAAGCACGCTCTCGCGCCTGCTGCTGGGACTGGAAAGCCCGACGTCGGGGCGAATTATTTACCGCGGCACGGACATCACCGGATGGAGCCATCGGCGCATGCGCCCGCTCAGAGCCCGGATGCAGATGGTGTTCCAGAACAGCTTCGCCTCGTTCGATCCGCTGTTGACGGTGGAGCGGATTGTGACCGAGCCGCTGGAGAACGGCCGCAGGCTGTCGCCGGAGGAGCGCCGGCGGGAGGCGCTGGAATTGCTGCGTCTGGTCGAGCTGGACGAGCGTTATCTGCGGCGGTATCCGCACGAGTTGAGCGGCGGCCAGCAGCAGCGGGTCGGCATTGCGCGCGCGCTGGCGCCGAAGCCGGAGCTGCTGATCTGCGACGAGCCGTTCTCAAGCCTGGATTTCACGCTGCGCCGGACGATGCTGCAGCTGCTTCTCGGGTTAAAGGAGCGGCTGAGGCTGACGTACTTGTTCATTACTCACGATTTGTCGCTCGTTCCCGAGCTGTGCGACGAAGCGGCGGTCATGCGCCGCGGACGGGTGCTGGAGACGGTGCCGGCCGGGCGCATCCCCGAGCTGGGCCGCCATCCGTATACGAGACAGCTGTTGGACGCCGTTCCCGCGCTGTCTCCGAAGCATAGAAAACAAAGACAACAGGAGATGGAGAGCTGACATATGAGAAAAAGAAGCGGATTAACAAAGTTTCGTTGGCAGGCGGCCGCAAGCGCGGCGCTGGTCGTGACGCTGCTGGCCGGCTGCGGGCAGAGCAAGGAGGAGCGTGCCGCCGAGGGCGGAGCTTCCGATAAACGGATTGTGATCGCGGTCGCGTCGGACCCGGCGCTGGACCGGCTCGACGCCGGCTCCTACCAAGGCTCGATCGAAGCGCATCCGATGGTGTACGACAGCCTGGTGGAGTACGGGGAAAAGGGGGCCATCGTGCCGTCCCTCGCCGAGTCGTGGGACATTTCGGAAGACGGCAAGGTCTACACGTTTCATCTGCGGAAGGGGGTTGTTTTCTCCGACGGAACGCCCTTCACCGCGGACGCCGTGAAGTTCTCGTTCGAGCGCTGGTACACGGACCCGGCGAACGCTTCGCTTAACGTCGCCAAAAGCTTGCAGAAGATCGAGACCGTCGACGAGACGACCGTCCGCTTCACCTTCGCGGGCGCTTTCTACCCGCTGCTCACGGAGCTGACCTTCGCGCGTCCGGTTCGCATCATCAGCCCTTCCGCGGTCGAGCCGGCCGGCGATCCGGAAGGCCGGTTCGTGAAGCCGATCGGCACGGGCGCGTGGATGGTGGACAGCTACAAGCAGGACCAGGAAGCGGTGCTTGTGCGCAACCCGAGCTACTGGGGCCAGGCGCCGAAGCTGGCGAAAATTGTGCTCAAGGTGATCCCGGACGCACAATCGCGGGTGCTGGCGCTGCAGAGCGGAGCGGTCGACATTTCCGGCGGCTCCTCGGGCAAAATTCCGTTCGACAATTTGGAGCAGCTGCGGGGCGACAAGCAGTTGACGGTGCAGCAGGGAACGGGCACCGGCTCGCATTTTCTCATTTTCAACTACGACCTGCCGCAGCTCCAGGACGCGAGCGTTCGCAAGGCGATCAACCTGGCCCTGGACAAGAAAAATATTGTCGACAAGCTGCTCTCCGGCGCGGGCCGGGAAGCGCAGGGCTTGTTCCCGCTGACGGTGCCTTATGTGACGGAAAGCAACAACGCCTGGTACGGCTACGACGCGGAGGAGGCCAAAAACTTGCTGCAGCAAGCCGGATATGCCGATTCCGACGGGGACGGCATCGTCGAGAAGGACGGCCGCGCGCTGGAATTGAACCTGGTGCTGCAGCAGACGGAATTTCCCGAGTGGAAGCCGATTGCCGAGTACGTCCAGTCCCAGCTGCAGCAGGCGGGCATCCGCGTGCAATTGCAGGTGCTGGAATCGAACGCGTATTACGACGCGCTGTGGACGACCCGCAAATACGATCTCATTTTCTACCGGACCTATTCGGACGCTTACAACCCGCACGCCTTCCTGCTGTCGCTGTTCCATCGCACCGGCGATGCGCCGGCGGTGGCCTGGTCGGACCCGCGGCTCGAGGAGCTGATCGAGGAGGCGGTGGCGTCCACCGATCTCGAGCGGAGGCAGGAGCTGTACGACGCCTGGTTCGCCAGGGCGAGAGAAGAGGCGATCTATGCGCCGATCTATTATCCGGACGATATTTTCGTCGTCAACAAGCGCGTGCAAAACTTTAAGCTCGGCTATACGACGTATGAGCCGATCGCCTGGAATGAGCTGGATGTCGCCAACTGACGAACCGCTCCGGCGTTCGTGGACAATCGGAGGGGTAAACAGATGCAATTAAAGGAAATTTCCCGTTACTGGACGTCCGGGGCCGCCGCTTACGACAAAGTGGTGCGGTCTCAAATTCGCAGCCGGCGGACGGTCCGGATGTGGGAGGCGCTGCTGCGGGAAGGGCTGGGCGCCCGTCCCGGGCAGAAGGTGCTGGACGTGGGAACCGGCCCCGGCTTCTTCTCGCTGCTGCTTGCGCGGATGGGGCACCGTCCGACCGCGGTCGACGCCTCTCCCGGCATGGTGGAGACGGCGGCGCGCAATTTCAAGGAAGCCGGGGCGGACGTCCGCGTCTATGAAGGCGACGCGGCGAATTTGCCGCGGGAGGAAGACGATACGTACGACGCGGTCGTCTGCCGGGACGTCGTCTGGACGCTGCCCGACCCGGTCGGCGCTTATCGCGAATGGTTTCGCGTGCTGAAGCCGGGCGGACGGCTGGTCGTGTTCGACGGCAATTATTTGTTCGAGCTGCCGAGCGGCTGGAAGTACCGGCTGTGGTACGCGCTGGCCTGGACGCTGATTCTGCTGACGGAGCGGCGCGCCAGACGGCGGTCGGACGAGACGGAGCCGTCGCTGAAGGAGCTGCCGTTCGTTCGGGTGCTGCGGCCGGAAGCCGACGAAGCGACGCTTCGCGGCATCGGCTATCATGTCGAGGAGATACGGCGCAACTACATGTCCGGCTACAAGCGGACGCTGCAGCATCTCAAGTACGGCCACCTTACGGGCGTTCGCTTCCGAATTATCGCCAGCAAACCGGGCGGAACCGATCTCACGCATTGATCGACTCCATGGATCGCACGTACTGAACGCCCGCATGAATCGTCCGCATGATCGCACCAATCCATCGCACGCATTGATCGCACGTACTGAACGCCCGCATGGATCGTCTGTAAGATAGCACCAATCCATCGCCCGCATTGATCGCACGTACTGAACGCCCGCATGGATCGCCCGCATGATCGCACCAATTCATCGTCCGCACGGAGCGAGAGCAGGCCGCCGAACCGCCGCAAGGCGGCTGCGGCTGCCCTGCCGGGAATGGACTCTGCAGCGCCGGATTTTGAATTTTGTATGATAAATCATACAAATCGGCCGAGGTTGAGCGATAATGGATGATTTTTATATGATTTATCGCACAAAGTACCGCAATCGGCGGCTCGAAACCGGATTTTTATATGAAAAATCATACAAAAAAGGGTTTGTCGGCCAACCGAAGCCGGGTTCGATCCTATATTTGAATTCAAGCGGCGAAGAGCGCCCCGATGATCCTGCATTACGCGGGATTGTTCGGGGCTGTTTGATTAGGAATATAACGACAAATTGTCCGGGAGGCTGCAAGGGATTTTCACCGGGCTGCGTCGAATTATGTTGAAACGGGCTTATAGGGGAGGCGGAAAAAATGATCAAAGGGCAGAAGAGCGATGTGACGAAGGGGCGGAATGTTCGCGAGCTGGACGTTATTTTCGGCTGGCAGTGCGATCCTCCCGACATCGGCATCGATGCGGCCGGGTTTGTGCTGTCGGAGCGGGGCCGGTGCGAGCTGGACGAGCATTTCGTCTTTTACGGCAATCCGCATGCGCTTGGCGGGGCGATGACGCATTCCGTCTCGGGCGGAGAGGGCCGGGAGACGCTGCGGATTTCGCTGCCCAACCTGCCCGAGGAGGCCGACACAATCGCGATGACGGTAACGATCTATGAAAGCGAACGGCAGGGGCATACGATGAGCGGCGTGTCCGGCTTGTACATTCGACTTGTTGATGCCGCCGCCGGAGAGGAAATAGGCCGCTTCGACTTCGGCGCGGATTTGGACCGGGAGACTGCGGTCGTGGCGGGCGAGCTGTACAGACATCAAGGGGAGTGGAAGTTCCGCGCGGTCGGAAGCGGCTTCTTCGGCGGTCTGCGCGCGCTGTGCGAGAGCTTCGGACTCGAGGTGCGCGAGGAGGAGACCGCAGTTCCCGAGGCTGCGGCCGCGGCCGAGCCTCTCATGCTATCGACGATTGATCTGCGCAAAAAAACGGTCGGGCTCATGCTGGAAAAGAAGAAACTGTCGGGAGTTGTCGCCAGAGTCGGCCTGGTGCTGGACATTACGGGATCGATGAGAAAATTGTACAACAACGGCACCGTACAGGAGGTCGTGGAGCGAATGCTGGCGGTGGCGTGCAGGTTTGACGACAACGGCGCGCTCGACGTCTGGGTGTACGACCATGAATTCAGCAGACTGCCGTCCGTTACGGAGCGCGATTTCGCCGGTTACGTGCCATCCCGCATCCTTGGCGACCCGGCGATTCACAAGTTCGGAAGAAACAACGAACCGTTGGTGATGGAGGACGTCGTCCGCAAATATACGGAGGAGGAGCCCGATTCCACGCCCGTATTCATTATTTTCATCAACGACGGCGGTGTGGTGAGGCCAACGAAAAAAACGCTGACGAATGCGGCCGTTCATCCGATCTTCTGGCAGTTTGTCGGCATCGGCGACTCCGATTTCGAGGTGTTAAGCCAACTGGATACGCTGCCGGGGAGGGTTGTCGATAATGCGAACTTCTTCCATATTGCCGACATTTCTACGATCACGGACGAAGAGCTGTACGACAAGCTACTGAACGAGTTCCCGTCCTGGCTGCAGGAAGCGAAAGCGAAAGGCATTCTTCGCTGAGGCTGGGGACGAACGTTGGCGGTTATCTGCGACTGCACGGGAACAATCGCCGCCTTCGCGAGGGGCGCGCCATCGCCATAGGGCGACATTTTTCGGACGGGATGGGGTCAAGAGGGATGAGACATAAGCCTGGAGAACGGAAAAGCTCGAACGGGCGGGGCTGGCTGGTCTGCCTGCTGTTCGTGCTGGTTGCCGCGGCGCTGGCAGGCTGCAGCATCGAGATGAATACGGAGTTCGAGATTTCAAGCGATTCGACTCACGCTGCGGCGGAGACGGTCGAGACGAGAGCGGCGGACCCGGATGCGGCAGGGGCAGGCCGGAGCGGGACGAAGGCGGTCTGCGAGGCGTACGAGGAAGAGGCGGGGAACGGGGCTTGCAGCTACACCATCGATTGCGACAGTGCCCGGTCGTGCGAGGAATGGAGCGCGCGGATGATCGGGGAGATGGAGAGCTGGCTCGGAGACTTGACCTACTCGGAAGAATGGGACGTGGACGAGCAGGAGAGCGAGAAGGAGGCCGATGTGCTGGCCTTCTACGAGGTGGACGGCAGCGAGCTGGATTTGGACCCGTCCAACGAGGACGAGGCCTATTACGCCTGGCTGTGGGAGCGCTTCGCCTGGATTATCCCCGAGGAGTACAGGGAGATGATTACCGGGTTCGAGCTTTACGATCATGCCGATCTGCTCGCCTATGTCGTCCAGAACGAAGACGATTACGAGGAATGGACGTATGCCGCCAATCTGCTGCAGTCGACGTACGAGACGGAGCGCGTCATGACGGACATTCATGAGTTCGGGCATCTGCTGAGCCTGAATGCGGACGAGGTCGATCCCTACGAGGACGAAAGCGACTGCGACACGTACATGCTGGACGAGGGCTGTCCGTACGACGATTCGTACATTTACCGCTTCTATCGCGAGTTCTGGAAGGGCGGGGCGAGCGAGGACCCGGACGATTACGTAACCGATTACGCGATGTCCAATCTGTACGAGGATTTTGCCGAGTCCTGGTCGTATTTCGTCATGACGGTGCGCCCCGAAGGGAAGACGGAGGCGGACAGGAAGGTGCGCTTTTTCTACGACTACGACGAACTGGTTATGCTGAAGGCGAGCATTCTGGGACGGGCGGCCTCCTGGATCGACCGCAACGTCGAGTGGGAATAAGCGGGCGGCCCAATGCTCGCTCCGGATGAATATCCGGCGTTTCGTTCACGATTCCGGCGTTTTTTAGCTGGACCCGCAATAAGCGTCGTTCTCTTGCAAACCGCAGGGGAACGGCGTTTTTGACGTTTAAATCCGCGAAAAAGAGTGTTGTCACAAAAAAAGAAGAGCCCTTCGCGGAAGGAAAGCGTAGCCTCGCAAAAAGTGTCCGTTTCGCGGAGGGAGCGCCCCGTGATAGGCTCAGACCATAACCAAGACCAACATCCCGGCCTACCGGAGAGAAAGGAGAAAGCTCATGACGACGAACACGATCCCGACGGCGAAGCGGCCCGGCGGCAAGCTCGCGGGGAGCGCGCCCGGGTTCCGAAAGCATTTATCCCGCAACCGCTTTCTCTACGCGATGCTCGTCCCGGTCGCGATTTATTTAATCGTATTTAAATACGCGCCGATGGCGGGAGAAATTATCGCCTTCAAAAACTACCGCCTGTCCGACGGCATATGGGGCAGCAGCTGGGTCGGCTTCGAGCAGTTCGAGAAGCTGTTCGCCAGCCGCGACTTCTACATCGTGCTGAGGAACACGCTGCTGCTGAATTTGTACCATCTCGTCTTCGCTTTTCCCGTACCGATCGTCCTGGCCATTCTGCTGAACGAGGTGCGGGCGGAATGGTACAAGCGCACCTTGCAAAATCTGCTCTACATTCCCCATTTCATCTCGTGGGTCGTGCTGGGCAGCATCGTGATCGCGATGCTGTCGCCCTCCACCGGCATTGTCAATTCACTGCTCAAGGCGTTCGGCATGGAGCCGATCTACTTTATGGCCGACAAGTTCTGGTGGCCGGTCAGCTTTATCGTCTCGGGCATCTGGAAGGAGGCGGGCTTCGGCACGATTCTGTATTTGGCGGCGATGGCTTCGATCGACCCGACGCTGTACGAGGCGGCCAAGATCGACGGGGCGAGCAAGCTGAGGCAAATCTGGCACGTGACGCTGCCAGGCATCCGCAGCACGGTCGCGATTCTGCTCATTCTTCAGGTTGGCAAAATGATGGACGTCGGCTTCGAGCAGGTGTTCACGCTGCGCAACGACGCCGTAACGAGCGTGGCGGAGGTTATCAGCACGTTCGTCTACACGCGGGGACTGGTCAGCCTGCAGTACAGCTACACGACGGCGCTCGGCCTGTTCCAGTCGCTGATCGCGCTCGTTCTGATCGTGTCCGTCAACCGCATCATTAAAGCGATGGGAGAGCGAGGCCTATGGTAACGATGGCAAAAGACAGGGGCGGTCCGTCCGCAGCCGCGAAGCGGAGCCGCCGGAGCTCGCCCGGCAGGTGGCTGAACAACGTATTTCTGGCGCTGTGCGCCTACGCCACGCTGTTCCCTTTCGTGAACGTGATCGCCACGTCGCTGAGCAGCAGCCGGGCGATCAACGCCGGGGAAGTGTTCATGTGGCCGATCGAATTCAACGTCGACGCGTACAACAATCTGATTCGGGACGGCCAACTGGTCGTCGCGATGCAGAACACGGTGCTTATTACCGTCGTCGGCACGGCGCTTAACATGCTGTTTACGATTTTGGCGGCGTATCCGCTGTCCAAGGCCCGGCTCAAGGGCCGTAATCTCATGCTGATGGCGATTCTGTTCACGATGCTGTTCAGCGGCGGGCTGATTCCGAACTTCCTGCTCGTGAACAGCCTTGGCCTCGTCAATACGTATTGGGCGCTGTGGCTGCCCGCCCTGATCAGCGCCTACAACATGTTCGTAATGAAGGCGTTCCTCGAAGGGCTGCCGGAGGAGCTGGAAGAGTCCGCCTCCATCGACGGCGCCGGCGAGTTCACGATATTGACGCGCATCATCCTGCCTTTATCCAAGCCGGTCATCGCCGCGCTGACGCTCTTTTACGCGGTCGGCTGGTGGAATTCCTATATGAACGTGCTCATCTACATTCGCAGCACGGACAAAATGTCGCTGATGGTGAAGCTGTACCAGATGATCGATCTGGTCAGCTCGGAGCTGCTGCGCGGCGAAGGCGTCACGCAGGCGGTCATCACGCCGGAAAGCATTCGGGCGGCCGCGGTCGTCTTCGCCATTCTGCCGATTCTGTGCGTCTATCCGTTCCTGCAGAAGCACTTCATCAAGGGCGTGCTGCTCGGCTCCGTCAAAGGGTAATCGGGCAAACGGGGATATCGAATGCGTCTCTTGGAAGCGTGTTCATCAAGTCCGGTTTTCGGCGCCGAATTCCGAGCGGCTTTGTGAACAAACTCCCGAACGCATTTTGATATAATAAAAAAACTAGGAGGGCGAACATGCAACAAAAGAGAAACGGCAGCAAGTTTAAGGGGAGTTTGGCGCTGATCATGGTTATGCTCGCGGCGCTGCTGGCGTCCGCTTGCTCAAGCGGGAACAACGAGGGCGGCGCAAGCGCCAAGCCGGAGCAGGGGAGCGGCAGTCCGTCGGCCGGCGCGTCGCAGTCGGCATCCGACGATCCGTACGCGAGCTTGCCCCGAAAGATCAGCATTTCGATGTTCGATCGCGGCCAGGTGTCCAGCGACGAAGGCACGTACGAGGACAATCGCTGGGTGAAGTGGATTCGCGAGCAGTCCGGCATCGACGTGACGATCGTTCCGGTGCCGCGCAATCAGTCCCAGGATTCGCTGAACGTCCTGTTCGCGTCCGGCCAGGCGCCGGATCTGGTGTGGGAGTTCGACCGCGCCTATATCGGCAAGCTGGTGACGCAGGGCGTCATTCAGCCGATCGGCGATTATATCGAGAAATACAGCACGTCCTATAAAAAATATTTGGCGGAAAACCCCGAGCTGCTTCCGCACATGACCTTTAACGGGGAGATTTACGCCGTAACCACGAAGCGTCCGATTACCGCCATCGCCAACCACGGCATGTGGATTCGGCAGGACTGGCTCGACGAGCTGAATTTGCAGCGTCCGACAACGGTCGAGGAGCTGGTCGAGGTCGCCAAGGCGTTTAAGGAGCGCTATCCGGACAGCACGCCGATCGTCGGCCATACGACCGGCGACATCTATTCGGCAATGTTCGGCGCGATGAATTTCCTCTGGTACCTGGAGGACGGCAAGATGCAGTACGGCGCGACGCTGGACCGGTTCGCCGACGTCATCGATCTCGAAAAGCAGGTCTACGAGCTGGGGCTCGTGGATCGGGAGTACCTCACGGACAGCAACAATCAGCGGGCGGCCCAGCTGTGGACGACCGGCAAAGCCGGCATTTATCTCGGGCAATGGGGCAACGGCACCACCGATATTATGATCCAGGACATGCTGGCCAACGTGCCGAACGCCAAGCCGGAGCCGCTGGAGATGGTCGCCTCCAAGTACGGAAAATACGGGGCTTATCAGGAGTCCTCGCCGAATATTCTCGTCGCGTTTAACAAAGAAATGAAAAATCCGAAGGCGGCGATCGAATATTTGGACTGGCTCATCGACAAAGGCTGGTACCCGCTTACCTACGGGGAAGAGGGCGTGCACTACAAGCTGGCGGACGGCGTGCCGAAGCGGCTGGACGACGATAAATTCAACAAAGAGGTGCTGTATGCCGGCGAGTACGCCGTCCTGCGCGATCAGGTCGTCAAGGCGGAGGATTTGATGGCCATGGCCGCGGACGACGAGCTGTCCCAGCGCATCGCCGCGCTCAAGGTGGAGTCGCTGAACCTGACGCTCAAAAACGAATTCCGCCGGGACATTCCGTATCAGCCGAGCTTCGACGAAATCAACGAAATTCGCGCGACGCTGGACAAGTTCATCCGGGAGACGCGGGCGACGGCGGTGACGCAGGGCGCCAAGTATACGGGAGAATGGGCGCTCGGCGAGATTCGCAAGGAATGGGATCGGCTCGGCGGCGCGAAGGCGCAGGAGATCGCCCAGCAGTGGTATGAGGAGAACAAGGGCAGCTTCTAGTTAAACCTGGAAGGCGCCGTAACGGGACGAAGGGGGAGCAGGCATGAACCTGGCGAAAAATCGGAGGCTTGTGAAAGCGATCGGCATCTTGTCGATCGTCCTGTTCCTCCTGGTCTCTTCCTCGTTTTTCTTTACGTATTCGGTGTTCAACAAGCAGCTCAAGCGGCAGTTGGTCGATACGAACATGGAGCTGCTGGGTCAGCTCGATCACAAGCTGAAGCTTGCGCTGAAAAATATCGACAAGTCGGCTATCCAGCTGCTGAGCAGCGACGAGATCGTGCGCTTTTACGAGCACGAGCTCAATGAGCAGGAGGCCCGCAACAACGCGTTCCGCATCTCCAATCAGATCACGAACGCGATTCAGAGCATGGACAACGTCTTTTCGATCGACATCTACTCCTACGACAAGCAGCGGCTCGTCTCGGGCAACATTTTGACGGAGCAGGACCTGTCGGGCGAATTTCAGTGGATATCCGGGTTCGAGCAATTCGACGGGTTCGCGGAATGGCTTTCGACCCGCAAGGTGATGCTGAATCGTTCGACTTATCCGATCTATCGGAACGTCGTCACGCTCGTCCGCACGTATCCGCTCATTCATTCGCCGGGCGCACGCAAGGGGGCGATCGCCCTCAACCTCAAGGAGGACGCGCTGTTCAGCCTGATCCGCAGCACCGCGGAGAACGACGAGGGGCAGACGTTCGTCATCGACGACGAGGGCGTCGTCGTGCTGCATGCCGACAAGAGCAAGCCGGGCAAGGACATCAGCGAATTTCCCTATATCGGCCGCATTCTGGAGAGCGGGGAGGAGAGCGGCCATTTCGTGGCCGAGGTGGAGCAGACGGCCTCCTCCGTCTTCTACGTGCGAGACGATTATACCGGCTGGCAGATCGTCCGCGTCGTGCCCGAAGCGCAGTTTACGCGTCAGCTTACGCTGTTCCGCAATGCGGTGGCCGTGCTCGCGGCGGTGCTGTTCGTCGTGGCGACCGTCTCCGCCGCCGCGATCGGGCGGTGGACGTTCAAGCCGGTCAACCGTTTCGTGCAATCGATGAGGAGTCATCTGACCGCGTCGCCCAAGCACGGCGTTCGCAAATACAACGACGAATTCCATTATCTCGAATCGACGGTTCAGGATATTTTGGAGGACCGGGAGCAGCTGCACAAGCAGGTCGTCGAGAGCAAGCCGCTGATCAAGTGGCGGCTCATGAGCGAACTGCTGTCCGATCGCCGGATCAACCCGGCGGTGCTTCAGCCTTATATGGACATGCTGAACGTTCGCCTGGACGGCGACCGGTTCGTGGCCATGAGCATCGAGTTCGACAACCGGGGCGAGATCGCCTCTCCGCGGGATTTGAAGCTGTACGCGTACGCCTTGTGCAACGTGGCCGAGGAATTGATGAACGCCGAGAGCCGGGGCATCGCGGCCGAGCTGGACAACGGCAAATGCGCGGTCGTGATGATGTTCGCCGACGGGGACGACGGGGAGCGGCATTTCATGAGGGCGGTCGCCGTGGCCGACTTGCTGAAGAAATTCGTTCAGGAATATTTCGGCCGCACGATTACAATCGGCATCGGCGACCCGGCGGAGCGGCCGGACGACATCCACGTCTCGTACCGCCAGGCGCAGGAGGCGCTTCGCTACAAGCTGGTCATGGGCGGCAACTCCATCATTACGCGGGAGGATATTTCGACCGATCCGTCCCCGCAATTTTACCGGCTGTTCGCCATGATCGACGGCATCATCGCTTCGGTGAAGCTGCCCGACGCCGACAAGATGCGGACGCAGGTGCGCAGATGGTTCGACTCGATTGCCGAGAACGGCGTTCCGGCGGAGATGATCATGCAGCTTGTTGTGCAGTGCCTGATGAAGACCGCCACGGCCGCGGCGGAGATCGGCGTCGAGGCGGAGGGCGTGTTCCCCGAGCAGTATTTGGTCGAAATGCTGAACCAGTACGAGCAATTGGAGCAGTTGGAGCAGTTCACGGTCGGAGCGCTGGACAGCTTTATCGAGCGGATCAAGGGCAAGCGCAGCAGCAGGGAGCGCAACGACGTCATCGACAGGGCGATGCTGTACATTCAGGACAATTACATGCGCAGCGACCTGTCGCTGAACCTGCTGGCCAGCGAATTCCATATCAGCGTTTCGCACCTGAGCAAGCTGTTCAAGGAACAGCGGGAATGCAATTTTATCGACTGTCTGATGGAGATCCGGATGAACCACGCGAAGGAGCGGCTGGCCGGCACCGATGACAAAATCCGCGATATCGCGGAGCAGGTCGGCTATTCCAACGTGAACAGCTTTGTGCGGATTTTCAAGAAGATGACCGGCTTTACGCCGACGGAATACCGGGAGCGGCACGGCTCGCAGCGTTAGCCGGCCGCTCTCCGGCTTTACTAACGGAGAAGGCTTCGTCCCCGCGCGGAAAGCGGGAGGAGGATCAGGTGAGCCATGCTGACGATAAGAAGCTTCAAGGACCCGCATACGGGCGTTTCTATTCACGCCTTGGGCAAGGCCGGCGCCAATACGGGCCATAACTATTTCACGGCGATGACCTGGCTGTCGGACAGCCGCCGTCTTGTGCTGTATACGGACATCGACGAGACCAAAATGAGCGTCTGCGTCGCGGCGGATTTGCAGAGCGGAACCGCGGAGACGGTCGTCGAACGGGTTGAGTGGGCGCGGGGACTCGTATCGCCCCAAGACCGCTTCTACTATTACGAAGGACCCCTCATCCATGAATACGACCTGCGGACGGGGGCAAGCCGGACCGTCTGTACGCTGGCGGAGGACGCCGTCGTGTACGGGCCGCTGTCGATCACGAACGACGGCCGGACGATGGGCATCTATTGGCGCGAGGGCGACGCGTGGGTCATCGGTACGGTCGACACGGAGACGGGAAGCTTGACGGAGGCGGCCAGGCCGTCGTTCGCCGAGCCGTATCCGGTCGCCAACCACGCGATGGTCAACCCGGAGGACGGGCGGCTGGTGTTTTTCGCGCACGAGGGCAAAACCGAGCATATTCCGGATCGCATCTATATGGCGGACGCCGTTGGCGGGCAAATTCGCAGCGGCCACCGTCAAGCCCGGCTCGACACCGGCGCGCATGTGGAATACGTCGGACACGAGATGTGGGCGCCGAACGGAGAGCATCTGTATTTTGTCAAATATCCGCAGAGCCCTCTGAAGCCGACCGGCATTTACCGCGTGCACAAGGTTACGGGAGAGGCGGAGTTCGTCAACGGAGATTACGCCTATTGGCATGTCTCGCTCAGTCCCGACGGACGCTGGGCGGTTGCGGATACGATCGAGAGCGGGGAGACGAGCAAAATCGTGCTGATCGACCTGCGGGATCGCTCGTCCCGGCTGCTGTGCGAACAGCCGATGTGGGCAGAGCATCCCGGCCATCCCCATCCGTCGTTCAGTCCGGACAGCCGCAAAATCAGCTTTACGTTCGCGGACGAGAACCGTCATCTATGGGTAGGCGTAATCGAGAGAACGGCGGATTCCGAAGCTGCCGACGAAAGCGGCCGAAGGATCGAAGCGAAGCAAGGAGAGGAGCGCTGACAAATGGAAGCGACAATCGATCAACATAGGATGCTGCTGCGGGCGATCGAAGCGAAGGAGGGGGACTACAATCCGCAAATTCGCATGCTTCGTTCCCCTTTCAGCAGCCCGGGTTATCATACGACGATCAAGCAGGCCGAGACGATTCATTCGACCTACAAGTCGCTCGTTTACGCCCTCGGATTGCTGGATACGGAGGAGGGGAGGTACGAGCGGCGGGCTTTCGACATCATCGAACAGCTTGCGGGGATGCAGGACAAGGACCCGGGCAGCGCGACCTTCGGCATCTGGTCGTGGTATTACGAGGAGCCGCTGGAGCGGATGTCGCCGCCGGACTGGAACTGGGCCGATTTCTGCGGAAAAGTGCTGGTGCTCGCCGTCCTGCGCCACGGACATCGCTTTCCCGAGCCGCTGCGAGAGGAAGTCAAGCGGACGATCGGCAACGCCTGCGACGCCATTATCCGGCGCAACGTCGGCCCTGAATATACGAATATCGCCATCATGGGGGCGCTCGTCACGCTGATTGCCGGAGAGCTGTTTGAGCGGGAGGATTACAGCGGCTACGGGATGCGGCGGCTGGAGCGGATCGCTTCTTTCACGCGAGAGCGGCGGGCGTTCCAGGAATACAACAGTCCGACGTACACGTATGTCGCCCTGCTGGAGCTGGGCAAGCTGTCGACATCGACGCGCAATCCCGAAGCCAAACGGCTTGCGGACGAATTGAGCGACATGGCGTGGGACAGCGTGGCGAAGCATTTCCATGCGGCGACGGGGAATTGGGCGGGCCCGCACAGCCGCTGCTATCGGACGATGCTGGTCGACGAGCACAAGGCGTTCCTGCAACTGGCGACGGAAGGCGCTCTGAGCTTTTTCCCTTGGGAAGAGCTGCCTTACGAGGAGGGCTGGTACGGCATCGGCTTCCGCTGCCCGGAGCGATTCAGGGCGCAATTTCTGACGGCGGAGGTCCGGGACGTTCGCGAATGCTACGAGCCGGCGAGCGGCGGGGAGCCCGACAAGTGGGCGGTCACCCATATGACGGAGACGTACGCGCTGGGCAGCTTCAGCAAGGAAATCCTGTGGAACCAGCGGCGGGCGCTGCTGCTGTACGCGGACAACGGCGGCGAGCCGACCTATGCGCACTTTCGTTGTCTGCACGACGGCTACGACTTCTGCTCGGCCATTCTGCACGCGGACCAGGAGGGCGGCGAGCTGCTGTTCGGCGTCAGCTTCATCACGAACGGCGGCGATACGCATCCCAATCTCGACAAGACCGAAGGGGAGATTGAGGCCGCCGACTTCAGACTGCGGCTGGAGCTGGGCGGCTGCCTGGAGCGGGTCGAGGCCGGCGTGCAGGGCGATCGGGTGACGGTGCGCATCGGCGGGCTGACGCTGCGGCTGAGCTGCGGATACGCGGCATTCGGCGGCGAGCTGCCCCGCGAGTGGAACGTCGGGACCGATGAGAAGGACGGCATACTGTTCGTCGATCTGCCGATCTATGCCGGGCCGGCAAAACGAATCGACCTGCGCGCGCTCGAGCAAGCGGCGTTCCTGTTCGCGCTGTCCGTTGACGGTGAAGAAGGCGGCGCGGCGCCGCAAATCTCGACCGCGAACGGCACGCTCGAGGCCCGGGCGCAGCGCGGCGGCCGCGAATTGGCCGTGACGCTGCCTCTTCGTCCCGTGGAGCGTGCGGGACGCTAGCACCGAACAGTGCGGCATGAGACGTATTCTCCGTTAGCCCCCTCGGCGCAATAGGTTAGAGGAGGCTGTCCCATAAGACATTAGAGGCTCAACCCTATAAAATGATCTATTTAATATCATGGGAATATATCTCCTTTCGCTGCAATGTACCCCAGAAAGTGACGAGAAGCTTCGCAGCTTATTCCGATTACTTTCCGGGGACCCCGAAGCGCGGCCATGAAATGAGGAATCGATTAACCCGTAACAGGGTAACTTCATGACCGTATGAGGCAGGCGCTTCGCTCTACAGGAGATATATCCCCATTCTTTTTTTGCGTGCGCGCAATTCGATTCCCCCGCAGCGTTCTCCGTTTCTTGACCCCCCAGGAGCTTTCATTTAAAACCGCAATTGATTCAAAATATAGGTCATGCTGTCAAGGAGCGGCTCCGTTCGATCATAACGCCGTATGATGAGAGCGGTACACAAGCTGTCGATCAAGGCGATATGCGCGATGCGGGACGACACCGCTTCCTTCAATACGTCGGTTTCCGTGGATGAAATGACCAGCTTTTGGTCCACGACATCGAGCAGCGGAGAATTGTAGAAGCTCGTTATTCCGATAATTTTGGCTCCCTTTTTTTTGGCGATCTGCAGCGTTTCGATCGTATCCTTCGTGCGACCGGTATGGGAAATGCCGATCGCCACGCATTGATCATCAAGCAGATTAGCCGAAACTCTGCTGATGTGCGGATCCGTCGCGGCATAAGCGGGCAGGCCGATCCTCATAAAACGATAATAGGCGTCCTGCGCGAGCGAGGCGGACGTACCTACCCCGTAAATTTCAATTTTTTTGGCCTTGACCAGCAAATCGACGGACCGCTGCAGCTCCTCTTTGTCCAAAATCCGGATCGTATTTTGCAAAGTCAGTATGCTGGAGTTAAATACCTTTAAAGCGATAGAATAATCGTCATCGTCAAGCTGTATTTCCGCGGGGATCGGATAATGGGATTGCGAAACGGCTTTGGCAAGATTGATTTTCAGATCCGTAAAGCCGTTCAGACCGACAAGTCTGCAGAAGCGGACGATGCTTGAATCGGCAACCGACAATTTGGACGCCAATTGGGCAACCGTCATCGAGATCACCTCTTCCGGCTGAGCGAGAATGTAGTCCGCAATTTTTTTTTCCCCTTGATGCAAGGACGGCAATAAGCTTCGGATTATCACCAGGCTGTCTTTAGCCGAAGACATCGATTCATCTCCTTAACGTTCAATTATGTTTTTAAGTATAAATGTAAATCCAGTATAACGCTTTAATCGGAAAAATAATTTTACGTCCTGGTTATTCCCGGTTTATTTGGGGTTTACAAACCGAGGATATGCTAGTATTATCGACTTGCAAGGAATATAATTCAATATAAATTTTATTTTAGAGAATTTTATTCCTTGGTTATGGTTGAGATTACAGTCAACAACTCAAGAGGATCTGATTATTCGGCAAATTGCGTTGGGAGGTGAAGCCTGTCGAGGAACGAGACAACGGCTTAGCAGACATTCTTAGAAAGTAACGTTCGAGGAGGTCATCGTTTGAAAGCGATCGCATTATCGCTTCTATGCGGAATGATTGTTGGAGCCTTGTTTAAGTATTTTCGTTTTCCTATTCCCGCTCCGACGACAATTGCCGGAATTATGGGGATACTTGGAATATGGCTTGGCGCATCGATTGTAACGAAGTTTATGGAATCGTAAATGAAGAGAATATATGAGCACGCCGGCATGCTGCGAAATTCGAGCCTTAACAAGATTGGATTCAGAAGGAGAGGTTAAACATGAAGGCAAGGAAGAGAATAGGACATCTGCTGCTGACCGCGGCGCTGGTTGTCGCGATTTCGGCTTGCGGCAGCTCTTCGAAAGAAGGAGAAGCGGCGGGAACGTCGGGAAAAACGGCTGCGGAAACGGTGCGGCTTTCGTTTATGACGACTTGGTCCGAGACGGATCCCTACTCCAGCTTTTATTATGATTTGGTTATGGAATTCATGAAACAAAATCCCGATATCAAGATCGATATTCAGATGACCCCCTATATCGATTATCCGGTTAAGCTGAGCACATCGGCTGCGGGCAACCAGTTGGCGGATCTGATTTTAATGATAAGAGGCGGATCGCAATTGGAATCGATGGTTCATACGGGATTGCTCATGCCGATCGATGAGGTTATGAACCGGTGGCCCGAAGATTATTTGAAAGCCGACCTCATTCAAGACTTCAACGTAGATGGAAAGCAGTATGGGATTCCAAGCGAAATCTCATACCACTCGATTATCTTTTATAACCAAAAAATATTGAAGGATGCAGGGTATTCCAGCTTTCCGGCTTCATTCGAAGAGTTTGAAAAATTGATCATGGCACTTAAGGCCAAAGGGATTACGCCGATTTCCGTCGGCAATGCGAAAGGCGCGGCTCTGATGGATTCCTATCTGTCTCCGCTGAATGCAAAAATTTCGGGCAAAGGCGTGTATGAAGCCCTCTTGTCCGGCCAAAAGAAGTTTACGGACGCCGACTTCGTAGCTTCGCTGGAGAAAATTAAAGAACTGTTCGAAATGGGAGCTTTTAACGTCGATCTCAATAACATCGACAATGTGCAGGCTACGGATTTGTTCCTTACGGGACACTCGGCAATCTATATAGACGGCAATTGGGCCGTGAAGCAAATTTCCTCTTCCAAAGCGGAGGACTTCGAAGTCGGATTCGCTTTGTTCCCGCAAGTCGAAGGGGGCAAAGGCGACGTATCCGTCACAACGGGCGCAACGAACATGGCGATCGCGTTGAATGCCAAGCTGGATGAGACCGAAAAAGAAGCCGCCGTGAAATTCCTGGACTTCATGTACAGCGAACAGGCTTATCAAAGCGTCATCCGCGCAGGAAACCTGGTGCCTGCCAATGTGGCCGTACCGGAGGATCTCGATCCCCTGTTCCAGGAGATGTCGGAAGCGTTGAAGAATGTGGCCGAGGTATACAAGCCTTTCTTGAACGCGATGCCGCCTGCAGTGAATACCGCAGCGCAAAACGGACTGCAAGGGTTAACGGTAAAGAACGGACCGACTCCCGACGAGCTGGCTAAAACCTTGCAAAAGGAACTGGAGTAAAGTCAAAAACAGGATCGGGCAATCGTTCGACATTCATTCGGGGGTGTATGGACTTCATGCACCTCGAATTCTTTTGGAGGAGCTTATGCAGATTTTTTTTCGCAGAAAGTCGCTCATCATCGCCGGACTGACCCCTTTATTATCCGTATTTACGCTATTCGTAATCGTCCCCATTGCCGGTTCCTTTTATTTCTCCTTTTTTTCATGGGACGGGTTTTCCCCGCGGCAGTGGGTGGGGCTCGATAATTACGCGAAGCTGATTCAAGACTCTATCTTTTGGAATTCCATAAAAAATAATCTTTACTTTGTTGGCTTTTCGATTTTCTTCGAAATTCCGTTAGGGTTGTACTTGGCGATTGTTTTGAACGGAAAAATAATTCGGCGAAGCGGTATTTTCAAAACCGTATTTTTTATGCCGGTTGTCATCCCGACGGTCGTGCTCGCGCTAATTACCAACATGGTTCTCAATTATCAGATCGGGCTGGTTAATACTTTGCTCAGGCAAGTCGGATTGGGGGATTGGGCGCGCAACTGGCTCGGAGATCCGCAGTTTTCCATCCTTTTGCTTTGTTTTATCGTCGTATGGCAGTATACCGGTTTATTCATGGTGATCTTCCTGGCAGCGCTGCAAAACGTACCCGATGAAGTGCTGGAAGCGGCGGAAATGGATGGCTGCACGGGAATGAAAAGAACGCGGCTGATTACGGTTCCCATGATCACCGATACGATACTGGCATCCATGGTGCTGTGTATCAGCGGCGCTTTGCGCACTTTCGAGTTGATCTATGCAACGACGAACGGCGGACCGAATAATGCGACCGACGTGGCGGCGACCTATATGTTTAACCAAACGTTCGTCTCCATGAAGTATGGATACGGGAACGCTATCGCTTTTTTTACGTTATTGATCAGCCTGCTCTTGATCTTGGCAAGCTACGTTTTTTTCAGAAAACGCTGAAGAGGGGATCGCAGAAATGGGATTTCGTAACCGGGTGCCGATCGCCTATCGCGTGCATCGGATCGTGTTTGCCCTATTATTGCTTCTGAATGTATACCCGATCGTCTGGTTAATTCTCAATTCCTTCAAGACGGAGAAGGAATTGTCGCTCAACCCCGTAGGCCTTCCCAAGGAATTGCTGTGGAGCAACTATGCGCAGGCTTGGAAGACGGCTCATTTGGGGACTTATTTCTTGAACAGCATAGTCGCAGCCATTCCGGCCGTATTGATCACCTTATTGATCGGGGCGTTGGGCGCTTTCTTTATAAGCCGGTTCGAGTTCAAGTTTAAAGGCGCCGTACTGCTGTATTTATCGTTAGGCATGCTAATTCCGATCCAGGCCATGCTTGTTCCGCTGTTTATCGAGATGCGGATTTTCGGACTGCTGGATTCCTGGTTCACGTTATGGTTTCCCTATGTTGCTTTCAATCTGTCCATTACGGTTTTTATCCTGGTCGGATTTATGAATTCCTTCCCGCGGGAAGTGGAGGAAGCGGCCATTATCGACGGGTGCGGAATTATGGGGATCTTTTCCCGAATTATCCTGCCCACTCTTCTGCCCGCTCTTGCCACGGGGTTCGTCTTAAATTTCTTGTACAACTGGAACGATTTTTCCTTTGCGCTGGTGCTCATCAACGATGACAAATTAAAGACGCTTCCGCTTGGTCTTGCGAATTTTTCGGGGGCGTTTAATCGAAGCTACTCGGTTCAAATGGCCGCGATTACGCTCGTACTGGTTCCGACCTTGCTCTTCTATGTTTCGGTTCAGAAATATATCACTTCCGGCATGACAGCCGGAGCGGTCAAAGGATGATCGCACACGCTCCAGGCGTTCATCGGGAAAGGGGAATCATTCAAAATAATGAATTTCGATGCATATGAAAGCTTTATATTCGATTTGGATGGATGTTTATATTCGGGGGATACGCCTTATCCGGGCGCAGCGGATCTAATTTCCTATCTGCTGAAGCTGGAGAAACAAGTGTTTTTCCTGAGCAATAATTCGACGGAAACGTCCGAACAGGTTTTGGGGAAATTAAGCAGATTGGGATTTCAAACCGGCGGTACGACGGCCATCGTCGCTACAGAGCTGATCGGCAAGTATATTTATGAAAATCATGGCCTTTCCGTCGTTTCGGCGATCGGTTCCGGTGTATTGGAAAACAGCTTGCGGGATGTCGGACACCAGGTCGTCGCGCTCGACGGGGACAGGCATGTCGATTTTATCGTGCTGGGCCGAGACGAAGCGTTTTCTTACCATAAATTAACGGTTTGCGTAAACAGAATGTTCGCGGGAGCGAGGTTGATTACAACCAATCCCGATTTATATCACCCGGGACTTCATGGCTTAAGGGTTCCTGAAACGGGGGCGCTGCTTGCCGCGATTTCGGCAGTCAAAGGCGAGAATCAGGTCGAATCCATAGGCAAGCCCCACCCGTATCCGTTCCAGACGATCGTGAATCTGACAAACGCCGACCGCAGCAAATGCATCATGATTGGGGACAACCTGCTGACTGATATTAAGGGGGGAGCGGAATTCGGGATGGACACGGTATGGATTTCCCACGAGAACGTCTTACCGGCGGATACCCGGATTCAACCGGATTTTATCTACGCCTCGATAGCCCAATTTTACGATTTCCTGAAGGATGAACTGCATGGCAGACCGTGAAGAACTGCTGACGATCGATATTGTGGCCCTGTCCGACTTCCTGGGCGAGTTGGAAGGGGATACCGGAACGGGAGCCGCTTTATTGGCCGCTTATATGAACGATTTCAAACAACGGAATCCGGCTGGCACCCTTATTTTGGACGCTGGCGACGCGTTTCAAGGTTCATTGTTATCGACGGCATTCCGAGGCCGGCCCGTCATCGAACTCATGAATGCGATTGGATACGATGCCATGACGGTTGGCAACCATGAATGGGATTGGGGTGTCGAGGAATTATTGGAAGTGATGAAGCCGGCCCGATTCCCTTTGTTAGGCGCCAATATCTGCCTGTCGTCCGGCGAAAGAGCGCCTTGGGCGGCTCCCTATCATCTGATAGAGAGGTCCGGGCTGCGAATCGGCATCGTAGGCTTCACGACGATAGAAACGCTTCAAGTAACCTTAAAGTCGAAATTGAAGGGGTATACGATCTGCGAAGCTCGTGATATCGCGGACGAGATTTTCAGGGAAGTCAAGAATAAAGGCGCCGACATCATCGTCGTATTGGGGCATCTTCCGATTTACTGCAGCCCGATAACGCCCGATTATTATGGCGAGCTGGTGGAGCTCGTACGCGAGTTTCACCCTTATATCGATGCGGCAATCGGGGGACATCATCTATCGCCCTGCCGATTGAACATTGAAGGCGTGCCCCTTGTCCAGACGGCCCCCAAAGGGACAATGCTCGGCCATATTCGACTCGTGTACGACAAAAGCGTCAACCAAGTGATTCAATGCGAATCCGAGTTGATCGATCTCTCCAGCAATCCGAAGGGATTGGAGCCGGACAAAATCATTGACGGCCTTGTGCGGGATTACCAAACGCAATTGTCGGGCCGATACTCCGAAGTCATCGCGCGAACCGCCGAACACTGGCCGGTTGCCTATGAGCGCCAGATGGCCATTGGAAGCTGCATTACGAATGTTATGAGGGAAAAAACGGGGGCGGATTTGGCTTTCTTTAACGCGTACGGCATCGTGGCGGGAATAGGGCCGGGTCCCGTTCGCATGGAGCATGTTTATAACGTTTTGCCTTATGAGGGCAATCGTATCTTGGTTGGCCGAATGCGCGGAGAGCAGATTTATCGCGTCATAGAACAAAGTCTGACCCTGCAAAAAGGGCTGCTGCAACTATCCGGCCTGAAGGTGGTCTACGAATCCGATTCGACAGGCGGCAAAACGATTCATACGATCTACGACAGCCGACATCGCGAACTGAAATCGGACGGCTGGTATACGGTGGCCGTAAATGAATTTTTAGGCGATGGAGGAGACGGATACGACGTCCTTGCTCACATTCGATGGGAGAGCGTTCGGGCCGACATTCGCGAACTCCTTGCAGCGGATTTTCGCGGCAAGGGATCGCTTGAACCGGGTCTCGATCATCCCTATATCGACCGGTCCCAATCTTGGATGTAAAACGAAGGAGTGGCTTGCGAGATGCTGCGATTAGCGATCATGGGCGATCTGCATTATGCGAGGACGGAGCGAATCGAAGGTTTATCCGGGCTGCGCGCGGTTCAAGAACGATTTCTGGACACCTATTTCCGGCATTTCTTTGGAGAACCCGCGGATGGGTATATATCCGTTGGCGATCTTACGCATACCGGAAGTTTGCAGGAGTACGAGGACGTATATCGCAAGATGGGAGATTCCCGCCCAAGATTCATGCAGGTGCTGGGAAACCATGACGTCCTGGACAATTCAAAAGATAAGGTGTTGGCCTTTCTGAAACAACCCGCTTATCACAGTATAACGACGAAAGAAGCCACGCTGTTGTTTTTGGATACGACTCGGGAACGAAGTCCCGATCATTCCGACGGAAGGATGGATGATGAACAATTGCGGTGGCTCGAATCCATCGTGGAACAAAACGAATCCCAGCCCCTTATCCTTTTCGCGCATCACCCGATCCGCGGAACGACGGCATTTTCGGAACGCGATCAGCTGTTCGTAAACTCCGAAAGACTGGAGGAGATCCTTCAACGCAGGAAGGGCACGGCTCTCTATCTGAATGGACATAATCACGTGCATTCCGTTTATCGGCAGGGGAATTGGCGCTATATTCAAACGGCCGCGTGTCTGGCAGCGCCGTCCTATCGCATCGTTACGATCAGCGGCAACCGTATTTCCGTGAAAACGCGCGTACTGTCCGATGGGGATTTAAAACAGTACGGCTTGCAGCTGGAAAAGGAGCTTCTGTATTTTCCCGACGCTGTCCGGCCCGTTCCTTCCCGGGAGGATTTGGAACTGGAAATCGATTTGAGCGCCGAAGGCATCGGGGGGAGCGCGTAAGTGAGTTTTGACCGTATTTTTCTTATTGTCCTGGATAGCGTGGGAATCGGCGAATTGCCCGATGCCGATCTATTTCACGACACAGGAGCCCATACGCTCGGACATATCGCCGAAAGGATCGGAGGACTGAACGTACCCAACCTGCAAGCGATGGGGTTGGGGAACATTGCGCCCCTTATGGGGGTGAAGTCCGTCGCTGCCCCGCAAGCCCATTACGGGAAGATGCTGGAGAGCGCTCAAGGGAAGGACACGACGACCGGCCACTGGGAAATGATGGGCATTGAAATGAAGACTCCTTTTCGCACCTATCCGAACGGGTTTCCCGAACGTTTGATCCAGGACCTTTCCCGGGCCATCGGTCGCGGCATCCTGGGGAATAAACCGGCTTCCGGTACGGAAATCATCGAAGAGCTCGGCGAACTGCACATAAAAACCGGGGATGCGATCGTTTATACCTCCACGGACAGCGTTTTGCAAATTGCCGCTCACGAGGACATCGTTTCCCTGCCGGAGCTGTACGAAATATGCAGAACAGCCAGAGAGTTGACGTTAAAAGACGAATATGCAATCGGCCGCGTCATCGCGCGTCCGTTCGCCGGCGAACCGGGCAGCTTCCGAAGAACTTCCCATCGCAAGGACTACTCCGTTAAACCTCCGGAATCGACGGTCATGAACGCTTTGGTCGAGCAGGGATTTGAATCGCTGGCCATCGGCAAAATCTCGGATATTTATGCCGACGAAGGCATAACGGAAAGCCTGAAAACCGCTTCCAATAGGGAAGGGGTAGATAGATTGCTGGAATGCATGGGCAGGAATTTCACAGGCTTGTGTTTCGTCAATCTGGTAGATTTCGATTCCCAGTTCGGGCATAGGCGCGATCCGATCGGTTATGGCAGAGCTCTGGCGGAGTTTGACGGCCGACTGCCGGAAGTGGTCCGAAAAATGGGCGATCGCGATTTGTTGATCATCACCGCTGATCACGGCAACGACCCGACTTTCCGGGGGACGGATCACACGCGCGAATACGTTCCTTTATTGATCTATCATCGTCGCCTTACGAAAGCGGCAAATCTGGGCATTCGGAAAACTTTCGCAGACATCGGGGCGACCGTTGCCGCTAATTTCGGCGTTAACTTGCCGACAACGGGAACAAGCTTGCTGGAGGAAATAGATTGATTGGGCTTTTGCCTGGAAGGAGAGAACGGTATGAGAATGGTGGACCTGATTCATCAAAAGAAACTGGGGAACGCTCTGTCGGAGGAAGAAATCGGGTTTATGATCCGCGGATTTACGGAAGGAGATATTCCCGACTATCAGATGGCCGCGTTTTGCATGGCTGTGTTTTTCAAGGGGATGGAGGACCGGGAGATTGCTTCCCTGACCTCGGCTATGGCGCGCTCCGGCGATCTCCTGGATTTATCGGGAATAAGCGGCAAGGTCGTAGACAAGCACTCCACGGGAGGGGTAGGGGATAAAACGACCTTGATCGTGGCTCCCCTTGTTGCCGCCGCCGGCGTTCCCGTAGCCAAAATGTCCGGGAGGGGGCTTGGGAATACCGGTGGAACAATCGATAAGCTGCAAGCGATAGAAGGCTTTCAAGTGGAGCTGACCATTCCGCAGTTCATTCATCAAGTCAACAACATTCAATTGGCTTTAGCCGGTCAGACCGGGAATCTGGCTCCGGCGGATAAAAAAATGTATGCGCTGAGAGATGTGACGGATACCGTCAATTCGATTCCGCTGATCGCCAGCTCGGTCATGAGCAAGAAGATCGCTTCGGGAGCGGACGGGATCGTTCTGGACGTGAAGGTCGGCTCGGGAGCGTTTATGAAAAGCATCGGGGAAGCGAAACGGCTCGCCGAGCAAATGGTGGCCATCGGTAAGAATTTAGGCAGGGAGACAGTCGCCCTGATTACGGATATGAATCAGCCGCTTGGTTATGAGATCGGGAACGCGAATGAAGTCAAAGAGGCGATTGACGTGCTCCGAGGCCGGAACGTCGAAGACCTGAGAACTCTATCGATTACGTTGGCCGCGCATATGACCGTCATAGCCGGACGGTTTTCGAATACGGACCAGGCCTGCGAGGAGTTGGAAAGGATACTTGATTCGGGCTTGGCCTTTGACGCGTTTCTTCGATTCGTAAAGGCGCAGGGAGGGGATGCGGGCATGGTCGAAAATCCGCGCTTGCTTCCCCAGGCTCGTTATCACCGGGCGATAATAGCGCCGAAAGCCGGTTACATTCAAGCTATGGATACGGACAAAATCGGTCTGGCCGCCATGATGTCCGGCGCAGGGAGAAAGAAAAAGGAGGATTCGATTGATTACGCCGCCGGAATTACCTTAAATAAAAAGCTTGGCGATTGGGTGGATCAAAATGAACCGCTATGTGTTCTGCATTCCAACGCGGAGCATGTACCGGATGCGGAAAAAGCGCTGCAGGAAGCATTCACTGTGAGTGCAGAGGCGGTGCCGAAAACGCAATTGATTTACGATGTCGTGACAAGTGCGAAGCGATAGCGAGGTGAGGGTCGTTGCATTGGCTGGACAGCTGGTTTGCGAGCGAATCGATATGGCGGATTACCTTCCCGGAGCTTGCGCTTAGAATGACGGTTGCGATCGTACTCGGCGGCCTGATCGGTATAGAAAGAGAGTGGAATAACCATCCTGCCGGCTTTCGCACGCACATTCTCGTATGCCTGGGATCCGCAACTCTTATGATTTTATCCATTTACGGCTTCTCGGAATTCATAGACGAACCGAACATCCGCATAGACCCGGCGCGCCTTGCGGCGCAAGTAGTGAGCGGCATCGGATTTCTTGGCGCGGGAGCGATTCTGCGCAATGGCAGCATGGTGACCGGCTTGACGACCGCCGCCTCTGTCTGGGTGGTGGCATCGATAGGGCTTTGCGTAGGCGCCGGGTTTTATAAAGGCGCAATCAGCGCCTCCGTTCTCGTCCTGATCAGCTTGCATCTGTTCAATCGCTGGGAGAAGCGGTGGATGAAAAACAGAAGGTATCACAACGTCAGTATCAAGATCATGGAAGTCCCGGAAGCGATGCCGGATTTGATGCAGCTCTTCGGACGGAACGGCGTCGTGGTCAAAAGCTTTAAAGCCGTTCCGGAGCCCCGGCAGAAGAATGCGACGAATATGCAATTGACGCAAATCAATTTTCAGCTGAAAATTGCCGATTTCACCAAGCTGTTCGATATCTTTACGCAGGCGGCGGCGTTTCATCATGTGCAGACGATCCAATCCTCCGCGTACGAATATCGCAAAAGCGAACGAGCAGCCGACCTCGGAACGTCGGCACGCCTCTGAAAGACTCGGATGCGCCCGGGGCCGCGCCGTCGTCCGGGCCCATTCGGACAGCCGCAATCGACCCGGACGTTTTGTACAAAAACTCCGACGAGAATGTGCATTGAGAGTTCCGCTTCCTTTCCGTAATATTGTCCGTGTGGTAATTGAGAATGAATATCAATTACAGCGAGACTACGGAGAGGGGATTCATCATGTTGGCAAAAACAAACAAAGCCGCGGCGCTCGCCCTGGCTATTCTATTGGTCGCGGCGCTGGCCGCCTGCGGAGGCAAGTCGAACCCGGAGGTTTCGTCTTCGCCGGCGCCGGCCGCCGAATCGCTGTCCGCGCCGCCGTCGGCATCGTCGTCCGAGCCGTCGCAGGAGACGCGAGACGATGGGGACACGAGAATCGTGACGGACGAGTTTGGCGAAGTCGAAGTACCGGCGCATCCCCAGCGCGTCGTCGGAGTTTACGTCGAGGATTACTTGAAGGCGCTCGGCGTGACGCCGGTCGCACAGTGGTACCATCCGCTGTGGGGCAAGCAGGATTACCTGGATCTGGACGTTCCGCTGTTCGACACGACGGGAAGCATCGAGGCGCTGCTGTCGTACAACCCCGATCTGATTATCGTGGACGGCTCGGTGGACAAGGAGAAGTACGAGACCTACTCGAAGATCGCGCCTACCTACCGGCTGCCGGAAAGCGTGCTGCAAAGCTCGCCGGACATTTTGAAGGTCGTCGCGGACGTGCTTAACCTTCCGGAGAAAGCCGAGCAGGTCATCGCCGACTACGAGAGCAAGGTCGCCGACGCGAAAGCGAAGCTGGAGTCGGCCGTCGGCAACGAGAAGGTGGCCGTCGTCCGGGTGAACGTAGGCGAGAAGACGCTTGCCCTGTTCGGGGTGAAGAACCGCTACGCGGGCGTCATCTATACGGAATTCGGGCTTGAGCCGATTCGGATGGCCGCGGAGATGACCGATTTCCAGAGCATTATCTCCGAAGAGGTTATTCCGGATCTCGGCGCCGATCACATCATCTTCATTCCTTCCAACGGCAGCTGGGACACGCCGGAATACCAGGAGGACTTTAAGCTGCTGGACAGCCCGCTGTGGAAATCCGTCCCCGCCTTCCAGAAGGGCAATATTTACAAGGTCGAACGGAGCCATTGGCAGAGCGGGGCGATTACGGCCAATTCGATGAAGCTGGACGATCTGCTGAGGCTGATGGTGAAATAATAGGGCGATTCGGGAAGGGCTTTTCAATGACGATCATTGAAGAGCTCTTCTTTTTCTTATACACTGATAACACGGATTGAAAATCATTCTCAGTATTGCTGCGAGGATAAAGGGGCAAGAAGTTATGCAGGACGCAACGGCGCGGCTGAGAGCTTCGGCGCGGTACGCGATACGATCCATCGTATTTCGGAGGGAGGAGGCGTTCGCGGAGCGGACGACGGCTTTGGATTCGCGCTTCGCGCTCGTTGCGGTAACCGCGGGAAAAGGGAGGCTGGTCGTCGACGGGGCGGGCTGCGAGCTGAAGCAGGGCAGCGTCCATCTGGTCGAACGCGGAAGAACGCTGAGATTCGAGGCGGGAGCCGACGGCTTAAGCCATTATCTGCTTGGCTTCGATTCGTCCGAGGAGGGCGCGCGCGCCGGAAGCCTGCTCCCGACCGGAGCTTTGTGCTGCACGCCGTTCTCCCAATGCCTGCTGCTGCTCGACGCGCTCTACCGGCAGCGGGAAACGCAGGACGAGCTGGAGGCGTTCGAGAACCAGATCCGCTTTGGGGAGCTGCTGGTTTTCCTGGGCAAGCAGAACCGCTCCGCCACCTTCGAAGCCCGAATCAGGCAGGAGGTGCTGCGCACCGCCGCAGAGCTGCAGAACCAATACGCGCTGCCGCTGACGGTGGATCAGCTGGCCGCGTCGGCCGGCACGACCCGGGCGAAATACACGCAGCTGTTCAAGGAGCTGACCGGCCAGCTTCCGCTGGAATTTCTGAACGGGCTGCGGATAGAGAAAGCCCAGCAGCTGCTGGTGCTCACGCAGGACAAGCTGGGCGATATCGCCCAGGCGGTCGGCTATAGCGACGAGTATTATTTCAACCGGCGCTTTAAGCAGGAGGCGGGCGTCACCCCGGGACAGTTCCGACGCAGGCGCCGCAATCCGGATCGGGCGTTCGCGCCGTTTCTGGAGGATTTCCTGGTGGCGCTGGACATCAAGCCGGTCGTGCAGTTTTACGATCGGATCTGGGGCATGCAGGACTATCTCGGCCTGCGCGACGTTCCCGGCTTCGACCTGTCCGCCGGCGATTGGGACGCGCTTGCGGGTTATCGGCCCGAGCTGATCCTTCTGGACGGGGGCTACCGACGCTGGAGTCTGGAGCGGTGCCGCGGCGTCGCCCCCGTCCTCCGGCTGCCGGCGACGGCCGAGGACTGGAGGGAGACGCTGCATACGATTGCGGCCGTCTTCGGAGTCCAGGACCGGGCCGCAGAGGCGATCGCGCGATACGAGAACAAAGCGGAGCGGGCGAGAGCGGCGCTGTCCGTCGCCTGGCGCGGAAGCCCGCCGTCCGTCGCCGTGCTGCGCATTTCCGAGCTCTCGGTCTATTTGTACGGCGGCAGCCGGCTCGGCTATACGGGGCCGGTGCTCTACGGGGATTTGGGCTTGAAGGAACCGGCTTTGCTCGGACGCTTGATGCCGCACGAACGGAGAGCGGCCGTCGAGCCGGAGACGTTGGCCGGGCTGGACGCCGATCACCTGTTCATCACGTTCGACAAGCGGGAAGGAGAAGGGCGGCAGCTGCTCGATTCGCCGGCGTGGGAAGCCCTTCCCGCCGTCCGGAAAGGGCAGGTGCACGAGGTCGACTTTTTCTCCTGGATGAATTACGGAGTGATGTCCCATCAGCGTAAAATCGAGGACGTGCTGCGCCTATTGGGTTAGCGGGGGACCAATATCCGACCGGTCGAGTCAACGCCGGCTGCCGCGCCCGACTTCCGGTTTCGGCCGCTCGCAGGGTCAGGCCATCCAGAACCGGATCAGCCCCGATACGGCGAAGACGAACAGGACCGTTCCGGCGCCGATGCCGGTAATCGCGCTCTTGGCCACCTGCAGCCTGGGGGAGACGAAGTAGCCGACGACGGCCGCCGCCACGAGAAGCGCCGCCAGAACATACAGGCTGCGATCCTGGAATACGCTCTGCAGGCCGATGAAATGAATGCCGACGATGAAGGCGATCCATGGGGCGACATCGCCGGCGCGTTTCAACCGGATCAGAATAAAAGCGCCGATGCCGGCCAAAGCAAACTCGGCGTATACCGAAATCAAATAGTTGCCGAAAGCGGTTTGCTCCGACAAGGCGGACGCGGCATCCCAATTCGTCGCGCTGAGATAGACGCCGACCAGGCAGATCAGCATCGCCGCTCCGGAGGCGGCGCCCAAATATTTTCGCCAGCCGGCCCGCGGACCCTCCTGCGCCCAGCCGAACCAGACGAAGCTGAACAGTCCGAAAATCGAGGCGTACATGGCGTAATCTCTTATATATTCCACTGCTTCATTCGCCTCCTGCGCGATGGGGATAGTTGAGTCTACTATAAAGGAACAAGGGAATGTTTGCCACCCGTTTCTTCCGTATGGAAGGGGATGGCGGACGGAGCCCGGGGAAGGAGGAGAACGGAATGAATTGGGACGAGCGGCTGCTGCTGTGGAACGAAGCCGCCATTAAATTGCTGGATATCAGATGCGTCGCGCGCTCTCCGGGGGATGATCTGCGCGGCTATGCGCTGCCGTCCAGCGCTTTGCTGTGGATCAGGCGGGGAAGCGCGCGGGTAACTTTGGCCGGAACGGATTACGCGGTCGAAGGCTTTTATTTGATGCATGGGGGGAAAGGCGACACGCTGAACATTTTCCCGACCGGGGACGGCATGGCGTACGATATGATTCTGTATAAGGCGCGGCTTCCCTTATCCGGCAGCCGCCTGCTGAATCGAATGCTGGAACGCGGCAACCCGTTCCGGATGCGCTGCGGATTTGCGCCGGCCGACCCGCTCGCGCTCGAAGCGATGGCGAGAAAAATGGAGGAAAGCTGGCGTCGGCGCACTCCGCTGGACAAGCTGCTGGCAAGGGGGTTGTTCCACCAATTCGCGCATGAATGGATCGCCCAGCTGAAGCTGCACGAAGCTTCGGCGGACGGGCCGGACCTGGTCGGGCAAGCCGTTCGCTACATCCAGGACAATTACGCGCAGCCGATTACGGTGGAAGGCCTCGCCGGGCTGCTCGACTGCAGCGCCAGCTATTTGTCCCGGCTGCTGAAAAAAAGGCTCGGGACGACTCCGAACGATTATTTGACCCGCGTGCGCATGGAGCATGCCAAACGTCTGTTGGCGGAGACGGACGCGGCCCTGCAGGAGATCGCGGCGAGTATCGGCTACCCGGACGTGTACTATTTCAGCCGCGCGTTCAAGAAGCAGACCGGGCTGCCGCCGCTGCGCTACCGTTCCGCGGCCGCGGGGCGCCATCCGGTTCAGAATAATCCATCGAAGCGTTCAGACCAAGCCATTGCTCCTCTTCTGTCCCGTGGCTATAATCTTATTGAGAATCGTTATCAACAGGGTGGAGAGGGAGATTTTCCAATGCATAAGGATTTGAAAGTATCAATGGCCGCCGTGATGCTGCTGTGCGTGACTTTGCTGTTCAGCGGCTGCGCAAGCCCGTCGGGGGCGAACGAATCGCCCGCCGCGGCCGGGTCGCCTGCGGCCAGCCAGAGCAGCGTCGCGCCGCAGCAGGCGCAGACCGTCAAGGTGACGCATCTGATGGGGGAGACGGAAATTCCGGCCGACCCGCAGCGGATCGCCTCCGCCGGGCTGGAGGACATCCTGCTGGCGCTTGACGCTCCGCTCGTGCAGGCCCAATCGATGGAAGGCCATTATTTGTACGATACGCTGCAGCAGAAAAACATTCCGGCGAGCTATACGCCGGGGCAGATGAACTACGAAGCCATTCTTGACGCCAAGCCGGATTTGATCGTCGCGTATTTGCTGCCCTCGGACGAAGAAACGTACGCCAGTCTGAGCAAGATCGCTCCGACCGTCGTCTACGACCGCGGGAATTGGCAAACCTCCATCGTCGAGCTTGGG
The DNA here is from genome assembly GCF_042431195.1 of Cohnella cellulosilytica. Taxonomy (NCBI): domain Bacteria; kingdom Bacillati; phylum Bacillota; class Bacilli; order Caryophanales; family Paenibacillaceae; genus Cohnella; species Cohnella cellulosilytica. The sequence goes on from NZ_JBHMDN010000016.1 coordinate 245,235, forward strand.
AAGGCGCTTGGCCGGGAAGAGCAGGCGCACGCGGTCGTTCGGGCTTACGAGGACAAGCTGAAGCAGGCGAAGGAAGCGATCGTCGAGGCTGTCGGCTCCGAGCGTTCGGTCGTCTTTATCCGTCCTTCCTCCAAGGACGTGCAGTTATTTTTCCCGGCGTATGCGTACACAAGCACTCTTTATAACGAACTGGGCTTGACGGCGGACGCTTATTTGCTGGAATTGCAGGCCAAAGAGGAGGAGGGCGCCTGGGGGAAGACGGCGTCGTTCGAAGTGCTGCCCGAGCTGACCGCCAACGATCTGTTCCTTACGGTCGGAGGCTCCTACGACATGGAGGACGATTATCGGAACACGGTGGAGCAACTGGGGGAATTGGAGAAATTGAAAGTCTGGCAGGAGATTCCCGCAGTGAAGCGGGGACAGGTGCACATCGTGTCCGCGAGGCATTGGATGCTGAACGGGCCGGCGGCGGACAGCATGAAGATCGACGACGTGCTTGCGGCCCTGGTTCCCTAATGAGTCGGCTGACGGTTTCGTGAACGGCTGACGGCTGCCCGGAAGGGGCTGTGCCATAAGCGAATCAAGCTGCTTGATAAAGATAATCGATGAACAAGGTTCAAGGGGTATGTACCTCCTTCCGATGCTATACGCTCCTGAAATGAGAATGATAAACCCGTTAATCGGTGATTTCAGGAGCGTATGAGGCATCTCCAGGAGGTACATACCCCTTCTTTGTCTATCGATCCTCTCAAGCAGCTCTGCTTATGGCACAGCCTCTTCTTCGCGTTCGCGGACAACCGCTCGAATAGTTTGACGGACATGCTGCGTATCCATAACCGCAAAGCAGCGGTATTTTTGTACAAAGTAGCGTCACTTGCGTTCGCGCTTCCTTGATATGCTAGGACCAGACATCGCATAAGGAGGCGGGCAAGCATGTTGAAGGTTGCGATTATCGGAGCCGGAGCGATTTCGTCGGCGCATATCGAAGGTTATTTGAGGTTTCCGGAGAGGTGCCGCATCGTTGCGATCTCCGATCTGTACGTGGATAAAGCGCTCGGCCGAATCGAGCAATACGGGCTGGACGCGCGAGCCGTCGAAGATTATCGGGAGCTGCTCCGGGAGGAGATCGATCTCGTCTCGATCTGTACGCCGCCTTACACGCACGCGGCGCTTGCGGAGGAATTTATGGAAGCGGGTTCGCACGTGCTGGTGGAGAAGCCGATGGCATCTTCGTTAGAAGAGTGCGATCGGATGATCGAGGCTCAGCGCAGGACGGGCAAGACAATGTCCGTCGTCGCGCAGAATCGCTTCAGAACGCCGATGATGAAATTGAAGACGGTGCTGGAGAGCGGACTGATGGGCAAAATCGGCCATGTCCAGGTCGATTCCTTCTGGTGGCGAGGCCACTGCTATTACGATCTGTGGTGGCGCGGCACGTGGGAGAAGGAAGGCGGCGGACCGACGCTTAATCATGCCGTTCACCATATCGACGCGCTGCTGTGGATGATGGGAAGTCCCGCGGAGGTGCAGGCGTTCATGGGCAACGTCTCGCACGATAACGCCGAGGTCGAGGACATTTCCGTCGCTATGCTGCGATACGGCAGCGGTTCCCTGGGGCAGGTCACCAGCTCCGTCGTCCATCACGGAGAGGAGCAGCAGTTGATTTTCCAGGGGGAGAAAGCGCGGGTATCCGTCCCCTGGAAGGTAAAAGCGTCGAATTCGAGACCCAACGGCTTCCCCGAGCCGAACCGCGAGCTGGAGGAGCGGCTGCAGACGCTGTACGACGGGCTGCCCGAGATCGAGCACGAAGGACATGCCGGGCAGATCGACAACGTGCTGACGGCGATCGAGACCGGAGCGCCGGTGCTGATCGACGGCGAGAGCGGCCGGCGGACGCTGGAGTTCATTACGGCGGTCTACGCCTCCGCCAGCACCGGCGGGCTCGTGAAGCTTCCGCTGGACCCGCAGAACAAGTTCTATACGAGGGCCGGCATGCAGGAGAACGCGACGCATTTCTATGAGAAGAAGACGTCGGTCGACAATTTCGCGCCGCAGGAAATTACGATCGGCAGCAGCTACAAGAAGGAGGAATAAATCGCGATGTCCAAAAGCGACGGCATGAATTACGCGCCTCAAGGCCACTTCAACGCGGTATGTCAACCGGGCGAGTTCGTATTCGCGGCCGCGGGTCTGGATCACGGGCATATTTACGGAATGTGCAACGGCTTGCGGGAGGCGGGGGGACAGCTCAAGTGGGTGTACGATCCCGATTCGGAGAAGGTGGAGCGATTTCTCAAAACCTATCCGGAGGTCCGGGCGGCAGACTCGCTGGAGACGATTCTGCAGGATGAGGAAGTCCGGCTTGTCGCGTCCGCGGCGATCCCGTCCGACCGCGGGCCGCTTGGCCTGCGGGTGATGGACAGCGGCAAGGACTACTTCGCGGACAAGGCGCCGTTCACGACGCTGGAGCAGCTGGAGGCGGCGCGCGCGAAGGTCGCCGAGACCGGGCGCAAATACGCGGTTTATTACGGCGAGCGCCTGCATACGGAGAGCTCGGTGTACGCCGAGCAGCTCATCAAGCAAGGGGCGATCGGGCGCGTCCTGCAGGTCATGGGGCTGGGGCCGCACCGGATCAACGCGAAGAACAGGCCGGCCTGGTTTTTCGAGAAGGAGAAATTCGGCGGCATTCTGTGCGATATCGGCAGCCACCAGATCGAGCAGTTTCTGCAGTTCACGGGAGCGAAGGACGCGCGGGTCGTTCACAGCAAGGTCGCCAACTATAATTACCCGCAATATCCGAACTTCGAGGATTTCGGCGACGTCTCGCTCGTCGGGGACAACGGCGCGACCGGCTACTTCCGGCTCGATTGGATGACGCCGGACGGGCTGAGCACCTGGGGAGACGGCCGCATGATGATTCTCGGCTCCGACGGTTATATCGAGCTTCGCAAATACGTCGATATCGCCCGCGAGCAGACGGGCGACCACGTATATTTGGTGAATCATGAAGGCGAGCGTCATTTTGCCGTGAACGGTCAGACGGGCTTTCCTTATTTCGGGCAATTGATTCTGGACTGCCTGCATCGCACGGAGAACGCGATGACGCAGGAGCATGCGTTCAAAGCGGCGGAGCTGTGCCTGATCGCGCAGCGCGACGCCATCGTCATCACGAACGCGGGACGGCGGTAGCGCCGGGCGGATTCAGCGCCAGCTTCCGGTATTGGTGCGGCGTGACCCCGTAACGGGTTTTGAACAGCTTGCAGAAGTAGGAGCAGTTCGTCAATCCGATCGCTTCTCCGACGCGGGCGACGGCCTGGTCCGTCGAGGTCAGCAGCTTGATCGCCTGCTGCAAACGTCTCGCCGTCACGTAGTCGGAGATGCTGGACCCGGTGCATTCCTTGAACAGATGCGACAGATGGTACGGCGACAGATGGAGCTCGGCGGCCATCTGGCTTAGGCGCAGCGGCTCGGCGTAATGGCTCTCCAGCCAGACGAGGATGCGCTCGGCCTGGTGAACCTTGCGCGTCAGACCCGGCCCGAGCTGTCCGGAATTTCGTTCCCAGACCGCTCTGAAGGCGTGGTAGAACTCGACCAGGAACAAGGAAAACTCCTCCGGCTCGTCCTTCTTGGCGAGGGAGGAGCGCTTCCGGTCGAAGCGCTGCAGCACCGTGTGCAGCGGGTCGTTCCCGTCCAGGCCGTAGAGGCACGGATACGGCAGCTTGCTCGTGTGGATTTGCTTGAAGAAGGCGAGCAGGCCCGGCCACTTGTCGAAATAACCTTCGTAAAGCGAGGGCACAAACTGAATGACCGAGCGAACGAAGGGCTTCTGCGGACGGATGTCCATCTGAATGTGATGCAGCTGGTACGGCTGGAACACGCACAGCATGCCGGGCGCGACCTCGTAGCTCTTCTGGTCGACGACCAGCGTGCCGCTGCCCTCGTGAACGATCAGAATTTCAATGCCGTTATGGGCATGAAACGTCCCGTGAAATTGATCGGAATCGGCGCTTGTTCGCCGATAAGTATAATAAAGCTTCATCTCGCTCAAATTGAAGGCTTGTACATAGGTCATCCGAGCGCTATCCTTTCCTTAACCGAAGCTTGCCGGCGTAATCTCCCGATGGAGATAAGATACCACAAGAAGGCAGCGATGAGGAGGCCTATCGCGCGCCAAGCCGGTTCCGGGCGGTTTTTTTCTATGGACCGGCCAACTCGCATGCATGAACTCGAAGGAATCGCGAACCTTCTACTCAACCAACCCGCTTTTAACGGTCTGGGGGGCTGCTAAGCAGGCCCATGCGGGCAGCAGCCCGCTTTTAGCGGTCCGGTAGGCCGTTACGCAGGCCCATGCGGGCAGCAGCCCACTTTTAACGGTCCGGTAGGCCGTTACACAGGCCCAAGCGGGCAGTTGCCCGCTTTTAGCGGTCCGGTAGGCCGTTACGCAGGCCCAAGCGGGCAACTGCCCGCTTTTAACGGTCCGGTAGGCCGTTACACAGGCCAATGCGGGCAGCAGCCCGCTTTTAACGGTCCGGTAGGCCGTTACGCAGGCCCATGCGGGCAGCAGCCCGCTTTTAACGGTCCGGTAGGCCGTTACGCAGGCCAATGCGGGCAGCAGCCCGCTTTTAACGGTCCGGTAGGCCGTTACTGGGCGGCTTCGACCGATTTTGGAGCCTGAAGGCTCGAAGGAATCGCATGTCGAAGCACGGGTAGAGCCATAGCGGAGGTTAATCTATTTCGTACACCTTTACTTCAAAAGATTCTGGAGAGTTCATGTACGTCACATGTGCGTCAATTGGTCTGCCGCAGTTTTTTACTGCGAACGTCGGCATGCCCGAGGCTTCGGGGTACGGGAATGAACAATCTGGAGGAGGGACAACGCGGTGAAAATGGTATTCAGATGGTACGGGGAAGGCAACGATACGGTGACGTTGAACCAGATCAAGCAGATTCCCGGGGTGGAGGGCATCGTATGGATGCTCCATGACGTCCCGGCGGGCGAGGAATGGCCGACGGACAAAATCATGACCTACAAGAAATGGTCGGAGGAGTCCGGCCTGCACCTGGAGGTCGTCGAGAGCGTGAACGTGCACGAGGACATCAAGCTCGGCCTGCCCTCTCGCGATCGCTATATCGAAAATTACAAGAAAACGATCGCGAAGCTGGCTTCCGTCGGCGTGAAGACGATCTGCTACAACTTCATGCCGGTATTCGACTGGGCGCGGACGGATTTGTTCAAGGAAATGGAAGACGGCTCGACCGCTTTGTTTTTCGAAAAAGCGAAAATCCAGAATCTCGATCCGATGGAGCTTGTCCGCCAGATCGCCGACAACCCCGACTTTACGATGCCGGGCTGGGAGCCGGAACGGCTCGGCAGGCTGAGCGAATTGTTCGAGGCCTACCGGGGCGTGACCGAGGACGATTTGCGCAGCAATCTGCGCTACTTCCTGGAGCAGGTCGTTCCCGTCGCCGAGCACTACGACATTAAAATGGGCATCCATCCCGACGATCCGCCGTTCTCGATTTTCGGCCTGCCCCGCATCGTCAAAAACAGGGACGACATTCGCCGCATTCTGGACTTCGTGGACAGCCCGTCGAACGGAGTCACGCTGTGCAGCGGGTCGCTGGGCGCGAATCCCGACAACGACATCGCGGCGATGGTCAAGGAATTCGCGGGCCGAATCCCGTTCGCGCATATCCGCAACGTGAAGGTATACGATAACGGCGACTTTATCGAAACCTCGCACCGTACCCAAGACGGCTCGGTCGATATCGCGGGCATCGTGCGGGCGTACGCCGAAACCGGCTTTACCGGCTACGCGAGGCCGGATCACGGACGGCACATCTGGGACGAGAAATGCCGCCCCGGCTACGGGCTGTACGACAGAGCGCTCGGCATTATGTATTTGTGGGGCGTCTGGGATTCGGTTGCGCGCGAGAAAACGGCGAGGCTGGAGGGAAGCGGACAATGACGTTATCCAAAGAAGGGCTGCGCGGCAAAGTCGCCGTCATCACCGGGGGAAGCGGCGTGCTGTGCTCGGAGATGGCGAAGGAGTTGGCGAAATTCGGGGTTAAGGTCGCCGTTCTGAACCGCAACGAGGAGAAGGGACGGGCGGTGGCCGACGCCATCAACGCCGCCGGCGGCGAAGCGATCTCCGTCTCCTGCGACGTGCTGGACCCGGACAGTGTGGCGAAGGCGGACCGGATCGTCGCGGAACAGCTCGGGAGCTGCGACATTCTGATCAACGGCGCGGGCGGCAATCATCCCGACGGGGTGACGAGCAAAGAAATTTTCCAGGCGGAGGATTTGGGCCGGCCGTACGTCAAAACGTTTTTCGACCTGACGGTGGACGGATTTTCCTCGGTGCTGAATTTGAACTTCGTCGGCACGCTGATTCCGACGCAAATTTTCGCGAAGCGGATGATCGGCAGGAAGGGCGCGGTCGTGATCAATATTTCCTCGATGAGCGCGCCGAGCCCGATGACGAAGGTGCCCGCCTACAGTGCGGCCAAGGCAGCGATCGACAACTTCACGCAATGGCTTGCCGTACATATGGCCGAAGCGGGCATTCGGGTGAACGCGATCGCGCCGGGCTTTTTCCTGACGGAGCAGAATCGCCGGCTGCTCACGAACGAAGACGGGACGCTGACGGAACGCTCCCACAAGATCATCGCCCATACACCGATGAGAAGGTTCGGGGAGCCCAAGGACTTGCTGGGTACGCTGCTGTGGCTCGCGGACGACTCCGTCTCCGGCTTCGTGACGGGCGTCACCGTGCCGGTCGACGGCGGCTTTATGGCGTATTCGGGCGTATAATACAATTGCGAGATTCCGGATTCGAATTCGGCGGCATCGGGGGAGCTTCCTCCGGTGCCGCTTTTTTGCTTGCGGGCACCGGGCTCGGCGAATCGTCAGCGTTCCGTCAACTCACCCCTGTTCGCCAAAAACGGCGATTGAAAAAGCGGGTCCCGTCCGTTAGGATATGAACGAGAACAATTCTCAATTGTTGACTTTGGGCGTGGGGGAAAATAGATGAAGGCGCAAGAGAAGAAAACGGATCGCCGGCGGCGGAGAGAGCGGCTATGAATACATCCGCGGCAATGGATTCCCTGTGGTTCAAGCTGCGCTCCATCGAGGAGGTCCAGGCGAGCAAGTGGCTGTATCCGCTTTGTTACCTCCATTCGCACCTGCTGCTGCTGAATCTGGACGGGAAGGCGCACGTCACGGTCAACGGCAGCCCGATGCGGCTTCATAGAGGCAGCGCGTTCGTCGGCCTGCCCGGACAACTGGTCAGCGTCCATCCGGAAGGGGAGGGAACGATATTCGTCCTCTGTTTCGATACGATCGAGGCAGGGGACGACGGGGCCGGTTCGAACGTGAACGAGAGCGGCGACAAATCCCCCTTGAAGGGGAAAAGAATACTGGCGGACGTCAAGACGGCGGACGAGCTGTGCCGCAGAGCTTTGCGGGAGTGGCGCAGCGGGGACGCCTCCGGGCGTTTGCTGGCTCAGGCCGCTCTTTACGAGCTGCTCGGCTTTCTGTTGAAGGAAGCCGAGGCGGAGGCCGAGCTGCCGCTCACCTCCGACGAAGCGCTGAACCGGACGCTGTCTTATATGCAGCGGTATTACGAGCAAAATATTACGATCGACGAGCTTGCGGATCTCGCGGGAGTCAGCCGGTATTACTATATGCGCCTGTTCAAGTCGGCTTACGGCGTAAGCGCGATGGAATATTTGGCCGAGCTGCGGATGAACAAAGCCAAGCTGCTGATGGAATCGTCCGGCCTTAAGCTGAGCGAGATCGCCGCGCGGGTCGGATATAACGACGAATTTTATTTTATTCGCAAGTTCAAGCAGCAGACGGGCATCCCTCCGGCAACGTACATCCGCAACCGACAGCGGCGAATCGCGGCATACAGCTTCCCGAACATCGGGCAGCTGCTGGCGCTGCGGATCGTTCCTTACGCCGCCCCGATCGACCACAGCTGGACGGACCTGTACAGGCGCAAATATCGGACGGATATCGTAACGGAATTAAGCCACGACTTCGCATTTAATCGGACGGCGCTGAAGGACGCCGGCCTCGATTATATTATCGGGGTGGACGATTTCGTGCCCGAGGAGGAGCAGCGGCGGATTGGGGAAATCGCGCCTACGCTGTTCGTCCCCTGGCTGGCGGACGATTGGCGCGGGCATCTGCGGCAGGTGGCGCAATTTCTGGATATTCCGGCCGAAGCGGAGGCCTGTCTGAGCAAATACGAGCATTTGGCCGCCGAGGTCCGCCGCCAGGTTCAGCCTGCGATGCGCGGCAAAACGGTGCTTGTCGTCCACCGGATCAAAGCGGGGTACATCGTTTACGGACGCCGTACGGTGGCGGGGGTGCTGTACGACGATCTCGGCCTGCAGCCGGCCGACGGCGTCGTCGGCCTCGAACGCCCCCGGACCGTAACGCCGGAGGAGCTGGAACGGTATCCGGCCGATCATATTTTGCTTATGCTGCAGAGCGGCGGGAACGAGCCCGGCGACTGGGAGAGGCTGCGGCGCTCGGACGAATGGAGACGGATCGCGGCCGGGCTTCGCGGCGAGGTGACGCCGATCGCGGTATGGCCCTGGTTCGATTATTCGGCGTATACGCAGCACAAATTTCTGCAGACCGTGCCATCGCTGTTCCAGGCGCTATAGGTTGAACCAGGGAGGCAGTCCATTTCATTCCAAAAGAGATGGCTTTGCCGACTTCGAACAGGTTGTTTTGAGCTGCCTTGATCGGTAAGACCTTTAGAGGTATGCAGCTCAAAGCCAAAACTCGCGGCAAAGCCATTCTCTTTTTCCATTTCATTGGATCATCCTTCGTCGTCTCTTGGGTTCAACCTATATTCGGCGGTCGGCAGACAAGAAGTTGTGCGGGACACGATCGTCCATTTTTTTAGGGCATCATCGTCTATGTTCAGATATGCGGGATTCGTTTATATTGTTTCTGGTGATATTGATTATCATTATTAACTACAGAGAGGGAAGTCTGGCTTATGAGGGGAACCCCCAAACTTATTATGACGCTTGCGATGACGCTGATCCTGGGCGCATTGTTCTCCGCTTGCGGCTCGAACGCGTCTCCGACGGCATCCGGCGCAAGTCCGAGCGCCGTATCCAGCCCCGCGCAAGCGGACGGCCAAGAGGAAGCGAAGGAGGAGGAGCAGCAGAGCGAACCGGCAACCCGGATCTTCAAGGATTATCTCGACCGCGAGGTGGAGATTCCGACGCATCCCAAGCGCATTATCGTCGATCAATTTATGGGTCATTTGCTCGCCGTCGGCGTGAAGCCGATTGCCGCGGCGACGCCGCAGATCAGCCAGTTCGAAAATTCGTCGTTCCTGAAGCCGCTGGGGCTCATCGAGGGCGTGGAGGACGTCGGCAGCCCGATTTCTCTGGAGAAGGTGCTGAGCCTGGAGCCCGACCTGATCATCGTCCAGGACAACAACGCGGCCAATAAGGACACGCTTGCGGAATTTTCCAAGATCGCGCCAACGGTCGTGCTCAGCTACGGCTCCAAGTCGATGTTCGACCAGCTGAAGGAAATCGCCGATATCGCCGGCGTGTCGGAGAAGGCGGACGAATGGATTGCGCAGTACCAGGAGAAGGGCGAGCAGTATCGCAAGCAGCTGGCCGAGGTGATCGATCCGGACACTACGTTTACGGTTATGGAGTTTTGGCCGAGCTCCCAGATCGAGATTTTCGGCAATTTGTTCGGCCGCGGCACCTTCAACCTCTATAATACGCTGCAGCTGAAGGCGCCGCCGAAGGTGCAGGAGGCCGTCATGGACAAAGAACCGTCTTACCTGGCGGCATCTCTGGAGACGCTGCCGGACTACGTCGGCGACTACATCTTCCTGACAATCTACGATTGGCAGAACGGGGACAACGACAAGCTGGCGGCGGAGCTGGAGAATGCTCCGGTATGGCGCAGCTTGCCCGCGGTGAAGGAAGACCGCGTCATTCAGGTGAACGTGGACGATTTCCTCCCCGGCGATCCGATCTCGATCGGGAAGCAGATGGAGGAGCAAGTAAGATTGCTGCTCGAGAAGTTCGGCAAGGCGGCGAAATAACAAACGGTCTCGCAGCTTAGAGCTTCGGAACCGGACGAATACGGCGGCATCGGGGAAACTCCCCGGTGCCGCCGTTTTGCGTGGCGGCGCCGGGTTCGGCTTGCGCGACGAACGGCCCGCCCGTAAGGCGCAATTCGTTCCGAAATGCCAATGACGGCCGCTTTCCCGGCGACTATAATAGAAGAGCCGCGCTTCGGGCGCGGAAGAAGGAGGGATTCGCTTGACCGTGTACGACAGCGTCGGAAGCTACGCGGCTCCGGCATACGGCACGATTTTCGCCGGACACTTCAACGAATCCGACCGTTACGTGACGAGAAGGCCGGAAGGGATGAACGACTGTCTGCTGGCCTATACGGTGAGCGGAAGCGGCTATTTTCGCACGCCTTCCGGGGAGAGACGCTGCGGAGCGGGAGACGCGGCGCTGCTGCGCGGCGGCGTGCCCCACGAATACGGCACGTCTCCGGGGAGCCGTTGGAACTTTATTTGGGCGCACTTTCCGGAGCTGGAGGAAATCCGCTATTTCCCCCGCGAAGAGCTGACGGTCGCCGCGCTGGGAAACCGACATCTGCAGCGTCGCGTCTACCGGGCGCTCAGGAACGTGCTGCGGGACTCCCGGGAACGGCGTTCCCTCTGGCAGCAGGTTTGCGAGAACGAGCTGCGCGGCGCGCTGCTGATTATGGCGGAGCGCGGACGGAGAAGGCTGGACCCGCGCGTGGAGGAAATTCTGCATGAGCTGTCCGCGCATATGGGCGAAACGCCAAGGATCGAGGACATCGCCCGTTCGGTCGGCTTATCCGCCTCCAGACTGTCCCATCTGTTCAAGGAAGAGACGGGCCTCACCCTGATCGGAGCGTTGAACCGGATGCGCATTCGCCAGGCGGCTTTGCTGATCGGGCACTTCGGGAGAACCGCGACCGAGGCGGCGTTCGACGTCGGCTTCCGCAATTACAATCATTTCGCGGAGCTGTTCCGCCGCCAGACGGGCGTCGGCCCGCGGGATTACCGGAGGCTCGCGGAGCGGAACGCGGCGGAATCCGCAATCGTTCTGTCCGATTCACCGGCGGAACCGCTCCATTTTCCCCCATTGTAAAAGCGGAGGCTTTCCTGATAAAATGAGCAGACTTGACGCGAAGCGCTTTCGCAAGCGCTTACTTGCGCCCCTGGCGGCTTTGTAAAATTTGGAGGGGTTGAAATGCGGAAAACGTGGTATTATCGCTTATTGTTTTCGTACATGCCCGTATTTTTTCTGATGATCTCGTTTTTGTTTTTTATTTTTTTCCAGGTGCTCAGCGAGCGCGCGCAGCAGGATACGTCGCGTATTTACGCAAGCGTGAACAATCAGATGATGCAGAGCGTCGAGCAGACGCTGTCGGCCATCGACCAGCTCATGGTGACGATGCAGACGCGCAACAGCAATTCCCCGGAATTCAACCTGCTGGATTATTTTAACCAATCGGGCCAGCCGCCGGCTTTTTTCACCTACCAGGCCACCAAGGAATTCAACAACATGAAGCAGCTGAACCCGCTCATTCATTCTGTCTACCTCGTGCGCGACAGCGACAGCTACGTGCTCAGCTCGAATACGGTAGCTCCGCTGGAGCGGTACGCCGATCGCGATTTCGTGGGCGGGCTGCGGCAGGACGGTTATTCGTACCATTGGACGGACCGGCGTCCGTTCAAGGAATTCCAGTCGTCGCGCGAGGAGGAGGTCGTCTCGCTCGCCCGCAAATATTTGACCAACCGGGGCGAGAGCGGACTGATGATCGTCAATGTGAGGGTCAGCGCCCTGGAGCAGCTCGTCTCGCAGCGCATCGACCGGAAATCCAGCTACGTTACGATAACGGGCAAGGGCGGAGAGCCGCTGTTCATGGCGACGGACGAGCCGTCCGGCCGGACGGCGATCGCCGCGACGGTGTCGGATTACACAGGCTGGACCTACGAGAGCGGGCTGGCGAAGGGGAGCGGCTTTGCGCTGCTGCGCACGTTCTCCAACGTCTGGATCGCGCTGGCGCTGCTGGTCGCCCTGGCCGGTCTGCTGGCGATCTTCTATATGACGCACCGCAATTACCGGCCGCTTCGGGAGCTGATCTCCAAGCTGGACCGCATCTCGCGCGCCTCGGGAGCGCGCGGCGGCGAGGAGCGCAACGAGTTCCATTACATCGAATCGACGCTGGACTCCCTTGTCCAGCGGTTTAACCTGTTCAAATCCCAGTCCGACCTCAATATCGGCTACCGCAAAAAATCGATTTTCCTCGAAGCGATGAGCGGCTCCCGCTCGCTGGCGAGCGAGGAATGGAACGCCGAGATGGAGAGCCACGGCTTTACCGGAGGCTTTAAGCAGGCGGCGGTCGTCATCGTCTCCATCGACAAGTATTCCGACGCGCTGTCGCGCTACAAGGAACAGGACATGATCCTGTTCCGCTTCATTATCCAGAACATGTACGTCGAGCTCGTGCAGAAGCACGGGCTGCGCAGCTGGAGCGAATGGATCAACGACAAGGAGATGTGCGGGTTCGTCTACGTGCAGGAGGACGATTCCCTCGCGCTGACGGATCGCATTTTGAAGCTGTCCGACAACGCCCTGCAGTGGATTCGGAGCAATCTGACCTTTACCGTCACGATCGGGGTCGGCAAAGCGGCCGACGGCGTCGCGCAGCTCAAAACGTCCTACAAGTCGGCCGTCGAAGCGGTCAACTGCCGGGCCGTGCTCGGCAGCGACCGCACGATCGGCTACTGGGAGACCGAGGAGGGCGCTTCGGTCGAATTGTACGCCCACCTGGAGCGCATTCGCCGGCTCGTCTATGCCTTCCGGATGATGGAGCCGGATTGGCGGTCCAAATACGCGGCGATGTACGAGCAGTACAGGAGCAACCGGCTGAAGCGCGACGACATCGTCAACCTGCTGAATTATTTCGCCTACCATTTGTTCGAGCAAATTCAGGGAACGATGCTGGACGACGAGGCGGTCGAGACGAACAAAGCGATTATGCGGGATATTATCGACCAGTTCGAGGCGCTGGAGGACGCGCAGGAAGAAATTCTCGGCATCCTGGAAAAGCTGGAATACGTCATGGCCGAGAAGACGGCCAAGGGCGGCGCGGGCGAGATCGCGATCCGGATGAGGGACTACATCGACGAGAACGTCGCCAATCCCGACTTGTCGCTCGTTCATCTGAGCGAGCAGTTCGACATCCCTTCGAAAAACGTCAGCGCCTTGTTCAAGGAGCAGTTCGATATCAAGTTCATCGACTTTCTGATCGATCGCCGGGTGGAGCTGGCCAAGGAGCTGCTGCGCGGAAGCGATCTGTCGGTTCAGGAGATCGGCCAGCGGGTCGGTTATCTGAATCCGGTATCGTTCACCCGCGTCTTCAAGCGCATCGTCGGAATTCCGCCCGGAGATTACCGCCGGGAGCGTTCCGGTTAAGCGCGGAAAATGGTATAGTGACCGGTCGGATCGGGCTCTGCAGCCCGGTCCGATTTTTGTTAAGCGGCGGATTCTTGTCAATTGCCGGAGCGGATCATTCCGCGGTATAGTTGCCCCATCGCACCAATCAGTCAGACGAGGAGGGGGTTGCAACATGTCCGACACGACGAATGCGCCGCCCGCGGCTTATGCCCGGGTCGGTCCGCCGGGGCAGGCGTCCCGGCGGGGCGCGCTGCGGCAAATGCGTCGTCACTGGCAGCTGTACATCGTTATCGCGCTGCCGATCGCTTATTTCATTTTATTCAAGTACGTCCCGATTCTGGGCGTGCAGATCGCCTTCAAGGATCTGAGCCCGAAGCAGGGAATCTGGGGCAGCCCCTGGGTCGGCTTCAAGCACTTCGAGGAGTTCTTCCGTCATCCGAACTTCTGGATGCTGATCAAGAACACGCTGTTTCTGAGCCTGTACGCGCTGGCCGTCGGATTCCCGGCGCCGATTCTGCTGGCCCTGATGATCAACGAGCTGCGCAACGGCTTGTTCAAGCGCGCCGTGCAGATGGTCACCTATGCGCCGTATTTCATTTCCACCGTCGTTATGGTGTCGATGATTCTGCTGTTCCTGGCGCCGCGGATCGGGGCAATCGACCACATTCGCACGGCGCTGGGGTTCGAATCGATCAACTTTATCGGCGAGCCGTCCCTGTTCACGACGATCTTCGTCTTCTCCGACGTCTGGCAGTTCACGGGCTACAGCGCGATCATCTATATCGCCGCCCTGGCCGGCGTCAATCCGCAGCTCTACGAGGCGGCCAAACTGGACGGCGCCAACCGGCTGCAGAAAATCATTCGCATCGATCTGCCCAGCATTATGCCGATCATGGTGCTGCTGCTCGTCCTGAACATGGGACAACTGCTGAACATCGGCTTCGAGAAGGTGTACCTGCTGCAAAATCCGCTGAACACGAGCGCGTCCGAAATTATTTCGACCTACGTGTACAAGGTCGGACTCGTGCAGGCCAACTACAGCTTCTCGGCCGCCGTCGGCTTGTTTAATTCGCTGATCAACCTGGGGTTGATCCTGCTTGCCAACTTCGGGGCAAGACGCGCAACGGGAACGGGGTTGTTCTAACATGGCTATGGCGGCATCCAACAAAATCAGAGAGCCGTTGTCGGACAAGGCCTTGCTCATCTTTATCTACGTCGTGCTGCTTGCCGTGCTGATCGCGGTGCTGTACCCGCTGATCTACATCGTCAGCTCGTCGTTCAGCTCGCCGCAGGCGGTCGTGGCCGGCCGGGTATGGCTGTTCCCGGTCGAATTCTCGCTCAAGGGCTACACGGCCGTGCTGCAAAATCCGCGCATCTGGACGGGTTACGGCAACTCGATCTTCTACATGGGCTTCGGCACGCTGATCAGCGTCGCGCTGACGATCGCCATCGCTTATCCGCTGTCCAAGCGCACGTTTTACGGCAGGACGTTTCTGATGTATTTGCTCATCGCCACGATGATTTTCAGCGGCGGTCTGATCCCGTATTACCTGGTCGTCAAAAACCTCGGCCTGATCGACACCCGCTGGGCGCTGCTGCTGCCCCAGGCGATCGCGGTGTGGCAGGTGTTCATCGCCAGAACGTTCTTCCAGGAGACGATTCCCGAGGAGCTGAACGAGGCGGCGGAGATGGACGGCTGCAGCGACCTGCGCTTCCTGCGGTCGATCGCGCTGCCGCTGTCCAAGCCGATTATCGCGGTGCTCGTGCTGATGTACGCCGTCACCGCCTGGAACGCTTATTTCGACGCGCTGATTTTCCTCAAGAGCGCTGATTTATATCCGCTTCAATTGATTTTGCGGGAAATTCTCATTCAGAATTCCGTCGACAATTCGATGATGGTAGACGTACGAACAATGGAAGCCAGACAGGGGATGAAGGATTTGCTGAAATTTTCGCTGATCGTCGTCTCCAGCCTGCCGGTCCTTATCCTATATCCATTCGTTCAGAAGCACTTCGTGAAGGGGGTCATGATCGGTTCTTTGAAAGGTTAAAATAGACAAACGATAGGCCGGGAGAAACGAAGCTGTATCCTACTACGATTGCGGAGGGTGTCCGAAATGAGAAAAAAATGGAGCAAGCTTGCGGGTCTGGGTTTGATTGCGTCGCTGCTGCTGAGCGCCTGCTCGAACGGCGGAAATTCGGAGCAAGGAGGAAGTCCGTCGGGGTCCGACAGCCCGGAGGCGTCCGGACGGATCAAGCTGACCGCGTTCATCAACCAGTCGCCGAATTTGACGACGCTGGACAATCCGTTCACGAAGCAGGTCGAGGAGAAAACGAACGTCGAGCTCGAATTTACGGTCGGTCCGCCGAACGACAACAACGACAAGCGCAACGTGCTGATGGCCAGCGGCGACTATCCGGCGCTTTTCCTCAGCGGCAACTTCACGCCGGCCGAACAGATGAAATTCGGCAAGCAGGGCGTATTCCTCCCGCTGAACGATCTCATCGATCAATACGCGCCGAACATCAAGCAAATTTTCGCGGAGCGTCCCGACCTGAAGACGGCGGTCACCTCCTCGGACGGCAACATCTACGCGATGCCGCAGGTCAACGAATGCTATCACTGCTGGTACGCGCAGAAGCTGTGGATCAACCAGGCCTGGCTGGACAAGCTCAATCTGGAGATGCCGACGACAACCGAAGAGTTCGCCGAAGTGCTGCGCGCGTTCAAGACGGGCGACCCGAACGGCAACGGCGTCGCCGACGAAATTCCGCTCAGCGGCGCGCTGAACACGTGGCACGGGGACCTGACCGGCTTCCTGATGAACGCCTTCATCTATAATACCGGGGACGGACAGCCGTACTCCTACATCCGTGTCAAGGACGGCCAGGTGCAGCTGTCGGCGGCCCAGCCCGAATGGCGGGACGGTCTGAGCTATATGGCCTCGCTGTACAAGGACGGCTTGATCGACCCGCAGGCGTTTACGCAAAATCCGGAAGGGCTGCAGCAGCTCGGCAACAATCCGGGAGATACGATCCTCGGCGCGTTCGCGATCGGACACGCGCAGATGGCGGTGGCGGGCACCGATCCGCGCAACTACGATTACGTCGCGGTTCCTCCGCTGAAAGGACCGGGAGGCGTACAGCTGTCCGGCTACTATAAGTCGGTCGGCAACCAGGGACGCTTCGTCATTACCGACAAGGCCGATGAAGATCAGCAGATCGCCGCGATCAAGCTGCTGGATTACTTGTGGACCGAGGAAGGCACATGGGGACAGGTGTTCAGCGTCGAAGGCCATTCGTGGCGCAAGGCGGACGATGGCCAACTGACCGTCAACGGCGAGCAGGCCAGCTACCAGGTCGATCCGTCCTACCGTTCGGAGACGATCCATACCGACGGATGGGATCAGGCCGGACCGGATTTCCGGCCGCGCGAGCGCTTCGAATCGGAAGCCGTCTCCCAGGACATGATGTCGCCGGAAGGCTACGAGCTGCGTCTGGTGACGGAGACGAAGAAATACGAGGGCTTCGAGCCGAAGGAAGGCGAGATGTTCCCGATCGACATTTTCATCAGCGCCGAGGACGGGGAGAAAGCCGCCCAGTTCAAAGCGACGCTCGAGGATTACGTCAAGTCGAACATGCTGCAATTCATTACCGGCCACAAGGACATCGCCAAGGAATGGGACGGCTACGTCCAAGGTCTCGACGGTCTCAGATTAAACGACTATCTGGCCATTCTGCAGAGCGCCTACGACGCCGATCTGAACAAAACGAAGTAAGCGAAGCAGAAGGTTCCAAAAAGACAAGATCAGGTTCCATTCCTTGATTGTTAGCGATTTCGCAGAAATCCTATAATAGAGGCCGACAGCAAAGGATGTGAGGCAAATGAGCCGGGAGCAGGCCGAAATCCGCAATCCGATTCTTCGCGGCTTCCACCCGGACCCTTCTATCGTCAGAGTCGGCGAGGATTATTATATGGCGACCTCGACGTTCCAGTGGTTTCCGGGCGTGCAAATTCATCATTCCAGGGACCTTGTCCATTGGCGGCCGCTCGGCCGCCCTCTGGACCGGCCCGGCCAGCTCGATATGACGGGCAATCCCGATTCCGGCGGCGTCTGGGCGCCGTGCCTGTCTTACGACGATGGCGCAGGCTTGTTTTACCTCGTGTACACCGACGTCAAGAGCCATGCCGGAGCGTTCAAGGACACGCATAACTACGTCGTGACCGCTCCGGCGATCGAGGGGCCGTGGTCCGACCCCGTTTATCTGAACAGCAGCGGCTTCGATCCGTCGATGTTCCATGACGACGACGGCCGAAAATGGATCGTGAACATGCAATGGGACTTCCGGAAAGGCAAAGACGCCTTCAACGGCATTTATTTGCGCGAATATTCTGTCAACGAGGGCCGGTTGGTCGGCCCTTCCCGCAAAATCTACGCAGGCTCCGAGCTGGGATTGACGGAAGGCCCCCATCTCTACAAGCAGGATGGCCGCTACTATCTGATGGTCGCCGAAGGCGGAACGAGCTACGAGCATGCGGTGACGACAGCGCGTTCGCGAACGCTGGAGGGTCCGTACGAGACCGATCCGCGCGGGCCGATGCTGACGTCGCGGCACGCTCCGGAGCTGCCGCTGCAGAAGGCGGGCCACGCGAGTCTCGTACGAACGCAGAGCGGGGAATGGTATATCGCCCATCTGTGCGGCAGGCCGCTCGAGGGCGCGGACCGGCGCTGCAACCTGGGGCGCGAGACGGCGCTTCAGCGCTGCGAGTGGACGGCGGACGGCTGGCTGCGGCTGGCCTCCGGCGGGAATACGCCCGAGACGATCGTACGGGGGCCGGCGCTGCCGGCCCATCCGTTCCCGTCCGTACCGGACAAGGACGATTTCGACCGCGAAGCGCTCGGGCAGCAATGGCAGACGCTGCGCCAACCCTTCACCGAAGCTTGGGCGACGCTGACCGAACGTCCCGGCTTCCTGCGGCTGCGCGGCATGGAGTCGCCGAACTCGCGGTTCCGGCACAGCCTCGTCGGCCGCCGACAGCAGGCGTTCGTCTGCGAAGCGGCCACCGTCGTAGAATTCGAGCCGGAGACGTACCAGCAGATGGCCGGTTTGATGTACTACTACAATTCGCAAAACTACTATTATTTGCGCATCGGCCGCGACGAGGCATTGGGCAAAAATATCGGGATTATCGCGGGCGATCACGGCGTCTACGACGAGCATACGGAGCCGCATATTCCGATCCCGGAAGGGACGCCCGTTCATCTGAAGCTGGAGTTGAACGGCCGCGATCTGCGCTTCCGCTATTCGCTGGACGGACAGGACTGGCAGGGAATCGGGCCGACACTGGACGCCAGCAAAATATCGGACGAATACGCCACGCATCTGGTCGACGGCTATTTCACCGATTGGGGCTTTACCGGGGCGTTCGTCTGCCTGTGCGCCCACGACCTGTCCGGCGCAGGGCGGCACGCGGATTTCGATTGGTTCGTCTACCGGGAGAAGGAGGGATGAAACGCGATGGAAGCTTCGAATGAGACGCTGCGCGGCCGACGGATCGTGTTCGTCTGCGGCGAAGACGAGTACGAATCGGAGAGAACGATGCCGCTGCTGGCCGAGGAGGCAAAAAAATACGGAGCGTGGACCACGGTGCTGCAGGCCGCCCCGGACCCCGCGTCCCCGGCCAGCATCCCCGGACTGGAGGCGCTGCGGACGGCCGATCTGGCCGTCTTCTACATCCGCTTCCGGCAGCTGCCGGAGGAGCAGTTCCGCCATATCCGCGATTACCTGGCGTCCGGCAAGCCGGTCGTCGGCCTGCGGACGAGCACGCACGCCTTCCAATATCCACAGGATCATCCGCTGGCCGAATGGAACGACGGCTTCGGCATCGACGTGCTCGGAGCGCCGTGGATTCGCCATTTCGGCCATTCCTCGTCGACGAGCGTGTCGGTCGCCTGGGGCGCGGAGCGGCATCCGATTTTGCGGGGCGTGCCGACGCATTTCGAATGCCGCTCCTGGCTCTACCAGGTGCTGCCGTATCCGCCGGAGGGCGCGCAAATTTTGCTGAACGGCGCGACCGTTAATCCGGAGGACAACGGCTGGTCGTACACGAGCGAGACGCCGCGCGTCCAACCCGTCGCCTGGACGAGAACGCGCGCCGGAGGCGGCCGCGTCTTCACGACGACGATGGGGCATCCCGAGGATTTCGAGCTGTCCGCTTTCAGGCGGCTGCTGATCAACGGCATGCACTGGGCACTCGGATTGGAGCGGAGCATCCCGGAGCAAGACCCGTTAAAGCAAGAGATTGAGGGAGGCGAACAACGATGAAGGTGGCAGCGATTACGGGAGAACGCCGCGCCGAACTGGTCGAGCGGGACAAGCCCGCCCTGCCGGAGGGCTGGGCGCTCGTCAAGGTGCATGCGGCGCCGATGTGCGCCGAATACAAAAGCTTCGTCCGCGGCGAGCATTCCGACTGCCTCGGGCACGAGGCGGCCGGCGAAGTCGTCGAGACCGCGCCGGGCAGCACGGTCAAGGTCGGCGACCGGGTCGTCGTCATGCCGCAGTACCCGTGCGGGGAGTGCGAGCTGTGCCGCGCGGGCGATTTCATCCACTGCGAGCGGGGACTCGACCATTACGAGCCGACGATGACGCAATATTTGTCCAAGCCGTCGTGGCTGCTCACGCCGATTCCGGACGGCGTATCGTACGAGAAAGCTTCGCTGGCCTGCTGCGGGCTCGGGCCGTCCCACGGCGCGTTCTCCGCGATGGAGGTAGGCGCGTTCGACACGGTGCTCATTACCGGTCTCGGGCCGGTCGGTCTGGGCGCGGTCGTCAACGCCAAGTTCCGCGGGGCGCGGGTCATCGCGGTGGAGATGAATCCTTACCGGGCGGAGCTGGCGCGCCGGATGGGTGCGGATCATCTGATCGATCCCCGCGATCCCGACGCGGCCGCGCAGGTGAAGGCGCTGACCGGCGGCAGGGGAGCCGACTGCGGTCTCGACTGCTCCGGCGTTGTCGCCGCGCACCGGCTGCAGATCGACGCCGTCCGGCGCAAGGGCAAAGTCGCGTTCGTCGGGGAATGCTTCTCCGAGACGCCGATCCGCGTCAGCGACGACCTGCTGCGCAAGGGCATTCATCTGATCGGCTCCTGGCATTACAACCTGAAGCTGTATCCGGATCTGATGAAGGTGATCGAGCGGTCGCTGCTGACCGATCTGCTCATTACGCATACGTTCCCGATGAGCCGGATTCAGGAAGCGTTCGAGCTGTCAGCGTCGCAGGACAGCGGAAAAATCATTTTGAAGCCATG
Organism: Cohnella cellulosilytica; assembly: GCF_042431195.1. NCBI lineage: Bacteria > Bacillati > Bacillota > Bacilli > Caryophanales > Paenibacillaceae > Cohnella > Cohnella cellulosilytica. The sequence continues at coordinate 266,047 of NZ_JBHMDN010000016.1, forward strand.
GGAGTGAACGGAGCCGTGAAGGTGGGAATGAATTTGCTGCTGTGGACGGACAAGCCCGATCCGTCCGTCCATGGCGAGCTGCTGCGGCGGATCAAGGAATGGGGCTTCGACGGCGTGGAGCTGCCCGCGGACAATATGGCTCTGGCGGACGCGCGGGCGTTCGGCGCGCTGCTGCGGGAGCTTGAGCTCGGCTGCACCGCAATCGCCGCGCTGGACGCCGCCGTCGCCGACCCGGCCAGCCCGGACCCGGCGCTGAGGCAGGGCGCGCTGGAGACGCTCAAGCTGGCCGTCGACAACACCGCCGCCATGGACGGGGACGTGCTGTGCGGTCCGCTGTTCCAGGGCTTGGGCCGTTTCAGCGGACGCGGGCCGCAGCCCGGCGAATGGAACGATGCGGTGGAGACGCTGCGCGCGGCGGGGGAGTATGCCGCGGAGCGGGGCGTCCGCCTGGCGCTGGAGCCGATCAACCGGTTCGAGATGTACCTGGTCAACACGCTGGCGGACGGCGTCCGCTTCGTGCGGCAGGTCGGTCTGCCGAACGTTGGCCTGCTCGCGGACACGCACCACGGCAACATCGAGGAGCTCGACGTGCCGCGGGCGTGGCGGGAGGCGGCGGAGCATATTTTCCACGTGCACATTTCGGAGAACAACCGCGGCGTGCCGGGAAGCGGCCACGCCGTGCCGAAGGAAGCGTTCGACGTGCTGAAGGACGTCGGCTACGGCGGCTGGCTGACGATCGAGGCGTTCGGCCGGCAGGTTCCGGGACTGATCTCGCGGCTGCATCTGTGGCGGGATTACGCGGAGCATCCGGACGACGCGGCGCGGTTGGGCGTGCAATACATTCGCCGACATTTGATTTGAAACGGAGCGGGGAGGGAACGGACGGATGCCATTCGTGCGAACGAACGGAATCAGGCTGCACTATACGGAAAGAGGACAGGGCGAGCCGCTCGTTCTGCTGATGGGGCTTGGCGCGCCGGGCAGCGTCTGGGAGGAGCATGCTCGCGTCTACGAGCGGCATTTTCGCTGTTTCTTGATCGACAACCGCGGGGCCGGACAATCGGACAAGCCTGTCGGTCCCTATACGACGAAGGCGATGGCCGAGGATACGCTGGGCCTGGTGCGGGAGCTGGGGCTGGAAGCGGTCCATCTCTCCGGCATTTCCATGGGCAGCGCCATCGCCCAGGAGGTCGCGCTGGCCGCGCCGGAGCGGGTGCGCAGCCTGACGCTGAACTGCTCGTGGCAGGCGTGCGGGTCGTATACGGCCAGCGTGTTCGAGACGCTGGCGGCGGGATACGAGCGGCTGCGCCCGGACGAGTTCCAGCGGCTGCTGCAGGCGTTTATTTATACGCCGGCCTATCATGAAGCGCACGGCGACAAGCTGGAGGCGGCCCGTCGGGCGGCGCTGACCGAGGCCGAGCCGATGCCGGCGCATGCATTCCGCGCGCAGTGCGACGCGTGCCTGACGCATCGTACGGCGGGGAGATTGGCGGCCGTCGCGGCCCCGACGCTGCTTACGGTCGGCGACCGCGACGCGTTTACGCCGCTGCCGCTGACGGAGGCGATCGCGGCGGAAATGCCGCAGGCCGAGCTCGAGGTGTTCTCCGGAAGCGGGCACACCCATCATTGGGACCGGCTGGACGATTTTAATCGCAGGACGCTCGATTTTCTGCTCGGCCATCGCGCTTCGGGCCGTTGACGGCACGCGGGCAGCCTGCAAGGTGGAGGCGGTAGTGATATGGCATTGGTTGTTCAAAGGCGGGATTACAGTCTGACCGGTCCCGAGAGCGAGCGCGCGAGGGAAAAAGGGCTCGTGGCGGCGGAGTGGTACGTCAGTCCGGTACCGCGGGCGACGATGAAGGCGCTCATGAAACGCAGGAACGGGCCGGCGATCCGCGACACGCTGATCTGGTTCGGCCTGCTGGCGATATTCGGGGCTGCGGCCTGTCTATCCTGGGGCACGTGGTGGGCGATTCCGGCGTTTCTGGCTTACGGGATTCTGTACGCGACGCCGGCGGATTCCCGGTGGCACGAATGCGGCCACGGCACGGCGTTCAAGACGCCGTGGATGAACGAAGCGCTCTATCAGATCGCCTCGTTCATGGTGCTGCGTTCCGCGACGCCGTGGAGGTGGAGCCACGCCAGGCATCATACCGACACGATTATCGTCGGACGCGATCCCGAGATTATTACGGAGTGGCCGCCCCTGTGGAAAATATTATGGATGCAGCTGTTCGATCTGTACGGCGGCCCGATCGAGATCAAGCGGTTTTTCCTGCATGCGCTGGGACGGATGGAGCGGACGGAGGCGGAATACATTCCGTCCGGCGAGTTTCCCAAGGTGTACCGCGAGGCGCGTCTGTGCCTGCTGGTCTGGCTGCTCGTTCTCGCGGCCTGCCTGTATACCGGCAGCCTGCTGCCCGCGATGCTGGTCGGCCTGCCGACCTTCTACGGCTTCGCGATCGTGCTGGCGTTCGGCATGACGCAGCACCTCGGGCTGCATGAAGACGTGCTCGATCACCGGCTCAACTCCCGCACGATCTACATGAATCCCGTGCTGCGGTTTCTCTATTGGAACATGAACTATCATATCGAGCACCATATGTTCCCGATGGTTCCGTATCACGCGCTGCCGAAGCTGCACGAGGAGATGAAGGCCGACTGCCCGGCGGCCTGTCCGAGCTTTCTGGCCGCGCTGAAGGAAGTGATCCGGGCGCTGCGGCGGCAGAAGCATGATCCCGCGTACGTCGTGGTCAAGCCGCTGCCGCCGACGGCGCGACCCTATCAATATCATCGCGAGGCGACGCCTCAGGCAAGGAGTGAACCGTTATGAGCGATCCGATCTGGGTCGAGGTGTGCGACGCGGAAGACATCGAGGAGGAAGACGTCGTCCGCTTCGATTACGGCGACCGGACGTTCGCCGTCTATCGGACGGACAAAGGCGACTATTACGCGACGGACGGTTATTGCACGCATGAGAGGTTCCATCTGTCGAACGGCCTGGTGATGGGCAGCGTCATCGAGTGCCCGAAGCACAACGGCCGCTTCGACATTCCGACGGGAGCGGCGAAGCGCGCTCCCGTCTGCGTCGACTTGACGACGTATCCGGTCAAGCTGGACGCGGACAAGGTCTATATTCGAATTCCATCTTAAGGAAGCTTAGAAGAAGCTTAAGGAGTTTACCATGAACGCACAAGGAATGGTCATTGTCGGAGCCGGCGAAGCGGGCGCGCGCGCCGCGCTGACGCTGCGGTCGCTGGGCTGGACGGGGGCGATAACGCTGGTCGGGGACGAGAGCCGTCCGCCGTACGAGCGTCCGCCGCTGTCCAAGCGGCATCTGGTCGCGGAGGAGGAGCTTCCGCCGTCCGTCATCGCCGACGATCGAACGCTGCGCGACAGCGGGATCGAGCGAATCGGCGGGGAAGCGGCCGTTCGCATCGACCGGGAGAATCATCTCGTCGAGCTGGCCGGAGGCCGCAAGCTGCCGTACGAGCGGCTGCTGCTGGCGACCGGCGCCCGCCCCCGGCCGCTGCCGGCGGAAGGCACGGGAGCGGGGGAGCTGCTCTACCTGCGCCGGTTCGAGGACGCCGAGCGGCTGCGCGGCCGGCTGCGGCCCGGGGTACGCGCGGTCATTATCGGCGGCGGCTTTATCGGCCTGGAGACGGCGGCGAGCGCCGCCGCGCGGGGCTGCGCCGTCACCCTGCTGGAGGCCGCGCCTCGTCTGCTGACGCGCGGCGTGCCCCAGGCGCTCGCGGAGCGGGTGGAGCGGCTGCACCGCCAAGCCGGCGTAGAGGTCCGGCTTGGCGCCGCCGTCGCCGCGATCGACCGGGCGGGGGACGCGCTCGCGATCCGGCTGGCCGACGGAACGGAGCTCGCGGCGGACGTCGCGCTGGCCGGCATCGGCGCCGTGCCGGAGACGGCGCTGGCGGCGTCGTGCGGACTGGAGCTGGACAACGGGGTGAAGGCGGATGCGAGATTGGCCACCAGCGATCCTTATATCTATGCGGCGGGCGACTGCTGCTCGTTCCCGCACCCGCTGTACGGAGGCCGCCGCGTTCGGCTGGAGGCATGGCGCAACGCCAAGGATCAAGGCGCGCACGCCGCCGCCGCGATGCTCGGCTCGGACGAGCCGTACGCCGCCCTGCCCTGGTTTTGGTCGGATCAATACGACCAGACGCTGCTTGTCGCCGGATTGGCGGAGCCCTCCGACACGGTCGTGCTGCGCGACCTGGGCGAGGCCGGACGCTTGTATTTCCATCTGGGAGCGGACGGACGGCTGTCCGCCGTCAGCGGCATGGGACCGAGCGAGGCGATCGCCAAGCCGTTCCGCCAGGCCGAGCTGCTCGCGGAGAAACGGGCCGCGCCGCCCGCGGAGCAGCTGGCCGATCCGCTCATCAAATTGAAAACGTGGCTGAGCGAATAGGGGGAATCAGGATGACAGCGGACAAACGTCTGCGGACGAACCGTTATTTGCTCGGCGTCTGCTATTACCCGGAGCATTGGCGCCGGGAGCTGTGGGACGACGATTTTCGCCGCATGCGCGAGCTGGGCTTCAATACGGTGCGGATGGGCGAGTCGGCGTGGCCGATATTCGAGCCGGAGGAGGGCCGCTACTCCTTCGAGCTGTTCGACGAAGCGATCGCGCTGTGCAAGCGGCACGGACTGGACGTCATCCTCGGCACGCCGACCTATGCGCCGCCGGCGTGGCTGACGGCGAAATATCCGGAGGCGCTGCGCCGGGATTTCCATGGACAGGTTATGCATCACGGCTCGCGCCGCCACTGCAACTATACGGCGGCCGCTTATTTGGAACGATGCGCGGCGATCGTCGAACGGATGGCGCTGCATTATCGCGACGAGCCCGCGGTCATCGGGTGGCAGATCGACAACGAGCTGAACTGCCATATGGACGTCAGCTTCGCGGACAGCGACCGCGCGGCGTTCCGGGAATGGTGCCGCCGCAAATACGGCTCCCTGGAGCGGTTGAACGAGGCCTGGGGGACGGTGTTCTGGGCGCAGACGTATTCGGATTGGGCGCAGGTCGACCTGCCGCGCCCGACGCCGACGTATCACAATCCGGGACATTTGCTGGATTTTTACCGTTTTACTTCGGATTCTACGATTGCCTTTGCGAAGCTGCAATACGACGCGCTCAAGCGGCACGCTCCGCACCGGTTCGCGACGCATAACGGCTTGTTCGGCAACATCGACAATTCCGAGCTGACGGAGCGGGCGCTCGATTTCATGTCGTTCGATTCCTATCCGGCCTTTCAATTGATGCGCGGCGATCTGCCGGCGCATTACCGGGACCGGATGACGTCCAAGCATCTTGGCCGGGTCCGGGGCATGTCGGGCAAATTCATGATTCTGGAGCAGCAGGCCGGCCCGGGAGGACAATCGGGCAACGCGCTGAACCGGTACGGCTTCGGAGATTATCTCCAGGCGACGCCCAAGCCGGGGCAGCTGCGGCTGTGGGCGTGGCAATCGGCGGCGCACGGGGCCGACGGCCTGCTGTTCTTCCGCTGGAGAACGGTTACGGCGGGCGCGGAGACGCTGTGGCACGGGCTGAACGATTACGGCAACCGGCCGAACCGCAGAGTGGAGGAGGCCGGACGGTTCGCGGACGACATCGTGAAGTTCGGCGATCTGCTTGTCGGCAGCGAGATCGTCCCGGAGACGGCTTTGCTGTATGACTACGACAACGACAGCAACGCCAAAATCGAAGGCTATATCGGACCGTTCGAGTGGGAGAGCGAGGAAAGCCTGTTCCGCGGACTGACCGAGCTTCATCTGAACGCCGACCAGCTGTCGCTGCGCCCTATGTGCGATCCGGAGCGGCTTCGCCCGTACAAGGCGCTGTTTTATCCGAACGCCCAATTGCTGGCCGAAGAGGACGTCGCGCTGCTGCGCCGCTACGCGGAGGAGGGCGGCATCGTCGTCTTCGGGCCGCGGGCCGGCTACAAGGACCGGACGAACCGCTGCTACAGCCTGCCGTTTCCGGGCGTGCTGCGCGAGCTGACCGGGACGGAGGCGGTCGAATTCACGATGGTGCGGGATACATCGTCGACGATGACCTACGCGTCTTCGGGGGTTAGCGCAGCCGCTCCGCATTTCAACGAAATCTTGCGCCCGTTCTCGCCGGAAGCCGAAGTGCTGGCGCGCTATGACGCCGACTACTACCGCGGGGAGCCGGCAGTCGTCGCAACGCGCGTCGGACGGGGACGGGTCGTCTACTGCGGCGCGTTCTTCACCGACGCCAACGTGCCGGAGCTGCTGAGCGCGCTCGGCCTGGCCGATCCGCTGGCGGACTGGGCGCGGATTCCGCGCGAGGTCGAGACGGTCCGGCGGCTGAGCGGGACGGACGAGTTTTATATTTTCCTGAACTATACGGCTGAGCCGCAGCCGCTCGTATTTCTGTCGCCGGGCGAGACGCTGCCGGACGGTTCGCCGCTGCTCGGGGAAGTCGCCCTGCCGCCGTACGACGTTCTGGTCGCCAGACAGGCGCGGCGATAAAGCCGGCTTATTTTACGGGCAAATCTATCTTTTCAAGCAACCTACTTTTTCCTACAAGGAGTGACGACGATGAATCCGAAATTATCGATCGGTTCCTGGGCGTTCGCGTTCGGTCCGTTCGCGGCCGCTCCCTGGCCGTTCGAGCGCGTGCTGGAGTATGCGGCGCAGGCCGGCTATGACGGCGTGGAAATCAACGGCTTCGCGCCGCATCCGACGCCGGACAGCCATCCAAGCGCGGCCAGCCGGCGCGAGCTGCGCGAGCGCATCCGCGCCCACGGGCTCGGCATTTCCGGCTATGCGCCGGATTTCGCCAAGGTTCCGCCGGACCTCTGTCCGCAGAGAGATTATTTGGCGCAGCTGCAAGCCTATTTGGACTTCTGCGTCGACCTGGAGATCGGGACGATCCGGGTCGACACCGTCAGTCCGCCCGCCGAACTGGCGGCCACCGAATACGAGGCGCGCTTTGCCCGGTTGGCGGACACGTGGCGGGCTTCCGCCGAGCTGGCGGCCGCCAGGGGCGTGCGGATCGTCTGGGAGTTCGAGCCCGGCTTCTGGTTGAACAAGCCGGGCGAGGTGAAGCGGCTCGTCGAAGCGGTCGGCCATCCGGCGTTCCGCGTGCTGTTCGACACCAGCCACGCCTATATGAGCGGAGTGGCCGGCGCCAGACAGACGGGGGAGCGGGAGACGCTGCCCGGCGGCATTATCGAATACGCCGACCTGCTGCGCGATACGATCGGACATTTCCATCTGATCGATTCCGACGGCACGCTGCACGACGACGAGACGAGCACGCATGCCGAGTTCGGCGCGGGACGCATCGATTTTCCCGCTTTTCTGGCGGCAATGGAGCCCGTCGTCGCGCCGCTGGAATGGTGGTGCGTCGATTACTGCTTTAACGCGCAGGCCGAGGAATGGGGACGGCGGGCGGTTCCGTTCATACGCCGCGCGATCGGGGAGGCGAAGCGGAGATGAGCATCCGATTCGGCTATCAGACGTATACGTGGCAGATGTCCTACGAGAAGTATCGCGACCGGCTGGACGATATTCTCGACGTGATCGCCCGGGCGGGCGGCGAAGGGGTCGAGCCGGAGGTGTGCATGCTCGGCCGCTACCGCACCGAGCCGGAGGCGCTGATGGAGGCGCTGGACCGCCGGGGACTGAAGCTGGGCGCGCTCTGCTTGGCGCTGTCTTGGCGGCAGGCGGAGGAGACGGACGAGGAGCGCGAAGAGGCGGATCGCGTCATCGGCTATATGCGGACGTTCCCCGGCAGTCTGCTGACGCTCGTTCAGCTTCCCGGCTCCGACCGCTCCGAGCTGGCCGAGCGGCAGCGCCGCGCCCTCGCCCATGCGAACGCCGTCGCCCGCCGGGCGCACGAAGCCGGCGTCGACTGCGCCTTCCATCCGAATTCCCCGTCCGGCTCCGTCTTCCGCACGGAGGAGGACTATCGCGTGCTGCTTGACGGACTCGATCCGCGTTATTGCGGCTATGCGCCGGATACGGGCCATATCGCCCGCGGCGGCATGGACCCGGAGCGGGTGATGCAGCGTTACCGGCCGCTCATCCGGCACGTTCATTTCAAGGATTGGGAACGGGACGGCGGAGCGTGGACGGCGCTCGGGCAAGGCTCGATCGATCACGTCCGGATCGCCGCTTACCTGCGCGAGAGCGGCTACGGAGGCTGGATTATGGTGGAGGAAGAATCGGCGGCCGCGGAGTCGGAGCCGGATCGGGTGACGCTGGAGAACGGCGCGTTCGTTCGCGGCGAGCTGGCGGCCGCGGTCAAGTGATTCGCCGTCGGGGTGAAGATCGTGCGCGAGCCGCTGAGCGTTAAGGAAACGTTGGACTTTGCGCTGTACCACGTAGAGAAAGCCGCTTACGACTCCTTCCGCCTGGAGATGATCAAGCCGCACTGGACGGTATCGTTCGTGCTGGAGGGCAGCGTGGAGATGCGTTCGTCCGGGATGACGAGCCATGCGGAGACCGGGGACGTCATGATCCACCCGCCGAACGTTCCTTTTACGGAAATCGCGGTCGGCCGGGGCGTCCATCTGTGGATGCTGCTCGACGTCAAAGGGGAACCGCAGCTCGATTTTTTTCGTCGGTTCCCGGTCGGCCGTGTCGTGACGCTGCAGTGCGCGGAAACTTACGCGCATTCGTTCGAAGAGCTGCTGGACGTCTGGCATCGCCCGCAGACGCCGGTGCGGGATTACCGCGCGATGTCGCTCTCGCTGCGGCTGCTCGGCGACATTCTGGACAGCTGGCTGGAGACGGAGGGTGCAGGCCGCGCGGCTTCGACGATGACGACGGGAGATCGCTTCTATCCGGTGATCGCCTATATGGAGGAGCATCTGGAACAAAGAATAACGAGGGACGATCTGGCGCGAATGCTGCACCTGCATCCGAACTATTTCAATCGTCTGTTCAAGCGCGTGTACGGCGTATCGTCGCAGCAGATGCTGCGGACGCTGCGGCTGCGCCGGGCGATGCAGCTGCTGGAGAACGAGGACTATACGTTGGATCGGATCGCTGCCGCCTGCGGCTTCGGCGACGCGGTCTATTTCAGCAAGGTGTTCAAATCGAGCGTCGGACGGACGCCGGGCGAATACCGCAGAAGCATCCGGAAGACCAAGGAAGGCTATGCGTCGTTCCCTTAAGGGAACGTGTTTTTTCACAACAAGGCTAGGGCGTGTCTGAATACTCCGAGGGCAGCAGATTTGGCCGAATTTTCGTTCCATGCAAGGAACTTTTGTGAAGGCGTACCGGAGGTACGTCAAAGGGTCGAAGCAGGGGGCGAAAAGGCGGTGAAAGATGCCCCTGAGCGGGTTTTCAGACACGCCCTAATACGAACGGGAGTGAACCCCATTATGGTTCAACGTATTTATATGGTCGGCGCGGGGGCGATTGCCCGCCTTCACGCCAAGGCGATCCGCAAGGAAGCCGAGGCCGGGCAAGCGGCCGCGGAGCTGCATGTGACGGACAGCAATCCCGCCGCGGTCGCCGACTTCGTCCGGCAATTTCCCGAGGCCGTCCCGCACGGCGATCTGGAGACGATGCTCGCGGAGCCGGCAAGGGACGACGACATCGTGATCGTGGCGACGCCGCCCGTCGCCCATGCGGAGATCGCCTGCCGGGCGCTGGCTTCGGGGCGGCACGTGCTCTGCGAGAAGCCGCTGGCGGTCAGCCGCGAGGAAGCCGCGCGGATGCTAAGCGCGGCTCGCAAGGCGAACCGGCTGCTCGGCTGCTGCAGTTCGCGGTTCGCCGGCCTGCCGACGACCGGCCGGGTGAAGGAGCTGCTGGCGCGGGGAGAGCTGGGCCGAATCTATCAGATGAACTGGATTCAGCGCCGCCGCCGGGCGCGCTCCGGGGTCGAATACCAGCCGGAGAGCCGCTGGTTTCTGCGCCGCGAGATCAGCGGAGGAGGCACGCTGATGGATTGGGGGCCGTACGACATCGCGGCGATGACCGAGACGCTGCAGCCCGTGCGGGTGGACGTGCTGCACGCCTGGACGGCCAATCCGCGCGCCGACCATCCCGTCGCGCTCGCCGCCCCGTTCGACGTGGAGCAGCATGTCGGAGCGCTGCTGCAATTCCACTTGGCGGACGGCAGCCGGTTTCCGGTCCGCTACGAGCGGGCCGCCTGCTGCCATGGCGAGGAGCGGACGGTGACGGAAATCGAAGGGACGGAGGGAGCGGTGTCGTGGGACTGGCTCATCTTCGGCGAGGACGGGGAACTGGTCCGCTTCGGCGATGAGGGCGGAGAGCCGGTCCGGGAGACGAGCCGGCTGGCCGACGCGACGCCGGACATGATGGACAAGCCGATCGTTTATTTCCGCCGGGCGGTGGCCGGGCTGCCTTCCCTCGCGATCGTCGGCGAGCAGGCGGTATTCAACTTCGGCATCCTGGCCGCGATCTACGATTGCGCGCGCACGGGAGAAGCCCAATCCGTCGAACTGGAGGAGCCGCGATGAACAGAATCTACGCGATGGACACTTTTTTCTATCATTCTCTCGGCAGCTATCCGCTGGAGACGCGCTGCGAGATGCTGCGCGAGCTCGGCTACGACGGCGCTTACTTGACGCTGTGGGACGAGCGGGCGTGGCGGGACGTCGAGCGGCTGTCCGCGGTCCGAGGAGATTACGGGCTGGACGTGGCCGCCGTCTACGTCGTGCTGGACGTTGCGCTTCCGCCCGAGCATCCGGAGGCGGCCCGCATTCTGGAGCTGTTCGGAAGACTGCAAGGCTGCGACAGGGTCGAGCTGGCCCTGACGACCGGCGAAGCGGGACCGCCTCCTTCCGATCCCGCTGGGGACGCCATGGCGCTGGCCTGGCTCCGGCGGCTGCTCGCCGCGGCCGAGCCGGGCGGCGTCCGGATCTCCCTGTACCACCACGTTTACTACTGGATGGAGCGCTGGCAGGACGCGCTGCGGCTCGTGCGGCAGCTTCAACATCCGCTGCTTGGCATCGCCTTCAGCTCCTTTCATTGGTACGCCGTCGACGGACGCGCTCCGGAGGAAGCGCTGACCGCCTGCCTGCCTTATCTGCATGCGGTCAACCTGTGCGGAAGCCGCAAACTGCCGGACGGCGCCGGCCTGCCGGCGTCGATCGAGCGCATCGAGCAGGGCGAGCTGGATATTTTCCATCTATTACAGCTTCTGCGGCGCCTCGGGTACGAAGAGTGGATCGGATTTCAGGGCTACGGCATCGGCGGGGACGCGTACGCGCACCTGGACAGCAACAAGCGAACGTATCTCGGCCTGCTGGAGCGGCTCTCCCGCCATCCGGAATGGCGGCTGTCCGCGCCGTGAGGGGTTAAGATGCGCAAGGTGCTGCTGGTGGACGACGACGTGTACATTCGCCAGGGGATGAGAAATCTGATCGACTGGCGCGCGCTCGGATTCGAGATTGGCGGGGAGGCCGGCAACGGGATGGAGGCGCTCGCCTGGATGCAGGCGCACCGGCCCGATGTGGTCATTACGGACATTCGCATGCCGGTGCTGGACGGGCTCGAACTGGTGGCCAAGGCGGCGAAGGAATGCGCGTTCCCCGTGTCCTTCATTATCGCCAGCGGCTACGAGGACTTCAAATACGCGCAGCAGGCCGTGCGCAGCGGCGTCAGAGACTATCTGCTGAAGCCGATCGACGAGGACGAGCTCGTCTTCGCCCTGCGCGGAATCGAAGCGCGGCGCCGCGGCGATCCGGAGCGGGAAGCGGAAGAGCCGTCCTCCTTCTCCTCGTCCTCCGGCGTCATTTACGGCGTCAAAGCTTATATCGAAGCGCATTTTCGCGAGGAGATCAGCCTGAAGAGCATCGCCGCTTTATTTTATATGAATCCGGTGTACCTGGGTCAGCTGTTCCGCAGAACGTTCGGGCTGCTGTTCAACGAATTTCTGCTCGGCGTCCGGATCGCGGAGGCGAAGAAGCTACTCCGCTCTACGGACAGGCTCGTCTACGAGATCGGCGAACAGGTCGGCTTCAATACGCCGAGCTATTTCGTCGCGCAGTTCGAGAAGCTGGAGGGTGCGACTCCGTCCCAGTTCCGCAGCCGCTATCGCGAAGCGCCGGAGAGAAGGAGCGAAGGGCATGAACCGGAGCCTGAACAACGTCAGACTTCGCCATAAGCTGTTGCTGATCTATTTTCTGTCGGTCTTTTTTCCGATTCTGCTGACCAACCTGTTCTTCTACTCGGTGACCGCGCACAACGTCCGCAGCCAGAGGGAGAAGGACGCGGCGCAGGCGCTCGAACGGATTCACGGCGAGCTGCAGGCGCGCATCGATACGGCCGTCGGCATCTCTTCGGTCTTCTACGCGGACAGCGTCGTTAACGAGGCGCTGGAGAGAACTTACGATTCCCCGATCGCCTATTTGGACGTCTACGACGAAGCGCTGCGCGCGAGCCTGGCGAAATACGCTCCGGTATACGGCTTTATCCAGAGTATGACGATTTACACCGACAATCCGACGGTGCTCGGCTCGGGCGGCATCGGCTTCATCGACGAGACGGTCAAGCGCGCCAACTGGTACGGGAAAGTGGCGGAGGCCGGCGGCATGCCGGTATTCGTGCACGACGGGCGGCGCGGAAGCTCGCCGTTCAGCGTCGTGCGGAAGCTGAACGCCTTCAGCTCCCGGGACGAATACGAGAAGGTGCTGAAAATCGACCTTCACCGCGACGCGATTGCGCAGGCGCTCGGCAACATGGGGTTCCCGGGCGACTTGTATTTGCTCGGCCCCGACCGCGCGATCGAGCTGGCGACCGGTCCGGGAACGAACGGCGGAGACGGGCCGGTCCGCTTCGACGACCTGCCGGTGCCGGACGGCTCGCGGGTGCTCGTCCAGCCGTATTCGCGGGCGAACGAGCTGTACGGATGGGCGCTGGCCGGCGTTATCCCCAAGGGTCAGGCGCTGGCCGGGACCGGAGAGCCGCGCAGGCTTGCGCTTTACCTGACCTGCGTCAATCTGCTGCTGCCGACGCTGGTGCTCGTCTGGATCGCGAAGTCGCTGCACGATCGCCTGCTGCGGATCGTCAGGCAGATCAAGAAGGTGAAGCGCGGCAACTTCGAGCCGATTGCCGAGGAGGAGGCCGAGGCGGCGAAGGACGAGATCGGCCAGCTGTCCGCCGAGCTGAATCGGATGACGCGGCAAATTCGCGAGCTGATCGACGAGGCGCTCGCGGCGGAAATCGAGCGCAAGGATCTGGAGCTGCAGCGCAGGCGGGCGCAGATTCATGCGCTGCAAAGCCAGATCAATCCGCATTTTCTGTTTAACGTGCTGGAGACGCTGCGGATGCGCAGCCTGATCAAGGGTGAGACGGAGACGGCCCAAATCGTTCGCAACATGGCCAAGCTGTTCCGCAAATCGCTATCCTGGGGCAACGACTGGATTACGGCCGGGCAGGAGCTGGATCTGATTCGCTCGTTTCTGGAAATTCAGAAATATCGCTTCGGAGACCGGCTGCAGTACCGGATCGAGGCGAACGGGGAGGCCGCGCAGAGCCGAATTCCGAAAATGGTGTTTTTGCCGTTCGTCGAAAACGCCAGCCTGCACGGAGTGGAAAAAATAGAAGCGCAGGGCGTCATCGAGCTGGTCTTGTCGCTTGATCGGGACGGTCTGCTGTTCCTGCTTCGCGACAACGGCGGGGGAATGGACGAGCCTACGCTGCGAAAGGTGCTGTCCGAGCGGCCGGAGGAGGAAGAGGACGAGACGCATGTCGGCATCCGCAACGTCCGTTCCAGGCTGGCGCTCTATTACGGCGACCGGGCGACGCTGGACATCGCAAGCACTCCCGGATGCGGAACAAGCGTGCGGATCCGGCTGCCGCATCCTCTTTAAGCGGCTATTCGTCAAGCCCGGCTTATGAACACGACTTTAATTTGTGTAATTATCGCTAAAGTTTGTTGCTCTCTCTCCGTGCGGACCGTTCGTTATGATGGATTTGTAGGCGCTTACAAAAATTCATTCCAATCTCAAGGGGGAAACGACAAGCATGAAAGGCTCGCATATCCGTTATCTCGCGCCGGCAGTGGCGGCGATCGTTCTGTTGGCCGGGTGCGCCAAGGACAACGGCGCTCCGTCCTCCGGAAGCGCCGCGCCCGCCTCGGCCTCGTCTTCGGCGGAAAGCTCCGCCGCGCCGGCGCTGCAGCCGGTGACGTTCACGTATTTTAACGCGGCTTCGGCCGGCAAGGACGGCAATACGAACGAGACGACGCTCGGCAAAATACTGGAGGAGCAGACCGGCGTCAACTTCCGCATGGAGCATCTGGTCGGCGATCTGAATACGAAGCTGGGCGTGATGCTGGCCGGCGGGGACCTGCCCGACGTCGTCGTGCCGGACGCCGGCATCGACAAAATGCTGGACGCCAAAGCGTTCATCCCGCTCAACGAGCTGCTGGATCAATACGGACCGAACCTGAAGAAGCTGTACGAGCCGTATTGGGACCAGCTGCCGGCGGAGGACGGCAGCATCTACATTCTTCCGTTCGCCGCCAGCAAAGGCTTCGTTCCCGACATGTACCAGCCGGGCGCGTTCTACATTCAGCGCGGAGTGCTGAAGGAGTTCGGGTATCCGAAGCTGGAGACGCTGGACGAATATTTCGACCTGATCAAACGGTATAAGGAGAAATACCCGGAGATCAACGGCGCCGGCACGATCGGCTTCGAGGCGCTGACCGACGACTGGCGGTTCTTCACCCTCAGCAACCCGGCCGCGACGCTGGCCGGTCTGCCGAGCGAAGGCGAAGTGTACGTCGACATGGCCACGAAGCAGGCGCACGTAACCGGCGACGCCGAGTTTACGAAGCGCTGGCTGCAGACGCTTAACAAGGCGAACGACGAAGGGCTGTTCGACAGAGAGTCGCTGGTCGCCAAGTACGATCAATATATCGCCAAGCTGTCCAGCGGACGCGTGCTCGGATTTTTCGATTACGGCTGGCAGATTACGCCGGCGGTGCAAAATTTGCTGCAGGCCGGGGACGACGACCGCCAATACATCGGCTTCCCGCTCGTGCTGGACCCAGGCGTGCGCGAGCAGTACATGGACCCTCCGGTATTCGCGACCAACCGCGGCATCGGCATTACGACAAGCGCGAAGGACCCGGCGCGAATCGTGCAATTTTTCGACAATATGGTCAAGGAAGAAAACCAGAAGCTGCTGTTCTGGGGCGAGCCGGGCAGCATGTACGAGGTGGACGGGAAGGGCCGCTTCTACCGGACGAAGGAGCAGATCGAGCAGATCGCCGATCCCGAATTCCAGCAATCCTACGGATTCAAGTATTTCAGCTACTACTGGCCGATGGGCGCCGGGCTGTACGAGGACGGCAACGCTTATTTCCCGGATCGTCAGCCGGAGGTAATCTCGGCGAGCTATACGGAAGGGGACAAAAAAATTCTGGAAGCTTACGGCTTGCAGGTGTTCACCGACGTATACCGGGAGCCGGCCGACGTGGAGGAGCGCAAGTGGTATCCGGTCTGGACGGCGGCCAAGCAGCAGGGATCGCCGGAGCAAATGTTCGAGCAGAAGAAGATGGATCTGCAGCGCAAATGGTTCCCGAGGCTGATTCTGGCCGAGCCGTCCAAGTTCGAGGCGATGTGGGAGGAGTATGTCGGGCTGTTCCGCAAGCTGGACGTGAAGGCGTACGAGGATTGGGCGAACGGCGTCATTCAGGATCGTCTGGCCGGGAAGAAGCGGTAACGCCCGGCTGAACGGACCAAGGCGCAGTCAGGAGGAAAGGAGAGGGGAGACCGGCGGGCGCATAAGGACATCCGAGCGCGTTAGGACCGCCGGGTCTTCCCGACCCTTGGGCAGGAGGAAAAGAGAATGTCCCGCAAATCGTGGATGGGCAGGCTGATGGATCAGAGGACGCTGGTGTTGATGTCGGTGCCTTTCGTGATCTGGTTGTTCGTATTTCGTTATCTTCCGATCTGGGGCTGGACGATCGCTTTCCAGCATTATCGGCCCGGAACGAAGTTGTGGGAGCAGGAATGGACGGGCTGGGACAATTTCCGGCTGCTGTTCCGGGAGGAAGCGTTCTATCTGGTCATGCGCAATACGCTGGCCATGAGCTTGATTAATTTGGCGCTGGGCTTTGCAACGGCGATTACGCTGGCGGTGCTGCTGAACGAGCTGCGCAGCGTGCTGTTCAAGCGCGTCGTACAGACGATCAGCTACTTGCCTCATTTTATTTCCTGGGTCGTCGCCTCCAGCATTATCGTCACGGCGCTGTCGACCGACGGCTCCGGCATCGTCAATCTGATTCTGCTCAAGCTGGGTTTGATTAACGAACCGATCTTATGGCTGGCCGAGGGAAAATACTTCTGGGGCATTCTCGGCGTGTCGGAGGTTTGGAAAAACGTCGGCTGGAATACGATTATTTATTTGGCGGCCATTACCGCGATCGACCCGGCCCAGTACGAAGCGGCGGAAATCGACGGAGCGAACCGGCTGCAGCGGATTTTGTACGTCACGCTGCCGGGGCTGAAGCCGATTATCGTCCTGCTGATGATCATGAATATCGGCAATATTCTGGAATCCGGATTCGAGCCGCAATATTTGCTGGGCAACGGTCTGACGGCCGATTATTCCGACAATCTCGATATTTTCGTATTGAAGTACGGCATTGCGATGGGCAACTTCTCCTTCGCGACCGCCGCGGGCGTGTTCAAGACGGTCATCAGCATCGCGCTGCTGTTCGGGGCCAATCATATGGCCAAGCGCTTCGGCCAAGACAGATTATTCTAGGCGGTGTATCGCTTCATGAAGCTGACATCCGGAGCCCGTTCGGCGGGCGACGTAATGTTCGATATCGGCAATGTACTGTTTATGTGCGGCCTGATGGCCGTCACGCTGTATCCGTTCGCGAATATGCTGGCGGTGTCGCTTAACGACGCCATGGACGCCTCGCGCGGAGGCATTTTCCTCAAGCCGCGACTGTTTACGCTGTATAACTACGAATACGTGCTGCGCGAAGCTTCGATCTTCCGGTCGCTGACGATTTCGGTGCTGCGTACGGTCATCGGCACGGCGATCACCGTGTTCTGCTCGGCGATGGTCGCCTATACGGTAAGCCGTCCGGAATATTTGCTGCGCAAATGGGTGACGCTGGCGTTTATTTTGACGATGTATTTTAACGGCGGGCTGATCCCGACGTACTTGCTGCACAAGGAGCTGCATCTGATCAACAGCTTCTGGGTGTACATTATTCCCGGCATTGTCGGCGCCTTCAATATCATTATCATTCGCTCCTTCATCGAAGGCATTCCCGACGGCATTAACGAGTCGGCCAGAATCGACGGTGCCGGTGACTTCAAGATTTTCATGAAAATCGTGCTGCCGCTCTGCACGCCGGCCTTGGCGACCGTTGCGCTGTTCGTCGCGGTGTGGCAGTGGAACTCGTGGTTCGACGTGTTTCTCTACAACTCTTCCAATCCGAAGCTGAGCACGCTGCAGTACGAGCTGATGAAAATTTTGCAGACCGCCAACGGTTCGTCGACGCAGGCGACCGTCGGGGACGTGCTTGGAGGCGGCCGGAGCGCGGGCGCGACAAACCAGGTGACGCCGACGTCGATCCGGGCGACGATGACGATCGTCGCCAGCCTGCCGATCATTCTCGTCTATCCGTTCCTGCAAAAGTATTTCGTCAAGGGGATGACGCTGGGCGGGGTGAAAGGTTAGGGGCGGCCGATTCTCAGGCGCTGTCTCGTAAGTAAACAAGGACGTACCGAACGATAATCGATGGAATATTGCAAGTCGCATCTATCTCCTTCCGCTGCTATACGATCCTGAAATTTTGAAGGGGTAAACCCGTCGCAGGGTCATTTCAGGAACGTATGAGGCAGTCTCCAGGAGATAGATGCTTCTTCTTTACCCTCGATCATCCAGTACGCCTTTACTTACGAGACAGCTCCCGCATAATCGGTTAGTCCGGAATTCGCACAACGGTCTGGTTCAGCGTCCCGGCCGTCGCCGGAAAGCGGAGACCGCCGGCCGGGTCGAGCACGTAATATTCCAGATCCTCGTCCCCGCCGGGAATCTCGGCCCGATAGACGCCGCGGTTGACGTGCTCGAGCGGAATTCGGCGGTAATCGCCTTCGCCCATCGGCCGCCAATGGACCGCGGCCCCGTCCGGGCGCGTGCCGAGAAACAGGACGGTCAGCTTCAGCGGCTCGCCGCGATCCAGCGACGTCCTGACGGTCGGCACGATCATCCGCGCTGCTCCCGAGTAATCGGAGGACGGGCGGGCATCCGGCGGCAGCGGCCGGCCAAGCAGCTTTTCCAGGCGCTCTCCGTCGCGGATCATGATCCGGTGGAGCGCCTGCTGCTGCGTGTTGGCGACGGTGCCCAGCTCGCCGGGGGTGGAGACGGTCGCCAGCAGGTGGCGGTTCAGCTCGGCGACAAGCCGGACAAGCCGCAGGCGAATCGGCAGCAGCAGCTCGGCCGCCAGCTCCGCGCGGGACTGGGGATCGGCCGCGGTTTCCGTGCGCTCTATCGCCGCTTCGTAAGCGCCAAGCTCGCAGCCGATGCGCGCGGCGGAGCGGAGGTAGCGGAACTGGTTTAGCCAATAATCGAAGCGCTCCAGATTGCCCGCCCCGACGACGCGTTCCCGCAGCGCTTCGAGCCGGTCGAGGAACGCATAGTCGAGCGACACAAGCGCCCAGGGCGAGCGGTCGGCGGCGATCGTGCTGCCCGGTCCGGTCACCCAGACGATCGGACGGGGGAGCGCGCCGTCCGCGGCGGCGAACAGCTCCGCGATGTCGTCGGCCGCTTCCGGTCCGAATCTGGCGGCCGCCCAATCGCGGTAGAAATCGCCCGACGGAAGATGACGGCTGCGCACCGCGATTTCCGGCAGGTCCGCCTCCCAGTCGTCCCCGGCCGCGCCGCCGCAGTTGATCGTGCGGATATACGCGTCTCCGAGAGCAGGGTCGGCTTCGTACGGCCGTCCGGCGACTTCGATTGCGCACAGGCACGCTTCTCCGCCGATCGGCCGCAGCGTCAGCCCGAGCAAGCCGTCCACGACCTGAATCGGGATCGTCAGCTCCACTGGCGGCTCCTGTGCCGTCCCGCCGTGCAGCTCGACGATTCGCGAGACGGCCTGGCCTTCCGACTGGCCGTAGACGGACAGCTTGACCGTGCATTGGCCTCGGGTATCGTACGACCACGGCCTCAGGAGCAGGCGAACGCGGTAGAAGCCGCCGGGAATGCGCAGACGGTAGCCTTCCGCCCCGACGCGCCCGGTTCGGCCAAGCTCGCCGCCTTCCTCGCCGTGCAGCACGACGAGCGCGCCCCCGATTGCGCCTTCGCGGCGCGGATCGCCGCCGCTCACAGCGTCGTCGTCGGCCTCCGGAGGCGGCGTCCACCCGGCTTGAGCGAGCGCGGCCAAGGCCGGATCGATCGCTTTCGTGCGCCAGTGGATGCCCATGAGGCCGCTGCAGCCGAAGCGGGCGGCGTCCGCCGCGTCGCGGAGCATCCGGCCGGCCCAGAGCTGGGGCGCGATCAGCGCCGGATCGTCCTCCAGCCAGGGGATGGCCCATTTCGGCCGGTCGCCGATTGCCCGGAAGCCGTCGTCGATGAATTCGAAGCCGAATTGCCGGTTGATGCAGCTAAACGGCATCGATGCCGGAAGCTGCCGGTCGTACAGCGTTCGGTCCTGCTGCGGCCCGAGCACCCAGCCGCAGGTCGCAAGCTCGAACTCGGCTCCGGCAGCTTGCGCCGCCTCGGCTGCTGCGGCGATGTCGCGAAGCGTCGCCTCCGACTCTTCCGCCGTATTGCCGTTCCAGGTCCAGCTTTCCGGCGTCCACAGCCAATAATAATCGAGCGGGTGCGTATGTTCGATACGAGCGAATATACCTTCGTAAAGCTTGCGGATCGTGTCGGCATCGTCCGGGTCGAGACCTTGCTTCAGCAGCCGCTGCCGCAGCCTGTCCGGTACGGCGAGCGGCGTCTCCGTGCCGAGGCACGTGCGTACGCCAAGCTTGCGCGCCCAGGCGAAAGTGCCGGCGAGCAGCCGGCCGAAGCGGTCGAACAGCTCGTTCTCGGCCTGCTCTCCGGGCGGCCAAGGGGTCATGTCCCGCATATAAGGAGCGCCGTACGAATCGCGCTCGAACAGCTCGGCCGCGCCGTCGAAATAGCTTCCCGTAGGCCGCGGGGCAAATCCCCATACTTCGCTGTCCGTCGTGAAGTGGCGGGCGGGATAGCTCGCGGAGACGCGGCGGTCGCCGTCGTCGCTGCCGGCGTCTTCGGGCAGACCGATCCAGACGCCCGGCTCCGCGTTGTAGGACAGCGGATCGGGCTGCTTCTCCGGATAGTTGTGGAGGCCGAAGAAATTCATTTTCAGCTTGGGCAGCTGTGCGATAACCGCCTTGTAATCGTCCTCGGACCACCAGTCCGGCCCTTCGGGAAAGTCGTGGAAGGGCAGAACGCCGCGCAGCTCGAAGCCGGGCGACCCGGACTCGTCCAATTGGGGCAGCTCGAACGGAATCGTCCGGTCGGGAACGATGTCCCCGTGCAGGGAGAAGCGGACGCCGAGGCGCTCCGCAACCCGGTAGGCCGCGTACAGCATGCCGCCCTCGCGGCCGCCGCGGACGTGTACCCAGCGGCGGCCGTCCGGCGAGGGGCGGGTCACGATCCGGTACTGCTGCGGATCGCCCTCATGAGCGACGGCGTATCCGCTCGCTCCCGCGGGCGGTTCGTCCGCCTGCACCAGCGGCAGCAGCCGCGAGGTTCGCAGGTAAACGTATCTTCTGAGCTCGCGCGCGGCGAGACGTTCTTGAACGGTGGCTTCCGTCGGGTAAACAATGACGATAGAGTTGCTGGACATATAGGGGCAGCATCCTTTCTATAGCTATAATCTACTTTCACTCTAGGACACGAGGAGCGGGCGGACAATGAACGGACGGACGAAGATCGTGCACTATTTACCTGAATGGAAAGGGGAATCGTTCATGGCAGCAAGAGCGGCAGCCGATGCGCAGCACATTCATCCTTACGTGATCTACGCGGGGTGGTTAAACGGGGACAACTGCCCGCCGGAGGGCAGCGCCTTCCCGCCGCGCACGACGAAATGGTACGAGCTTGAGCTGATCGTCTGGGGCCGGGGCCGGATCGATACGATGGGGGACCGTTCGGACGCTTTCCGGGGCCGGCTGTTTTTCCGCAGGCCGGGCATGCGGGTTCAGGGCTTCGCGCCCTACCATTCTTATATGATTCTGTTCGATCTGATCCGTGACCCGGACAAGCAGGCCCAGTATGAAGAGGAGGGAATGGGGCAGCTTTACGGCGGTGAGGCTTGGGCCGGAGCGGAGGAGACCGCCGCGGCGGCAGCGTCGTTCCCGGGCATCGTGGACACGGAGGACAGCGAGGCATGGGAGCGGCTGTGCGACGGCCTGTACCGGGAGTATGCCCGGAGCGGTCGTACGGACCAGCTGTTTCTGAAAACGGGAGTGCTGCAGCTGCTTTTGCGTCTGCGGCAGGAGCCGGTCTCCCGGCGTGCGCCGCTCTCGCCGCATTGCGCGGCAATTCGCGTGGTTCAGGCGGCCATCGACGGAAATCCAGCGGAGCGCGTCACGCTGGCGGAGCTGGCCAGGCGAGCCGGAATGAGCCGCAGTCTGTTCGGCAGCCATTTTACCGCCGTCGCCGGCGAATCGCCGATCGCTTACGTGAATCGCGCCAGAATCCGGCTGGCCAAGCGGGAGCTGCTTCGAACGGACGACAGTGCGAAGGAAATCGCCCACCGGTGCGGCTTCGAGAACGTCAACTACTTTTTCCGGGTATTCAAGAGATTGTGCGACTTGACGCCTCTCGAATATCGCGAGCGCGCGCTCCGCGACAGCGGACGAAGCGGCTTGGACGCTGCGGAGCGGATAACGGAGCAAGCCCGGACATCCGAATAGGCGGGATGCCGAGAGAGCGGTCCGGGCTGCCGGCAATCGGCGGAACGGCGCGGCGCGAGCGAAAAGCCAAATTGACGAAGGAAAGCCCGTTCTGCTATACTCGGCCTATCGATAGAATTATCGATAATTTTATCGATAACCTAACAAAAAGAGGGATGCGCCATTTCGTTTCGATTGGACGAACGGGGAACTTCGCTGAGCGAGCAAGTGTACCTGGGCTTGCGGGAGGCGATCGTCCGAGGAGAGCTTAGCCCGGGGTACCGGCTGCTTGTGCTGGAGATTGCGAGCGCGCTCGGCATCAGCCAGGCTCCGGTCAGGGAAGCGATGGAGCGGCTGAAGCAGGAAGGACTGCTCGTCGGCAAAGCGAACAAAGGCTCGATCGTCGCGGAGATCAAGCAGGAGGAGATCGAGGAGCTGTACGCCCTGCGGGAGCTGATCGAATGGGATGCCGTGAGCAGGTCGATTCCGCGTCTGGGGCCGGAAGACTTCGAGCGGCTGTCCGCATTTTACGAGAATATGCTCGAAGCGGCCCGCGAAGACGACTTGTTCCGGTTTATCGATCTGGACATGGCCTTCCACGGTTACTTTTTCGAGAAGTCGGGCAACCGGACGATTCTCCACATTTGGCTGCAGACCGCGGTTAAGCTGAAGAGGTTTCTGGCGATCACCAACAAGCTGTATTTTCCCGACCTGGCGTCGATCGCCGTCGGCCACGCGCCACTGATCGAAGCGCTGAAAACCGGGAACGAGGATGAGATCAAGCGGCTGTTCGTGCTCCATCTGAAGGAAGTCTGGTGGAGAATGGGACGCAGCCGGGACAACGAGCAAGAACGTCTGGGGAGGCAGGAGCGATGAGTGTGCATACGGAAGCGGGCGAAGCGGCGTTTCGTCCGGAAGTGATCACGTTCGGCGAGACGATGGGGCTGCTAATCGGGGGCTCCAAAGGGATTGAACACAGCGCGAGCCTGGACAAATCGTTCGGGGGCGCGGAAAGCACCGTCGCGATGGGACTGGCGCGGCTCGGGCATCGCGTCGGCTGGTTCAGCCTGCTCGGCGACGATCCGATGGGACGACTTATTCTGAAGACGATCCGGGGAGAGGGCGTCGACGTCTCCCGGGCCAGGCTGACGGCGGAGGCGCCGACCGGGTTGATCCTGCGGGAGCAGCTTGCCGGCAAAATGTCGGTGTATTATTACCGCAAGTTTTCCGCGGCGAGCCGCATGCGGCCGGAAGATCTGGACGCCGGGTACCTCTCGCAGGCCAAATTTCTTCATCTGACGGGCATTACGCCCGCCCTTAGCCCGAACTGCCGGGATACGGTGCGCGAGGCGATCCGCATCGCGAAGTCGAGCGGAGTGAAGGTGGTGTTCGATCCCAACCTGCGGCTGAAGCTGTGGGGGCTGGACGAAGCCCGGGCGGTTCTGCTGGAGCTGGCGGAGGAAGCGGATTATTTTCTGCCCGGCCTGGATGAATTAAAGCTGCTGTACGAGACGGACGACTTCGAGGAGATCGTCGGCCGGCTGAGAGGCTTGAAGGCGCAGTCGATTCTCAAGGGAGGCGACGACGAGACTTACGTCATCGGTCCGGATGAGGTCGTTGCCGTGCCTTATTTCAAAGCGAAGCATTTCGTCGATCCGATCGGAGCCGGGGACGGCTTCTGCGCAGGCTTCCTGTCCGGGATTTTGCGCGGCTTCTCCCCTGTCGAAGCGGTGCGGCTGGGCAATCTGGTCGGCTCGCTTGTCGTGCAGACGATCGGCGACTGGGAAGGCTTGCCTACCCGCGAGGAAGCGGATGCGGTCTTGAACGATAAAGCTCATGTAGAGCGCTAATTACCTTAAAGCCAGAAAGGGCGGATTCAACAGATGAACAAGCTTAACACGATCCAGCGTATTGTGGAACACGGCGTCGTCGCCGTATTGCGGGGGAAAGACGCGAACGAAGTCGCCGAGATGGCGGAGCAGGCGATCGCGGGCGGCGTTAAAGCGATCGAAATCACGATGACGGTGCCGTCGGCGCTTAAGGCGATCGAGAAGCTGGCCGGGAAATATTCCAGCACGACGAACGATCCGGACAAATTCGCGATTATCGGCGTCGGCACGGTGCTCGACCCGGAGACGGCCCGGGCCGCCATTCTGAGCGGCTCCGAATTCGTCGTCGGACCGTCGCTTAATCCGGCGACCGTCGCGCTGTGCAACCGGTACCGCATTCCGGTCATGCCGGGCGTCATGACGATCAAGGAAATTCAGGAGGCGCTGGAGCTCGGCGTCGATATTGTGAAGCTGTTCCCGAGCACGACCCCGTCGGCGATCAAGGCGATCAAGGGCCCGCTGCCGCAAGCGAACATTATGCCGACCGGCGGCGTTACGCTGGACAATGTCGGCGAATGGGTCGCGGCGGGCGCCGTGGCCGTCGGCATCGGCTCCGACTTGACGAACGAGGCGGCCAAGAAAGGCGACTTGAGCCTGATCGCCGCCCGCGCCGCCCAATACGTGCAAGCGTTCAAGGCGGCCAAAGGGCGATAAGCCGACGGAAGCCCGTCTTGATGGATTGCGGCCGGCCTGCAAAGCCCGCCGAACGTTATAGAGCCGTGAGCATTAAGCCTGCCTGCCGCGTGAACGCGGTTGGGCAGGTTTTTTACGTTGATTGCGGAGAGCGGAGAATAGGCCAGCGGGACGGCGTTCATCGTCGGACAAAACTGGATGGAAGCTAGTTTTGCAAACTGGATGGCGCCAAAGCCGATTCCCTTCGCTACAATCTATAATTGATAATAATTATCATTTTCGATTACGACGAGGGGGAGCAAGACATGAACAGGAAATGGTCGATCATCGTTTTTATGCTGTTGTTTATTATAACGGCAACAGGGTGCGGAGCAGGCAGCGACGGGCAGCCGTCCGCCGGTTCGCCAAGCGGTACGGAGGCGGCCGCCGGGACGGAAGCGTCGGCGGCGGAATCCGCTCCGGCAGAATCCGCTCCGGCAGAATCCGAGCCTGGCGCGGCGGCATCCGTCGAGCACGAATGGGGAACGTATCAGTCGGAAACCGTTCCCGAGCGAATCGTGACGCTGGATTTCTCCTTCATCGACACGCTGACCAGTCTTGGAGTTAAGCCGGTGGGCAACGCGGGCGTAGGCACGACCAAAATCCCCGAATATTTGCAGGATCGGGTGACGGAAGCCGATGCGGCGGACGTCGGGGAGCGGAAGGCTCCGAATCTGGAAGTGGTGCAGTCTCTGAAGCCGGACTTGATCATTGCCAGCGTGGATCGCCACAGCATGATTCGCGGAGAACTGGAGGGCATCGCGCCGACGGTGGCGTTCGACGACGTCAGCTACGACGAGGTGCTGGACAACGTGCGGAGCATCGCCGCGATCCTGGGCAAACAGGAGGAAGCCGAGCAGGTCGTCGCCGGGCTGAACGAGAAAATCGCCGCCGTCAAGCAGCGGATCGAAGGCGCTCCGACCATTCTGGTCGCCGGTCTGTTCGACGATACGTTTACGGTATGGGTCAAGGATTCGTTCGTGGGCTCGCTGCTCAGCCAAGTCGGGGCGGACTACGCTTTTAACGGGGAAAAGGACAATCTGGAAGGCAAGGGCGAAGGGGTACATATGACGCTCGAGCGGCTCCACGAGATCAATCCGGACTACATTATGCTGTACGGGGACAGCCCGGACAAGCTGCAATCCAATCCGCTGTATCAAGATTTGAAATCGGTCAAGGACGGCCGCTTTATCGTCGTGGACCGCAATTTGTGGGCGCGGGGCCGCGGTCCGATCGCCGCGAACGAAATTCTGGACGAGACGCTCGCCGCGCTGGCGGCGGATTCCGCATCCGAGTAAGGAGAGAAACCGGGCATGGGCGCAAGCATGGAACATAGACGGCCGGATTCGCGTCCGGCCGCCCTCCGGTGGGCGCCGGCGGCAGCGCTGCTCCTGCTGTTCGCGGCAATTGCCTGGCTGACGTTGACCTATCGGGTAAGCGGATTGGACTGGCGAACGCTGTTGTCGCCTTCGGGCGACCTGAAGGACGAGCTGGCCGCCTATACGGTCTGGCATGTGCGGGCTCCGCGGCTGCTGCTGGCGGCCTCGCTCGGCGCGGCGCTGGCCGTGGCCGGCTGTCTGCTGCAGGCGATGACGCGCAACCCGCTGTCCGATACCGAGATCATCGGCCTGAACCAGGGGGCTTCGTGCGCCGCGGTGGTCGCCCTGCTCCTGTTCGGCGGCTCCGACAGCTCGCTGGTCATTCTGCCCGCCGCGCTGTGCGGCGCCGCGGTCAGCGGGGTTCTCGTCTACTGGCTGGCGCGCTTCGGCGGCAGCGACGTGTCCAGGCTGGTGCTGTCCGGCGTGGCGATCAGCGCTTTCATGGGGGCGCTCACGACCGGCATTATTTTGCTGTTCGAGACGCGGCTGATGGAAATCGTCTATTGGATGGCCGGCAAGCTGTCGGGAGCGAATTGGTCGGACAACCGGCTGATCTGGCTGATTGACGCGCCGGTTCTGGCCGCGGCATTTCTGCTGTCCGGAAGGCTCAACCTTCTTGCGCAGGGCGACGAGGTGGCCGCCGGGCTGGGCGTGAACGTGGCGCGCACCCGCGGGCTGCTCGGCCTTATGGTCATCCTGCTGGCGGGCAGCGCCGCGGCGGTGGCCGGACCGATCGGCTTCGTCGGCCTGATGGTGCCGCATATGGCCAGAAGGATCGTCGGCATCGCGCATCGCCGACTCATTCCCGCGTCCGCGCTGCTGGGCGCCGTTCTGCTGTCGACGGCGGATTTCGCCGCGCAGTGGATTTCCTATCCGGCGGATATTCCGGTCGGCATCGTCACCGCTTTCCTCGGCGTGCCGTTCTTCCTCTATCTGCTTCGCCGAAACAAGGAGGAACGCTGAATGAAGAAAGCGCGCTTTGCATCCACGGCCGTCGGTCTGCTTCTCTTGCTGCTTGTCATCGCTTTGCTCAGCCTGCGCTTCGGCGCGGTGTCCGTGCCGCTGTCCGATATCGTGAAGGAACTGTTCGGAGGAGAAGCGCTGGTGCTGAAGTATCGCTTGCCGCGACTCGCAATCGCGGTGCTGGTCGGCATCAATATGGCCGTATCGGGAGCGATTCTGCAGGGGATCACGAGAAATCCGCTGGCGGCGCCGGACGTGGTCGGCGTATCGGCCGGAGGCGGCTTCGCGGCGGTCATCGTCCTGCTGCTGTATCCCGGCTCCGGCGCGCTGCTGCCTTTTGCGGCGTTCGTCGGCGCCGTTGCGGCCGCGGCCGTCGTCTACGCGGCGTCTTATCAGCGGGGAGGCGTTCGACCGCTGCGCCTGGCGCTGACCGGGGTGGCGGTATCGACCGGTTTTCAGGCGATGATTACGTTCCTGATCGTCAAATACGCGCTGTCCTCGTCCCAGGCGCTGGTCTGGCTGAAGGGCAGCCTCTACGCCCGGTCCTGGCAGCACGTTGAGCTGCTGTGGCCGTGGACGCTGGCGGGCTGCGCGATCGCGCTGCTCGGAAGCCGCCACTTGAACGCGCTGCAGCTGGACGAGCAGACGGTCAGAGGCATCGGCATGAAGGTTCAGGCCGCGCGTCTGGCGCTGCTTGCGACGGCCGTCGGCCTCGCCGCGAGCGCGGTGGCGATCGCCGGCACGATCGGCTTCGTCGGCCTGGTCGTTCCGCCGCTGGCCCGGCGTCTGGTCGGCTCCGACAGCAAGCGGCTGCTGCCGGTCGCGGCGCTGCTCGGGGCCGCGCTCGTCTCGCTGGCCGACCTGCTCGGCCGGGTCGCGCATCCGCCGCTGGAAATTCCGGCCGGCATTCTTACCGCGCTGATCGGCGCGCCGTATTTCGCTTACGTGCTGTTCGTCCGCATTTCGCGGTAAAGGCATAGAAGCGCGGCTGATCCCCCGATCCGCCGCGCCGCAAGCGGAAGCCGGCATCGGGTCGTTTAATCGGTTTTTCGCGAGCTTCCGAAGGCACGTAAAATGTACCGTTCCCGGCCTTGTCCGCGGGGACGGTTTATTTTTTATCGCGATTGGTCGTTTTGTATTTGTTTCCCTTGTTGTCGTAGGTGATCCATTCGCCGACGGGTTCGCCCTTGTCGAAATATCCTGAACGTTTTAACGTTCCGTCCGTCCGATACCATTCCCAGTAGCCGTCCGGAGCATCGTTGACCATTTTTCCTTTCGACCAGATCGTATTTCCGTTGGCGTGGTATTTGATCGTCAAACCCTCTACCACTTCCATTTCTTTTTCCTTGACGCCGTTAGGATGGATCAAATCGCACTTTTCCTTCTCCATTACCTTACCTCCCTGTAACTGAAACGATTCCGTTATACCAGCCTACTCCGCGACGGAGCGAATCGCCTCCGCCAGACGGGCGATGCCCAGGTCGATCTCCTCCGCCTTTGGCCGGGCATAGGTGAGGCGCATATGACCGGCTTCGGCCCCGTACAGGCTGCCCGGAACGAAAGCGACCCCGTGTCCGAGCGCTTCGTCGAGCAGACGGCTGTCGTTCATGGCGGCGTTTATTTTGCACCACAGATGCAGTCCTCCTTCCGGAAGGGAGAAGGAAACGAGCCCGGGCAGCTCTCTCTCCAACGCTTCGGCCATCAAATCCCGCTTGTATGTCAACTGCTGCCTAAGCCGCTCAATATGAGGGGCGAACTGCGGCGATCCGATGAACCGTGCCGCGATCTGCTGCGGGATGACGCTGAAACCGAGGTCCATCTGGCGCCGGGCGTCGGTCAGCCGGCTGATGACGGAGTGCGGCGCGACAATCCAGCCGATGCGCAGGCCAGCGGCGGCGATTTTGGAGAACGAGCCGATATACAGCGTGTTCGATGCCGCATCCTCCGCTTTCAGCGGCAGCGGGGCGTCGTCGGCGGTCAGGCTGTGAGGGTCGTCCTCGACGATCGGGAGGCCCAGCTCGCTTGCCGTCTCCAGCAAGCGGCTTCTTCTGCCGGGATCGAGCACCGTTCCGGTCGGGTTCTGATAATTGGGATTGACGAAAATCATTTTGATCCGGTGGTTGCGGTGCAGCGTTCGTACCGCATCCGGGTCCACGCCCCGCTCGTCGACCGGCAGGCGATACAGGCGAAGGCCGGCAGATTGGAACATCGACAGCGAGCGGGTAAAGGAGGGCGTCTCGACCGCCACCGCGTCTCCGGGCGACAGCAGGCATTGCGTAATCAAGTAGAGCGATTGCTGGGAGCCGCTCGTAATGAGCACCGAGGCTTCCGTCGTGCGAATGCTCCTGTGCCGTTCCAGAAACTCGGCCAGCGCTTTTCTTAACGGAAGAAAGCCTTGTCCCCCGTCGTAACCTTCCGCGGGAGGATAGGGGAGGTTTCTCATAATCCGCCCGATCTCCCGGTCGGGGGACAGATCGACGGACAGCTTGCCGCTGGCAAAATCAATGATGGACGGATCTCCGGCAAGATTTTCGCGGATCAGGCGCAGAAACGGCAAATTGGGCAGAAAGCTCCCGCTCTCCGCATAGCGATGCCATTCGGGCGTGCGGATTTCCGCGTTAGCGTGCTTGAAGGGGCCGACGATCGTTTTGCTTCCCGGGATGGATTCGGTGAAGCCGTGCGAGCGCAGCTCCGCGTAAGCCTGCACGACGGTGCTGCGATTCACGCCGAACAGCCGGGCCAGCTTGCGTTCGGAAGGCAGCGGGCTGCCGGGAGGGAATTCCCCGCCGACGATTCGTTCCTGCAGGTGCTCGGAGATTTGAAGGTAGAGCGGGAGAGGGCTTTGGCGGTCGGGTTTCCACACGGGTACACACCTGCTTCGTTCGGTCTGGCGGCGGGTCGTACGCGGACTCGCGATATGTTTGAATTTTACCATATGAAGTTCTTGCCGTCACTTTAGGGGCCGACCGCATCGTCGCTTCGAAAGGAATAATAAGGATATAATAATGCGCTTATGGGATATGCTGGCGATTTTTTTGATTTTTTCGCCCGATTTCGCTATGATGGGAAGGTGACAATATAATCGACTCTAATGAAGCGGAGGTGTCCATAGGATGGATATCGTGGAGCAAATCGACAAGATCAACCGGCAGTTGACCGTGAACGGATATAAGCTGACGCCGCAACGCGAGATTACTCTGAAGGTGCTGCTGGAGAACGAGAAAGACCATTTAAGCGCCGAAGATGTGTTCATGCTGGTGCGACAGAAGTTTCCGGAGATCGGCTTGGCTACGGTATACCGGACTTTGGAGCTGCTCGCTGAATTGCACATCGTGCAGAAAATGAACTTCGGAGACGGCGTCGCCCGCTTCGACCTCCGTCAGGAGGGGCACGATCATATGCATCACCATCTCGTCTGCAGAGTATGCGGAGCGTTGGAGGAAATTCAGGACGACTGGCTGGTGGAGCTGGAGCAGCGGGTCGCCAACGAGTACGGCTTCAAGGTCACCGATCATCGGCTCGATTTCATGGGCGTGTACCAAACCTGTAAAAACGGCAGCAAAACCTGCAAGAAAACGGGTAAAGCCGTTTCTTAAGCGGCGCAAGCCGCCAAGCATCGGGTAAAGCCGTTATAGAACCGGCGATAGCCAACCTGCCTGCCGCCTCGCCGCGGTTCGGCAGGTTTTTTTGCATCTTACAGGCCGGATTTGACGAGATCGACGAAGTTTTGCGCGGCCTGGGACAGGCGGTGCTGTTTGAGCCAGATTAAACCGACCGGCGAAGCGAGCTCGGTGTCCGGCGTCACTTTGCTGGCGTGGATCGGATAGCCGTGATGCTTCTTCAGCACCGTCTCCGGAACAATCGACGAGCAGAAGCCGGATGATACCAGCTCCAGCAGCAGCGCGATGTCGGAGCACTCGCCCATCAGACGAGGGGACAGGCGGGAGCGGGAGAACGCCTCCAAAATCAAATAATGCACGCCCAGTCCCTCGGTGCTCGGCAGCACGAGCGGGGAGGCATGAAGATCGGCCAGCGACACTTCGTCCGTCATCCGCTCCTCTTTCGCCGACGAAATAAAATAGAAGGGCTCGCTGCGAAGATGGAGCACGGCGAAGGAAGACAGCTCCAGCGGCAGGCGAATAATCGCCAATTCGATGGCCCGGTCCCGCACCAGCTGGCATAGGTAGGCGGACTCGTTCTGCTGGATTTTATAGGCGACCTTAGGGTAGCGGCTCCCAAAGGCCCGCAGCAGATCGGACAATCCCGCGGCGGAAAACGTGTTGACGCCAATGTTCAATTTGCCGCTCGCCCCGTTCCCGACTTCCTTTGCTTCCGTCTTCGCTTCTTCCATGAGCGCAACCATTTGCAAGGCGTACTTGTACAAGGTTTTTCCGGCTTCCGTGACTTCGAACGGCTTGCCGCTCCTCTCGACCAACGTCGTGCCAAGCTCCTCCTCCAGCGCTTTCAAGTGCTGGCTAAGCGGCGGCTGCGACATATGAAGCCGCTCGGCGGCGGCGGAGATTTTGCCTTCCTCGACGATTGCGATAAAATACCTCAACTGCCGCATGTCCAAGTCCGTCGAACCTCCTTCTATAGGGAAAAGCTAAGCGAAACCAATTTTATTTATATTTTTCATATACCGAATCTCATGTTAGCATACTTGTAGGGAAGAAAAGAAGGGCCGCTTGCGGGTTTCTTCCTTCCTGTTTTCCAGCTGTAAAGGAGATCGTTCATGCGCATCAAATCGGCTTTTCCGCTGCTGCTGATCAATATGTTTCTCGCGAATTTAAGCATGGGACTCGTCATTCCGATCCTGCCGGAGCTGCTCGAGCAGTTCCGGGCCGGAGGACAGGCCGCGGGGTATCTCGTATCCTGCTTTGGCCTGACGCAGTTTCTGTTCTCGCCGATCGCGGGCAATCTGGCCGATCGTTACGGCCGCAAGCCGCTTATCATTGCCGGACTGATTCTGTTCTCGGCCTCCCATCTGCTGGCCGCTCTGTCCTGGGATCTCTCCTTGCTGTTGGTCTCCAGGCTGATCGGCGGAATGGGCTCCGCCGCTTTAATCCCGGCCATCATCGCCTATGCCGCCGACATTACGACGGACGACCAGCGGGGCAAAGCGATGTCCTGGTCGGGCGCGGCGATGACGTCGGGCTTTATCATCGGACCGGGAGTCGGCGGTCTGCTGGCCGAATGGGGGCTTAAGGCGCCGTTCCATGCTTCCGCGATCGTAGGCGTGCTGGCGATGCTGTGCAGCCTGTGGCTGCTGCCCGAATCGCTCAAGCCGGAAGTCCGGAAGCTGCGCTTGCGGACGCAGCAGTCGAAGACGAATCTGTTTCGTCAAATTGCGCTTTCCGTTCGGTCCCGCTACTTCATTCTGCTGCTGATCGTGTTCACGATGACCTTCGGGCTGACGCACTTCGAGGCGATTTTTCCGCTCTATGTCGTCCAAGCGTACGGCTTCGGCACCGGCGAGATCGCCGTCCTGCTGACGCTGTGCTCCTTGATCGGCACATTTAATCAAATCGTGCTGACCGACCGGATCAGCCGGCGGTTTGGGGAGAAGAAGGTGATCGGCGCCATGCTTGCGCTGTCGGCCGTCTCGCTCGCGTGCCTGCTCGTGTCGGGCAATTATTTTTACGTGATGTTCGTTACGATGCTGTTTTTTACGTTCAACAACATTTTGCGGCCGACGATGAATACGCTGCTGTCCAAGGCGGCCGGAGAGGATCAGGGCTTCGTGGCGGGGATGAATAACGCCTACACGAGTCTCGGAACGATATTCGGTCCGCTGCTGGCCGGCATTCTGTTCGACATCGATCTTGGCCTGCCCTACCTGTTCGGCGCGTCGGTGCTGCTGGCGGGCAGTATCGTTCTGGTCAGACGGATCGACGGCAGGTCGTCTCCTTCCGCGTCCGAAGCGGAATCCGAAACGGCCTTCGGAACAACGGGGTGAAGCCGCAGGGGAAGGGAGCGACAGCGTTGCTGCAAAAATTGGGATGGGTCATTCTGGCGGCGATTATCGCCGGCTGCGAAGCGCGGACGGATATTCTGCCGAGCGGCGGGGAACGGAATACGACGATTGAGGGGAATCAAGAGATGGATAAGTTAAACCGGGATTTGCTGCAAGCCGCTGACCAAGGGGACCGCAAGGCCGTCGAACGGCTGCTGGAGCAGGGCGCGGATCTCAACGCCGTCGACGGCCGGGGACGCACCGCCGCCATGATCGCGGTGCTTAACGACCGGCTCGATTTGTTTAAGCTGCTGGCAGACAGAGGGGCCGACATCGACATCAGGGACGACCGTCTGGACAACCCGCTGCTGTATTCGGGGGCGGAGGGCAAGCTGGACTTCCTGAAGCTCGCCCTTGCCGCAGGCGCCGATACGACAATTACGAATCGCTTCGGGGGAACCGCGCTTATTCCGGCGGCCGACCGAGGGCATGTCGAGATCGTTCGCGAGCTGCTGGAGCATTCCGACGTAGACGTCGATCATGTCAATAACCTGGGCTGGACCGCCTTGCTGGAAGCCGTCATTCTCGGTGACGGAGGTTCCGATCATCGGGAGATTGTCCGTCTGCTCGTCAAGCACGGAGCCGACGTCAATCTGGCCGACAACGACGGCGTGACGCCGCTGCAGCATGCCAAGAGCCGCGGCTACCGCGAGATGGCCGATATTTTGACGAAAGAGGGCGGAAGATAAGCGAGGATTAACGCCGGGCTTGGGGCGAGCGATAGACAAAGCGGAGGTTGCTGCAGAGTTGCTTAGGTAATCGATAGACGAAGAAGGGGCTGTCCTATAAATAGTGAGCGTACAAGACGATCGATGAAAAAAGAAGGACATCTCTCTCCTGGAGTCTGCCTCATACGCTCCTGAAATCACATTGTCACGGGTTTATCTAATCCCATTTCAGGAGCGTATAGCAGCGGAAGGAGATACATACCCCTTGCACTTTATTCATCGATTATCTTTCAAAGCAGCTTTGGTTTACTTATGGGACAGCCCTTTGTCCGGCAGAGGCCGATCAGCTATCGCCCCGCACGGCCAATACGGGGAACAGCGGCCCCTTGAGCACGTCGCCCTTCTCCAGGTTCAACCCGCTCGTGATCGTGTGGTTCGCGCCGCTGAATGTAATGTCGTCCGGCATATAGATGATCGCCAGCGCCCGGCGCGGGCGGTCGGTTTCGTTGGCATGGGCGTAATGGAACGTCAAGCCGTTATGGAACGTACAGCTTCCGGCTTTCAACGGCACGACGACGGGCTTGCGGTCGTCCAGCTGTCCGCCCTCGACGTAGTCGAAAATGTTCTGCGGATCGAGGAAATCGATGCCGTGCAGCTTGCCCAGCTTGTGCGACTTCGGGATGAAGGCCATGCAGCCGTTTTTCTCGTTCACGTCGTCCAGCGCGATCCAGATCGACAGCATGCCCTGCTCGGCTTCGTTGATCGGCCAGTACGGCGTATCCTGGTGCCAGGGCGTCGGCTTGGAGTCGTTCGGCATTTTCCATAGACCGTGGTCGTGGAAGAAGCGGATTTTGTCGGCTCCCGTAAGCTGCAGCGCGGATTGGGCGAACCGTTCGTGGAAGCTGAACTTGCCCATTCCGGCATGATCCCGCCACGTATTGACTTTTTGGTTAAGAACGCGATAGTAGAGCCCGCCTTGCTTGTCCGTCTGCACCGAGCGGTCGCCCGTCGTCTGCATCGCTTCCTCCAAATATTCCCTCAGCAGCTCCAGCTCTTCCGCGTTCAGCATATTGTCTACTTTTACGAAACCGTTCTCACGATAGAAATCGATATGATCTTGCGTAATTGGCGTTGTCATGGAACGTTCCTCCTTGGCGGTGATATGCTTCTATCCTACAGCCGAAACCCGGAGGTGAGGATGGAGAGAAATCCGTATTTTTTGTAAAAAAGTCGAATCGCCTTATTCTTTATAAATCATGGGGTTGCGGGATGTTATAATAGGCGAAAAGCGTTTTGGTCGAAAATGGGGAGGAGGCGAAGACGGCTTTGTCGACGCGCGTGGATTACCGGACGATCTCTCCGTACGTTCGTTTCGTGCACGAGGTGATCATCGCTGTGGGCGCAATCAATCCGGAGCGTTACATTTACGATCACGAGTTTATTTACGTCGTGAAGGGCGCGGGCACTCTGCGCATCGAGGACAGAATGTACCCGATGGGGCCCGGGGATCTGCTGTATATTCGGCCGCGCATGGCCAATGAAATGTTTGTGTCGGAGAGCGAGCCGCTGCATTGCTTCGCCGTGCACTTCGATTACGTCTTCCTGGGCGAGGCGGCGGAGTTTTCCCCGTACGTCGTTTATTTGGGGAACAGAGCGGAGGAGGGAGCGCCGGATGCGAGCTGGCTCCATGCGCGCCCCGATGCCGAGCTGATAGACATGAACATTCCGGAGCGGATGACGCCTGCCCGGGTTCACGATTTTTTCGACGCGTTTAAGGAGCTGTGCCGCGCATTCGAGGAGAGAAGGGCGGACGCGCAAATCTGGCTCAAGGCGTCGATGCTGAAGCTGATCGGCCTTATTCACGGCGAGCTGACGACCGAGGAAGGCATTCGGGTCAGCCACTCCCATGCCGATATGATGCTGGGGGCGATCCAATATATGAAGGAAAATTTTGCGTCCGCGATCGATCTGAAGCTGCTGGCCGCGCGGGCGAGCCTGTCCCCCAAATATTTCGGAACGCTGTTTAAGCAAGCGACCGGGCTGACGGTGCCCCAATATTTGACGGGAATCCGCATCGGGGAAGCCAAACGTCTGCTCAGGGAAAACGCCCACACGATCGAAGCGATTGCCGAGAAGGTCGGAATCGGAGATATGTACTACTTCAGCAAGCTGTTCAAAAAAACGGAAGGACTGTCTCCGAAGCGCTACGCCGATTCCTTGCGGTGGCTGGCCTCGAAGGAGGGCTAGGAGCAAGCAACAACGCCTGCGGCGTCCTTAGGACGATGAACGCGTTTTTGCCGGAGCCGATTCATAAGGATATACTTTCCGAATCATGGACAAAGCCCGCCGCCCCGGCAGGCCGCGAGCGGCGCCGAGACGGCGGAAGCGATGGTTCTCCTCGGTTAGCACCAGCCGGCGCGCAAGATGATTACCAAGAGGACGAAGAGTACAAGTGCGAAAGCCGCGGCTCCCGCAACTCCGCCTTTAGGACCGCAAACATCACCTGCAACAGGATATCCCATATCTATCACCACCTTGCGGTTTGATTATGACGATCGTCACGTATGTAGCTTATGTCAAGGCTCGCATACGGTCCGTACATTCACCCATCTTGGCAAAAACAGGCGCAAGCACATGCCCGGCCGTTCCTCCTGGGCTCCGTCGGACTTTCGCCCGTCTTTCCTCCTTCTGGATGGGGACCCGCCGATCCTCATCGCATATTTTGACCCGCCGCGGACACCTTAATAGGGCAATCAAATTGCTTAAGGAGGGGTTTTGGTTTGAATAAAACGGCGGCTAGTTTGGCTCTTGGCACATGCATCGCGTTGGCGAGCGTCATTCCTGCATCGGCGCACGCGGCAGGGACTACGGGAACCGCAGGAGACATGATAAGCGGAGCGACTCCGACGAGAACGTACGGAACGACCTTAGACCGCACGAACAACGGAAACTTCGGCACTTATAGCACGAATGGCACTTATAACACCAACGGCGCCAACGGCACATATGCACCCAACGGCGTTTACGGCAACGGCATGTACGGAACCAACGGAACGTACGATTCGACGCGCATGAACGCGTATCGTCCGCACAATGCGACGACGAATATGACGACGCGGGCGAACAACACCGTCAGAAGAATGGAAACGACGACCAGAACGGGCTTCAGCTGGGGCTGGCTCGGTTTGCTCGGCCTGTTCGGCTTGGCGGGCATGCGCAGCCGGAGCCGCGAAGACGCGCGTTAATCGGTATTCGACCAAGGAGGCTTGCCTGACACAGGGCGAGCCTTTTTGGTTTGGCCGACGCGTCCGTTTTTGTATGATTTCTCATACAAAATATGGCATTGAAGCGGTCGGGGCGGCAGATTTGTGCGATAAATCATACAAAGTGACCGCAAATAGACGTATACGGATGAATTTTGTATGAAATTTCATATAAAATTGGCGAGCGACAACAGACGGCTTCATTCAACGGCCCCACCCAACGGCCCCACCCAACCCGACTGGTCCAATAACAGAAACGCAGCCCGCAAAGCCCCCTTTTCGAATAACCCATACGTTGTCCGGAAAAACGCCGTAAGGCGTTTTTCTTATGCTCAATGAGGCGGCACATAAATTTTTCCAATCCGAGAATACTGTTAGAGCCTGATGTCGATTACAGCTTGTAGGAGGAAAAAAGG
Organism: Cohnella cellulosilytica; assembly: GCF_042431195.1. Lineage (NCBI taxonomy): Bacteria > Bacillati > Bacillota > Bacilli > Caryophanales > Paenibacillaceae > Cohnella > Cohnella cellulosilytica. Next base: position 303,179 of record NZ_JBHMDN010000016.1, read on the forward strand.
ATGACTCAACGCAATCGATTTAACGCCGTCGCCGCCGGTATTCTGTCGGTTTGGCTCGCGCTGTCGCCGGGTTTGCCGCATGCGCATGCCCATGTCCATGCGAATATTCCGGTGAACGAGCCAGCCGCGCAGAGCCGGATTGCCGTCGTGATCGACGACTTCGGCAACGGCATGAAGGGCACGGAGCAAATGCTGAAATTGCCGATCAAGCTGACCGTCGCCGTTATGCCCTTCCTGCCGACGACCAAGAAGGACGCGGAGGAGGCTTACCGGCTCGGACATGACGTTATCGTGCATCTGCCGATGGAGCCGGTACGGGGCAAGCGGAGCTGGCTCGGTCCCGGAGCGATCACGACGGACTTAAGCGACGACGAAATCCGCAAGCGCGTGGAGGCGGCAATCGCCGATGTGCCGCATGCGATCGGGATGAACAATCACATGGGCTCGAAAGCGACCGCCGACAAACGCGTCATGAAGGTGGTGCTCCAGGTATGCAAGGAGAAGGGGCTGCTCTTTCTCGACAGCCGAACGTCTTATCGGACGGTTGTGCCGGAGGTTGCCAAAGAGCTCGGAGTCGAGACGCTGCATAACGACGTTTTTCTCGATGACGTCTATACGCGGCATCATGTGCTGAAGCAAATCGGGATAGTGAAAAAGGTGCTCGACAAAAACAAGAGCTGCATCGTCATCGGCCATGTCGGAATGCCCGGCTTGTCGACTTCGGACGCGCTGCGCGACGCGATTCCGGAGCTGAAAGGCAAGGCGGCGTTCGTGCCGCTCACCGCCCTGCTGCCTTCTCCGGAGCCTTTCACCGCTCACGGGCTGCATAACCGATAGGTGATAATGCCGCTGGCGATGGCCGCGGCGATGCGATTTTGCCCGGGGAGAGAGGTAAGCATCGCCCGGTCTCCCGGATCGCTCAGAAAAGCCGTCTCGACGATGACGCTCGGCGCCTGAACCTGATTCAGCAGGTAGTATTGGCTCGCCGCCTGCGGCAGCCTGAACCGCTTCTGCTGACGGTTCAGGCTGTCCTGAATGAACATGGCCAGCATGGCGCTGCGCCCTTCGTGCTGATGAATGACGAGCGGGCCCCGGTTTGCCCTTTTCGGAGACCAGTTGACGTGGATGCTTACGTACAGGGACGCTCCGACCTCGCCGGAGAGGCCGAGCCGCTGCGACAGATCCCGGCGATGGCGCGAACGCGTCAGGTGCCAGCGGTTGTCGTCGCTCAGCGCGTAATCGCCGGTCCGATTCAAGACGACCTTAAGCCCTCTGGCGCGCAGAAGCAAATAGAGCTTTCTGGAGATGGCCAGATTGATGTCCTTCTCCAGAATGCCGTTCCAATGCGTCCCGCCGTCGATGCCGCCGTGGCCTGCGTCAATCAGCACGTCGGCGCCCGGCAGCGCGCGCTTAAAGCTTGGCGGTTCGCCGGCCGCGCCGGCCGCGGATTGTTCGACCATCCACATTAAGCCGCAAGCGATCATAACGATTCGAATGGCTAATAACAAGGAAATCTCCTCCGTTCTCGTGGCAAAGCTTATCCGCTCTATAGCGTGACACAAATTGCCGTTCGCCATGCAGGACGGTTGAGCGCTTCCCAAAGCGGGCATGCTAGGAAGAGGATGTTCAAGAAGTTCCGGTTTTGATCGCGAAGGGGAACGGGAAGCGGATTAGACATCGAATCTTGAACTAGCCGGACATCCGGTACTCATGCTTTAGAACAAGGAGGAGAGCGGCGATGGACGGAACGGAATATTTAAAATACGTGACGGAGCGGGTGGTCACCTACATGGAACGTCCGAGGGAAGAGGAGAAGCGGGAGACGCACGGGAAAGAGCCGTGGCTGACCAGATGGTTCGGCGTGGCACCGATGGGGCTGATGGTCTGGTGGGCAAGCCGGTCGGACCGAAAAAGCAAAACGCGCCCGGAGGCGCGTTCGATGGATTCGGCGAGAAATTAACGATAAAAAAGTCCGTTTGCCAGCAGGGCGTCAAGAGGGATAAAGCGCGTTCCCGCCATATCCAGGGCAAGGTCGATGCGGCCATCCGCCCAGCGCTGATAGCCGATAACCGGAGCCGCGTACAGCATCGCGTCCCCGAAGGGCTCCGCTACATATCGCAGATGCTTGCCCTCATCGAGGCGCTTCTGCAGCTTCCGGACGTCTTCCGCAGGGAATGGCGTCTCTTTGGTGAGCCAGGGCAGCTTCTCGTAAGCGTCGAACAGCTCGTTCAGCCGCAGGGCGTCGACGCGGGAAGCGGCGGCTTGTCCGGCGGGAAGCGGGCGGTCTCCGCCGCCGGTCAGGGAAGCCCATTGCGCCGCGTCTACCGGAAGCTGCTCGGCCGTCTTGGCATCCAGCCAGTAGGTCTGCTCCCCGATCCGCACCTCCCAGGCGGCGGCGAAGGGATGCGCATAGCGCTTGGAGGCGGTGATCAGGCCGACCTCCTCCGCGGAAATCAGCCCGCTGTAGACCAGCGAGCGCTTGAGCTGCTGCATGGAAAACAGGGAGTAAGGGCCCGTTCCGTATTCGCCAAGCTGGAAGGAACCGTCGACGACCGCGTGCACAACCATGTAGCCGATATCTTGTCCTTCTTTGGTGAACAGCACCAGCCAGCTGTGCGTGCCTGGACCGAGCGCCGCAATGTGCGGATCGGCGCCCTGCCAGTCCTGGAACGGCTTCTGCTTGGACAGCGCCGCGACCCAGCTTTCGACCTGGCGCTCCAGCTTGGATTGCGGCTCGGCGCCGGCTCCGCCTGCGGCGAGTTCCGCGGCTGCCGGCCGCACGGCCGCGCTCGACCAGAGCAGGGCCGCTATCGCCACCGTCGCCGCGAATCTCAGGCTTGTCCTGCGCCGACGGCCGGCTCGGTCCATTGAACTTATCATTCGTATCCCCCGCAATTTCGTTGGAATCCGGCTTGGCGCCGCTTGTCGTTCTTCATTGTAGCCGACGGGCGGCGCCGAAGGTGTTGGAACGTGTCGGGATGCGCCGGGCGCGGCGGTTCTATTTTTGCCGATTGGCGGCGTTTGGCCGCTTAATCGATGCCCGGAAGGTGGAAAATGCCGCAATTCAGCACGGTCACGTTCACGCGCGGCCTGTACTGCCAGTCGATTTCCGCCTCACGCTGCTCGAATCTGGCGGTGACGGCTTCCTTCTGCTCCCGCTGGTCGGGATGATTCATATGCTCCAGCATGGGAACATAATATTGCCGAATTCTCTCCAACTCGTCCTGTCTTCGCGCTTCGGCCTCGACAGCCCAGGAGAAGTCGGCGGCGCGCAGCTTGCGTTCGAGCGCCGCTTCGAGCTGGGTCATTCCTTTTCTCAGGGAAAAACCGTTTTTGAGCAGATGGACGTTGGACGGAAGCCGGGGCGTCATTCTGCGGTCCTTCAGCTTGTCCATGAACCTCTCGTCGATGACGCCGGTGGCGAGCGAGATGCCCCACTGGTACAGCTCTTCCCGTTTCATGTCGCATTCGTAGCCGACTTTGAAGTTCGCCCCCAGCCAGGCGGTATAGGGTTGGGAGGCGAGCGGGTCGAGCCGGCCGCGGGGGGGCTCCTCGAACAAGGTGACGCAGCGTCCGTCCTGCTGCACGACGTCGAACAGCTGGTGCAGCCGTCTGGAGCCGAAATAGACGTCCTCCTGGATGATGCGGCCGGATTCGGTCATGACGTAAGACACCGGCGAAGCGTTCATGCGGTCGGACATCGCCGGATTGTCGAACGACCAGCGATAGGTCATCGTCTCGGGAGGCGTCCCGGTCCGGTCGACGAAGCTCCAGTAATACGGACGGTTGGACAGCGCCCGGTCGGCGTCCGGAGACAGCTTCACCGTCACTCCGGCGGGGGCCTTCTCGATAAATTGGCAGTTTTTCGACTCCAGATAGGAGACGACAAAGCGCTGGATCTGTTTCGTGTTCATGTCGCGTTCTCCAGTTGCCTTCGTTTTTTCGTCTCGAGCAGCGTATCCCCGAGTCCGTCGATCTTTTTGCGCAGCTCCTCGCCGTCCTCGGTTTCCAGAACAAGCTGGGCCAGGCGGCGCTCCAACGAATCTTCCTTCTCGAACTGCTGAATGATTTCGTCCAGCTCCCCGATGACCAGCTCGAACATGTTGATCTTCTCGTGCAGCAGGTGGACGATATGCTCTTCGATCGTGCCGAGCGTGCACAGGTTGAAAATCTGCACGTCCTCCGTCTGGCCGAGCCGATGAACCCGGCCGATCCGCTGCTCGACGCGCATCGGATTCCACGGCAGGTCGAAGTTGATGACGTGGTGGCAGAACTGCAGGTTGATGCCTTCTCCGCCTGCTTCGGTCGCGACCATCACCTGCGCGCGCCTGCGGAACAGCTCCATCATCCAATCCTTCTTGCCGCGGTTCATCCCGCCCCGATAGGGAACGGCGATCAGGTCGTGCTCTTTGAAATATTTCAGCAAATATTCCTGCGTCGCCCGATATTCGGTGAAGATGATCGCCTTGTCGTCCAGGCTGCGGACAAGCTCCATCGTCTTCTCGGCCTTCGTGTTCGACTTGATGCGCTTGATCAGCTCGACCAGCTCCCAGATGCGGGCGCGAAGCGGGGAATCCTCGGACGTCTTCTTGAACAGATTGATCAGCGTCAGGAACACGGCATCGCGGCTGGAGCACACTTCCCGCTGCAGGGTAACCAGCGACAGCATGCTGGCCATGTCTCCGTTCTCGGAAGCCGCGTGCTTGCGCACGTAATCGGTCACGCCTTCATAGAGCGCCATCTCTTCCGCGGACAGGCGCAGCGGAACGTTGGTGACGACCCGTTTCGTGAACTCGACGCCCCCGTCGCTGCGGCGGTTGCGGATCATGACCTGGCCCAGCGCCTCCTGCAGCATGGATTCGTTCTTAGGCACACGGCGGTCGGCCACGAAGTTGGTCGCGAAGTCGCCCTCGCCTCCGAGCTGTCCCGGCTTCAGCAGGGTGATGAGGTTGTACAGCTCCGACAGGTCGTTCTGGACCGGCGTGGCGGTGAGCAGCAGGCAATATTTTTTCCGCAGCTCGTTGATGAATTGATAGTTGCCCGTGCGTTTGTTCTTCAGCTTGTGGGCCTCGTCGACGATGATCAGATCGTATTCGCCGTCCAGCAGCGTCTGCCGGTGCGGGTCGCGCTTGGCGGTATCCATGGAGGCGACGACGATGTCGTTGTCCCACGAATAGGCTTTGCGCTGCGCCACGGCGGGAATGTCGAACTTGCCGTTCAGCTCGCGCACCCATTGGAGCACGAGGGAGGCGGGCACGAGCACGAGCGCTTTCCTCACGAGGCCGCGGATCAGATATTCCTTAAGGATCAAGCCGGCCTCGATCGTCTTGCCCAGTCCGACCTCGTCGGCGAGAATCGCGCGACCCCGCATCTCGTGCAGTACGCGGCGGGCGGTGTCGATCTGGTGAGGCATCGGTTCGAAATGCGGCAGCAGCGACAGGCACCGCAGCGCGTGGAAGTCGGTGACGAGGTTCGCTTCCTCCGCCTCCAGCGCGAGCTGGTACAGCGACCAATCGTCCCAAGGGCCGTTGCGTTCGGCCCGCCGCTCCAGCTCCTCGAAAGCATACCGGTCGACGTACATGTCGACGAGCGGATGAAGCGGGCGGGGGGCGGCATCGGGTGGAACAGAGGTATTCAATCGGCATTCCTCCTCGGCGATCTCGCAAGTATTCCATGTTCTAGTATGGGCAACCGGGAGGGATTCGAAACGGGGAGAGAGCGGAATGCGTGGCCGGACGTTCGGGAAGGCCGGGAAGCGATTATCCGCTCGGTGTCGGCGAGGGAAGACGGAAAGAAAATACGGCTCCGCCTTCGTCCCGGTTGCCGGCTTCTATGCGTCCGCCGCAGCGTTCGACGATCGCTCTCGATATGGCCAATCCGAGGCCGTTCTCGCCGTCCTTTCCTTTGACGAACCGATGGAACAGATGGGGCAGCAGCTCTTCCGGTATGCCTCCTCCGTCGTCGGAGATTGCGATTACGACTTGATCCTGGTCCGTGCCGACGCGCAGTTCGATCGAGCGGCGGGCGTGTCGGGCGGCGTTCGCGACGACGTTGAGCAGCGCCTGCAGCAATTTGTCCCGATCGGCGCGCACGGTCAGGCGTTCGGGCGTTGCTTCCTCGTACGCCACTTGCAGACTCAGCTCTCTTGCGACAAGCATCGGGTTGATCCGCTCGACGGTATCGTCCAGCAATTCCTTCAGGGGGACGGGCGCGGGGCGGAAAACGTCCTCTTCGCTGTCCAGCTTGGCGAGGAGCGTCATTTCGGACACGATTTTTTTCAGCCGGCCGCTTTCGCCGAGAATGACGTCGAGCCCTTTGCGAACGTCCGCACCTTCGAATACGCCGTCGCGGATGCCTTCCGCGTAGCCGGCGATCGACATGAGCGGGGTTTTCAGCTCGTGGGAGGCGTTCTGGACAAACAGCTTCTGTACGCGGACGTATCGGTCCAATTCACCGGCCAGCTCGTACACGGTTTGCGCGACCGCTCCGATCTCGCCGCCGGCCGGGATTTTGCGCACATCGGCGAACCGGCGTTCCTTCACTTTCTTCAGCTCTTCCCGAAGCTTCATGAGAGGACGGATCAGCTTCCTTGTAATAACGAGACTGAGCAGCAGGACCAGAATACCGCCAACGCCCAGCACGACGAGCAGCCGGCCGAACAGCGCCTGTTCGAGCTCGCTGACTTTGCTCATCGGCGTTACGAGCGTCAGCGTGCCTTGCGGGACCGCGCTGACTTCGACGATATAGCGGCCGTCCTGGCCGGACTGCAGCGCCTGCAGGTTCTCGGGGCTGAACGACAACGTTTCCTCCTGGCCCTCGGGAACGGGGATCACGGTGCCGCCCGCCGTCAGGACGGGCTGGAGCGGAAGCGTTCGCGAGAGGACGTTGCCGTTCTCGTCCGCGACGATGGCTTGCACTCCCGCCGTAAGCTGGACGGGCGACGCCTCAAGGGTGGGGATATCCTCGATTGCGCCGGCAATGCCCAGGGGCGCGGCTTGCGTTCGCAGGGTGGTTGCCACGCTGGCTCCGAGCGTTTTCATTTCGTTCTTCTGGGCGACGATCAGATGGTCGAGCAGCACATAGTGGATCATGACCGCGGTCGCGCCGAGAATAACGACGAGCAGCAGGCCGAACGCCAGATTGATCTGATGAACCAGCTTCATGACGCTTCCCCTCCTCCTTCCGTCCGCAGGCGATATCCGTGTCCCCATACCGCTTCCACGGGCAACTGCTCGATTTTTTTGCGCAGGCGCTTGATCAGATGATCGACTGCGCGGTCGCTGCCGAAGTAATCGTCTCCCCAGACGAGCACGAGCAGCTCCTCGCGCGCGAAGGCGCGGTTGGGATGCTCCGCGAACACCTGCAGCAGCGCAAATTCCTTGAAGGTCAGATCGATCTCCTGCTTGTCCCAGAAAGCGCGCCGTTCTTCCGGCAGCAGCTGCAGCGGCCCGATGCCGACGACCGGCTGAGCGGAGGCCGTTTCCTCGGATCGTTCCGTCCGGCGCGGCTTGTACCAGCGCTGTAGAAGCCTTTTCACCCGCGCGACCAGCTCCCGGGGACTGAACGGCTTGACCAGGTAATCGTCGCTGCCCAGCTCCAGCCCCATGATTTTGTCGACTTCGCCGTCTTTGGCGGAGATGATGACGATAGGCACGTCGCCTTCCTCCCGGATGCGGCGGCACAGCTCGTAGCCGTCCATCCCGGGCAGCATGATGTCGAGCACCCACAGGTCGGGCGGATTGTCGCGCCAGAGCGTCCATGCTTCCTCGGCGGAGGAAAGTCCGATCGTCCGGAAGTTTTCTTTGGCCAAATAAGCCTCTACGAGATTGCGAATATGCAGGTCGTCGTCTACGACGGCGATAAAATAATCTTCCATGATTTTGATCCCCTTTCGTTACTTCATTATAGCAACCGGTTTTTCGCTTGCGGCCGGTGCCATCGTTTTTCCACAATTTCACCAACGTCCTGCCACAGTCGGCAGGTACACTCGTACTTGTAAAACAAATTCAAATCCAAGGAGCGTGTTCTACGATGAACAGCAGAAAAAAACGCATTGTCCCGAGAGTCGCCCTGTCCGCGCTGATGCTGTCGGCGATTGCCGGCCCCGTTGCGGCGAATGCCGCACCCGATTCCGCTTCGCACGCCGCGCCGGTTCTTACCGTCGCGAGTTCGGTTAAAGCGATACCGCTCGCGGGAGCTTCGGCGATCAAGCTGCAGGATCCGCTGGAGCTGGCCAAGCAGTACGCGCCGGATACGGTCGAGGCGTGGGAGAGCTTGCTGGCGAAGTACGATTCGCTGCAAGCCACGGTGAAGCCGGTCGCGATCAGCATTAAACTGGAGCAAGCGGAGGCGGTCGCAGATGGCCTGCAGCCAGCCGAGGGTGCAAGCCCGCTCGGGATCGTCGAAGCCGTTCCGTTTGATGGAGACTGGACGAGCCTGGCCGGCAGCGTCAAGGCAACGGGAGCCGGGGCGATCGCGCTTGAGGCCGTCGAAGGTAACGTCGTGTTCGACGTTAAGGACATCGGCACGGCGGAAGCGATTCCGGTTCCGGGCGTCCCCGTGCCGAAATTCACGGCATCGACCGATGCGGCCGGGAGCGTCTCCGCCGTTCCCGAGATCACCAAGCTTGTCGACGCGGGGCATGCGATCGCCGATAAAGCGCAAAGCGTAACGCTTGCGGCGCCGTCGCCCGCTTCGGGGGCTGTGCTGCAAGGACGGATCGAATTGGCGAAGGCGGCGGAGTCGAAGGATGCCGAGACGATCCGCGCCTCACTGGCCAAGCTGTTCGAAGCCTACGAAACCTATGTCGAGGAGCTGCAGTCGTCGAAGTAAAAGAAATCAAGAGAGGCGCGGGCGTAAAAAGGTTGGAATAGAGTCGTTGCGCCGTACGAACAAACCCGTTATCGGAGTCATCCCGGCCGGCATTCGCCTCGTCCGGGATGGCTCTTTTGTCGCGGGATAAATGTCTGGCCGGGGCGGTAAATTTTATGGGCGCAAAGTCTATAGAAATACAACATATGGGAGAGTATAATGGCGGGAGAGCACAATATGTTGTACAATTTACATATAACGCTGATTTTTCGTTCCTTTTCGATTGCACATGGATTGTGCCCTGTCTACTACGTTTAACGGGAGTTGATGGCAATGTCAATGATGCAGGAAAGGCGTCTCGAAGGGCTGAGCGAGAAAATATTTCTCGATCGGTATGCCTGGAAAAACGCGGACACGGGAGAGACCAAGGAAGGCGACGTCGTGCTCGTGCTGACGAAGGACGATCCGAAATTTCCCTCCAAGGACGTCGGGGAGGTCGTGGCGCGCAGCGGGAACGAGGTGACCGTCAAGCTTCGGAGCGGCGAACGGGTCGAATCGTCGATCGAGAAGCTGACGCTGACGATCGAGAAGACGCCGGAGGAGATGTGGGATCGGCTCGCGAACGCGATGGCGTCCGTCGAGGATACGCCGGAGAAGCGGAAAACTTGGGAGGAGAAGTTTCGCTGGCTGCTCGACGACTGGAAGCTCGTTCCCGGGGGGCGGATCGCGGCGGGGGCGGGGGCCAGCGAGGAGCTGACGCTGTTTAATTGCTATGTGATCCCTTCCCCGCACGACAGCCGCGGCGGCATTATGCGGACGTTAACGGAGATGACCGAGATTATGGCCCGAGGCGGCGGTGTCGGCATCAACCTGAGCTCGCTTCGCCCTCGCCGCTCAATCGTCAAGGGCGTAAACGGCACCTCCAGCGGCGCGGTGTCCTGGGGCGGGCTGTTCAGCTACACGACGGGCTTGATTGAGCAGGGGGGAAGCCGAAGGGGCGCCTTAATGATGATGATCAACGATTGGCACCCGGACGTCGAAGACTTCATTACCGTGAAGCAGACGATGGGGCAGGTGACCAACGCCAACCTGTCCGTCTGCGTAAGCAACGCGTTCATGAAGGCGGTCAAGGAAGACGCGGATTGGGAGCTCATGTTCCCGGATTCGGCCGACCCTGAATACGACGATCTCTGGGACGGCGATCTGGACAAATGGAAGCAGCGCGGCAAAAAAGTCGTGCATTACCGAACGGTCCGCGCCCGCGACGTATGGAACACGATCATCGAGAGCGCTTGGAAATCAGCCGAACCCGGCGTCGTGTTCATGGAATACTACAATCAGATGTCCAATAGCTGGTACTTTAATCCGATTATTTGTACGAATCCGTGTGGCGAACAAGGCCTGCCTGCGTGGGGAGTCTGTAACTTGTCCGCGGTTAATCTGTCCAGATTCTACGACGAAGAGAAGCGCGATGTCGCCTGGGATGAACTGTCCAAGGTCGTTCGTTACTCGACCCGTTTTCTGGACAACGTGATCGACAAGACGCCATACCATTTTCCGGAAAATGAGAAAAACCAGCAGAACGAGCGGCGTATCGGCCTGGGCACGATGGGACTCGCCGAACTGATGATCCGGCTGGAAATCCGTTACGGCAGTCCGGAAAGCTTGGATTTTCTCGATAAGCTGTACGGATTCATAGCTCGCGAAGCGTATCTGGCTTCCACGGAGATTGCCGCGGAGAAAGGCTCGTTCCCGGCGTTCGAGGCGGAGAAGTTTCTGCAAAGCGGATTTATGAAAAATATGGCGGAGGCGTTCCCGGAAGTGGGCGAAGCGGTAACCAAGCGGGGGATGCGCAACGTCACCGTCATTACGCAGGCTCCGACCGGATCTACGGGCACGATGGTCGGCACGTCTACCGGTATCGAGCCGTACTTCGCTTTTGAATTTTATCGGCAGAGCCGACTGGGCTTCGACAAGCAGCTTGTCCCGATCGCTCAGGAGTGGAAGGATGCTCATCCGGGGGAAGAGCTTCCGGAATGGTTCGTCACGGCGATGGACTTGTCGGCCAAGGATCACATCCGCGTCCAGGCGGCCATTCAGCGCTGGGTGGACAGCTCGATCTCGAAGACGGCGAACTGTCCTGCGGACTTTACGGTCGAGGAGACGGCCGAGCTGTATGAGCTGGCGTTCGAACTCGGCTGCAAGGGCGTCACGATCTATCGCGACGGCAGCCGGGATGTGCAGGTGCTGAGCACGATGAAGGACGAGAAAAAGGAAGAAGCGGAGACGGCTCCGGCGGCCGGCCCGAATCCGATAGCGGCCGCTTCAAGTTCGGTGGCTGCTGATTCAGGTTCCACTGCGGCTCTGGACACCGCGCTGAACGCAAACGTCACGCCGCAGCAAAGACAAGTGTTCGACAAGCGGTACAAGAGTCGGCCGAAAATTCTTCACGGCGCGACCTACAAATACAACACGCCGTTCGGCATGGCCTATATTACGGTTAACGACATGGACGGCACGCCGGGAGAGATTTTCCTGAACGTGGGGAAAGCCGGTTCCGACGTGTTTGCGATGGCGGAAGCGCTCGGCCGCGTCTGCTCGTTGTTCCTGCGTTACGGGGATCACGGCGACAAGGTTCAATTGCTGGTCAAGCACTTGAAAGGCATCGGCGGCTCAGGCGCTGTCGGCTTCGGTCCGAACCGCGTCGAATCGATCGCCGACGCCGTCGCTCAAGCGTTGGAGGCGCATGCCGGACTTTCGTCCGAACACTCCGGGCACGAGCAGGCCGCCGCTTCCGAGTCGACGGCTCCGGCTGCTTCCCCCGACGACGTCGCCCTCGAAAAGCCGCAAACCGTCTATACTTCGAAGGATCTGTGTCCGTCCTGCGGCTCGGCCTCGCTGCTGAACGCGGAAGGCTGCAAAACCTGCACCAATTGCGGATATAGCAAGTGTTAAAGGCTGAATGGATCGTCCGAGATCGCATAGGTTTCTGGAAGGCAGAAGAGCCGGCCAAACCACAAACAAGACTGCTTGACAGATCCCGCTTGGATTGTCCATACTAAGGGAAAATAAACGGCAGGGAAGCACCCCGCAAAGTCGAACACGGCCAAGTGTTTCTTTGCGGGGTGTTTTCGTTTGCCGAGATCAAGATGGAGTGATGCGGCGATGAATCGTTCGAAGCCCCCGGCACGTCCTAGGGATGGGAAAGTAAAGGAACAGGAGGAATCCTACTCGCTGATTGAAGAGCGCTACGAAATCATCGGAGGGGTGCGTTATGATTTCCTGTCCTCGCCTAAGTACGCGCATCAGAAAATGCTGACGAATTTCTATCTGGCGTTCCATAGCGCATGCAGCCAAGAGGGAGAGATTCTGCTGGCGCCGATGGATGTGCATTTCGACGAAAACAATATCGTGCAGCCCGACGTCATCTACATTGCGAGCGAGCGGCTGGATATGATCCACGACGGATTCGTCTTCGGTGTGCCGGATTTGCTGGTAGAGATTCTGTCCGAGAGCACGGGCCGTCATGATAAAAAGGTTAAAAAAGCGCTGTACGAGCAGTTCGGCGTCAAGGAGTATTGGCTTGCCGATCCGATCTATCGGACCGTCGATCAATTCGTTCTGCAGGAGGGCCGTTACGAACTGGCAGCGACGTTGTCGGAAGGAGATACGCTAACCTCGCCGACTGTCCCCTGCCTGGCCATCGACCTTTCCGCCATTTTTCCGGAGAATCTGCGTCAGTAGAAGCTGGCAGACCCTGCGCAAGTGGACGTTCTGATGGATGGAACTCAAAGGAGCGGCAGTTTCCTACAGACGGCAACATAAACAAACAACCGGCAAAATCCCTGAGCGGATTTTGCCGGTTGCGTTTAATAGGGGTTTTTCAACATTTCGACTTCTGTCTTTATCATTAACTGTTCGCGATTGAGAACCTCGATGCTTGCAGCGTGCGTGTTGAACTGAAACGTGAACTTCCGCTCCAAGGTATCTTGCCGGTTCGCGATGTCCACTACCGTTTCTTTGACAGATTTGACCATGCCGATCAACTGGGCATACATTTTCTCGTGGCTGTTCAGCCGGGTTAATATGGTTTGCTGATCCTTCTTGATACTCTGAATCTCCGCTTTAAAATCCGACCTAACTGTCTCAATCTCTTGACGGAACTCCGACCTAACTGTCCCAATCTCCGACCTGACTGCCTCAAACTCTTGATTGACTTCCGACCTGAAATTCCGCAACTCATCAAGAATCAATTCCAGCGTTGCTTGGCTCACTGAATACTTTTCCTCCTCCAGGATTGGGATACCGAATCAACGATTCCTTTCCGAGCAACGTATCAATGCCGACCTGCGAACCTGGTCCCGGAGGCACGAGGGACGTATATTAATTTTATTATATCAAATTAGGATAGGCAGGAGGAGGTATTACTACAATTCTGTGATGCTTTTAAGAAATCAATTGAAGCATCACACTATCCTGCTCGTTAATCGAGAAAGGTCAGCCGCTCTATCCGTATTAGCCGGAACTCCTGCCACTGATAACCAATACGAATTCGGGACAATCGGAGGTGCGTCATGGAGGCGTTATCGGATATTCAACCGCAGGCATTGGCGGACAAGCTGGCCGAGCGGCTTCATCGGCCGCCGGATCGGCCCGCTCATCGAAAATTTGGAAGCGTCGGTTACGGTCCTCTTATTGGCCGCCATCCTCTTGAAAATTACGATTGCGTTTCACGGGGCGGTCAGCGGCATATGCCAGTTGTTCGGATTGAGGGATAGAACGTGGGTGGCCGTTCCGCTCGCGGTCATCGTCGCCGGCTTAGCCTTGTCGAACGAGAACGTCGTTGAGAACATCGAGTGGGATCGGCGCTATTTATTCGAATATGAATTGCTGTACGGGCTTATTTTCCCATTAATATTGCTGGCGATTACTTGGATCAGGAAGAGAACTCATCGGGGATAAACCCGTCTAAGTCTGAGAGCCGGACATTCAGCCAAGCTCGTTACATACTGAAAGATCTGCGTTCATTCCCCCCATAAGAGCGTCTATCCTATTTCCTATAATGGAGAGGGTAAGATCGCTTAACGATGGACAGGGGAGAAAAAGTTTATGCCTATAATTGACGCGAAGACAACCTATTGTCAGCCCGATCACCTGAAGAGCGCTGTGCGGCATGCACTCCGGATGCTATATCGCGATCACGAGACTGTATTTCAAGCTCCCGCAACGACGGGGAGTGTCGCGTCTGAAGGCAGAACGCTCGTCCGTATTCGCTATGCGGCAGGCGGCGATGCATGTCCGGAATGGGCGGAAGCATATACGATACGCATAGCGGATGACTGCAGCGTGGAGATTGTCGGCCGCGACGATCTTGGCTTGGTCTACGGCATTCTGCACTTCAGCCGTCATGTGCTGGGGGTTGACCCGTTCTGGTTCTGGGCGGATCTGCCGCCGCAAGCCAGGGACATTATCGAGGTGCCCGCCAGCGATTACTTCTCCAAGCGGCCGAGGACGCGCTTCCGAGGCTGGTTCGTGAACGACGAGGTGTGCCTGATCGGCTGGAAGCCGACCTATCCGCCGACGGCGGAGGTATGGCAGCCTGTGTTCGAGGCGCTGCTGCGCTGCGGGGGCAATATGGTCATTCCGGGCACCGATCTGCCGAAGTCGGGCATCCATGCCGAGCTTGCCTCCGAGATGGGACTGTGGATGACGCATCACCATGCGGAGCCGCTCGGGGCGGAAATGTTCCTACGCGCCTATGAAGGCTTTAAGGCAAGCTATCATGAGCACCCTCGGCTGTTCGAGAAGCTGTGGGAGGAAGCGATCGAGAAGCAGAAGGATCGGAACGTCGTCTGGGTGCTGTCGTTTCGCGGTCAAGGAGACACGCCTTTCTGGGAGAACGACCCGTCGTTCGACACGCCGCACAAGCGGGGCAATCTGATCGGGCTTGCCGTCCGCAAGCAATACGAGATGATCCGGGAGCAAGTCGCCGACCCCGTATGCTGCATGGCGATGTACGGCGAAATCGCCGAATTGTACAAGCAGGGCCACATTCAGGTGCCCGAGGGCGTCATTCTCGTCTGGGCGGACAACGGCTACGGCAAGATGGTGTCCCGCCGCCACGGCAACGTCAATCTCCGGGTGCCGGCGCTGCCGGCTCCGAAGGAAGGAGAGGCGCACGGCATCTACTACCATGTGACGTTCCACGATCTTCAGGCTTCCAATCATCTGACCTTGTTTCCGTCGCCCGCCGGGCTGATCCGGGACGAGCTTGAAGCGGCTTTGGAGACAGGGGCCGGCGATTATTGGCTGATCAACAGCGGCAATATCCGCCAGCATCTCTATACGCTTGATCTGATTGCGGAGCTGTGGGGCTCCGGCGCGCCCGGCGTCGAGGAGCACAGGAAGCGGTTCGTCGCAAGGCTGTTTCCGCAATCGGAGGCACAGCGCGGGGCAATCGAGCGCTTGCTCGCCGATTATGCGGAGCCGACGATTCGCTACGGCCCGCACGAAGACGACAAGGCCGGTGACGAGTTCTACCACCATCCGGCGCGCCGGATCGTCGGCCACTGGCTCCGCGGGGAGGCGGCAAAGCCGGACGAGGGCTTGCTGTGGGCGGCCGGGGAAGCTGGCTTCGACCGGCAGGTCGAACATTTCGAGCGTCTGTGCGAGCAGGCGATTCCGGTTTGGACGCCGCTTGGGGCGCGGGCGGCCGAGACGCTGGGCCGCATGAAGGAAGCCGAGAAGACGAGATTCGAGGATCACTGGCTGTTCCATATTCGCCTGCACACTTCCGGCTGCCGCGGTCTCTACTCCCTATGCCGGGCGTATCGCGCGTTCCGGGAAGGGGACGCTCCGGCGGCGTTCGTGTACGCGGCGCGCTCGCTTGCCGCCTATCGCGAAGGGCTTGCCGAGCTGCGGCGGGCAGAGCACGGCAAATGGGAGAGCTTCTATTCGGCGGACTACTTGACGAACGTGGCCAGCACGGTCCAGAGCGTCGAGACGGTCGTCCGATGGATACGTCTGCACGGCGACAGCCCGGACTTCTTCCAATGGTACAAGCAATATTTGATGCCCGAGACGGAGAAGTACATTTACCTGGAGAACACGCATCGCCGGGTACTCCCGGACGAAGAGCTCGCCGCACGGCTGGATGCGCTGTTTACGTTCCAAGGAGCAACTTCCCCTGCCAAGTAACCGGACAATTCGGACGCCCGAGAGGCGTCCATTTTTTGTTGAATAGTGAAAGAATCGCATTCGATCCTCTCCTTATCGCCGCCGGCAACCGCTTATATAATGAGGGTACGCAAAGAAAGCCAGGCAACCGGATAGACGACAGGAGTGGGAATGTATGCAAATGAAGGTTAGACAGAAGCGCTGGGAATCGCCCCTCGCGGGCTACTTATTTTTATCGCCGTGGCTGATCGGTTTTATTTTGCTGACGCTCGGGCCGATCTGCATGTCCTTGTATTACTCGTTCACCGACTATTCGCTGCTGTCCGCCCCGAACTGGGTCGGGCTGGACAATTACCGCAAAATTCTCACCGCCGACGATACGTTCCCGCATACGCTCAAAATTACGATTTTGTTCGTTCTTCTCACCGTGCCGCTTCGCTTGGCGTTCGCTCTGCTGATCGCGATGATGCTGAACAGGCCGATCAGAGGGATCGCCTACTACCGCACGATGGTCTACTTCCCGTCCCTGATCGGGACGAGCATCGCGGTGTCGATTTTGTGGAAAAACATTTTCGGCCGCAACGGCTTCGTGAACGATGTGCTCGGCTTCTTCGGCATCTCGGGCAAATCGTGGATCGCCGACCCGAAATACGCGCTCGGCACGCTGATTCTGATGATGGTATGGCAGTTCGGCTCCTCGATGATTATCTTCCTCGCGGGCTTGAAGCAGATTCCGCGCGATTTGTACGAAGCCGCCTCCGTGGACGGCGCGAGCAAGTGGCGGCAGTTTGTGAGGATCACGCTGCCGATGCTGTCCCCGATTATTCTGTTCAACGCCGTGCAGTCTCTGATCAACTCGTTTCAGATGTTCACGCAAGCGTTCGTCGTCACGAACGGAGGTCCCGTCCATTCCACTTACGTGTACGTCATGTACCTGTATCAGACGGCGTTCACGAAGTTCCAGATGGGTTACGCTTCCGCGCTGGCCTGGATTCTGCTCTTCCTGATCGGCGCCTTTACCGCGGTTCTGTTCGCCACGTCGCGATACTGGGTATTCTATGAAACGCAAGGAGGCAAACGGGGATGACCGCAACGATGAAACGACTCGGCCTGCACGGCTCCATGCTGGCCGTCAGCCTGCTCATGATGTATCCCGTGTTCTGGTGGCTGGGCGCCTCGCTCAAGACGAACGCGGAGATGAGCTCCGCCTCCTTGTTCCCGAAGAAGCTGAATTGGTCCAACTTCTCGGAAGGCTGGAACGCCGTGCCGAACTACGCCTTCACGCATTTCTACGTAAACACGTTCGAGCTCGTGCTGGGCGTGCTGTTCACGAGCATCGTCTCCTGCAGTCTCGTCGCCTTCGCCTTCGGGCGGCTCGACTTTCCGCTGCGCAACGTATGGTTCGCAATTATGCTCGTGACGCTGATGCTGCCGACCCAAGTAACGATCGTGCCGCAGTATGTCATGTTCAACGAACTGAATTGGCTGAACACTTACTTGCCGTTTTATGTTCCTCACCTTCTCGCGGGGGGCGTCGGCGGACCTTTCTTCATCTATTTGCTCGTGCAGTTTATCCGCTCGATTCCGAAGGAGCTGGACGAATCGGCGAAGATCGACGGCTGCTCCTGGTTCGGCATCTATTGGAGAATTGTGCTGCCCTTGATCAAGCCGGCGCTGGTGACGGTGGGAATCTACTGCTTTCTCTGGAACTGGGACGATTTCTTCGGGCAGATGCTCTATCTGAACACGGTCGACAAATATACGATGAACCTCGCGCTCAAGCTGTTCATCGATTCCCAAGGCTCCGTTCCTTGGGGGCAACTGCTGGCGATGTCGCTGCTCTCCGTCGTTCCGTCCGTCCTCGTGTTTTTCTTCGCGCAGAAGCACTTTGTCGAAGGAATTGCCTCGGGCGCGGTGAAAGGATAGAATACAGACAGTCTCGGCATTGCAAGCAAAAACGACTTTGGCGCCTTTTGGACGAGCGTTTTTGTCGGAGACGATTCAGCACGGGATAAAGAATAGGATATTCTCTGAGTCGTCTCCAAAAAGCTGCGAAGCTCGCGGCTTTCTTTGCATTGTCGGCAGAGAGGAGCAACGGGGTGAGAAATCCGTTCAAGACGCTGCGAATCGATTTCGTTTTTTTCTTCGGATTCGCTTTTATCGTCACGCTGCTCGTCGGCGTCGTCGTATGGCTCAGCTATTCGAGCAGCTCCAAGGAAATCGCGTCCAACACGTCGCATTATCAGCAGAAGCTGCTGGGCGAGTTGAACAAGAAGCTGACGACGAGCCTCGTTGGCATCGAGCAAAGCTCGAACACCGCGTCCAAAAACTTCGACGTGACGTACAACCGGTTCCAGGCAGGGACGAAGTACGATAAAGTGCGCGCGCAGGCGGAAATCCGCTCGCAGCTCAACAATTACGTTTTCAACACGCCGATTCTGCATTCGATTCACGTCTATTCCGTACTTCCGCTGAACTACAGCCTTCAGGAGTACGTTCAGTTTCTGCCGTTCGAACAGATGAAGGAAGAAACATGGTATCCGCTCATCGACAAGACTGACGATGCATGGATCAGCGAGCATACGATCCGGACGAACAGCGGGGACATCCCGGTAATCAGCTTCGCGAGAAAAGTGTACAACAACCTGAACCAGTACTACGCCTTAATGGTTTTGAATATTAAAGTGCCCGTGTTTCAAGCTTTAATCGAGACCGAGGGCGGCCGCTCCAGCGTCGCTCTACTGGACGAGACGGGCCAACTGATCACGCAGACGGTGAACGAAGCGTTCAGTCAGGAGCAGCTTGACGGGATTGCCGCGGAGATCGAGCGGAACGCCGCCGGCTCCAAGCGGACGGGCGACGAATTCCTCGTGTGGTCGAAGTCGATCGATTCCAAATGGACGCTGATCGAGCGTACGTCGTGGAAGGACATGACTGCCAGCAGCTTGCAAATCACCCGCCTGTTCCTGCTGCTCGGCATCGCCGCGATCTTCCTGATCCTGCTGCTGGGGGGGCTCGTAGCCAGGCAATTCATGAAGCCGATCGGGCTGCTGCTCAAGGCGATGAGCAACTATTCGCCGCAGAAGCAGGATGTACTGCCCGATGATTACAAGAACGAATTCGGCAGGCTGTTCCAGGGGTATCAGAAGCTGATGCAGCGAATTGAAGAGCTGTACGGAAATCTGGAGGTTCAATACGAGAAGCGAAGGGAAGCGGAAATCAAAAGCCTGCAGGTGATGATTAACCCGCATTTCCTGTACAACTCGCTCGATCAGGTCAATTGGGTGGCGATCACGGCGGGGCAGTCGAAGATCAGCGCGATGCTGTCGCAGCTCGGTCAGCTGTTCCGGCTGGCGCTGTCGAACACAGGAAGGCTTGTGCCCCTCTCCGAGGAACTGGCGCATATTGAATGTTACCTGCAATTCCAGAAGATCAGGTGGGAGGATAGGCTGGAGTACCGGATCGAAGCCGATGAAGGGACGCTGCGCCTGCGCGTGCCCAAAATTATTCTGCAGCCGTTCATCGAGAACGCCTTCGTGCACGGCTTTCACGGCAGACGCAGCGCTAAGCTTACGGTCACGATTCGGCCGGCGGACGGGCAACTTGAGATCGCGATCGCCGACGACGGGCGCGGCTTGCGCGACGCGGCCTCCGAGAGCCGGAGCGCCAAGGGGGGATACGGACTGCGCAACGTGAAGGAACGAATCGAGGCGCTGTTCGGTCCGTCTTACGGCTTCGAGTTGATGCCGGGGGAAACGGGCGGTATGCGGGCGATCGTTCGATTGCCGATCATCGAAGAGCAAACGCAGGAGGAGGACGCGTAAATGTGGAAAATCGCGCTCGTCGACGACGACTTTCAAGTGCTGGACGGTTTGCGCAGCATCATTCCGTGGGAGGAGCTGGACGCGGAGTTTGCCGGCGACGCCATCGACGGTGAAGAAGGGCTGAAATTGATTGAGGAGGTCAATCCGGATATCGTCATCACCGATATTTACATGCCGATGATGAACGGGATCGAGATGATCGAGCGGCTGCGCGCTCGCAAGTTCCCCGGACGCTTCATCATTCTTAGCGGATACAACGACTTCGAATTCGCCCGTTCAGCGATCCGTATGGGCGTCGAAGATTATTTGACGAAGCCGGTTACGGTCGAACAGGTTCGTCAGGTGTTGGCCGCGACGATCGAGAAGCTGGAGGATTCGTACTTAAGCAGCATCGAGCAGACGAAGCTGAGCCGCCGGGATAACGCCGGAGAGCCTGCGAGCGAGGAGGATTGGCTGAAGTCGGCCATCGTCGGCGCCGGCTCCATGGACAGCCTGCAGCCGGCGCCCGAAGGCTGGCGGGACAGCCGGCCGATCGTTCTCGTCCTCGAGCTGACGAAGACCGAGCGCGTCAAAGGCATCTCCGTCGCCGACTGGAACTTGTTCAAATTCGCCATCACCAATATCGCCTGCGAGATTTTGGAGCGGGACGTTCCGAAGCATGGCTTCGCCTGGCTGTACGGCAATCATGCGGCTGTCGTTCTCGATCCCGATCACGGGCTGACCGAATCGGAGCGGCTGGCGGAATGCCGCAGGATCGGCCATACCCTTGTCGAGGAGACCGGCCGATATTTGGACTTGAAGCTCCGCTACTCCCTGGGCGAGCCCAAGAGCTCATGGCATGGCATACGGGAATCCGCGGACGAAGCGCTGAAGCGGCTGCTGACGGAGGACGAATCGAACGGGGCGGGGCAGGAAGCGGCTCCGGTGCCGGTCTTGCACCAGAAGCATCGCAAGGCGATCGAATTCATGATCGAATACGTGCACGAGAATTACGCGGAAGACATTACGCTCGAAGATTTGGCGAGCCGGCTGTTCATTTCCAAAAACTATTTGAACCAGCTGTTCAAAAAGACGACCGGCGAGACGTTCACCAACTATGTCATCCGCGTTCGGATCGAGAAGGCGAAAGCGCTGCTCTCGGAAGGGAAATACTTGATCTACGAAGTGTCCGAAATGGTCGGTTACCAGAACGTTCCTTACTTCAGCACGCTGTTCAAGAAATACTGCGGCGTAAGCCCGAGCGATCTGTTCAAAAACAAAGCGAAATGACGGCCTTTCGGTGGATTGTGAAAGATTTGTGTTCGATGCTCTTCTACACGCTCGCGGAGACCGATGCTAGTATAAAGTTGCAAGTCGACAATTTGAAGGGGGACCTCATACATGGCAAGAAAATGGTCGATCGCAGTCGCTTCATTACTGGTTTTGGCAACGGTTACGGCATGCGGCAACAGCAATAATTTGAAAGACGCGAATTCGGCGAGCCCTGGCGCTTCGCCGGCGGCCTCGACCTCCGCAAGCCCTTCGGCCTCCGGAGGAACGGACGAGCAGGTCAAGCTGACGATCGCCTGGTGGGGCTCGCAGGCTCGGCACGACGCGACGCAGAAAGCGCTTGAGCAGTATACGGCGCTGCATCCGAACGTGACGTTCGAGAGCACGTTTTCGGGATGGGACGGCTACTTCGACAAGCTCGCGGTCCAGTACTCGGCGGGCAGCGCGCCGGACATCATCCAGATGGACGCGGCCTATGTCAACGATTACGTGTCCAGAGGACTGCTTGCCGATATCGGAAGCATCAATACCGCCGACGTCGATCCGAGCCTGATGGAATCCGGCAAGGTAAACGGCGTCCTGTACGCCCAACCGCTCGGCGTCGCGGCGATCGGAATGGTGTACGATAAAACCGTCGTCGACAAGCTCGGTCTGAAGGCGCCCGATTTCAATTGGACGTGGGACGATTACTACGCGTTCGGTCAAGAAGCGAAAGCCAAGCTCGGCAACGACAAGTATGTCTATGCCGACCAAAGCGCAGATCTGGTCGACTACACCGCTTACCAATACAGCATGGGCAAAGGCTACATCTATGATGCCGAAGGCAATCTGGCCATCGATAAAGCGACGTGGATCGAGTATCAGACGAAGCAGAAGGAACTGCGGGACGCGGGCATTCTGACGCCTCCGGATCTGACGACGACGGACAAGGAGCTTGATCCGCAGCTCGACAACGTCGTCAACGGCAACGCGATCGTCCGTCACCTGTTCTCCAACCAGGTCGGCGCTATCGATGCGCTGAAGCCGGGTACGTACGAGTACGCCTCGCTGCCGAAAGGCTCCGAAGCGGGCGGCTGGCTCAAGCCGAGCATGTTCTGGAGCGTTAACGCGCAATCGAAACATCAGGAAGAAGCGAAGGCGTTCATCGATTGGTTCATCAACGACCTGGAAGCGGGCAAGACGCTCGGGCTGACTCGCGGTACGCCCGTATCGGGCGAAATTGTCGCCGCCCTGAGCCCGGAATACAGCGAAGGCGACAAAAAAGGCGTCGAATTCATGAACCAGGTTTCACCGGACGCGCAGAAGTTCGTGAACGATCCGGTCGGATACGGCAACTTCAAGAACGATTACAAGCTGATTGTCGAGAAGATCCAGTTCGGCTCTTCCACGCCGGAGCAAGCTTACGAAGAGCTGTTGAAGAAAGCCGGCGAATACGCGGCTGCCGCTGCGGCGGCGAAAAAATAATAGAGAGCGGAAGGGAGTAAACTGGACCCCATAGACTGGACACTTTGAAAAAAGGTGTTTAGGCTAGGGGGTCCTTTTTGTATGCGCGGATCAGGCTCCTGGAGTCCCAAGTTGAAATGCTAAAAAAAGCCGACACGAAAGAAAGGCCGCTGTTAGCCAAGGGAAAAAACCTAAGTAAAAATAAACTTTTCGAACTGGTTCAGGACGCCGTACAGCAAGGCTTTAAGCGCATCGACAGATTCTCTTTTTTAAAGTGTCCTTGACATAGGGGCCAGTTTAATCGCACGGGCTTCTTTTTTCTTCCGGCAGTCTGTCTATATAAGAAGTAAATAAGATTGGATAAATAATAGGAAAAAAAGACAACGATTATCTTTTAGAATAGAGAGATAACCTAGCGAGGTGAAAGCGATGTATTCTATTCTGGTGGCCGAGGATGAACCGTGGCTGCGCAGCTCGGTCGTCGAAATGGCAAGTCGGATCGGGGAGAACAAGTTTACCGTGTCGGAAGCGACGAACGGCGAAGAGGCTTGGGCGTTAATCCAGGAATTATGGCCGACGATATTGATCACGGATATTATGATGCCCAAGATGGACGGGCTGTCTCTTATCCATAAGATCCAAGAGCATGAGATTCCGATGGCTTTCATTATCATTAGCGGCTACGATAATTTTCAATATGCGCAGAAGGCGATTCGCTACGGCGTTACCGAGTACCTGTTGAAGCCGATAGATATGGAGCAGCTTCGAGAGGCATTGCGTAAATCCGAGGAAAGCATGGGCAGCCTGAAGGAGATCGGGCAGTACATGTCGCGTTTTCAGCAGCTGGTAGGCGCATTCGATGAAATGTCCCCCCAGTCGGCGGGCAGAAAGATGACCGAGTTGATCGATTCCGTTCTAAAGCTTAAATATATTAATCCGGCTGCGAGATTGAATCTGCTGCGGATTTTCGATTGGAAGCTGACCGGAATGGCGAAGGAGTCGAACTTGGGCCAGATTGTTCCTCTTGACCTCGGCGGGGCGGAGGATTCAGCAGTTCTCCGGCATTTTGGCCATCTGGCCGATCTTTTGATCGTTCATTCCGCGAAGCAGAACGCCGCGAATTCCCATCATGCCGTGAAGCGGGTTTGCGAATACATTCACGTTCATTACAGGAAGGATATTTCGTTAACCGAAATGGCGCAATATGCCAACATGAGCATTTCTTATTTTAGTTCATGGTTCAAACGCTGTACCGGCCGAACGCTGGTTCAATATATCCAGGAGGTTCGAATCGAAAAAGCGAAGCAGCTTCTACGTGAAACCCAACTGAAAAACTACGAGGTTGCCGAAAGAACCGGATTTGCGACGCAGCCTTATTTTATTCGGGTATTCAAAAACGCGGTCGGCGTTTCTCCCAACGAGTTTCGAAAGAGGATGGGGCCATGAAGCTTGCGATGAACTTCCTGTACCGATACTCCATGAAGCAGAAAATGATCTTCGCTTTTCTGACGGTCAGCCTGCTTGCCGTGGTCACGATCGCCCTGTCCGCCCAGTATTATTACACCCGGGCAACAACCAAGGATTTCTTCAACATTGCGAGCAGCTCGTCCGCCAGCCTCAACAACCAAATCGACCGATACTTCAAACAGATGATCCAATCTACCTCCGCCGTGATCGCCGGTCCGCTCCCGTTATTGGGCAGCAGCTTTAATGCGAATAGCGAGGCCGGAGCCATTCAAGCCTGGTTGACGGGGAAAGCGCCGTTGACCGCCGCCAACAAGCCGATCATCGAAGATACGCTCAGAAGATATATTGCCATCAACTATTCCGAAATCGAGAGTCTCGTTCTCCTGAAGGAAAACGGGGAATGGGTTTCTTCGAATGGACAAGCCAGGTATCGGACCGATGAACCCTGGTTAGGCTTGCCTGCGAGCGCCAAACCCGTCGTTATCCCGACTTATCCCTCTTATCCCTATCAAGTACCGATCGTATCTTTGGTCATTCCCGTTTTCAGCGTCGAGAACACGCGCATTGTCGGGAGATTGGTCATTCATCTGTCGCTCACGGAATTGAAAGAGATCATGGGGAAGACGTCGATTGGGAAGACGGGAACGTTCTTCATCGTGTCGGCTTCGGACACGATCGTATACCACCCCGATTCAAGCCTTGTCGGCAATCCGATAACGATGACGGCCTTGAAGGATTTGCGATTAGACGAACCGGATACCGTGCAAGAGATCGGGGGACAAGATTATTTGATCACGTTCACCCGCTCGGATTTCACGCAATGGAGGAACGTCGCTATCGTTCCGCTGCAAGAAATGGCTACCGGTTTGAACTTGGCTACGCAATCGATGTTAATCGTACTTGTCTTCTTGTTTCTGTTCGTTATTTTGGTCGTACCGACGCTCACAAGATTCCTTATGGAGCCCGTCGTTCGACTGAAGAAGATCATTCATGAGGTAGAACGGGGCAACTTGAACGTTCGCGTCGAGTTTCATCCCGGAAGAGACGAACTGCAGAGCTTAAGCCGCAGCTTCGGTCAGATGGTCGGACGTTTAAATTCGTTGATTGACGACGTGTACCGGTATCAATTGAGAGAGATGCAGTTGGAGGTGCGGCAGAAGGACGCGATGATCAAAGCGCTGCAAGGGCAAATCAATCCGCACTTTCTGTATAATACGCTGGGGCTGATTCGCAGCATCGCTTTCATGGAAGAGGTTCCGAGAATCGAGAAGATCGCCGGGAACCTGGCTTCTTTTTATCGTTACACCGCGAAGCTGGAGCCGCTTGAAGTGACTCTCCGCGAGGAGATCGAGCATCTGAGTAAATACTTGGAGATCATCGATATTCGGTTCATGCAAAATTTTCAGAGCAAAATTTACGTAAACGAAAAATTTATGCCGGCTCGCCTTGTGAAGCTGTCGCTGCAGCCCATCGTGGAGAACGCGGTGAAATACGCGGTGGAGCCGAAGAACGGCAATGCCAGCATTCTGGTCAATGCCTTCGACGAAGGAAGCGACTTGATTCTGGAGGTGGCCGACAACGGCCCCGGAATGCCGCCGGAAAAGCTGGAGAGCATTCGCCATTCACTTGCTCAAGTTGCCGAGCGCCAGGAGGAAGGAGAATACGCGACGCGGGATTCGCTTGGCCTGGCCAACGTTCATGCGCGTCTCGTGTTACGGTACGGGAGCGAATACGGGATCGCCGTCGATTCGTTCGTGGAGAGAGGGACGGTCGTATCCATCCGCATTCCATTTAAAAAAGTAGAATCGGATAACAAATCTTAAAAGATTGGAAAATCGAAAGCCCTCTTCTAATCTATGATGAACTCAAGCCGCAACGGCTAACCAAACTTTCAGGAGGGTCAAAGAATGAGGAAATCGTTGGCAATTATGCTTGCGACGTTTCTGGCGGCCGCCGTTATGGCGGGCTGCTCCGGAAACGCATCGAACAAGGCCTCGGGAGGAAGCGAAGCAAAGACTCAGACCGCTTCACCGGAAGCGGGAGGAACGACCGGCAGCGTCGAAGTCGTGGACGACGGAACCGAAAAGCTGACGTTGACCTTTATGCCGGAATCGTGGAGCGGCGGCAAGTGGAGAGAAGACCATCCGACCATCAAATATCTGAACGAGAAGTTCAACGTCGATCTGAAAATCATGTGGACGGATGGTCCGACGTACAAGGACAAATTGAACGTCATGGCCGCCTCTGGCAGCCTGCCGGACTTGTACAGGGTGACCTCGGACAACTTCGGCAAATGGCAGGACGAAGAGGTTTTCCTGGATCTTGCTCCTTATTTGGATCAATATCCGAATTTGGCGAATGCGTTCCCGGAGGAGCAATGGAAGATGCTGAGCCCGCAGGGCAAAATTTACGGAATACCGCTGTGGGAAATCGAGAATCGGGACAGCTATCAAGTCAGAGCCGATTGGATCCGCAACGCAGGGCTGCCGATGCCGAGCGAGGAGACGTTTAACGTCGACGAGTTTTACGCGATTATGAAGGCGTTTGCACTGGACGATCCGGACAAGAACGGGAAGAAGGATACGATCGGCTTCGCCACCGACAATACGCTGGGCAGCAACACGGCGCAATTGCGGGCCGCCTTTGGCCTTGCCAACGGATGGAAGCTGGAGGACGGCCAATTGCTTCCCCAGTTCGTTCAGTCGAAGGAGCAGAAAGATTTCCTGAGCTACTTAAGAAAGATGTACGAAGAAGGGATCATGGACAAAGATTTCCTCAGCCGGACGGGGGCCAACACCTACGAATTGTTCCAAGCAGGCAAATCGGGGATATGGACCCATCACCCGCTCGGCTTGCGAACGGATACCGAGAAGCTGAGAGGAATCGACCCGAGCGCGGAACTGATCCAACTGGCCCCGCCGATCGGCCCGACCGGGCTTCGCGGCAACCCGACGGGCTTGACCGGAGCGAATAAAGTGGTCGTCAACGGCACGATCGATCCGAAGAAACAGCAGCGCATCTTGAAAATTCTGGACTGGTGGGTGACCGACGAGGGCACGGACATTATGAAAAGCGGCATCGAAGGCATCCACTATACGAAGGAAGCCGATGGCACTTACAAGGCAACGGATCTCGTCGAGACCGATCTGCCCCGGATTATGAACAACTGGTTTTTCAAGCGCGCGGATCCGAACCTGGGAACCTTCCGTTGGACCGAACCGGAAATTGCCGACTTCGACAATACGTTTAATGCGAACAATGCCAAGTACCCTTGGAAACCGGAGTCCGGAGGTCTGGAAATTTATTCGGAAACCTATAATCAAAAATGGAACGACCTCTCGACGAAATTTACGGAGGCCCAGCTTAAAATCGTCATTGGCCAGGAGCCTGTGGACAGCATCGACAAGGCGATCGAGGAGTGGAAGGCGGGAGGCGGAGATCGGATCATTCAAGAGATGAACGACGCTTACGCCAAACTGCAGGGGAAATAAGGCAAGGCGAGTCGGCCGCATAGATTGCGGCCGACCGATTTTTAAGCGAAGGAAGGCGAAGCATCATGAGGTCGACCGTCATTGAAACGAAGATCGATAGCCAAGGAAGGACGCCTTCGGCCGCGGCCCATTATATCAAGCGCGCTTTCCCTATTTATTTGATGATCCTTCCGGGCCTGTTATCGATTGTTTTGTTTAAATATCTGCCGATGTTCGGCATCGTCATTTCGTTTCAGCAGTACAGTCCTTTCAAAGGAATTTGGGGCAGCAAGTGGGTGGGACTCGACCATTTCGTTCGACTGTTTACCGAGCAGCAGTTTGTGACCCTGCTCCAAAATACGCTCATTCTCAATCTGATCGACATTTGCTTTTATTTTCCCGCTCCGATCATATTCGCGTTGATTCTGAACGAGGTGCGCGTGAGATGGTTCAAATCGACTTTGCAAACCGTCGTGTATTTGCCCCATTTCGTCTCCATGATCGTCGTTGTCGGAATTACCGTCGTCTTGTTTGCGAGCGAATTCGGCGGGGTGAATCAGTGGCTGGATGCCATCGGACTGCCCCGATACGAAGGCTTGACGGACCCGGATCACTTCCGGTGGATATGGCTGCTGCAGAACATATGGAAGGAAGTCGGCTGGAGCGCGATTATTTATTTGGCTGCGCTGGCCTCCATCGATCCGACCTTATACGAAGCCGCCGTCATGGATGGAGCCAATCGCTGGAGGCAGATTTGGCATATTACGCTGCCGTCTCTCGCCCAGGTGATTCTGATCCTGTTCATTCTTAGGCTCGGAAGCTTTATCGACATCGGCTTCGAGCATATTTTCCTGCTGCAAAATCCGCTTAATCTGGTCGTATCCGACGTGTTCGATACCTACATCTATCGGATCGGCGTACAGCAGGGGGAATTCAGCTATACGACGGCGGTTGGCCTGTTCAAGTCTGTTGTCGGCCTCTCGTTGGTGCTCTCCGCGAACGCCATTGCGAAACGGTCGGGCAAGGAGGGGGTGTACTGATGAAAATTCGCAAAATTTCCGGCAGCGAAACCTATTTCGACGTTCTTGTTTATGCGGTGCTCATTTTATGGGGAGCCGCTATCCTGCTGCCGCTGCTCTATGTATTGATGACGTCGTTCGCCACCGAGAAAGAATATTTGACCCGAGGATTTTTCATTCTGCCGAAAGAATGGACATGGGACGCCTATCTCTATTTGCTGGCCAACGACAGCTTCTCGCAAAGTTTCGTGAACGCCGTTGTCATTACCGCGGTCGGAACCGCGCTGAGTATTTCGATGACTACGCTAATGGCTTACGGCCTGTCCAAAAAGTGGCTGAAAGGACGGACCGTATTCAACTTTATGGTCGTATTCACGATGCTGTTCTCCGGCGGCCTGATTCCGACTTATCTGGTCGTCAAGGAGTTCGGCCTGATCGATACGTTCTGGTCTCTCTGGCTTCCGGGAGCCGTTGCGCCGTTTTACCTGATCGTTATGCGCAGTTTCTTCTCCTCGGTTCCGGGTGAACTGGAGGAGTCAGCGCGGGTGGACGGCTGCGGGGAGTGGAGGATGTTTTTCGGCATTATGCTGCCTCTGTCCAAAGCTTCGATAGCGACTTTCGTCTTGTTTTATATGGTAGGGTACTGGAACACTTACTTCTCGGCGCTCATCTATTTGAACGATTCCGGCAAGTGGCCTTTGCAAGTCTTCTTACGGCAAATTCTCGTGCTCAATCAATCGATGGACGGTACGGCCACCTTGATGGAACAGATCATCGCGTACACGCCGGGAGCGAAAATGGCGGCCATTGTCGTCTCGGCGCTGCCGATGATGATCGTTTATCCGTTTCTGCAGAAGCATTTCAATAAGGGCATGCTGCTCGGTTCGTTAAAGGGCTGACACAGAGAGGTCGTTTTCTGGACTGCCGCAATGCGATTAAAGCGCTCGGGAATGTCGCCCATTCCATAGTTATTGGTTAATAATGACAGGGTACCGCCCCCTTTTTCTGGTATATTAGTAGAGAGAATAGATAGCATACTGGAGAAAGAGGTCGCGCAATGAGGAAGTTTTTACGGATTTTACTTGCAGCAGCGCTGGTTGTGGGGGTAACCGCAGCCGCAGGAGCTAACGCTCGTCAGGCGGACGCAGCCGGCTCGAGTCCGAAGATCGTGGAGATTATCGGCAAAGATACGATGCTAATGGACGACGGAACGTTGTGGACCTCTGTCTACGGTTTTGAAAAACTCCGCTTTTCCACGGATCTCGCGACGATCTCGGAGCGCGGCCTGGGAATTACAAAAGGCGGACGATTAATGGAGTATTACAACGACCATGAACCGCTGCTCACGCCGGACGCATCCAACATCAAGCAGATTGCCGGCGGCTACTGGCTGAGAAGCGATGGAACGGTATGGGAGAACTACGAGCAGCTCAAGGGAATCGATCGGGTGCTGCAGATCGCTTACGGGAAAGGCGGTTCCGAAGGTTTAGCGCGCACGAGCTTCGCCATGCTGCAGCAGAACGGGGATTTGCTGCTTAAAGATCATTATGCCCAAGGCAAAAACCTCAAGCTCGGAACGATCGCGAACCCGACGGCCGTTACCGCCATGACTGCGATGGACGGCAAGGTCGCCGTGCTGTTCAACTCGGGAGAAGTGGTCGTCTACGAGGCGTCGAACTTCGACGACAATGGCACAATCCTTCCGGTTACGGTGGCGCAGAATGTCAAACATATCGCGTACACGCCCGGCAACCCGACGCAGGTGCTGCTCGTCACCCTCAAGGACGGAACGGTGTGGCAGACGGGCGAATATCAGGGGCGCTGGAAGCTCGACCACCAAGTTGCCGGCCTGATCTCCATCGCGAGGACGGTTCATTACGTGGATGCGAAGCAATTTTACGCGCAGCGCGAGGATGGGAGCTGGGTTCTGTACGACAACGGGGAAATCGTTCCGTTGGAAGGGCCGAAGGCCGAAGCGGTGGACGTCTCCCTCTCCGAGCTTAAGCCCCTTGTCGGGGATACGCTGAAGCTCGGCATCCGCGAGACGTACTCTAACGGCGCCAAGATCAAGGTCGAGCCAAGCAAGTCGAACGTCGCAGTGGACAAGCCCTACTTGCTCAAGCTGACTGCCGACGGCCAATTGCAGGTGCTCGGAGTGGGGCAGGCGCAAGTCACCGTGACGACCGGCGGCTTCGAGAAAACGATGACGGTTTCCTCCAGCCTGCCAAACAACCTGACGTATGCCAAACTGGTTTCCGGGACCGTATTCGTTCCGGCGAAAGCCGTTGTGAAAGCGCTGGGCGGAACGGTGTCCGCCGCAAACGGAACGATGGAAGCGAAAATCGGCGATATTGTTTTTTCTTTTAAGGCAGGGGATAAAAAAGCCCGGCTAAACGGCACAACGATCACGCTTAAGGCCGCGCCGTTCTCCGAAAAAGGGGAGACGTATATTCCCGACTCCTTGCTGAAGGCCGCCGTTGACGCAAAGGTAAAATGGGACGCGAAATGGCGGAGCGCCGAAATTTCGCTTGGCGCCGATGCCAAGCTGACGGTCGTATCCGTCGAGACGGCGGGACTCGTCAAGAAAGCGATGCAGGGAAGCTTGGCCAGTTTTATCGGCAAGAGCTACTGGGTCAATTATTTTGAAGGCTGGGATCGTTTCTCCAAAGTTACGGTCGTCGACGTCGTTCCGCAGCCGTCGGGAGACTTCGTTGTCCAATTCCGGAACGCGGCGGGCAAAACGCTGAAGGGTTATCCGATGTCGTCCGAATTCGTCAAGGAACTGTTTACGAACGAGGATTATTTCTTTAACTTCGACCCGAAGAAGAAGTACAAGTGGTCCGCGGCGACCTGGAACCAGATCAAGGCCGGCAACGTGACGCTGGGCATGAACAAGGATCAGGTAAAAATGGCATGGGGCCGCCCGGCAGGGACCAGCATCACGAACGCGTCCGGGAAGAAGGTTGAAACCTGGGTCTACTATAATTTCGATACTGTAGCTTTCGTCGACGGCAAGGTGATTTTGATCATCAATTAAGGATTGCAGAAGCCCGTGTGGGAGGACCGGAAGGACCTCTCATACGGGCTTCTTTTTTTCTTCAGGGGCGAACCTTGGGATTTCTGCAATCATGTTTTATTTTTTCAATCGCCAATGTGCGATTAGTACAATCATGCACTGAATTGTGCACTATACGCGAACGGTTCGTTTGTGCCGTAATAGAGATGTAATTAAGCGCTTTCAAAAAAGAGAGGAGATTAATGATGAGAAAAATGCGGAAAATGCTGCTGGCCGTCATGTTCGCGGTATCGGTTCTCGCCTTGGGAGAAGCGCCTGCCGTCGAAGCCGCGCCGCAGACGATCGTCAACGGAACGCCGTGGAAGGATGTCAACAACGCTTCGCTGCAGGCTCATGGCGGTCATATCCTTCAAGTCGGTTCCACTTATTATTGGTACGGGGAGGATAAGATTCATAACAGCGCCAATTTCAAGGCCGTTACCGTCTACTCTTCCACGGATTTGAAAACGTGGACATGGCGAAGCTACGCCCTGACGCAAGCCTCGCATCCGGAGCTTCAATCCGCCAAGATCGAGCGTCCGAAAGTTCTGTATAACGAATCGACGGGCAAATACGTGCTGTGGGGGCATTACGAGGACGGAGCGGGCTACACCCTGGCCAGAGTCGCGGTGGCCACATCCG
Source organism: Cohnella cellulosilytica (assembly GCF_042431195.1). Taxonomy (NCBI): domain Bacteria; kingdom Bacillati; phylum Bacillota; class Bacilli; order Caryophanales; family Paenibacillaceae; genus Cohnella; species Cohnella cellulosilytica. The sequence goes on from NZ_JBHMDN010000016.1 coordinate 335,355, forward strand.
ACACGCCGACCGGCCCCTTCGTCTATCAAGGAAGCTTCCGGCCCAACAACAACGAATCCAGGGATATGACCGTCTTCAAGGATACGGATGGGAAGGCCTATCTGGTCTCGTCTTCGAACAACAATTACAATTTAAGGCTGTACAGATTGACATCCGATTATTTGGGCATCGATACCGAACTTAACATGATCTACGAGGGCGATCACCGGGAGGCGCCGGCCATCGTGAAGCAGGGCAATGTTTATTATCTGATCACATCGGGCGCGTCGGGTTGGTATCCCAATCAGGCCATGTATTCCACGGCAACCAATATGAACGGTCCATGGTCGGCGCTGCAGCCGCTAGGCAACAAATCCGCCTTTTACTCGCAGCCTGCGTTCATTCTGACCGTTCAGGGCAGCGCGGCAACCTCCTATGTCTATGTGGGCGATCGGTGGAATTCGAGCCAACTCGGCGATTCAAGGTATGTCTGGCTGCCTCTGACCTTGAACGGCACATCGGCCTCGCTGGACTATTACGACACGATCTCCGTCGACGCCGCCACAGGAGTCGTTAACGGGGTGTCGAACGGCACGCTGCTGTCCCAGGGCAAGCCGGCAATGGCGCAGTCTGCGCTGGGAGCAAACCCGGCGAGTTACGCCAACGACGGAAACTATCAGACAGAATGGGTCGGCACAAGCGTATCTTGGCCCCATTGGTGGAAGGTCGATCTCGGTACGGTCAGACAAATCAATAACGTGCAAATCTCGTGGTGGATGATGAACGGTTCCGAGGGGTATTACCAGTACAAAATCGAAACGAGCGCAGATAACGTCAACTGGACGGTGGCGCTTGATCGAACGGGAAACACGACTTACGGTTTCACCTCCGATACGTTCTCGGCCACGGGAAGATACGTAAGAATCAACATGGCGAACGCCAAGCTTCACAACAATCCGAGCAACTGGTATACGCCAAGATTGTGGGAGGTCAAAGTATTCGGGCAGGCGATCGACGCCGTCAGATGGCAGTCGCACAACTATCCGTCCCGCTACATCGCGAACGACAACGGCACCGCCAAGATCGTGGAAAATCCGGCGGTCGCCAATTCGGAATGGATTATGGTCCCGGGGCTGGCCGATTCCGCCGGCGTGTCTTTCCGGCTGAAGAGCAATCCGAACGTATACTTAAGACATTCCAACTACATGCTGTACGCGCAGACCGATTCGGGAGGAGTATTCGCGGCGGATGCGACCTTCTACCAGGTTCCGGGCTTGGCGGCCGGCGGCAAATCTTCATTCCAGTCGTACAACTATCCGACCAGATACATCCGTCATTCCGGCTTTAATCTGCGAATCGATCCGATCGGCACTGCACTGGAGAAGAACGACGCGACTTTTCAGGCTCAGTAATCGGCAGCTCCGTGTCGGAGTGTGGATCTTATGCGGCCTAGGCGAGGAATGGAAACGGACAGACGGACGCCGGGAACGGCGCCCGTCTGTCTCGCAATTTCTGGAAGTCAGCTTTCCCGAATCCAAACCTGCATCTCCCCATGTTCCCGATTGCCCCACATTGTGTAAGGAACGGCGCGCAGCTTCGCGGGCGTCCGAACGGGCGGATCGCCGCGATAGAGCGACGCGTCGATCTCGTTAGCAGCCACGGTCCGAATGCCTTTCGCTTCAATAACGAAGATGCCGCCCAAGCTTTCATCCCAAGCGCTCGTCAGCTCCGCGTCCGCGGGCAGCGACAGCGATGCGAGCGGGGCGCCGTTGTCGGTCTCTTCGAAGCAGTAGACGAACGGGCCGCGCTGCAGGGCAACCCGTCCGGCATTGGCTCTGACCTGCGGATGGGCATAAATCCGCCGCGGAGTCATATCGAACTGCGCGTCGATGCAGTCTCCGCTGCGCCAATCTCGCGTAAAGTAGGCGTAGCCGTCGCGAATAACCGGTTGCTCATCGGCGCCGTTAACGCGGAACGTCGTTGCGGCGGACCATGAGGGAACGCGCAAGGCAAGCGTAAAGCTGCCGGAGCCGTCGGCGCTTGCGACCTCCAGCGACGCATTTCCGTTCCAGGGCAGACCGCTCTCCAGGCGAATGCGCACGTTGCGGCCGGAAAGCTCGAGCTCGGTCTCGCTGCCGATGTACAAGTGCGTATACAGCGTATTCGAGTTTGACGTATACACGTATTGCCCTGCGGATACGAGCAGCCTTGCGGCGTTCGGCGGGCAGCAGGCGCAGCCGTACCATTTCTGCCTGGTCGCCTTGATATGATGCCTACCCGGGTTGCCGCTGCTCGCGGCGGGCCATACTTCCATCGGATTAACGTAGAAATAGTGCTTGCCGTCCAGCCCGATCCCGGCGGTAACGGTATTGTAGAGGGCGCGTTCCATCACGTCGGCGTACTCTCCCTTGGGCTCGACTTGCAGCATGCGCCGGGCGAAGAAAATCAATCCGATCGACGCGCACGTCTCGGAATAGTTCGTATCGTTCGGCAAATCGTAATCGAACGTAAACGCTTCGCCGTGAGGGGTGGAGCCGATGCTGCCGGTTACGTACATCTGCTTGCCGATCATGTTGGCCCACAGTCTTCGGCATGCTTCCAGCAGCTCGGAATCGTCATTATGAAGCGCCAGGTCCGCCATGGCCGTATACATGTAAACCGCGCGTACGGCATGTCCGACCGCGACCTCTTGCTCCCGCACCGGCTTGTGGGCTTGATGATATTCCGGCGCGGGCGGCTTGGACTGAACGACGCCGGGATTCCAGTAAGAGGTTCGTCCGCGGGCCTCCCATTCCCGATGCAGGAAATTCGGTTCCTGGCCGCGTTCGTCGATCAGGAAGCCGGCAAGCTCCAGGTAGCACCGTTCACCCGTCGCCTCGTACAGCTTCACCAGCGCCAGCTCGATTTCCTGATGGCCGTCATAGCCTTGAATTTGCCGCTCTCCCGGACCGAATCGCCGATCGATGTGATCGGCGACGCGCCGGGCGACGTCGAGCAGCTTCGTCTTGCCGGTTCCGCGATAATAGGCGACGGCCGCCTCGATCAGATGTCCGGCGGCGTACATTTCGTGGCAATCCGTCAGGTTCGTCCAGCGGGCCTGCGGATTGCGGATCGTAAAGTACGTATTCAAATACCCGTCTTCCAGCTGCGCGGACGCGAGCAGCTCGATCGCTTCATCCGCCAGCCTCTCCAGATCGCCGTTCGGCTTGTTCGTCAGCGAGTAGCCGACCGCCTCCAGCCACTTGTAGAGATCGGTATCCTGGAAGACGAGGCCGGCGAAATCTCCGGCTTCCAGTCCCGCGGCGATGCGGAAATTGCGAATACAGTGGCTCGGCTCCGCATCGGGCACTCTGTCGTTCAGCGCTTCCCATTGGTACGGAATGATCGTGTCGTTGACGAGCTCCACGTACGATTGCCAGTACGGGTCGTTAAGTCTGACGTGTTTCAGCTCTACAGGATGGCTAAGGCCCGGTCGACGATTCGTCGTCTCCATAATCTACTCTCCATTCGAAGGTGGTTTGATGTATGATCATTTTAACGAAGAGGCACGGCTTTGTCGGTAGGCGCTCCGATAGATTAGGTGTCAAAAAGTGACTTTTATTCTTTCCGCGGGGAGGTTGCGAGCTTGCTGCCGTTTTATACGCACCGGCCGTATCGGCTGCATATGGGCGGCCATTTTCTGGCCGAGGAGCCCTGGTCCCATATGGCAAGAAAAATAACGGATTACGAGCTGCTGCTCGGGGTGTCCGAAATCGTCTACTTGGAGGTCGAAGGGGAGCGGTACGAGATCGGGCCGGGGGAGGCGATGATTTTGCGGCCGGGTCAGTTTCATCGAGGGTTCAAGCCCTCCTTGCCCGGCGTGTCGTTCTATTGGTTCCACTTCATGCAGCCCGAGGCGGACGGGCGCGATCCCGACGGCTTCCTGCCGCTGCACGCGAAATGCGCCAATCCGAACCGGCTGCACATTCTCGCGCGTCAACTGCTGCATGCGGCCAGCGGCGGTTACAGCCTGCCTCATGCCGGGGACTATTTTCTGACCTGCTTGTTGATCGAGCTGGCGGAGCAGGGGAGGCCTTCCAGTCCGGACCCCAAGCTCGCCGAGCTGCGGGAATGGATTCGGCTCCATGCTCTGGAAAAGCAATTTACGGTTGAGCGAATCGCGGCGTACAGCGGCTACAACAAGCAGTATTTGACGCGGATGTTCAAGCGCAACTTCGGCTCCGGCCTGCTGGATTACGTGCATTCCGTCAAGCTTGAGGCGGCCAAGCAGCTGCTTGCGGGCAGCAAACTGTATGTGAAAGAGGTGGCCGACCGGGTCGGCTTCGCGGATGAGAAACAGTTCGCCAAGTGGTTCAAGCGGCATTCGGGGGTCACACCGACTGCTTATCGCGAGGCTTTTACAAGGACGAGGTTAAACAACATTTGATGCGGCTGCGAAATTTCGGCAAAAAAGGTTTGCGATTTTAGCTGTCCGCTTTTATTATGGAATTGTAGTTAATGTATTTATGATTCAATTAATGAAAATATTATTCCTAAAGGAGAGGATTCAGATGGCCAACCGAATCGTCATTCACGCGGATCGGGCGAAGGGCACGATCAACCGCAACATTTACGGACACTTCTCGGAGCATCTCGGACGATGCATTTACGAAGGGCTCTGGGTCGGGGAGGATTCCCCGATTCCAAACACGGACGGCATTCGCAACGACGTACTGCAGGCATTGAAACAGCTCAAAATTCCGGTGCTGAGATGGCCGGGGGGCTGCTTTGCGGACGAATATCATTGGAAGGACGGCGTTGGCCCGAGAGAAGAGCGCAAGCGCATGGTTAACACGCATTGGGGCGGCGTCGTGGAAAACAATCATTTCGGAACGCATGAGTTTATGAGACTGTGCGAGCTGCTCGAATGCGAGCCGTACATTAACGGCAACGTAGGCAGCGGCACTGTACAGGAGATGTCCGAATGGGTCGAGTACTTAACGTTCGATGGCGTGTCTCCAATGGCCGAGTGGCGCAAGCGCAACGGGCGGGAACAGCCGTGGCAGGTGAAGTACTTCGGCGTCGGCAATGAGAACTGGGGCTGCGGCGGCAATATGCGTCCGGAATATTATGCGGATCTGTATCGTCAATTCCAAACCTATGTCCGCAGCTACGGGGACAACCGGATTCACAAAATCGCCTGCGGGCCGAGCGAGGGCGACTATCATTGGATGGAAACGCTGATGAAGCAGGCCCAGCGGTTTATGGATTCCATCACGCTGCACTACTACACGATTCCGGGCTCCTGGTCGGAGAAGGGCTCCGCCACCGGTTTTCCCGAATCCGAATGGACGATCACGCTGCGCAAGGCGCTGCATATGGAGGAGCTGATCGCAAGGCACTCCGCGATTATGGATCAGTACGACCCGGACAAGCGCGTCGGTCTGATCGTGGACGAGTGGGGAACGTGGTACGATGTCGAGCCGGGCACGAACCCGGGCTTCCTGTATCAGCAAAATACGATCCGCGACGCGCTTGTCGCCGGGATTACGCTGCACGTCTTCCATCGGCACAGCGACCGCGTCCGCATGGCGAATATCGCGCAGTTGGTCAACGTGCTGCAGTCTGTCGTTCTTACGGAAGGCGAGCGCATGCTGCTGACGCCGACCTATCATGTCTTCAATTTGTTTAAGGTTCATCAGGATGCGGAATTGCTGGACCTGCACGAGACGGTCGAGCAGATCGGAAGCGGTCAAGAAGCTTTGCCGCAAATTTCCGCGTCCGCTTCGCGAGATGCCGAAGGCCGCATCCACTTGAGTCTGTGCAATCTGGATCATCGGTCGGGCGCGAGCGTTGCCATCGAGCTGAGAGGATGGATCGAGGGCGACCTACAGGTCAAAGGCTCCCTTCTCGCTTCGGAGCGGACGGACGGCCACAATACGTTCGACAGCCCCGATCGGGTTGCGCCGGCCGCGTTTACCGATTTCGTCGTCGAAGGCAAGCAGTTGACGGCCAACCTGCCGCCGATGTCCGTCGCTGTTCTGGAGTTGACTGCGCGGCAATGAGGACGGGAACGGGCGGCGATTCGCCGTGCAAAGGCTGCCGGGACGACTATCGGGTGTCCGAGGAACGAATCGACAAGCTGCTGGCCGCGCCGATGTTTCGTCCCGACAGCGGCGTCTGCGTTCCGGACGACATTTATCAAGAGCGGCTGAACCTGTGCCGCGATTGCGCCAAGCTGGTCGGAGGGCATACGTGCGCGTTATGCGGGTGCTTCGTCAGAATCGCCGCCAAGTTCAAGGATAGAAGCTGTCCCGCGCCCGGAGGAGCAGGCTGGCGGCGGTATTCGAACGAAGCCCATTCATAGGACATAAGCCAAGAAGCTTTCGGCAGCTAAAATCGCACCGAACAAGCGACAGTGAAGGACGCAGGGTTGCGCGTCCCCAACTGTCGCTTTTTTTGGCGATTCGGCAAGCATAACCGGCCGAACAGCTGAACAAACCGGCTCCAGTGCAGAAATGTCAGATTCGTTCACTCTCCCGACCCCCGAAAAAGTCAATGATGAAACGGATTGTCACTATACCGGAATTTGCCGCTCTTCTATATTGGATTCAAGCAGGGGACAAACCAAGGAAAGGGACGAAAGCCAACGGGATTGCACCGGATGTCAATCAGAGGAAAGAGGGGAAACATGAACAAAACGAAAACAAGAGGGCTCTGGCACGAGCTGTACGCGAATCGGATTTTATTTCTCATGCTGCTTCCCGTACTCGTCTACTTTCTCATTAACAACTACGCGCCGATGATCGGAATTTATTATGCGTTCGTGCAGTTCGAGTTCAACACGAGCCTGTTCAATATGAGCTTCGTCGGGTTGAAAAACTTCGAATTTCTATGGAAGTCCGGGAAGCTGATCGAACTGACCGTAAATACGATCGGATACAATCTGGCGTTCATTATTCTCGGGAACGTGCTCTCGATTTCCGTCGCGGTACTGCTCAGCGAGCTCAAGGGCAAGTGGTTCAAGAAAATGACGCAATCGGTTCTGTTCCTGCCGTACTTCGTCTCCTTCGTCATTCTGAGCGTTATCGTGTTTAACCTGTTCAACTATGAACAAGGGGTGCTGAATACGGTGCTGGAGCGATTCGGAATCGCGCCGATAGACGTGTACAACAAGCCCGGGCTGTGGATCATCTTGATTGTCGTGTTTTATTTGTGGAAAAGCTTCGGCTACAGCATGGTCATCTATCTGGCTTCCATTACGGGCATTAGCGAGGAATATTACGAAGCGGCGCGAATCGATGGAGCCAACATGTTTCAGAGAGCGTGGAGCATCACCGTTCCGATGTTGAAAAGCACCTTCGTCATCCTGCTGCTGTTTTCGCTCGGTTCGATCATGAAGGGACAGTTCGATCTGTTCTACCAGATGGTAGGCAATAACGGTCTTCTGTACAGCACGACCGATATTCTCGACACTTACGTATACCGTTCACTCAAAGTTACGTTCGATATGGGGATGGCGACGGCCGCAGGGGTCTATCAGTCGCTGTTCGGTTTTGCGCTGATCATGGTCGTCAACGGTATCATTCGCAAGGTCAACAAAGAGTACGCTTTGTTCTAGAGGGGGAGGCAATCGATGAAGATCAGAGAAGACGGCTCCGCCGTATGGTTCCGCTTGCTCGCTTACGTCGTCGTGATCGGAGGCAGCATTCTGTGCATCCTGCCGTTCATACTCATTGTATCGGCGTCGTTGTCGAGCAACGAATCGATTTTGCAGGAAGGCTACAACATCATTCCGCGCAAATTTTCACTGGAAGGCTATCGGATCATTTTCAAGGTCCCGGACGAGGTTCTGCGAGCTTATGGCGTAACCTCGCTCGTTACCGTTATCGGTACGGCGCTTGGCCTGTTCATGATGACGATGGCCGGTTACGTGCTGCAGCGCAGAGACTTCAAGTATCGCAACTTTTTCTCCTTCGTCATCTACTTCACGACGCTGTTCGGGGGAGGACTTGTTCCTTACTATATTTTGATTACGGAATATTTGGAGTTTACCGACAGCATGTATGCGCTCATCTGGCCGTCGCTGATGACGCCGTTCCTGATCATCCTGATGCGAAGCTTCATCAGCTCCGCCGTCCCCGACGAGGTGACGGAATCGGCCAAAATCGACGGCGCCAACGATTTTCTGATCTATTACCGAATCGTGCTTCCGCTCGCCGTTCCCGGTCTGGCGACCGTGGGCCTGTTTCTGGCGCTGCATTACTGGAACGACTGGTTCTCGTCCGCGATGTATATTAACAGCCCTGAGAAGTACCAGCTGCAGTTCTACTTGTACAACATTATCAACACAGCCGATTTCCTGAGAAATATCGGGGCCGGAACCGGGATCGTTTTAACGGAAGGCGTGCCGACCGAATCGATGAAGATGGCGATGGCGATCGTCGTCACCGGACCGATTCTGCTGCTCTACCCGTTCATTCAGCGTTATTTCGTTAAAGGACTGACGATCGGGGCCGTTAAAGGTTAGAACCGCTCTCAGGGAGACCTGGGACTGGCTAACATATATAATTTAGAAGGAACGCAAAGGGAGGATTCACATGCCAGGAAAGTTGAAAAAATCGTCAGGTCTGATCTTATCCATCGTTCTGTTGTTATCGCTGATTACCGCTTGCAGCGGCAATAACAACAAGTCGTCGGAAAGCCCGTCCTCGTCGCAGGCGTCCAATTCGCCGTCGGCAGAGCCGTCCGGATCGTCCGAATCGCCGTCCGCAGAGCCTGCGGGCATCGACACCTCGAAGAAAGTGGAGCTTCAATTCTACATGCTCGGCAACGCGCCGAAGGACTTGGCCAAGATCGAAGCGGAAATCAATAAAATGGCGCTTGAGGATTTGAATGCGACGGTCAAGTTCAACTTTACGACGTGGACGGATTGGGATCAGAAGTACAAGCTGCTGTTGTCCACGGGTCAGAAGGTCGACTTGATCTTCACCGCCGAATGGACGCAATATCAGCAGTATGCGAAGAAAAAGGCGTTTATGCCGCTGGACGAGCTGCTTCCGAAGGCAGCGCCCGTCTTGAATCAATTCGTACCTCAGGATATGTGGGACGCGGTCAGAATCGACGGACAAATCTACACTGTGCCTGCTACCTACAAGGAGTATGTAACGGGCGGATTCGTATGGCGCGAAGATCTGCGTCAGAAATACGACCTGCCCAAGCCGGTCGATATGGCTACCTTCGAAGCCTATCTGGCGGGCATCAAGAAGAACGAGCCGAACATTCAGCCGGTGGCGATCGGTTCGGATGTCGCGGCGGCTTTGTCCGACTCTCATCTGGATATCGCCCGGGATATTGTAGGCCCTATGCCTTACGGGGTGTTTGCGCCTTACGGCAATCCGTCGCAGGTGACGAATTACTGGGGCTCCGCGGAGCATCTTGAGGATCTGAAGCTGTACAGAAGCTGGGCGGAAAAAGGCTATATCTCGAAAAACGAGCTGAACGTGAAGGATACGAACCAGGATAAACTTATCAATGGAACTACGGCGGCCATGCTGGGCGATAACCCCACCCGGTACAATCAAACGCTTAACAATATGAAGTCGCTTCATCCGGACTGGGAGCTCGGCTACCACCCGTACGGCTTGACCAAAGGCTATGCGACGCCGGTGCATCCGATTCATAACGGCTTCGCGATTCCGGCGCACAGCGAGAACGCGGAACGCGCGCTTGCCTTCTACGAGAAAATGGTAACGGACAAACGCTATAATCAATTGACGGAATACGGCATCGAGGGAGTCAACTACGAGGTCGAGAACGGCTATTATAAAATGCTTGGCAATGCCGACACGAACGGCTTCCTGAGAGAGAACATGCAGGGCTGGGCATGGCGCAATCCGGAATTTATGCTGTTCGAGCCCAGCTATGACGGAGTCCAGGCGATCTTCGACGAGCTGGACAAAATCCAGAAGCCGGACATCTACACCGGTTTTGCCGAGGATTATACGGAGTACCAGGCGGAGCGCGCCGCCTTGGAGCAGGTCGAGAAGCAGTATCTGTTCCCGCTGCTGGCCGGTCAGGTCGCGGACGTCGAGAAGGGGCTTGCCACGTTTATGGATAAAGCGAAGCAGGCGGGGCTCGAGAAGGTGCAGCAGGGTTACACCAATCAATGGCTGGCTTATCTGCAAGAAGCGGGAATCCAATAAACCTGACTCGACGCGGCGGATTCGGAGACTGAGGCTGTTTCGTTAAGTCATTAGAGGGTCCACCTATAAAATGATCTATTTATTACCATGGGGATATATCTCCTTCCGCTGCTGATACGGTCATGAAATTAAGAATGGATTAACCCGTGACAGGGTAATTTCATGACCGTATGAGGCAGGCGCTTCGCTCTACAGGAGATATATCCCCATTCTTTTTTCTATCATTTTAGTTGCCCTGGCTTACGAAGCAGCCCCATCCTGCATCTTTCGGAAGGAGATAGATGCGGCTTGTCCCTTTTTATCGTCCCGCTTTGCGAAATTCCGAAGGCGTAACGCCGTTGATCTTTTTGAAAATCCGGTGAAAATACGAGCTGTTTGTGTACCCTGTCCGCTCCGCGATTTCCGCGACCGAATGCTCCGATTGAATCAGAAGCTCCTTGGCCTTGTCCATGCGCACCTGGTTGATGCGATCCACGATATTGTTCAGCGTCTGATGGCGGTACACTCTGCTGATGTGATAAGGAGACATGTTGAGCTCCTCCGCGATATAATTCAGGCTTAAGTTCGGGTCGGCGTATTGCGTCTCGATCAGCTCGGTAATCCGGCGGGTCAGCTCCTCCTGCTTGCCGCTTCGTTTCTCCACAAGCCTGAGCTTCAGCACCTCGAACAGAGCGTAATACCGTTCCGTCAATTCCTCCAGCGTCTCGCATTCCGCAATATCCGGAATGGCTTCCGGTCCGAATCCGAGCTGCAGCGAGCCGTTTCGTTCGATTTCCGTAATCATATTCGTAAGCGAGACGGTCAGATGCTTGGCCGCCACATTGGCGATGACAGGCGGGTAATGGGCAGTTTCTTGCATTATTTCTTCAAAAAGCGCTTTAGCCTCGTCGTTTTTGCCGCCGATGAGGGCGTCGATCATTCTCTTCTCCTTGCCGACGGGGAACGCATAGGCGGTGCTGTCGGACAAATCCAGCCCGGAAGAGGCGATGATCGTATTCGTACCGAGAAAAAAGCGATGCTGAGACGCCGAATGCGCCTCCTTGAACAGGTAATGAAGCTCAAGCGGTTCGCTGCTGTACGGAGAATAGGCGACGGTTACGCTCAAATTTAGATACTCCTTGCACGCATGCTGCACTTCGCCAAACATCAGCTGCAGCTCGGGGCCGGGCAATTGTCCGCTCAGAGCGTTCATCATAAGTAGCAGGCCGTTCTCCTCCAGATCGACCGCCTCCACGCGCATAAACTTCGAGCAAATTTCCGACGCGATATTCATAATGGCGAATTTGTAGGTCAGCAAGTCGTTATGCCCCTGATCCTTAAGCTGTTTGAGCCCGTCGATCCGGATATGGGCGAGCATGTAGGGCCGGGTAAAGTCGAACGAAATGTTCAGGCTCTGCAATTTGTCCAACTGATATTCCGGATTAAAGTCCTTCATCTGGACGAGCTTCCGCAGCATATTCTGACGAACGGTGTAGCTGCTGTCGCGGCGTTCCGATTCCAGGGCCTCCACCCGGCTTTCGATTTTATGAATCGGAACGTACAGGAAGCGGGAGAGCAGCCAGGATAGCATCAGACCGACCCCCAGAATTACGGTGGCGATCTGCAAAGTCGTCGAGCGCACCTTCGTTACGGCTGCCGTGATCGCTTCATAGGGAGTAATTCTGACATACTGCCAGCCGTATTTGTCGGGCGAAGTGTACGTAATGAGCGATTTGACGCCTTCGAAATCGGCGATCGTATAGCCGGATTGATGGCTTTGAATCGTCTCCTTAATGAGTAAACGTTCCTCTTGTCCCCACTGCACTTCCGATAACTCGCCGACGGACAGAATGTTGTCCTGATCGTCGATAAAATAATTTTTGCTCGCGCCCTGGAAATTGTCGATTCCCAAATCGTAATTCACCCAATCGGCGGATACGTTGACGATAATCGCCGAGTTGATCTTCCGGTCGAAGCCGATGGCGTCATACAGGAGATACGTGAAAGCGCCTCTGGGGGACTGCTCCTCCCCTTTGTAATGAAAGGTTCTGGGGATTGGCGTAAACGGCTTAAACTCGTGAAAGTTTTCCACGATCTCGTTGATCCCCGATTCTTCCACGAGACTCTCGGGTGTCAGACCGCGCTGCTGTCCTTCGCGAGAAACGATATAATATCCCGCATCCGGATGGTAGACGTAGATGGATTGGATGAAGGGCATCGTGGCCAAGTAACCGTCCAGATCGAGCATGGCCGCCTGAATATCGAAGGCATCCGGCGCTTTGTAGTAGAGCAGCTTGGCGATCGTGCCGTTGCGATAAATTTGCGAGGAGACCGTCAGCGCATTGTCGCTCGTTCGGGCGACGGTCTGGCTTGTCTGCCGCAAATGATTCAGATCGGACTGGAACGTTTCCTTCTGCAAGATCCGGGCGAACGCATAATAGTAGACGTAGGAGGCGATAACGAGCGCCGCAACGATGCATAGCGTAATTCCGATCAGGATTCGCGTGTACAGCTTTCGATTGCGGCTCATTTTTTTGAGATTCATGGCGGCCTCCCTTTGTACGAAAATGGAGATGAACGGTACGATTTCGATTTATTATAGCTTGATCGGCCTATGCACAACAGTGGAACGATCAGGCAGGCATGAATTTTCGCGGCTTTTGGTTGTGAACATATTTGCGGTTGCTGATTTTATTTGCGGTTTGTCGGAGCGGCGGGCGGCTCGGCTTCCTTAATGTGCGGCGGTAACAGACTTCATAATCGTTCATGCCGATAAGCTCGGATTGTTCACATAAAGCAAGAGGTTGATCTGGAATCGCTCCGCCTTATGCTTTATACTTCGGTTGCATGCCCATATGCTGAGGTTTGCTGCGGCTTTGCTTTACTGGCGCTATAATACGAGAGGAAGGCATATTCGCGCATGGAATCGGATAAGCCGTTTTCAGAGGAGGCAGGCCATGAACTATGATTTTAACAGAAGCTGGCTTTCGAACAAGTTCGAAGAATTAAGAAGACGTATCCTGAAAGCTCTTCAACAGCTTAGCGACGATCAAGTCAATTGGAGACCGGACGGCGCGAGTCATAGCATATCGACGCTGCTCAGGCATGTTGACGGCAATATTCAAGAAAGAATTATGAAAGGAATTTTGGGCCGCGACATTCACAGAAATCGTAAAGACGAATTCGAACCGATCTATATGACAAGGCCCGAGTTGGAAAAGCTGGTTCAAGACCGTTTCGAGCTGGTGATTGTTACCGTCAACACGATCGCCGATGAACAACTGGAGCAGAAGCAACGGGTTAGAAACCGAGAACGGACAAATCTGGATATGCTGCATCAATGCGCTGCGCATTACTCCGAGCACATGGGACAAATTTTTTATATCGCGAAGCAAATGCTGCAAGAAAATTATAAATCCACGTCCATATAGTGGCATCCGCGATCTGTAACGATGAAAGTTCATCATGGGAAAAATGAGGGATAACGAGTGGGAGAAAGTGTGAAAGAGAGAGTGGCAGAGAGAGTCAGGGAGAATGCGAGAGAAAGCATGCCCAGTCTGGCGTGGCTCAGCGACGTCGGCGTGTATCAGGTCAATCGGCTCGACGCGCATTCCGACCATCGCTATTACGCAACGATGGAAGAAGCCGAAGCGGGCGGCGCAATGCCGCTGCGTCATTCCTTAAACGGGACCTGGAAATTCAGCTATGCCGCGAATCCGGCCAGCCGAGCCGAAGATTTCTACCGGCCCGACTTCGACTGCGGGGGCTGGGACGACATCGAGGTGCCCGGCCACATCCAGCTGCAGGGCTGGGGGCGGCCGCAGTACGTCAATACGATGTATCCGTGGGACGGCCTGGACGGGTTAAGACCCCCTGACGTTTCGCAGACGTCCAACCCGGTCGGCAGCTATGCGACGACGTTCGAGCTTCCCATGAGCATGAAGGATCGCCCTGTGTTTATTTCTTTTCAAGGGGTGGAATCGGCTTTCTATGTGTGGCTGAACGGCGAGTTCGTCGGGTACGGCGAAGACAGCTTCACGCCGTCCGAATTCGACCTGACTCCTTACGTGCGGGAAGGCGACAACAAGCTGGCGGTGGAAGTCTATCAGCGGAGCACGGGGAGCTGGCTGGAGGATCAGGACTTCTGGCGCTTCTCCGGCATTTTTCGCGATGTGTACCTTTATACGATTCCGGGCGTCCATGTCCGGGACCTGTTCGTGCGCGCGGACCTGGACGATACCTATACGACGGGGCTGCTGAGCGCAGATCTCCTGCTGGAAAATGCCCCTCTCGCGCCCAGGGCCGCTGCCAAGCTGGAATTAAAGGACGCAGCTGGCGCCGTCGTAGCGACGGGGACGGGCGAATTCGCAGGCGGCAGGTTAAAACTGTCGCTGGACGTCGGACGCGTGGAGCGGTGGAGCGCGGAAAACCCGTACTTATACAAAGCCTGCATTTCGGTCTATAACGGGCAGGGCGAGCTGGCGGAGGCGATCGTTCAGAACGTCGGCTTCCGGCGTTTCGAGATGAAGGACAAGCTGATGTGCCTGAACGGCGAGCGCATCGTGTTCAAGGGAGTTAACCGCCACGAGTTCAACTGCAGGAGAGGCCGAGCGATTACGCGGGAGGATATGCTGTGGGACATCGCGACGCTCAAGCGGAACAACATCAACGCGGTGCGGACGTCGCACTACCCGAACCAGACGCTGTGGTATGAGCTGTGCGACGAATACGGCGTGTATGTGATCGACGAGATGAATCTGGAATCGCACGGTTCCTGGCAGAAGATGGGGGCGGTCGAGCCTTCGTGGAACGTTCCCGGCAATCGTCCGGAATGGCGCGATATCGTCATGGACCGGGCGCGCTCGATGCTGGAGCGGGACAAAAACCATCCTTCGATCCTGATCTGGTCCTGCGGCAACGAATCGTACGCGGGGGAAGTGATTTTGCAGGTGTCGAACTACTTCCGGGAGGCCGATCCCGGCCGTCTCGTGCATTACGAAGGCGTGTTCCATAATCGCGAGTACGACGAGACGAGCGATATGGAGAGCCGTATGTACGCCAAGCCGGCCGATATCGAAGCGTACTTGCAGGCCGATCCGGCCAAGCCGTACATCAGCTGCGAATATATGCACGCGATGGGCAACTCGGTCGGCGGCCTGCACAAATACACGGAGCTGGAAAACAAATATCCGATGTATCAAGGCGGCTTCATTTGGGACTACATCGACCAGGCGCTGGTGAAAAAGGATCGTTACGGACGGGAGTTTCTGGCGTATGGCGGGGATTTCGAGGACCGGCCGACCGATTACAGCTTTTGCGGCAACGGCATCGTGTACGCGGATCGGACCGTGACGCCGAAAATGCAGGAGGTCAAGTTCCTGTACCAGAATTATAAGCTGGCGCCATCCGCGAACGGCGTAAAGATCGTCAACGAAAGCCTGTTTGCGGGAACGGACGGATTAAGCCTGGTCTACCGTCTTTATTATGAAGGAACGGAGATTGCTTCCGGCCGGGCGGAGGTGTCAGTCCCGGCGCAGACTTCGGCTTTCGTGCCGTTCGGGCTGCCGGACGTGTCGGATAAGCCGGGAGAGTATTGGATCGACGCCTCGCTCGTGCTTGCGGAAGCGACCGCCTGGGCGGAAGCCGGCTTCGAGATCGCCTTCGGACAGACGACGTTCCTCGTGCCCGGAGCGGAGAAGCCTCTTCCGGAAGGGCCGCTTCGCGTCGTCGAAGGCGACGTGAACATCGGGGTCGCCGGGAACGGGTTTGCCGTGTTGTTCTCCAAGCAAGCGGGCTCGTTGGTTTCGCTTCGTTACGGCAGCAGGGAGATGATCGCGGTTCCTCCGTATCCGCAGTTCTGGAGAGCGACAACCGATAACGACAAGGGCGTCTCGCTGGCCTATTCGGCGGGAGCGTGGCTCGCCGCCACCGCGGCCCGCAAATGCGACGGCGTCCTCCTGAGCGAGGAGAAGGGAACCGTTACCGTGAGCTTCGACTACATCTTCGGCATCGGCGCGGACGTGCGGGTCGCCGTCGCTTATACCGTATTCGCGGACGGAAGCGTACGGGTGCGTTCGAAGTATCGGGGGGCGGCCGGATTGCCGAACCTGCCGATGTTCGGGTTATCCTTCAAGCTGTCCGCCGACTATGACGAAACCGAGTGGTACGCGATGGGCCCGGAGGAAAATTATATCGACCGCGTCCACGGAGCGCGACTGGGCACATTCAGGCGCAAGGTTACCGAGCTGGCGTCGCGTTACCTGGTGCCGCAGGAGTCGGGCAACCGAACCGGGGTTCGCCGCGTGCGCCTAACGGATGCGACCGGCGCCGGGCTGGAGCTGAACGCTTCGCTGTCCACCCCGGTAGAGTGCAGCGTTTCTCATTATACGGCGCTGGAGCTCGAAAACGCGGCGCATCCGTGGGAGCTGCCGCAGCCGCATTACACGGTCGTAACCGTGGCGGGACGGCAAATGGGCGTCGGAGGCGACGACAGCTGGGGCGCGCCCGTGCACCGGGAATATCAAATCCCGGCGGACGGAGAGCTGGCGTTCGAATTCACTTTAAGCCGTGCGACACCGCGATAAAAACATGAAATAAGAAGCTCGCCATAACGGCTTCCCGCCGCGGCGAGCTTCTTTTTTGACGGCGCGGATTGTCGGGCATTTTCGTCAGGGGCGATATCGGGTTGACACAATGAATATAAAGATATTATCTTATATGTATAAAGATCATATCTATACGGACGGAGGCCAAGATACGGGAGCAATATGAAAAAGCTGGCCCACGAAGAAATTTTGAAGCGAATGGAAGAGAACATCCGCACCGGCGAATGGAAGCCGGGGGAAAGGCTGCCGACGATGCAGCAATTGGCCTCGCGCTACGGGTACAGCTTGACGTCGGTGCGGGAGGCGCTGCGCGTGCTGGAGAGCCGGAGGCTTGTCAGCATCGAGCACGGCAGAGGCATATTCGTCGCCAACGATCCGGATCTGCTGGGCGATCCGACCGGGCGGCTGCGGGGGATGGAGACGCATTCGCTGCTTCAGCTGCTGGAAGCGCGCCTGGCGATAGAGCCGGAGCT
Organism: Cohnella cellulosilytica; assembly: GCF_042431195.1. Lineage (NCBI taxonomy): Bacteria > Bacillati > Bacillota > Bacilli > Caryophanales > Paenibacillaceae > Cohnella > Cohnella cellulosilytica. The sequence goes on from NZ_JBHMDN010000016.1 coordinate 352,575, forward strand.
GGCCGCTTATTGCGCGGTGCGCGCGACCGTCCCGCAAGCCCGGCTCATCCGCGAGCTGGCCGACCGGATGGAGGCGCAGATGGAAGCCGGCGAGGATCATTTTGCGACCGACGTGCAATTCCATCGGGAAATTGCGGACGCCGCCGGCAATCCGCTGCTGGCGCAGATGCTGAGCGTTGTCGCGGACTTATCCGCGCAGGGGAGAAGAGAGACGGACAAGCTGCCGCATATGCGGGAGAAGGCGGCCGGCTATCACAGGCTGATCGCCATCGCCATTCAGGAGAGACAGGCGGATCAGGCGCGAGCGTTGATGAAGGCCCACATTCAAGACATGCTGAACGCGATTCAAGCGAGAGGGAGAGACGCATGAAAATTACAAAAATGGAAACGTTCGTCGTACCGCCAAGATGGTTGTTCCTGAAAATCGAGACCGACGAAGGGATATCCGGTTGGGGAGAGCCGATCGTCGAAGGCAAGGCGCATACGGTGAAGGCGGCGGTCGAAGAGCTGAGCGGCTACTTGATCGGGCAGAACCCGCTCGATATCGAGGATCATTGGCAAGCGATGTACCGGGGCGGCTTCTACCGCGGAGGTCCCATTCTGATGAGCGCGATCGCCGGGATCGACCAGGCGCTGTGGGACATCAAGGGCAAATTCCATCAAGCTCCGATCTATCAGCTTATGGGCGGAGCCTGCCGCAAATCGATGAAGGTGTACTCCTGGATCGGGGGAGACCGGCCTTCCGACGTCGGGGAGGCGGCCGTGCGCGCGCAGGCGGCGGGGTTTACGGCCGTTAAAATGAACGCGACCGAGGAGCTGCAATACGTCGACAGCTACGAGAAAATCGATCAGGTGCTGGAGAGAGTGGCGGCGGTGAGGACGGCGGCCGGTCCGCATTTCGGCATCGGCATCGATTTTCACGGAAGGGTCCATAAGCCGATGGCCAAAATATTGGCGAAGGAGCTGGAAGCCTACCGCCCGCTGTTCATCGAAGAGCCGGTGCTGCCGGAAAACAACGAAGCGCTGCGGGACATCGCGAACGCGACGCACATTCCGATCGCCACGGGAGAGAGGATGTTCTCGCGGTGGGATTTCAAGAGTCTGCTCTCGGACGGATACGTCGATATTATCCAGCCGGACGTGTCCCATGCGGGCGGCATTACGGAGTGCAAGAAAATCGCGAGCATGGCGGAAGCGTACGACGTGGCGCTGGCGCCGCATTGCCCGCTCGGACCGATCGCGCTGGCGGCCTGTCTGCAGGTGGACGCGACCTGCCACAACGCCTTTATCCAGGAGCAAAGCTTGGGCATCCATTACAACCAGGGCAACGATCTGCTCGATTATATCACCGATCCGTCGGTGTTCGCCTACACGGACGGACATGTCGCGATCCCGGCCGGCCCGGGGCTCGGCATCGAGATCGACGAAGCGCATGTTCGCAAGATGGCGGAGGTCGGACACAACTGGAAAAACCCGCTTTGGCGCCATGCGGACGGCAGCGTCGCGGAGTGGTGAAAAGGACGTTATGGGACAGTTCAAAATCAAACGGGTATACGAAGCTGCGAACGACGAAGACGGAGTCAGGGTTCTGGTTGACCGGCTATGGCCGCGAGGCATGACGAAGGAACGAGTCGGCGCGGAGGCGTGGCTGAAAGAAATCGCGCCCACCCCGGAGCTGATCCGCTGGTTCGGTCATCGGCCGGAACGGTTCGAGGAATTCCGGGAACGCTATTTGGCCGAATTGAAAAGCGGCTCCGCCGCGCCCCACCTTAACCGTCTGCGCTCATGGGCGAAGGAACGGGACGTCACGCTGCTGTACGGCGCCAGAGACGAGCGGCATAATCAAGCGATCGTGCTCAAACGCTATCTGGAAGATTCGGCGGACTACTGTTGACGGCGGCCGGGCAGGAAGGGGCGAGGATCGATGGAAAGGCAGAGGGAGATGCTTCTGCGTTTTCATCGATCCTCTTGCGCCCTCATGATCCAGCCATAGAACCACTCCCCCACGTAACGCCGCCCTTCCGGCATTTGCTTCAACATCCCCTCCCACGCATTTCGCGGCAATGAAATTCAACTTGATAGGTTTCATGATTTTAGGTATAGTTGATATATCATGATACATCAAGGGATGGTAAAATGGACGGTCCACTGTACGAGCAAATCTACCACTATCTGCTGGAAAAAATCAAAAGCGGAGAGCTGCCCCGGGGAGGGCGAGTCCCGTCGGAGAAGGAATTGGCCGACCAGTTCAACGTCAGCCGCATCACCTCGAAGAAGGCGCTCGAAATGCTGTCCGCGGACGGCCTGATCGAGCGCGTGCAGGGCAAAGGCTCCTTCGTCGCCGATACGCTGCCCGAGCCGGAGCTGATTCAGGGAACGCGGCAATCGTACCCGCAGAGCTGGAAGCTGGTCGGCCTCATTCTGCCCGACTTCGCCGATTCTTACGGATTGCGGATGATCCACGGCGTCGAGGAGCGGCTGTCCGAGCTGGGCTGTCGCATGCTGATGAAAATAACGTACGACAAGCGGGAAGAAGAGGAAGAGGCGATTCGCTCGTTCCTTCAGCTTGGCGTAGACGGCTTTATTATTTTCCCCGTTCACGGCGAGCATTACAATTCGGAGCTGCTTCGCCTCGTGCTGGACAAGCATCCGCTCGTATTCATCGACCGCTACTTGAAGGGATTGGCCGCATGCTCGGTGTATACGGACAACCGTCTGGCGGCGTTCGAGCTGACGCAGCACCTGCTTGACCGGGACCATACGGAGATCGGCTTTATTACGCTGCCTGCGGAAAATACGTCGACGATCGAGGACCGCATTCAAGGCTATACCGACGCGCTGATCCAGCGCGGGCTGCGGATGAATCCGCAGCATCTGATGACGAACCTGTTCAGCTCGGTCCCTCGTTCGTTCGAGGAGCGCAACGTGCAGGTCGACTTTGCCAATGTGAAAAAATTCGTGGAAATGAACCCGGATCTGACCGCGTTCGTCGCCGTCGAGTACAACCTGGCGCTCATTCTGCGGGAGGTGCTGCTGTCGATGGGCAGACGCATTCCCGAGGATTGCAGCATCGTCTGCTTCGATTCTCCGCACAGTCCGTTCAACAAGCATTTGTTCACGCATGTCAGTCAGGACGAATTCGCGATGGGGCGCAGCGCCGCGGACCTGCTGCAGATGCAATGGGATATGAAGGAGATTCCCTTTAACAACACCGTTCCGTTCGAGATCGTGCAGGGCGATTCGACGACGGCGTAATCCGGCGCCCACGCCGGGTTTGAAGCCTGTTCCATACCGAAAGGAGAGTGTGAATCGTGCGCGAGACCTCTATTCCAACCGGCGTGAAACTGAACGAAACCGGCTTTGGATACACGTTGTCCTTAATAGGCGGCAAATATAAAATGATCATTATGTATTGGCTGTTTGAAAATAAAGTCATGCGCTTTAACGAACTGAATCGATGTATCGGCAACATCTCCTTTAAAACGCAAAGCGTCATGTTAAAGGAGCTGGAGGCGGACGGGCTGATCATCCGCAAGGAATTTCCCCAAATCCCGCCAAAAGTCGAATATTCGTTGTCTGAAAGCGGCCTTTCGCTTCTTCCATTGTTAAATATGATGTGCGAGTGGGGCGAGAAAAACAGTCCGCCCGCTCTGAAGGCTGTACAGCGGCAGGCGTAATTGTTCCGTTTAAATGGCCAAGAAGTATCTCCCGAACAGGAAATACTTCTTTTTTTATAACCGCATGGCTGATGATTACAGCCTGTCGAGAAAACACAAATAATCCAGCGCGGATTTTTCCAACTCGAGTTCAGACTTGTCTTTATCAAGCGTATTTTCACCGGACTCGTTTTCTGAACCGTAATACGCGAAAAACGAACGATAATTTGCATGGCAGTATCGGAAGGTGGTTTCAAAAGGAGATAATAAATAACTAAGCGGATAGCGATAACGTCCATCTTCACTATAATCTTCTTTTCTGCTTCCGGCGGATACAGCCAAGGCAGCTTTGCGATTCTTTAATTTATCGCCTCCATTTGAACCAAACGCCCATCCATAAGTGAAAACGTCGTCAAGCCATTTTTTAAGAAGAGGCGGGCAATTAAACCAATATACAGGGAACTGCAACACAAGATTGCCATGTGATTCGATCCGTTCTTGTTCCTTTTTCACGTCTATGTTTCCATCGGGGTAAATCTTGTGCAATTCGTGAACCGTGTATTTTTCGGGATATTTTTTGAGTTGTTCCACCCATCGTTTATTCACGACTGAAGTTTCTAGGTTTGGGTGTGTCACGATAACAAGAGTTTTCAATCATTCGTCCTCCTTATCTCTTCCATAGCCTCCCGGCATTCGCCGAAGCAGACGGGGCAAGGGTTTCTTTGAATCGATCAGCCTGCTCTCCTCTTGCTTTTCGTAAGAGTTTTATTTCCTTCCTCGAGTATAAAGAGTGTGTTTTTAATTTATAAGTACGCACTTTTGGGACAGGTACTGTTGTAAAGGTGAGTGCCGCCTTCAGCCTGGATATCGAATTTTGATCACGCCGTATCAGGATTGCACTCCCTTGAGAAACTAGGACTGATACCGTTTGTCGTCGAATGGCGAATCAGATGAGAAAATCATTATGTTGATATGTTTATTTCTTATAAAATTTATGTTGACATATTATGTTGTCGGAATTAATATATTATGTGTAAGCGCTTAATAACTTGGATAAGGGGCTGTCGAAAATGAAAAAGTGGATAGGCATCCTATTAACCTGCGCCATGGTGCTTGCGGTATTGGCCGGGTGCAGCGGAAACAACAACGGCGGCAACAGCGGCAACGGAGGAGGAGCGGCTTCGCCTTCGAACGGGGGAGGCCAGTCGAGCTCCGGAAGCGGCGACGTTGTCGAGCTTACGTTCTGGGGAGACTGGGGCGGCGAAGGGCAGACGCAGTTCGAGACGATGGTCGACGCGTTCAACAAGTCGCAGGACAAAATTCGCGTGAAATATGTGCTGCAGCAGGATATGATCACGAAGTTTCTGACGGCCGCGACTTCCGGCGGCTCGCCCGACGTGATGTTCTGGGACCGCTGGCGGACGAACCTGTACGCGCCGAAGAACGTTCTCCACCCGATCGACGAATACATGGCCCGGGACGGCATCTCCACGGCGGATTATTACGACGAGGCGCTCAAGGAGCTGTCCCACGACGGCAAGCTGTACGGCCTTCCGCTGACGGTGGACGCGCGGGCGCTGTTCTACAACAAGAAGATGTTCGCGGACGCGGGACTTCAGCCTCCGACCAACTGGGAAGAGCTGGCGACCGCAGCCAAGGCGCTGACCAAATGGAACGGCGACAAACTGGAAGTGGCGGGCTTCTCGCTCGGCGACGCCGGATTGTTCAACATGTATCTCCAGCAGGCGGGCGGCCAGATGCTGAACGCAAGCAACGACGCCACCGATTTCAACAACGATAAAGGCTTGTCCGTCCTGAACCTCTGGGATCGGCTGCTGAATCAGGACAAAGTGTACAAAATCGGCTTCGAGCAAGGCTTGGGCGAAGGCACCGACGCTTTCGTAACCGGCAAGCTGGCCATGAACTATACGGGACCGTGGATGTTAAGCACTTATAAGAAATACGGTCAGGATCTCGATTTCGGCATCGTTCCGCCTCCGGCCGGACCGAACGGAGACAAGGGAAGCGTCATGGGCGGCTTCGGTCTCGTCATCGGCGAAGGCTCCAAGCACAAGGAAGAAGCGTGGGAATTCGTCAAATGGTGGCTCGCGAACAAGGACAACGTACTGCTGTGGGCCAAGACGAGCTTGAACATTCCGGGCTACAAGCCGGCGCTCGAAGATCCGTTCTTCAAGGACGATCCTTCGTGGCAGCCGTTCCTGGATACGCTCGATTTCGCCAAAATCCGGCCGCAGCATCCGGGCTACTCTATTATGGAAGGCGACGGCCTCGTGCCGAACCTGCAATTGTTCCTCGAAGGCAAGCAGGATGCGGCGACGACGCTTAAGAAAGCGCAGGAGCAGGGCGATCGGCTGCTGAAGGACAATGCGGACGTGAAGTAAGCGGCTGCCAAAAAAGGAGAGGGAGGCTCGCCTCCCTTTTCTCTTATAGAGAGGCGACATAAGGGAGTGGGATACGATGGTTCAATCGACAGACCTGCTGGAAGCTTTGCAGCAGTGGATCGTCTCGGTACAGCGGCAAATGCCGCATCGTCCGAAGACGCAGGAGATGTTCGACGCTTGCATGCGCAATACGATCGAGACGACGTTCCGCAGGCTGCAGGACGGCACGACGTTCGTCATTACGGGAGATATCCCGGCGATGTGGCTCAGAGATTCGGCGGCGCAGGCAAGACCTTATTTGCTGCTGGCAAAGTCCGCGCCGGAATTCGAACGCCTGCTGCTGGGAGTCGTGGAGCGGCAGCTGGGTTACGTCGTTCACGATCCGTACGCGAACGCGTTTAACGAAACCGCGAACGGTCATGGCCATCAGGACGACGAGACCGACATGAGTCCTCTGGTCTGGGAGCGCAAATACGAGATCGATTCGCTGTGTTATCCGCTTCACCTGGCTTACCTGCTTTGGAAAAACGCCGGAACGACCGCGCAGTTCAACGGCACGTTTCGCAAGGCGGCGGCTCTGATTATCGAGCTGTGGAGGAAGGAACAAAACCACGAACAAGACTCGGACTATCGCTTCGTCAGAAGAAACTGTCCGGTTACCGATACGCTGTCCCGCGACGGCAAGGGTTCGCCTGTCGGCCGAACGGGCATGACCTGGTCCGGTTTTCGGCCGAGCGACGACGCCTGCGATTACGGTTATCTGATTCCCTCCAACATGTTCGCGGTCGTGGCGCTGCGCGAGTTGGCCGAGATCGCGGAGCGGGTGTTGGGAGACGCAGCGCTGCGGGCCGATGCCGAGAGGCTGGCGTCGGAGATCGATGCCGGCATACGCGCCTATGGCATCGTGAACCATCCGCAGTTCGGCGACATTTATGCCTACGAGACGGACGGGCTGGGCGGGTACCAGCTGATGGACGACGCCAACGTGCCGAGCCTGCTCTCGATTCCGTATCTCGGCTATGCGGACAATGACGATCCGACGTATGTCCGGACAAGGAACTTTATTTTGAGCGAGCACAATCCTTACTTTTTCTCGGGGAAAGAAGCGGCGGGTATAGGCAGTCCGCATACCCCGCATCGCTATATTTGGCCAATCGCGCTGGCGATGCAGGGATTGACGGCGCGGGAGCCCGAGGAGAAGCTGAGACTGCTCGACCTGCTGGAGCGCACCGACGGAGGCGCCGGCATGATGCACGAAGGCTTCGATGCGGACGATGCGTCGAAGTATACGAGGCCGTGGTTTTCATGGGCGAACATGATGTACTGCGAACTCGTGCTGGACGTATGCGGCATTCGCGTAGCCGGATGAATTCGAGGAGAAAGGAAGAGCGCACATGTTTCGATCCCGCAAGCTGCACGCCCATCAGGCGCGCATGGCGTACCTGTTCATCTCGCCGGCCATTTTGCTGTTCTCCGTTTTTACCGTCATTCCGGTGTTCATGGCCTTTTACCTGAGCTTTACGAATTACGACGTGCTGAGCCGGATGGACTGGATCGGGCTGGACAATTATCGGAAGCTGTATACGGACAGCCTGCTGTGGCAGACGTTCCGTAACGTGCTGTTCTATACCGTCATATTCGTGCCGCTGAACATTCTGACTTCGCTGCTGATCGCGCTGCTGCTGAACAAGGCGGTCCGGGGCGTCAAAGTGTTCCGCACGCTGAACTACTTGCCGACGCTGACGTCTGCGGTCGCCGCGGCGACGGTATGGCTGTGGGTGCTGCACCCGGAATTCGGCCTGTTGAACGGCTTCCTGTCCTACTTCGGCGTCACCGGTCCGGCTTGGCTGTCGGAGACGAGAACGGCGATGGCCTCCGTCATTATGGTGACGCTGTGGCAGGCGGTCGGGTCCAACATGGTCATCTACTTGGCCGGTCTTCAGGGCGTGCCGGACTACCTGTACGAATCGGCCAAGCTGGACGGCGCGAACGCGGTTCAGCGCTTTCGCTACATTACATGGCCGCAGCTCAGGCCGACGACGTTCCTTGTCAGCACGATGTCGATTATCGGCGCTCTGCAGCTGTTCGACCAGGCGTTCGTGCTGACCCAGGGCGGACCGGCGAACGCGACGAAGACGCCCGTGTATCTCATCTACCAGCAGGGCTTTAACCAGCTGCAGATGGGCTACGCTTCGGCCCAGGCGTTCGTGCTGGCGCTGGCGATTCTCATTTTCTCGCTGATCAACATGCGGCTGTCCAAAGCGGAAGAGCCGATCGTATAGGGGGGTGAAAGGTGATGAAAACGACATCCGCGGCCGGCGACTACAGCCCCGGCGCAAGCCGGGCGCTGCATCTGACCGTATTTTACGTCACGGCTACGGCCGTATCGCTCGTCATGTTCCTTCCTTTCTTATGGAGCGTGCTTACTTCGTTTAAGCCGGACAGCGAAATTTTTGCGTTTCCGATCCGGTGGCTGCCTTCGCATTTTACGCTGGATCACTACAGAGACGCGTTTACGACCGTTCCGTTTCTGAGATATTTCGGCAACTCCTTTTATCTGGCGGTCATGGGCGTGCTGTCCAACCTGTTCCTCGGCTCGCTGGCCGGCTACGCGTTCGCCAAGCTGACGTTCCGGCTCAACAAGCCGCTGTTCCGCGTGCTGCTGATGGCGATGATGATTCCGGGCGTCGTGACGATGATTCCGAGCTTTTACGTGCTGATGCATCTGCCCTTCGTCGGCGGCAACGACTGGACGGGAGGGGGCGGACACGGCTTGCTTAATTCGTTCTGGGCGATTATTCTTCCCGGGGCGGCGGGCTCTTTCGCAGTGTTCTTCATGCGGCAGTTTTTCCTGACACTGCCCAGCGACATGATGGAGGTGGCGCGGATCGAAGGGGCGGGCGAGTTCCGGATTTTCTGGCAAATCTATCTTCCGCTGACGAAGCCGGCGCTGGCGACGCTCGGGATTTTCACCTTCCAGGCGGGCTGGAACTCCTTCCTCTGGCCGATGATCGTGCTGAACGATCCGCTCAAGCATACGATCCAGATGGGCTTGCAGGCGTTCTCTTACAACCATCAGACCGATTTCGGACCGATGATGGCGGGCGCGCTCGTGGCGACGCTGCCGATTCTTGTGCTGTTTATTCTGCTGCAAAAATATTTCGTGCAAGGGATCGCGTTCAGCGGCGTCAAGGGGTAGGAGGTGGCGAACATCGCAACGAAGCGGATCGCGTGGTCGAGAGGCGCCGTTCTGGCGCTCGCGCTGGCCGCCGTACTCGTCTGGCAGCTGTCCGGCTGGCCGGGAGGCGGCGCGGACAGGGAGCTGTGGGCCGCCCGGGCCGACGAGGCGGGAGCCGAGCTGGATCTCTCGTTCTGGGACGACAAGCGCGGCATGTTCAACAATGCGTCTCCGTGTATTTTGCAGGCGTGCACCGACCCGTTTAATTACTGGTGGCAAGCGCACGCGGCCGACGCTCTGCTCGATCGTTACGAGCGGACGAAGGACGACGGGGTGCGAGCGAGGGTCGGAGAACTGTTCGAGGGCATTCGCGACCGCAACGCCGGCGTATGGACGAACGGCTATTACGACGATATGGAATGGATGGCGCTCGCCTGGCTGAGAGCTTACGAGCTGCTGGGTGACGACAAATACAAGGCTGCCGCGCTTGAGCTGTGGACGGATATCCAAGGCGGCTGGAACGAGGAGATGGGCGGCGGCATCGCGTGGCGCAAGGAGCAGCTCGATTACAAGAACACGCCCGCCAATGCGCCTGCCGTTATTTTAGCCGCAAGATTGCACCGGAATTTCGGCTCGCAAGACGATTTGGAGTGGGCATTGAAAATTTACGATTGGCAGAAGCGGACGCTGGTCGACCCCGAATCCGGCCTTGTGTGGGACGGAATCAACCGGACGGGAGACGGCGCGATCGATAAGGATTGGAAGTTTACCTACGGACAGGGCGTATTTATCGGCGCGGCGATGGAATTGTACGAGGCGACCGGCGAGGAGAAGTACCGGGACGACGTGAACAAGACGGCCGATTATGTGCTGGAGGCGATGGCCAGTCCGGCGACCGGGCTGCTTCCGAACGAAGGAGACGGCGACGGAGGCTTGTTTAAGGGCGTGCTCGTCCGCTATTTGACCGAATGGGCGGCTCGCGAGCCGGAGCGGGGCGGCCAATACGGCAGTCTGATTCTGGAGAACGCGGCCAGCCTGTGGGATTACGGCCGGGGCGGCGAGGCCGCCAGGTTCGGTACGTCGTGGGCGCAGCCGCCGGATACGGTCGTGCAGCTCAGCTCGCAAATTAGCGGTACGATGCTGCTCGAGCAGGCGGCGAAGCTGGAGAGACTGGGGTTTAAATAAGGAAACGGAGCGGTGATCATACCTATGAGACAGCAGAAGAAAGCGTGGGCCGCTCGGGCCGATCTGGCGCAGCAGGCGCTTGTGGAGCATTATTGGAATGCGGAACTTGGCATGTTCGACATTGAGACGCCTTGTCCGAACGGCGAATGCAATACGATTTTCCATTATTGGTGGATGGCGCACGCGGTCGAGGCGTTGACGGACGGATTGGAGCGCACCGGGGATTCCCGATACTCGGAGCTGCTGAACGCCCTGTACGAAGGGCTGCTCCGACGCAACGGAGGCGCATGGCCGAACGAGCTGTATGACGATATGGAGTGGATGGCGCTCGGTTGGCTTAGAGCGTACAATGCGACGGGGACGGAGAAGTACAAGCAAGCGGCGTTCCTGCTCTGGGAGGATATCAAGACCGGCTGGAACGAGCATATGGGCGGCGGCATCGCCTGGCAGAAAAGCCAGCTCGACTACAAAAACACGCCGGCCAACGCGCCCGCCGTTATTCTCGCGGCGCGGCTGCACGCCCAGTTCGGCGACGAAGCCGATCTGGTCTGGGCCGTGAAAATCTACGAGTGGCTGAAAAACAACCTCGTCGATCCCGCAAGCGGCTTCGTCTGGGACGGCATGAACCGGCAGGGCGACGGGGCGATCGACAAGGAATGGGAATTCACGTACTGTCAGGGCGTGGTAATCGGCGGGGCGCTTGAGCTGTACCGGGCGACAGGGAACGAGGCGTATATGCGGGATGCGCGGCGAACGGTCGAGGCGGCCGCCCGCAGATTGACCGATCCGGCGACTGGCGTGCTGCCGAACGAAGGCAAGGGCGACGCCGGACTGTTCAAAGGCATTTTCGTCCGCTACCTGACACAGCTTGCGCTTGCCGACCCGTCCGGCGGCGGGGAGGCCGCCAAGCTGGTCGCGGACAATGCCGACCTGTTATGGTCCAAGGGTCGGGACGCCGAGCGGACGCTGTTCGGCCCGAACTGGAGCGAGCCTCCCGGCGGCACGGTGGAGCTGGGGACGCAGATCAGCGGGGTGATTTTGCTGGAGGCGGCCGCGCGGCTTGAAGCTGCGGAGCTTACCGGGCGGACGGAGGCGATCGTATGAGCGGCTGGACGGAGAGGGCCGAGGAGCTTCAGGAGGCTTACTACCGGCATTACTGGAACGAGCGAACGGCCATTATGAACCAATGGTATCCGGAGAAGGAAGGCTCGGAAGGCGAGAACTATTACTACTGGTGGCAGGCCCATGCGATCGACGCTCTGGTCGACGGCTGGGAACGGAGCCGGGACGAGAAGTATTTGGAGCGCGCCCGTCGGCTGGCCCGCGGCCTCAAGGCGTCCAACGGCGGCACGTATCGCCACGATTATTACGACGATATGGAATGGACGGCGCTGGCGCTGCTGAGAATGTACGATCATACCGGCGAAGAGGAATACAAGCTGGCCGTGCTCGACCTGTGGGCGGACATCCAAACTGCCTGGAACGGACATATGGGCGGAGGCTTGGCCTGGAATAAAAATCAACTGGACTACAAAAACACGCCGGCCAACGCGCCGGCCGCCATTCTCGCGGCCCGGCTTTACGCCCGCTTCGGAACGGAGGACGACCTGGCTTGGGCGAAACGAATTTACGAGTGGAACCTGGAGAACCTGGTCGACCCGGAGACGGGCTTCGTCTGGGACGGTATGAACCGGCTGGGCGATGGAAGCATCGATTACGACTGGGATTTCACTTATTGTCAAGGCGTCATGATCGGAGCGGGATTGGAGCTGCACGCCATTACGGGTGAAAACCGCTACTTGCGCGAGGCCGAGAGAACGGCACGGGCGACGATCGACCGTTTGGTCGGCTCGGCGACCGGGCTGCTGCCGGACGAGGGGATCGACGACACCGGTTTGTTCAAAGGCATTCTCGTTCGTTACGTCAAGCTGTTGATCGACCGGCAGGCGGAAGGAGCGGGGGAGTGGGCGGACATTTTGCGCCGGAACGGCGAGGCGCTGTGGGACCGCGGGATCGACCGCGCTTCCGGATCGATCGGCCCGTCGTGGTCGGAGCCCCCGACCGGTCCGATCCAGCTCAGCGTCCGCCTGAGCGGCGTCATGCTGGCGGAGGCTTTGGCGGGGCTTGGAGAAAAGCAGCACGGAAGCTAGTGGGGAGCTGTCGCACGACGGCAAAGTCGGGACGTTTGTCGGAGTCGAATAGACCCCGGGGAGCGTCCCTTTTCGCCTTCATGCGCCATAATCGGCCGAAGCCGCCCGGTTACGGTCTCCCGGACCGTTAACGAGCCGATCCTCGGTGGAAGCGTCGAATAACGGTCCGCGAGATCGTTAACGGGCCGATCCTCGGTGGAAGCGTCGAATAACGTTCTCCCGGACCGTTAACGGGCCAATCATCGGCGGAATCGTCGAATAACGGTCTCCGAGACCGTTCTATGGTCCGTTCGAGTGGCGTTGCACGATACTTTCGAGCAATGCGCCTTGCGAAAGCATTGCCATAGGCAGCGCGTTCATAGGTGTTCTGGTAATTTCCTCTTGCTGAGGAGTTGTCGTTGATTCCGGAGAGCGATAGACTGAAGATAGTTCGGCGATCTTATCCTGCAATAGGCAATCTCAAGGAGAGAGGAAGGGATTCGTTGAAGAGGCTGATTCGTATCGTATTGTTCGTTTTTTGCGTTATTGTGATTAGCTCCTGCAAAGCGAACACTAACTTTTATTCCGGGATAACGTACGAAGATATTGCCGGTCCGTCTGCTCCTGACAACGCCGAGTTTGTCCGGGAGTTCAAGGGCCATGGCGACAGCTGGGCGGCGGTCAATATCGTGTATAAAAAGAAAAACGACAATGAATTCATAGGTAAGTGGTATGTGAAGTACATTGGAAAAGAAGCTTCTCCAACCGGTGAAATCAGCTACAACTATAGCGCGGGAGACGACAAAGGCAGTGGCGCCATGACCTTCATCCAACCGCCGGATGCCGGGATCTATTACATGGGGCAGTTACCGAGCCGGATTTCCTTGCCGAACGACGATTCAGTCATAGACTTGCAGTTGGTATGGGATAACGCGAAAAAATCGGAATTGTTGAAGTTAATGTGAAGCCAGGGGCCATCCTGCAAAAGGGATGGCCTTAAACTTGTCGCTGCAGATGGTGCGGAGAAGCCCTTTTTTGTTAGTGGGCTCCTGCCGCCAACGATGCGTTCTAAAAAGCGAGTCGAGATCAGGTTTGAGGAAGGGCTTTGCCCGCGAAAATCGTTTTTGAGAAGTAATCTACGGAATGAGCAGTAGCGGGGCCCACTCCCGTCTGCGATGCTGAAAGCAGCCTTTGCTCCCGATAGCGGGGCAGGTATTTTACGAGTGGAAAAGGGGCTGCCGATAAAGATGGTAGAGAATGCGAAAGAGCAAGGAAAAGCGGAGGTTTGGTGGAGCTCCGAAGCGGAGCCGCGAAGCAGGGAATGGTTTGCGCGGCCGTTCGATATCCCCTACCGGCTGGAGCGGCAGGCGGATGCGGAGATCACCGCTCCGTCTCCGGCGGAAGGAGAGACGCTGGCGATTTTTCCCGAGCGGCTGCACCAGGAAATTCTGGGTATCGGCACCTCCATGGAGGAGAGCACGGTGTTTAATCTGGCGCGGATGTCCGAGAGCAAGCGAGAGGAGATTTGCCGCAGTCTGGTCGACCGCGAGCGGGGAGCCGGCTTTAATCTGATTCGGATTACGCTGGGCACGTCCGATTTTACCGCCCGCGCTTTTTATTCCTATAACGACCTGGAGCCGGGAGAGACGGATTTCGAGCTGGAGCGCTTCTCCATTCGCAAGGATATCGAATACGGGATTATCGACGTGCTGCGTCGTTTGCGGGAGCTGCAGCCGGAATTGCTGTTTTTCGCCTCCTCCTGGTCTCCGCCGGCCTGGATGAAGACGTCGGGAAGTCTGATGCGGGGGCAGCTTAAGGAAGGAGAGCAGTATACGCGGACGCTAGCGAAATATTACCGGATGGCGATCCAGGCCTATCGCGAGCAAGGCATCGAGCTGTATGCGATTACGGTGCAGAACGAGCCGCTGCTGGAAATCGACTATCCGAGCTGTTATATGAGCCCGCAGCGGCAGACCGAGCTGATCGCCGCGCTGCGGGAGGAGTTGGACGAGCACGGCTTGCGGACGAAAATCTGGATTTTCGACCATAACTTTGCCGATGCCTGGGCGTACGTCAGTCCGATTTTGAACGATGCGGCGGGCCGCGCAGCCGCCGACGGCATTGCGTTCCACGATTACGACGGGGAGCCGACAGTGATGCGGGAGCTGCAATGCGCGTATCCCGACCTGTCGATCCACCTGACCGAGCGTTCGCTGTGGGGCGTGGAGGCGGCCGACCGGTTCGTGCAATATTTTCGCAGCGGGGCTTCGAGCTATAACGCTTGGGTGACGATGCTGGACAGCCGGATTGGCACGCATCAATGGGTTGGCACGCCGGACCCTACGCTGATCGTGCAGGATGCCGAAGCGCCCGAGCGGTTCTGGATGACGCCGGAGTTTTATTTGACCGCCCAGTTTTCCAAATTCGTGCCGCGGGGAGCGCGCCGGGCGGACAGCTCGCCGGGCTCGGCCGAGACGGTAACCCATGTCGCCTTCGTCAATCCCGACGGAACGGTCGTCGCCGTTGTCGTCAATCGCACCGACCGGCCGCAGCCGTTCCGTCTGCTGTGCGAAGGCCGGCAGATCCGGGCGGCGCTGCCGCCGAAAACGGCGGGGACATACCGCTGGCGGCGCGCGCCGGCCGATACAGATTAAACGCGGGAGTGAGACAGTCATGCCGACGGGATTTCGTTCGCGCAAATACCTGCAGCGTCTGATCGCATCGTTGATCGTTTTTGTCGTGCTGGTGCTTTGCGTATTTGCTTTTACGCTGTATTGGAACATGAAGGACGGAACGATGAGGCAGCAGCAGGAAGCCAATCGCAAGGTGCTGGCGCAAATCAAGTACAACGTCGGATATATGGACGAAATTTTGCGAAATTTGATGATGTCGCTCTATTTCGATCACGAAGCGACGTCCCTGCTGCACAGTCAGCAATTCAGCTACGGGGACGTGGCGATCAAGCTGGCCCGGCTCGACAAGCTGGCCGATTCCTCCACTTACCTTCATTCGATTACCGTCTACAACGCCAATACGGATACGTACCTGTCGACGAACCGCAGCTTTCAGGACAATTTGGCCGGACAGATCGAATCGTTCGAAGCTCAGTTAGCCGAGCGGAGCGAGCTGCCGAATATGAAGCCGATTCCGATCCATCCTCCCTCCGCAGCCGACAAGGTCGAATTCTTTTCCTATATGATGCAGGGCGCAAGCGTCGGCGGCTCAAGCAGGTCGAGCCGGCTCATCCTGAACGTCAAACCGGAATGGGTGTTCAACAATTTGGCGGTGATGAACGATCTGGCTTACGATCGCAGCCAATCGCTGCTGCTGATGGAAATCGACGGCACGCTGTATACGAACGACAACGAAAAGGCTTCTTCCTTGACGGAGGAAGCCGTTGCGCGCATTCGGGAGGCAGAGGGAGAGTTTGAAACCTTCATCGTTGGCGGCGGCCAGGGAAAAACGCTCGTGACGGTCATGCCGCTGGGCGTCTATCCCTGGAAGGTGGTCAGCGTGCAGTCCTACGATTATGCGTTTAAGGAAGTTTATCGGACGCGCAGCATGCTGATGGTGATTACGGCAGCTTTTTTGCTGCTGTCCGGCATTGTGGCCTGGCTGCTGTCGAACCGGCTGTATCGGCCGCTCGACCGTATGCTTGGCAGACTGAAGGGCTGGAACGGCCCGGAAGCGGCGATGCAAAAGGACGAATGGACGTATTTGTACGACACCTACGCTTCCATGATGGAGAAGGCGACGAGCGCCGAACGCTCGCAAGCCCGCAATCGCCGGATTATCCGGCAGTTTCAAGTGCGCAGCCTGCTGGAGGGCAGCTCCGGCCTGAGCCGGGAGCAATTCTCCCAACTGCTGCAGGAGCAGAAGCTGCCGCTTGGGGCGGACGGGCCTTATCTGCTCGGCTTGTGCAAGCTGGACCAGGACAACGGCCGCTTCCCCCAGGCCGGCAGCAAGGAGAAGGCCATGTATCGCTTCGCGCTCGGCAATATTGCCGAGGAATGGCTGAGCAAGCGCTGCAGCCCGGTCTGGCTGGAGACCGACAAAGGCAGCGGGGAGTTCGTCTTCCTCGGTACGCTGACCGGGAAGTTCGATAGCGAAGCGTTTGCCGAGGAGCTGCGTCAATTGCAGAGGTATTTGCTCACCAGCTATCAGTTGACCGTCGCCTTCGCTTACCCCGAGCCTTTCGACGACTACCGGCTGATCTCCGGCGCCTACAATCGGGCGAAGGAGCTGATGAAGTACCGGATGCTGCTCGGAGTTACCGCCATTTTGTCCGAAGAGACGGTTCGCGAGAGCGAGCGGGATGAAGATATTTTGCAGGCGACGGACCGGGAGAAGCGGATGATCGAGCATCTGCGGGCGGGCAGCGGGGAGGCGCTCGGCGAGGATTTTCGCGCTTTCTTCCAATATGCCTCCGGACTGACGTTCGGACAGTTCATGAACGCGGTGCTGCATATGACGGTCGCCGTCGTCAAGACGATCGGCGAAATGAACGAAAATCGGATTCGCCCGCTGAACATGGATACCCGGCATTTCTACCAAGAGGTGCTGGAGCGGGAGACGGCGGCGGATATGGAGGCTTTATTTCAGCAATTGGCCGCCCAGATCGAAGATCCGAACGTGCGGGGCGACGGCGAGCGGACGGATATTTTGTGCCGGACGATGAAGGACATGATCGCCGAGAATTACGCGGACCCCGATTTCGGTCTGCCTGCGATCGCCCAGCTGCTGAAAATGTCCTCCGCCTATATCGGCCGTCAATTCAAGCAGGGAACGGGCCAACCGGTTACGGAATACCTCAACGACGTCCGGCTGGAACGCGCGCTGGAGCTGCTGGAATCGGAGGAAATGACCGTCAATGAGGTGATGGAAGGCTGCGGGTACCGTTCGCAGAGTCATTTTTTCAAGCAATTCAAGCTCAAATTCGGCACCTCGCCCAAAAACTATCGCCTGGCCCGGGCGATGAAGCAGTAAAGTACGAAAAAGAGCGTCGCAAGGCGAGTAAAGTATTGTTTCAGTAGTAGCGCGGAGCCCGGTGCGCGGAGCAAAATGGGAGGCATCAAGGCTGCGCTCATCGCTGCGGCAGCACGGGAGGTGAAAGGGAAATGAACAGCAGGATGAGAAAGGGGGGCACAGCGACGGGCGGCGTCGGGGCCAAGCATCGCGATTTGTTTCTGCTCAGTCTGCCCGCGCTGCTGCTTACTTTGACGTTCAGCTACTTGCCGCTGCTCGGGCTTCCGGTGGCATTCAAGAAATTCCGGTTCGACCGCGGCATTTTCGGCAGTGCCTGGAACGGGTTCGACAACTTCAAATTTTTCTTCGTGTCGGACAACGCCTGGCGCGTGACGCGAAATACGATTCTGTACAATACGGGGTTTATCGTCATTACGCTGGTGTGCGCACTGGTGCTGGCCGTGCTGCTGAGCGAGATGACGGGCCGGGCGGTCAAGGTGTACCAGACGACGCTGTTTTTGCCGCATTTTCTGTCCTGGGTCGTGGTCGGTTATATCGTGCTTGCGCTGCTGGAGCCGGGCAGGGGACTGATGGACGATGTGATGCGGCTGTTGGGTCGGGAGGCGATCAACTGGTACCAGGACGCGGGACGCTGGCCGTACATTCTGAATGCGGTCAACTTATGGAAAACGGTCGGCTTCTCGACGCTTGTCTATTACGCCGGCATCATTGGCATCAACCCGGCGTATTACGAGGCGGCCGAAATCGACGGCGCGGGCAAGCTGCAGATGGCTTGGCGCATTACGCTGCCGCTGCTGGCTCCGCTTGTCGTCGTGCTGCTGATCGTGGCGATCGGAGGCATTTTTCGCGCGGACTTTGGCCTGTTCTATTTTGTTCCGAACAATTCGAGTTTTCTGTATTCGACGACGGATGTTATCGATACGTATGTATTCCGGGCGTTGCGCACGATCGGCGATGTCGGCATGTCGGCGGCGGTCGGACTGTATCAGTCGATTGTCGGCTTCGTGCTTGTCGTCGCGACCAACGCTCTGATTCGACGCGTTAACGCCGATCATGGACTGTGGTAGGAGGGCGACAACGATGAACGCCGGAGGAAAGGCGGACCGCGCCGCGAATGCGCTGCGCCATCTGCCGCTCGTCTTGGTCGCGGCCGCCATGATCTTTCCCCTTCTGCTCGTGGTCGCGATTTCGGTGTCCGATGAGGAGGCGCTGTCCCGTCACGGTTATCGGCTGTGGCCGGAGCGCTTCAGTCTTGCGGGTTACCGGGCCGTGCTGGGCCACCCGCAGGCGCTGCTCGACGCCTATGGCGTCACTGTGCTGGTGACGGCGGCGGGTACCGTCGCGGGACTGCTGTTCACGGCAATGGCGGCTTACGCGATGTCGCGCAAAGATTATCGGTTTCGCAAGGCGACGACGTTTTTTATCGTATTTACGATGCTGTTCAGCGGAGGTTTGGTTCCGTTCTACATTTTGATCGTGAAGTATTTGCATCTTAAGGACACCTTATGGGCGCTGATTTTGCCGTATCTGGTCAATCCGTTCTATATGCTCATTATGAAGGGCTTTATGGACCGGATGCCGATGGAGGTGGTGGAGTCGGCGAAGCTGGACGGGGCGGGCGAGTATCGGACGTTTTTCCGCATCGTGCTGCCGCTGGCCGTTCCGGCGCTCGCTACGGTCGGCCTATTCATCTCGTTCGTCTATTGGAACGACTGGTGGCTCGGCCTGCTGTTCATCGACCGCGACAGCCGCATTCCGCTGCAGCTATTGCTGTACCGCACGATGAACGCGATCGAGTTCTATGCGGCGAACGCGCAGTATTTGAGCGGCAAGGTCGATATCGCGAGATTTCCCGGCCTGTCGGCCAGAATGGCGCTTGCGGTGCTGGGAGCGGGGCCGATGCTGTTTCTGTTTCCGTTGTTCCAGCGTTACTTCGTGAAAGGGCTTACGGTCGGATCGGTCAAGGAGTAAATTTCTCCGGCAAGGGCCGGTGCAGATGAAGACGACAATGGGGGATGAAGAAGAATGAGGGGAAAAAGAGGAATCGCGGCCGGAGCGGCAATCGTGCTGCTCTGTACGCTGCTGGCGGCTTGCAGCGGCAATTCGCAGAATGAAGGGGCGTCCTCGGCTCCGTCCGGCGGGGCGAGCTCGTCCGCCGACAGCGGACTGAAGCCGGTGGAACTGGTCTGGTATTATCCGCAGTGGGCGACGTACCCGGATTTGAAGGAAGTCGAGGCGGAGGTCAACAAGATTACGCAGGAGAAAATCAACGCGACGATCCGGATGATGCCGACCGACGGCGGCAGCTATGAGCAGAAGCTGAATACGATGGTGGCCGCCAACGAGAATTTCGATATCGCCTGGACATCGTTCTGGATGTTCAACTATGCGCAGAACGCCCGCCGCGGCGCCTTCGCGGAAATCGGCAGCCTGCTGGACGAGTACGGACCGGAGCTGAAGGCGACCTTCCCGGATATGGTGTGGGACGCACTCAAGGTCGACGGGGAGATTTACGGCGTGTTGAACTACCAGACGATTACGAACAAGGAAGGGTTTCTGATTCAGAAACGGTTCGCCGACAAGTACAATTTGGATACCTCCGCGATCAAGACGATTCGCGATATCGAGCCGTTCCTGCAGCAGATCAAGGACAACGAGCCGGACATCGTTCCGTTTGCGCTGACCCGCGCGGGCAATTTTGAAAATATGAAGACGACCTACAACAACCTGGAGTTCATCTCCAACGAGGCGCTGGTCGGCATCTATCGCGGAGATGCGGAGACAAAGGTGATCGACGTCGTGCAGTCGCCGGAGTACAAGGAGTATTTGACGCTGATGCACGACTGGTACGCCAAGGGACTGATCAATCCCGACGCGCCGACCGTCAAAGCGCTGGACGACCGCAAGAAAACGGGCCAGCTCGCCGTTACGTTCCATAACGTGCTCAAGCCGGGCAGAGAAGTGGAGGAGCAGCTTGCCTCCGGCGGACAGGAAATCGTCACCGTGCCTACGTCCGAGCCGTTCGTCGGCACGAACACGATTATCCAATCGATGCAGGCGATCAGCAAGACGTCCAAAAATCCCGAGCGCGCGCTGATGTTCCTGAACCTGCTAAATACGGACAAGGAGCTGCTCAACCTGATCTGCTACGGGATTGAAGGGAAGCATTACACCCGCATCTCGGACAATACGGTTAAGCTGATCGACAACAGCGGCTACAGCCCGAACCAGACATGGGTGTTCGGCAACGGCTTCCTGGCCGACTTGCAGGAGGGACAGACGGAGGAAGTACGGGAAGCGACACTTAAGGAGAACAACGAGGCGCAGGCTTCGCCGATTCTCGGCTTTACGTTCGACCCGGAGCCGGTGCAGACCGAGATCGCCAACATTCAGGCGGTCAACGACGAGTTCGGCCCTCCGCTGAATACGGGCGCGACCGAGGTGGAAACGACCCTCGCGGAATATATCGCCAAGCGCCAGAAGGCGGGCATCGACAAGGTGGTCGCGGAGGTTCAGCGGCAGCTGGACGAGTGGAAGTCTAAGACGCAGAAGTAGGGCTACAGGCGCATGAGAGAGGCGTGAAAAATTAAAAATCGTAAATTTTAGTTGTCAATCATTTTGCCGAGTGGATCTAATATCGCCGCTCTCTTCTGCTGATGGAAGAGGGCGGCGATATTTTGATATATTCACTGTTTTTTTCACGGTGTCAAATTGTAGTGTAATTTGTTGGGTTTTCTACAAAAATCGACAAAAATAAAATCAGGAAGCTGGTATACTCTTTTCAAAGTCTTAAGTCCTAATAACTATGAATTATTTGGAGGTTTAAGACAAAGTCAAGGGACGTGAGAAGATGGAATTTATTAACCGAGTAAAGGAAACCGAAGACATTTTAAGGATGATGGACAATCGTAATGGTAATAAAATAATTGTACTCTATGGTACTACAGGTGTCGGGAAAAGTGGTCTTGTTAGAAAACTCATGAATCAGGATTTTATTGGCTACCGATCCATTCGTGTGTCTGTGAGTAAGAGTTCTCCAGATACAATCGAGAATTTGCATTATTTGAATGTCTTATACAAGGCTGTTTGGGAACTGGCTCAGAAAAAAATGTTCGACGATATCCCTACTCCTGTCCAGCAAGGATTGAGAAGCTGGAAGCGGGTTATTCAATTTGCGGTGGGGTTTGCAAGAGCGAAAGCGGGTATTGAAGCTGAAAATCGGATATTTGAACCAATCGAAGAAAATAGCGTCATAAGAAAAAAAGATTATCTAATAGATGTGCTTAACAATAGATCTTTTGTAATCACAATAGAAAACGTTCAAAATATGGATACACAATCTTATGAAATAATCTATGAAATACTCAAGAACGTTAAAGGAGTTTGCTTTGTTTTTGAATACACATGTGAGTCCGGGGGAAATCCTGATCTGCAGAACTTCATCAATGAATTAGAAACATCCAATGCAAAAATATATTGCTATGAGATTAAAAGACTGGCTTTCGAAGAGGCTAAGAAACTGGTACCAAACTATGATCCAACAGTTTTTGATGATAATGCCCTTAAAAGAAAGTATGATAACGCAAATGGAAATCTAGTTCACATGAAGATGGTTGTCCCTGCGATGAACTCGGAAGAAAATCCGATTAGATATTCTCTTGATGCTCTAAGTAAAGATGAAAATTTCATAATTAATTTGATTTATTTAAATGAAGGCCAGATCGATATCGTGCTGCTATTCCAGTTGCTCACTCAACGGCCACAAGAGGCTGTTCAGTTTTCACATTCCGCTCTTCAGTCGCTAATTGACAATTTGGAAACCCGCCAGTTTATTGGTCGAAGCGGATCAGTGTTGGCTATTCATCATGACTCCATTATCGCGGAACTGGAAAGTCAAAGACCAAATGCTATTCTGTACAACGCCTACCGTTTGCTTACTGGTCACTACCATATGCAAAAAGTTGAATTCCCTGATAACGAAAGTAACATTGAAAAACTCTTTGCACTGTACTTAAAGTTTTCGGATGAAGCGATTTTAGAGATATTGGACGATTTAAAGAGGATTATAATAAGTTACAAATATCCTCAAAATGTAATAGCCAAGCTTGGTTATCTACGAGATAGATTAATGAGTAAGCCACATGCAAATTTGAAAACTGTTTATGAATTATCGCTAATGATGTTAGAAGTCTCCTACTATATGGGACATATCGAATCAGCCGAAGAAAACTTGGATACAATACTTGATCCCGGAAACACCTTGCATATCGCATATAAAGCTGGAATTTTAGCTTTAGATAATTCAAACCATGGTAATATTGCGACGATTAAGTCAATGATTAGCCAAACACAAGAGGGAAGTCGGCCTAGACTAGTTTTAGAATTAATTTTGCTATCCTTAATGATGCAGATGTGCCCATTGTTGGAATCGAAGAAATTGGCAACGGCAATGATGGGGGTAGAACAATATAGACAGTATATGGAGTTTGGTTTCTTATTGCGAAATTACGCGGAATTGGTTGATGTTGCAGAGAGCATAGCTCTTTATACCAATTGCATTAGTTTTTTTGAAGGCTTCGACAGAAAGGACCTTCAGGCACAAGTCTATATTTCTTTGTCCATGTGTCACGCATATAAAGGGGAACTTGATATTTCACTGAATTATTTGAATAAGGCCGTGGAAACGACAGATAAGCCATTAAAAGAGAATATTCTATTAAATAATTTTGCCGTTCTGGAGATGCTTGGAGGCCGCTTTTCAGACCAAGTAATTAAAAATTTGAATGATTCATTACTATTAACGTCCAATGAATATGAACTAATTATCGTGAAATGTAACGTCCTCATCTATTATGTTAATACCCAACATTACGATCGAGCCAGGGAAATTTGTGAGCAGATAGAGAGAAGTGACTATGAGCAGTTCCAGTACGAAGAACTGCTCCATATAGTATATCAAAATTTATTGTTTTACTATGAGCGTTTGGGGGAGACTCATAGTTATGAAAAATACTGCAATAAAATCAAGGACATGCTGGAACAGCGGGAAGTAGGCTCTGAAAGCAAACATTATATCCAATTAATGCTTAATGGTGAACGCTCTGACGACTACTTTTATACTCAGTTTCCATTTCGGGCTGACTTTTTAGGATATTGGGAGTTTGAAATCAATAGGGAGCTTGAGCATTCTCAATTAGCAACCTAAACATATCCTCATATTTAATGCCCTGTTGCTGGAAAGCGTAATAAAATGCACAATCGTCACCTAAATAACAATCGGGAGATAGCTCGATGAGGGTAAAATTCCCATTATGAAATCTACCGTCAATGCGCATGAATTCAACTTTATCGAAGGATTGAAACAGGGCCTGAAGATTACCTTTATCATTTTCTGATAATAAATTACTTTTCTGAAAGTCGATTGTTGTATCATCGAGTTTCTTGGTCTCAAAGCCCCAAATCGTTTTTTCGAAGTAATCTTGTTTATCCATAATCAGCTTAACTTCCTCCGTTAACCTGATACTTTGTCTATTTCCAAATATAATATATTCGACTTCATAACCTTGAATATATTCTTCAACTAAGATGGGCATCTTATGTGATCTTATTAGTTGTGCAATAAGATTAGCTGCGTCTTGGTAGTTTGAACAAATATTATGAATTGAAATGCCTGTCGATCCTCCCCCAAAATTTGGTTTTACAACTAGGGGAAGTTGAAGTGTACTTAGTCTCCTTAGTACAACATTCTTATCATAGTCTCGAACAAGTATACTCTTAGCGCTGTTAATCCCGAACTCCTTTGCATAGAGTTTCGACAAATGCTTATCATTGCAAAGGTTATGGGTATAGCAATCCGCACCGACATACATAAGATGACTGCTCTCACAGATGGCCGGGAGTAGACTTTTTGAGTTTGAGCTATTCAACCCGTATCTTATAGGAAATATAATATCGTGCTTATGTTTTTCAATATTGGAGGTAAACAGCGAAATATCTGTATAATGCACAACTTCTTTTGCGATTTTCTCCAAAGAGGATTTGATAAGTTGAGTCGCCTCAGCGCTATTTCCTTCCAAGTCCCTTCTCGCTAGATCAGCGGAAGTAAGTGTTCTCAGTTCATCCGTAACAAGCACCACTCTGTTATACATTCGTAATAAAAACCTCCAAATAATTCATAGTTATTAGGA
>NZ_JBHMDN010000017.1:0-179129 GCF_042431195.1 Cohnella cellulosilytica
GCTAACAGTCTTGCGTAGCAAGCTACGCAAGATAGTCCGCTCGACTTGCATGTATTAGGCACGCCGCCAGCGTTCGTCCTGAGCCAGGATCAAACTCTCCATAAAAGAAGTTTCAACGGCAGGGTTCCGAAGGAATCCCGAGAGTTGAAAGCTTCAGGTTACAGAGCCTTTGAGGCTCATTTCTTGCTGGTTATCGTCTTTCGACGATGCTTTGTTTCTTACGCTCAATGTTCAGTTTTCAAAGAACAATCGGTGTTGCTTGTCCCGCCTCGTTTCCGAAAGCAGGAATCTCATCATACCATGCTGAGACTTGACATGCAACTCTTTTTTTCAGCGCCCGTTTTGTCTATCTTTTTGTATAGAAGCGCGGGCGAATCTATCGTTTTCACAACAGTTATAAACAATATCACAGACTCAATGGACTTGCAACTGGAAAAATACCACATTGCCATAAAAAATAACTTGCGACAATTGCGCGCCGCCTCCGCCAACCGGACCTTCTTGCCCGAAGCCCGGTTGGCGAACACCTGCGCGCCCTCGTCTAACTCCGCCGCCTCATCGCACTCCGTCCCGCCCCGTTGCAAGCTCCAGCCGCAAGCCAGGAGCGGCGCGAGCTTCCAGCACATAATCCGCGGGTCCCTCGAACTCGCAGAAGACGGTGTCCCCTTCTCTCCTCCAGGACAGACGGATGTCGCCGCCCGCCGCAGGAATCGTTCCGGAACAGATCTCCAGCCCGCATGAACCGACTTCCGCGACGACGCGGCGACGATCGTGCTCGACCTCGCGCAAACCGAGAACGTCCCGGTACAGCCATTGAATAACATGCGAAGCAAACCCGTGGTTCAGGCTGGCCGACGTATCCTTATGCTCCCACAGCGTTCCCGTCCGCTCCGCCATATACAGAAAATACGACTCGATCTCCCGCAGCAGCCGCTCGACCTCGCCATAGCGGGACAGCAGGTCCAGCCGCAGGTAATTGCCGATAAAGGCGTTGGCCGGATAGACCGACGAATGGCTGACGGCCGCGTCCCGCTCCGGCCCGAATTCCTCCAGCAGCGTCCGCCACAGCTCGGCATCGGTATCCGGGGACGCCACTCCGAAATAAAAGGCGTAATACTGGCACACCTCCGTCGTCTCCCCGGTCGGAACCAGACATCCGTCTTTTCTCACCGCATTGTCGGTAAAAAACCGTCCCGCAAGCGCAAGCTGCCGGATCGCGGGACGCAGCCGCGCGGCCTTGTCGAGCCATATCCGCTCCCCGTACAAGCGTCCGGCCGCATCCAAAGCTCCGGCATAGAGCATGTTGATCGGAAAATTGACGTCTTGAACGAAATCGTTGGCCTTCGACCATTCCACGAAAACCCAGCCTTCCAGCTTCTCCAGCAGGCCGAACTCGTTTTCGAAGCGTTCGAAATAATTCAAGTAATCGCGGATTCGCGGCTCCATCTCCCGCACCAGAGTCCGATCGCCGTTACGTTGCCTGGCATACTCCTCCAGCTCAAGCACCAGCCAGAAGCCCCAATTCGGAATGTTCCCGTGCGGCGTCCAGTCGATATCGGCGGGATAGCACATCGGCAGCATGCCTTCCTCCACTCCGGGGAACGAATCGGGCAGCCGGAAGTTCTCGATGAAGTTCCGCTCCACCGCGGCTTCTCCCGTCAACCAGTATTCCACGCGTGCCGTAAAATAGCTGTCGCACAGCCAGCCGGCCCGCTCCCGCGACGGACAATCCATATAAATGTCGGTGACGTTCTGCTTGAAGGTTTCCCGGGCGGCTTCGAAAATGACGTTCAGCTCCCGGCTTGCGCTGCGGAAGATGGCATCGTCAACGTCCGGATTGCCAAGCTCCCGCAAGCCGGTCCCTTCGATCCGCACCGCTCCTTCGAAAGCGGCCAGCGTCAAATAACGGAACGTATACGGCTCCATGCTCTCCAACTCGTATTCGCCCGGCTCAAGCTCGTATACGATGGCGTTGACGCTTCCGCTGCGCAGCGGATCGGGCTCTCCGTTCGGGGCGAGAATTTCGTCGAACAGCAAAACCAGCTTCGTCCGCTCCGCACAGCTTGCCCGAACCCCGGGAAACCCCGTCAAATTCAGCCCCATGTCGAACGTCCGATACTCCCCGCCCGTAAGCCCGATCGGACGATCGGCCTCGTACGGCACGCCCGTCTCGCGCCGTTCGGCCGCTTCCCATGCCTGAAGCTCGTCCGACATCCCGACCTCCAGTTCGTCCTCCGGATACCCCCGCAGCTCCTGCCCGATCTCCAGCAGAGCTCCGAGACGACGGCGCTTGGCCGAAGCGTTGCGCTGCATCCGCCCCTCCGACAGCAGCCGGACCGGGATCCGCAGCTCGAAACGGGACGGATTCACGCCGCGTTCGAGCAGCCGCTTGGGCTCCGTCTCGGCGCAGGCCGCGACCTCCTCCGTCTTATCCGCCGCCAGCCGCCACCGCTGCGCGCCGGCATCCATCCGGTAATATTCGGCAAAGGTCCGCTGGTACATATAACGCTGTATCCGCTGCACCCGCTGGGGCAGGATGCGCGCTTCGAAAGCGGCCGCTCCCCCGGCTGCCGAAGTCATCGCCGCAATCTCCTCTCCGACGACAACTTCGGCTTGCAGGAACGACGGCTGATCGAGCGTATAATAGCTGTTGATATTGGCGCCGTTCACCTCGATCGCCACGACGTTGAGCGGTTCCGTCAGCAGTCCGCTCAAATCCCATTCGTCCACCCGATAGTAGCCGTGCGGACCGCGGGCCGGGCCATGGGCGACAAAACGCCCATTTACGTAACAGCGATACAGCGTCGAAGCCGCCAGCCGCAGCCGCGCCCGCTTGCCCCCGGCCGCTCCGACGACCGCCCGGAAACCGACCGTCAAATTCATTTCCCGTTCCCGGCCCGCCGGCCATACCGGACGCGCGGCAGCGAACGATACCGAGCTTTTCGTCATAAGTCCGTTCTCCTCTCCAGCTTGAGCGTTTTCCCTTCCGTATCAGCCTTTGACCGCTCCCTGTACCATGCCGGACACGATATATTTCTGCGCGGTCAGGAACAGCACGACGACCGGCAGCGCGGACAGGAGCAGATCGGCGAACACATAGTTCCAATCGCTGAAATACTGCCCGAAGAAATTGTACACCGTCAGCGGCATCGTCCATTTGCTGCTGTCCAGAAAATAGAGCGGGAGCATAATGTCGTTCCAGATGCTCAGCACCAGGAAAATGACGTTCGAGACAACGACCGGCAGCAGCAAAGGCAGCAAAATCCTTCCGTAAATCCGATAAGAGCCGCAGCCGTCGATCGCCGCCGCTTCGTCGATGTCGCGGGGAACCCCCTTAATGAAACTGCTGTACAGAAATACGCTGAATGGCATCTGCACCGCGGCGTTGACGAGCACGACTCCGAGAATCGAGCCCATCAGCCCGAGCGCCTTGAGCACCGCATACGTCGTAATGATCTGCATCGGCGCGATCAGCCCCAGCAGGAAAAAGACGTACATGAAGCCGGTCGTTCTGCCTCCCCTGCGAGCGATGACGAACGCCGCGGCGGAGGACAGGAATACCGTTATGCCGGTGGACAGGAAGGTGAGCAGCACGCTGTTTCCGAAAGCCCGTCCGAGGTCCGCCGAACGAATCACGAACGCATAGTTGTCGAAGCGCCAGTCCGACGGCAGCCGGATATTGAACAGCGAAGCTTCCGCCGACGTTTTCAGCGATCCGAACACAACCATGAGCAGAGGAACGACGATGATAAGGCTGGCCAGCACGGCAACGATCTCCAGACCCAGCAGTCCGGCCCTGTTTTTAGAGGTCACCATTACATTTCCACCTCTTTCCTGCGCAAATAATGGTTCAGCAGAAGCGTAATCGCCGCCACCATCACGGTCAGCACCAGCGACATCGCGCTCGACTTGCCGAGCAGTCCGGAGGAGAACGCCTGATAAATATAGGTGGCCAGCACCTGGGTGGAGAAGCCGGGACCGCCGTTGGTCAGCACATATACGTTGCCGAACACCTTCAGCCCGCCGATCAGATTCATCGTCACCGCGATCGTCGTGGCCGGCGCGAGCAGCGGCAGCGTCACATGGCGGAACCGCGCGAACGACGAAGCTCCGTCGATGACCGCCGCTTCATAATAGTCGCCCGGAATGCCCTGCAGCCCGGCGATGTAAATAATCATCGAGAAGCCGCTCCACTGCCAGATTTCCGTCGCGATAATAATCGACATCGCCGTATTCCCCTGTCCCAGCCAGTCGATTTCCGGATTCACGCCGAACAGCTGCAGAAACTGATCGAACAAGCCGCCCATTTGAAAGACGGAAGTGAACATGACGCCGATGACGACGATGCTCAGCATGGCGGGAAAGAAGAAAATCGAACGATAGACCGCCCTGAGCTTCAACGGTTTGATCATCAGCAGCGCCAGCAGCAGGCCGAGCAGCACCTTGAATACCGTAGTAAAGAACGCAAAGGATAGCGTATTGGTCAACGATTTCGCAAAACGTTCGTCTCCGAGCACCGATCGGAAATTGTATAGCCCGTTCAACTTCGGGTGCAGCAGCCTTTGCAGATCCCAGTCCGTAAAAGCCATGAAAATGCCGGCGATAACCGGAAGCGCAAAAAATACGAAATAAACGAGCAGGGCCGGGAACGTGAGGGAATAGCTGTATAAATTCAGTTTGCGGTTCATGTATGGCGCACCCCCTCCCGCAGCGCGGGTCAAAATCGGACGGCGCCGCCGGGCAGCGCCGTCCTGTCGTTGCATGCGAAGCGATCAGAAGCCGGGAATGCCTTTTTCCCTGCCCATCTGCTGGAAGCTCTTGTCGATATCCTGAATCATGTCGTCGGCTTTTTTGCCGAGCAGCACTTCGATGTAAGCCGGATGGAGCGCATCGCCCAACCAAGCGCCGGCGCCGACCAGATCGAAATAATCGTTCATCTGGATCGTCGATTTGCCCTGCTTCAAATAATCGTCGTACGCGGTTTGCAGAGCCGGGGGCAGGCTGCCGCCATCGACATCGCCCGCTGCGGGCAGTCCCGGGTTTTCCTTGAAGTAGAGGTCCTGATATTTCGGCTGCGACCACAAGTCGAGCCATTTTTTGACTTCGTCCACGTGCTTGCCGTTTTTCATGACGACAACGCTCCAGGAAATGTCCGCCGATACAATCTTGTCGGTATCGTTGTAAGGAACTCCGAAAAATCCGATATCCGCGTCCGGCCATTTCGTGGCAATGTCCTTAATCGCGTATTCGCCGCTGATCATCATGCCGGCTTTGCCGGTCGCAACGGCTTCCTTGGCCATATCGTACGTGGCCGTCACGTGGTTCTTGTTGACGTAGCCGTCCGTCACCAATGCCCGATAGTCGCCGAGCGCCTGCTTGAATTCGGGAATGTCGGCGAACTTTTTCTTGTTCTGCACAAGCTCCTCCCAGTTCTGCTGCGCCCGGTCGCCCAGCAGCGCGTTCGTATAGACGAGCATCGGAATTTGCGTCGTCCACGTATCCTTATTGGAGAGATAGAGCGGATCTTTGCCCGACTCCTTGATTTTGGCCAGAACGTTCAGGAAATCGCCGTAAGTCGTCGGAACCTCCAGACCGAGATCGGCAAATACTTGCTTGTTGTAAATTGCCCCGATGACGTTGCCCGGAGCGACGTACGGGAACGAGTAGATTTTGCCGTCCGCCCGGAAGGAATCGGCGTTGTTCAGCCGTGCGACCCACGGCTCGCCGCTCAGGTCCTCGAAATTGTCGCGGTAGTTAAACGTCTCGTAGCTGGCCGGCGTGTTCAGATCGACGACGTCCGGAACTTCTCCGGAAGCGATCTTGGTCAGCAGCAGGCTGTTGAACTGCGGATCGGGAACGACCTGGAACTCCACGTTGTAGTTTTCGTCCTGCTTCATCAGTTCCGCCATTTGCTTCTGCGCTTCCTTGATGCGCGCCTGCGTCGTCATGTACGTAATCGTGATCGGCTTGTCCGTCCCGGCTTCCGCTGAAGCGTTTGCATTGGAATTCGCGTTATTTTTGCCGCCGCAAGCGCTTAATGCGATTAGCGCAGCCGTTATCGTCAGCAGCAGGGTCGTGTTTCGGATTCGTTTGAATGACATTTTGTATCCCCCTTGTTGGTTATGATCCGCGGAGCAACATCGGCCGGAGTTGCAACCCCATTATAGGCCGCCCGCCCAAAGCCGAGAAATGGATAATTAGGACCCGCTTATGGATAAAAATAAAAACGGGTCAGCCGCCCTTGTAATCGGTCGGCCAAATTCCCGTTTCTTTCTTGAACACCCGACTGAAATACAACGCATCGTTAAATCCGACCAGATCCGCCACTTCCCTCACCCGCAAGTCCGGGTCCGCGGCGATCATTTCTTTCGCTTTTTCGATCCGGAGTTTGGTCAAATATTGGGACGGAGACATTCTCATATGCGTGCGGAAAAGCTTGCTGATATAAGAAGACACGAAGCCGAACGTGCGGGACAACGTCTCGTTCGTGATCGCTTCGGCGTAGTGTTCTTTCAGAAACCGCTCCACGTCGCGTACGACGGGAGGAACAAGCTCGGCGTCCCGCGACGCGAACATATTCTGGAACACGCTCAGCAGATTGGCCCGCAAGTCGTCGTAACCGCTCGCATTGGTGATCGCTTCGCGAATGTCGAACTGCAGCTCCGCCACCGGAAACGACGCCTGAAAGGGAGATTCGTAAATTTTGACGGCAAGCAAATTCAGCGCCTGCTCCAGATCGATCTGGGGCAGACGTCTGCGAGCAAATTCCGCGAACAATTCCCGCAGCCCGTCGTCGAGCCCGTCCCAGTTTTTGCGGGCCAGCTCGGAGAGCAGCACCTCCGTCATATCCGGAGCCGCGGGGCGGCCCCCCTCTCCAGCCAGGACGGGACGGCGGGATTCGCAGCGGATAAGCTTCGCCCGCTCCAGCTCGACCTGCTGGTAGAGCGCCAAGCGGGCGGCGGCATAGAACGACGCCACCTCGCGCACGCCGTCCAGCACGGGACTGGCTGTGACCGTCAAGGTCCGCTCTCCTTCGGCGAGCAGTTCCTCGCACAAGCCTTGCAGACGCGACGCAGATTCTTCGCCTTCGGCGCCGAGCAGCACGACTTTGTCCGCCCCGGACTTCCCGTCGAGTATCCAGACGTTGTCCTTCCTCTCCGCCAGACGCGACGCCCGTTCTTCCAGGCCGATTCTCTGCCAATAACCCTTGGCCGGAATCATGCTGCCCGCGGGAACGAGCGGGAACGGTCCGGCGCAAACGACTGCGGCGACGTACCGGCGGCCCGCCAGTCCGGCCGGGGGAGGCTCCGACAAATTCGCTTCGCCGCTCAGCAGTTCGAACAAATAATTGCGCCGGATTTCATCCGCCCTGGACCGTACCATTTCCTCCAGCTTGCCCAGCACCTTGCGCAGTTCCGTTCGTTCTACCGGTTTCAGCAAATAGTCGAGCGCCTGATGGCGAATCGCCTTGCGGGCGTACTCGAAGTCCTGATAGCCGCTGACGACGACTTTCGGCAGCTCGGGGTACTGCCGGTTCAGCCGGGACATCAGCTCGATGCCGTCCATGGAAGGCATGCGGATGTCGGTAAAGACGATGTCCGCCTCTTCCCGCTCCAGCCATTCCAGCGCCGCCTTGCCGTTGATGACGCAGGCCGTCACCTTGAAATCCGGCTTCTCCGCCTCGATCATCCGGGCCAGACTTCTGGCGATCGGCGGTTCGTCTTCGACAACCAGCACGCGTATACTCATTTTATCGCACCGCCTATTCGAATAATCGCGCCTCTCGGCTCGTTCGCTAGTATCCGGTATTGAAAATCGCTCTTGTACATCAGTTTAAGCCTCACAATCGTATTGACCAATCCGAGTCCGCCGAACCCCATTCCTTCGATTCCGGCGGGCAGATTGCCGATCGTATCCTGAATTTTCAGTTCCAGTTCCTCTATTGCGCGGGGAGCGAAGCCCGAGCCGTTGTCGGCCACCTCGATCGTCCACCCGGTCTCGTCCGACCGCACGGCAATGCCGATGAACCACGGCGGATCTACGGAGGCGAAAGCATGCTGAAAACAATTTTCCACGATCGGCTGAAGAATCAGCTTCGGAACTTTCACCGCGGACGACGCTTCGTCGGCTTCGATGCGGTACGAAAAATAATTTTCGTACCGTTCCTTCATCAGCTCCAAATAATTGACCGTATGCTCGAATTCGTCCTTCAGCGTCGTCTCCGCAGTTGCGTACGAGGACGCGTATCGAAGCATGCGCGAAAGCTTGCCGCACATCTCCGTCACCTTGTCGTTGCCGGCTTCCTCCGCCGTCGAGCCGATCACGGCCAGCATATTGAACAGAAAATGCGGATTCATCTGCGACTGCATCGCCAGAAAATGCGCTTTGATCTCCTGCCCGACGGATTCGTTAAGCCTGCGGAACATGGCGTCGAACGCGCGATTGAGCAGTACGAACTCGTTTTTGTTGCCGCCCGGATCAAGCTCGATCGACAGATTGTTAAGCGTAACGTCCTGCAGCGATCTTCTTAGCTGAACGAGCGGCTTGGTCAAATTGCGCGAGAGCAGGAACGTAATCGCCAGCGTCACCAGAACGAGGCTGAGCCCGGACAGCAGCACGATTTGCAGAGCTGTACGCTTGGAAGCGAACAGCTCGTCGCGCGATTGAATGAGAATCAGCCGCTGTTCGGTAAATTCGGAAGGGACGACGACGGCCACCTTCTGTCCGCCTTCGCCTCCGGGAAGCGGCAGCGAAGTCTCGAATGCCTCGCCCGGACGTTGTCCCTGCAGGCCGGCCAGCGCCCGTTCCCAGTCCGCCCCGTCCTCGGCGCGCGCCGTCGCCGCCATCATTCGTCCGTCGGCGGCAAGCAAGTACGCCTGAACGCTGCCCAGCCTCTGAAAATCGAGAATGTCGGCCAGCTTCGCGTACGGCTGCTGCACCTCGACCAGAGCGAAATTTTCTCCTGTCGTCAAGTTTTTGATCAGCCTGACCAGGGAGACGATGCGCTGCTGCCCGTTGGCCGACCAGAAGTCCTCATGCGGAGGCAGGAGCAGCTTCCGCCCCTTGAGCGGGTCGACCTGCCCGTAGATGGCGGCCAGCTCGTCCGACCGCAGGAAGGCGTGAATTTGATCGGATGTCTCCTCCAAAATGCCGGTGCTCGCGTAGTCCCCCTGCAGGTTATACACGCTTACCCGCGAGGCCGAGACGTTCGGCCCGTTGATGGCGGCCAGCAGCTTGCCGAAATCGGCGGTCGTCCTGGGGTCTTTCTCGAAATAATTGCCCTCGTCCGGGTCGCGCTTGATCCGTCCCATCGTCTGGATAATTTGCGGGTTGGACATCATTTGCAGCGCAATCTGGTCCATCCCCTGGAAGAGCGAATCGACCTGGTCGGACGTTTTCACCGCAAGCTGCTCCAGATTCCGCATGGCATCGGCTTCCGTCGTCTTCACGATATACTGATAGAAAGCGATCACCGAGCAAGAGACGATCAGCATGGCGACAATCGAATATTGCAGAAACAGCTTCTTCTGGAACGCCAGACTATTGCGCATCCGATTCTCCTTCTTTCCGCGGATCGCCGCCCGCAAGCACGGTTTTCCGGTACAGATGCGGAGCTTGTCCCTGATATTTCTTGAAAGCGCGGCTGAACACCGCCAGATCCTGATAACCCGAAGCGCCGGCGATGTCCCGAACTTGACGGCGAGTGCCGATCAGCAGCCGCTTGGCATGCTCCATGCGCAGCCGCGTCAGCGCCTCCGCGATCGGCACGCCGTAGCGCGAGCGGAAGCATTTGGTCAAATAATCGGCCGAGAAATGAAATTCGGCGGACAGCCGTTCCATTGTCGGCGATTCATGGTAATGACTCTGCAAATAGTCGTAGATTCTGTCTGCCAGCGCATGGGCGGGCAGAACGTCCCGATACGTATGGAGCTGCCGCATCTCGTGCAGGAGCCGCAAAAACCGTCCCTGCGCTGCCACCCACTGCTGCCGGCCGTAATCGTCGATCAGCTTCTCGAGCTGCCGCCGCCATTCCTCTACAGGGAAGTAGGAGGAGCGCATCGGCACGGTAAATTCGAAGCGCGGAATGCGAATGCCGTCTCCGGAATCGGCCGTTCGAATTTGCGGGTCGCCCGATGCCGTTCCCGTGCCGCCGCCGTCTTCCGCAACTTCCCAGGCCCCCTCGGGCAAAAAATGAATCCAGTAAAACGAGGTTTTCGCGGAATGGGAACGATAGCCATGATGGCGCAGGCCCGGCGTCTGAATAAACCATTGTCCCTCCGTCAACTCGTATTCGCGCCCGTCTTCGGCGAAATACAGCGCTCCTTCGACCACGAACATCGCGACGAAGGCGGGAAATATCCGCTCGACATGCCTTTCGCCGGGTTGGAATTCCGACTTGCCCGCGCTGATAAAGGACGGAAGCGGCATTCCGTCCATGCGCAGCAAAGGCTTCGCTCCGAGTGCCATCCAAGCCCCTCCATCACATCGGAAATAATCAAATAATGAATGGTTTTAGATCTTCATTGAACCTTATTATAGCTGCTATTATAAGATTCATGCAAACTCTTTCGAAATCGGATATTGCATACTATATACCCATATAAACGGAGGTATTTGATGATGAGCCAAGCTCGCGCCGACGACTATGCAACCCCTTATCGCCTCGGCAGACCCGTATTGACCGGCTCCGGCCGCCCCGGAGCGTTCGACAGCCATGCGGTGGACATCCCTTTTGTTTTTGCCCATCGCGGCCGTTTTTATATGACCTATGTCGGTTTTGACGGGCTCGGGTATCAGACGGCGCTGGCGGTCAGCGACGACCTGCTGAATTGGGAGCCGCAGGGGCTGCTGCTGCGCAGGGAAGAAAACAGCGGACGCTGGGACCGGATCGGAGCGGCCGGCACCTGGATTTTGAAGGAAACGAACGGACTCCGCGAGCTGCCGACGCTGAAAAAAGTAAACGGGCGTTACTGGATGGCGTATCATTCCTACCCGGATTTCGGCTACGAGGAAGGGGCCGCCGAAATCGGCCTGGCCTGGTGCGAGGACGAAAATCTGCTGGAGTGGCATCGCTTGGAGCAGCCCGTGCTGAGCTGGAAGGACGGCGCGGATTGGGAGAAGGGCGGACTGTACAAAATTTGCCTGTTGGAGCATGAAGGAGCTTTCTACCTGTTCTACAATGCCAAAAACATCACGTACGGAGACTGGAAGGAGCAGATCGGCGGCGCCGTCTCCCGCGATTTGCTCGGCTGGGAACGGCTTGCGCACAACCCGGTGCTGAAGGTGTCGCCGGGAAGATGGGACAGCCAGTTCGTCTCTGAGCCGTGCATCGTCAGAGACGGGGACGCATGGCTGAACTTCACCTTCGGCTTCGACGGCGTCCATGCGCAAGACGGACTCGCGTTCTCCTCCGATCTGCTGCACTGGACCAAGCATCCGGACCCGATTCTGCCCGCCGGAGAGCCGGGATCCCTGGACGAGACGCACGCGCACAAAGCGAGCGTCATCTATTGGAAAGATACGCTGTACCATTTCTACTGCGCGGTCCGGCCTTATCGCGAAGGCGATCCGACGGTGCGGGAATACAACGAATTCCGCTGCATTACCGTCGCCGCCTCCAAGCCGTTCGCCTGAGCGCGCGCGGTGTCTGCGGTCCATTGCCTGCCAAAGAGCCGGATCGGGCTATCGATCCGGCTCTTGCGATCTATGCAGCGCCCCGAACAAACGGGACAGCCCGCGGATCATTTCATTTCCCCTTCGATCCGCTTCATGAACTCTTCGGCCGCGCTGTACCCCTGCTGCTTCAAGTACCAGCTGTTGGCCGCGGCCTCGATCATGCCGGCGACGTCCCTGCCCGGCTGGAGCTGTATCTCCAGGTGGGGAATTTTGACGCCGAGATAATCGGTATATTTCTGCTCGATCTCCAGCTCGTTGTTCAGCGCTTGGTCCTTCCACGGAGACAGCTCGATGTCCAGAACGATGCGCGTCTCGTCCTGGAACGCCCGCCTGCCGTACAGGCGAACGACGTTGACCAGTCCGATGCTGCGCAGCGCGAGAAACTCCCGCGTCGTCTCGTTGTGCGTGCCGAGAATCGTTTTGGAGCTCAGCTTTTTCAGCACGACGATGTCGTCCGCGACCAGTCGATGCCCTCTGCGAATAAGCGTGTGGGCCGTCTCGCTCTTGCCGATGCCGGATTTCCCCCGCAGCAGAATGCCGATGCCCGACACGTTGATGCAGACTCCGTGAATGGCGATTTCCGGAGCCAGCGCCTGCGTCAGATAAGCGTCCAGCTTGCCGAGAAATTCCGTCGTCGCATCCGGCGTCCGCAGCAGCGGAATGCCTTCCTGCTGGCAATAGATCATTAAATACTTCAAGCCGTCCTGGTTGGCGGTAACGATAAAGCAGGGAGGATGATACTTCACCACGTTGCCGATGTGCAGCTTCCTCTCGTCCTCCGTCTGCTTGTGCAAATAGTTGATTTCCTTCCGGCCGAGCACCTGAACCCGGTTCATCGGGAAGAAATCGAAATAACCGACGAATTCAAGCCCCGGACGATGGGCTCTCGAACGCGTTACAACTCGGTCCAGGCTTTCCTCTCCGGCCAAAATCTCCAGCCTGAATTTCTCCTGCAATTGCTTCACCGTAATGGATTTCAATCGAGTCCCCCCTAACGCCTCCATTATAGCAAAAATAACCGAAGCTTCCATCATCTCCGTCCGCTTTCATAAGTTCTTGCCCGCTTTCATATCCATGAATATCGAGAAACAGGAGGTTATGGAATGAACGTTGACAAGCTCGCCCGGTATTGCCGGTTAAAAGCTCAAATCAAGCAGACGGAAGACGAACTCGAGCAGCTTCGGCGGGAGATTACGAACGAATTCTCGCAGGACGCGGAATTCAGCATCGGCGATTATACGCTGAAGATCGTTTACCAGGAAAAAAGACACTACAACGATCAGCAATTGGCCGCCGCGCTGCCCGACCCCGAGCTGTGGAAGGCGCTGTTCAAAGCCGATCCGGCCAAAATATCCGCGCTCGTCAAGACGGGACTGCTAAGCGAGAAATCGCTCGAAGGCACCTATACGACGGCCCGCACGCCCTATTTATACGTAACGCCGACGCTTCGCGAGACGCAGACGTAGAGGGTGTCTCATAAGCCAACCAAGTTGCTTAAAAAGATAATCGATGAACAAGGTGCAAGGGGGATGTACCTCCTTCCGATGCTATACGCTCCTGAAATGGGAATGATAAACCCGTCAATCGGTGATTTCAGGAGCGTATGAGGCATTCTCCAGGAGATACATCCCCCTACTTTATCTATCGATCATTTCAAGCAACTCTGCTGATGAGACAGCCCCTCCGCTTTGTCGGTGGGATTTTTAACGCTCCGACGTTATCCCTTGCGCTCAGCCGCGATTCTGTCCGCCAGCTGCGCCAGGTCCATGCCCTTCAGCGCTCCCTCGATCAGCTCCGGCAGCCGGTCCGGGGAGCAGCCGAAGCAGGGGATGCCGAGCTTGGCTAATCTCTTGGCGATTCCCTCGTCATAGGAAGGCACGCCGTCGTCGGACAGCGCGAGCAGACAGATCGCCTGCACGCCGGCCTGCCGCATCTCGCCCAGGCGCCGGATCATCTCCGCCTGGTTGCCCCCCTCGTACAGATCCGACACGAGAAGGAACAGCGTCTTCTTCGGCTCGCGAATGAAGGCTTCGCAATAAGCGAGCGACTTGTTGATGTCCGTCCCGCCCCCGAGCTGCACGCCGAACAGCATATCGACCGGATCTTCTGCGCACTGCTCCGTCAGATCGACAACCTCGGTGTCGAACACGACGACGCGGGTATCGAGCGAGGGCATGCTCGCGAAGATGGAGCCAACGATCGAAGCGTAGATGACGGAGCCCGCCATCGAGCCGCTCTGGTCGATGTCGAGAATAACCGTCCATTCCTTGCTTCTGCGGGCGCGATCATAGAAGAACACTCTGTCGGGGATCAGCAGCCCTCTTTCACTGTCGTAGTTTTTCAAGTTTTTGCGGATCGTCGTTTTCCAATCCAGCCCGCTGGCCGAAGGCAGGGGAGAATGCTGCCGCCGGTTCAGCGCCCCGGTGACGGCCCGCCTCATCTCCTGCTCCAGCCGTCTCAGGATGTCTTCAACCACCGTCTTCACCAACTGCCGCGCGGCTTCCTTGCCCTTCTCGGGAATTTGTCCCTTCAGCGCAAGCAGCGTCGCCACCATCTGAATGTCCGGCTTGACCTTGGACAGCAGCTCCGGCTCGAACAGCAGCTGGTTCAGCCCTTTGCGCTCGATGGCGTCCGACTGAATGACCGACACGATGTCGGACGGAAACAGCGAGCGGACGTCTCCCAGCCACTTGGCCAGACGCGGAGACGACTTGCCGAGCCCGGCGGACCGCGAGGAAGATCCGCTCGCGTTCCCGCCGCTGCCTCCGGCCGCTCCGTCCTTCCCGGTATCGTCATAGATCGCCGCCAGCGCCTCGTCTCTCAGCAGATCCTCGGGGTCCAGCAGGCCGCCGGGCCCGGAGGCGCCCATCGCCTCCAGCTTCTCCTCCGCCGCCGCTCCGAGAATGAGCCGCCAGCGCTTCAGCTTCTCTCGATCGAGATCGCTCATAGGCTACAAATCTCCAAAATCGAATTCGTTGAGTTCATCCAGCTTCTTCTTCTCCTCTTCACCGAGCGGCTGCAGCAGCTCCTCGCTCGTTTGTTCCGCTCCCGCTCCCCACAGGTCTCCCAGCAGCTCGGTCACAGCGGCCCGTTCCCGCGGCTCGAAGTCCGCGAACGCCCTGCGCAGGAACACCAGGGAACGGTAAAACGGTTCGTCCTCCAGCGACTGAACGTACAGATCCAACTGCTCCCACAGGGCGGCTCGAGACAGCAGCGCGTAGCGGTTGCGCATCGACAGCCCTTCGAACCAGCCGGCTCCCAGATCGGCGGGAACGCCCGGGGACAGACGGCGCGACACCTCCTGCGAGCATTCGTCCGCGGAGATTTCGTCCCGCTCCAGCAGGATGGCGAAGGCGAAGCCGGACAGCTTGGGGTTGCGGTCGTCCCGCGTGGCCAGCTCGCGCAGCC
The DNA here is from genome assembly GCF_042431195.1 of Cohnella cellulosilytica. NCBI lineage: Bacteria > Bacillati > Bacillota > Bacilli > Caryophanales > Paenibacillaceae > Cohnella > Cohnella cellulosilytica. Next base: position 15,085 of record NZ_JBHMDN010000017.1, read on the forward strand.
GCGCCCGCCACAGCGCTTCGTCCACTTCCTCGTAATGCTCCTGCGCGACCGCATGCAGCTGCTGAATCGCCGCGGCCATGCCTCTCGCCGCATCGTCGTTGCAATTCGCCGAATCCACCAGCAGCAAGGCGCCCCGGAGAAACAGCTGCTTCAGCAGCGGCACCAGCGATTCCGTCTCCAGACGGCGAACCGAGCCGTAACGGACGAGCGCGGACAGCTCGAACGCCGCGCCCGCGATCTGCTCGAAGTTGCCGGCTTCCGCCGCCAGCTCCTGCAGGGTCCGCGTCGACTCGGCCATCGCCTCGACTAGCCGGCACTCGCAAGATACGCGAATCAGCTTGGCCGCCTCGGCCAAATTCTCGCATTGCTGCAGCCGCTCATGAATGACGTAAGCCGCCGCAATTTGAATCGTCTCGCCCTTCAGCGTCGACTCGACCGCCTGAATTTCGGCCTCCGGCGTCCACTGCAGCGCCCAGCGCTCCGCCCAGGAGGCCGACTCCTGGCGGACCGCCTGCTTGCGCGCAAACCCGATGCCGAGAACCTCAAGCCGGTGAAGCAGCACCGAGCGGTTCAGGTCCAGGAACGCCGCATCCTCGGACTTCACCCGGCGATTCTCGCGCAGGTCCAAGTCCAAATCCTGCGCGACGGCGCTTTTGTACTTTTCCAGCTTCAGCCGCTTCAGCTCGCGGTTCAGATCGTCCTGAATCGGCGTCTGGCTGACCCCTTCGGGCAGCTTGCCGATCTCCGTTCCGACGTCGATCCGCGCGAGCGCCTCCGCGACGACCGCATAATCCCCGTTGCCCAGGCAGACGACCGCGGCGTCGCGCAGATCCTTCCAGGTCGGCCTGCTGCCTCCCTTTAAGGAAGCCAGCGCCTCGGACATCCGCACCGCTTCGATAACCGAGGCCGTCGAACGGTACGTTCCCGCTTCGCGCAGCAGCGTCGCCAGACGGGTCATATAGATCGTCGGCAGCTCCTCCGACTTGCCCCCGTTCAGACACTCCCAGAACAACTGGTAATAAGCGGGCGCCTGATTGCCCGCTCCGTAGCCGGAATGCGAGGACAGCTTGTAATACGTGTAGGGCATCAGCGTCAGGCTTGTCGGCACGGACGGCAGCTTGGCAAGCTCCGCGTCCGTCATCGCCGGAAGCGACAGGTCGACCGCCGAAGCGTGATGCGCGCCGACGATAACCACGATGCGGTCCGGCTCGTGTCCGGCCGCCATCACTTCGCGAATCCGGCGGCGCATGAACGCTTCGCGCAGCTCGTTATAGGCCAGCTCCTGCGGCGCGGACTCCCGCTCCTCCGCCTCCGTCAGCTCGCGCATGCTCGCCGAAAAGGCATGAATCGCCTGACGATAAGCTCCCTGGCTTCCGGCATGCTCGTAGTGGCGCTCCCAGTAAGCCTCGTAATCGGGCTCATCCGCCAGCTCGGCGATAGATTCGTACAGCGAATGCTGCCAGCCCGCATACGCCCTGCGCTTCTCCGCTGCGTCCTCCGCCGCGTCGTCCTCGCCGCCTTTTTCCCGCAATCCGAGCAGCGCCAGCGACCGGTCCGTCGGCAGATCAATGAACTCGCACGGCACGCCGCGCTTGTTCGCCCAGACGAAAGCCTGATACTCGGGAGAATAGGCCGCAAGCGGAAAAAGCAGCGTACGCACCGGAAGGCTGTCGGTATACGCCAGCAAAGCGACGGGCGGCTTTACGCCGCCTTTGGTCAGTTGGCCGATAAACGCGTTCGCGTCGCTCGGCCCCTCGACCAGCACGGCGGTCGGCTTGATCTCGTCGAGGTACGACCGCAGGTGATAAGCGCCCGCCGGGGACAGGTGTCTGACGCCGAAGACGCGCACCTGCTCCCCGTTCAACCGTTCAGCTCCTTGCAAGCGTTGTACAGGCTGCGCCATTCCGATCCCCGCTTTTTCATCACATTGTCGAGATACTCCTTCCAGACGAGCCGGTCCTTCTCCTCGTCCTTGACGACCGCCCCCTGCAGGCAAGCGGCGATGTCCTCGTCCGCAATCTCCCCCGTGCCGAAGCTGGCGGCCAGCGCCATGCTTCCGGTAAGCAGCGAGATCGCCTCCGCCGTCGAAATGACGCCGCTCGGCGGCTTCAGCTTCTCCTTGTTGTCGAGCGTCGCGCCGCCGCGCAGCTCGCGGAAAATCGTGACCACCTTGCGCACCGCCTCCTCGTCGGGAAGCGCGGCCTGCAGCTCGTAGCTGGCGGCGATCTCGGCGACGCGGCGGTTGACGATGTCGACCTCGGTCTCGATGCTGGAAGGCGCCGGCAGAACAATAATGTTGAACCGGCGCTTCAGCGCCGCCGACATCTCGTTGACGCCGCGGTCCCGCGTGTTGGCGGTCGCGATGACGGAGAAGCCTTTGGAAGCGGACAGCTCGCGACCGAGCTCGGGGATCGAGATCGTTTTCTCCGACAAAATGGAGATCAGCGCGTCCTGCACCTCCGAGGCGCAGCGGGAAATTTCCTCGAACCTCGCAATGCCGCCGTCCTCCATCGCCCGATAAATCGGGCTCTTGATCAGCGCCTGGTCGGAAGGCCCCTGCGCCAGCAGCATCGCGTAGTTCCAGGAATAGCGAACATGCTCCTCGCTCGTGCCCGCCGTTCCTTGTATTACCTTGGACGAGTCGCCGTAGATGGCGGCGGTCAAATTTTCCGACAGCCACGACTTGGCCGTACCCGGCTCGCCGATCAGCAGCAGCGCCCGATCGGTCAGCAAGGTGGCGATCGCCATCTCGACAAGCCGCTTGTTGCCGATATATTTCGGCCGGATCGGTACGCCGCCCGCTTCGCCGCCCGTAATGAACGTCAGCACCGCGCGCGGAGACAGCCTCCACCCCGGCGGCCTGGCTCCCGTGTCGGCAGCGGCCAGCGCCTCAAGCTCGTGGGCGTAAAGCCTCTCCGCAGATAATCTTAAGACATTCGCTGCTTGATCCATTCGATAATCCCCTTCCCGCCGCCGGAGACTTCCTCCGGCTTTCCTCTCAGCTCTTGCACAATCTCCTGCACCTGCTCCCGCACGCTCGGATAATGAAGCTTCTCGGCATGCTGCTCAAGCTTATCCGCGTAAGAGCCCGGGAGCAGTCCGAGCAGCAGACGCTGCTGCGGATACAAGTAATAGATCGTGCGTCTCTTTCCGGCCTCCAATACATGCATCAGCGTATCCGGCGCCTGCTTGCTGCCGATGTTGAACAGAGCCAGCAGAGCATGAATAATGACATCTTCGGTGAAATCCGGCTTCGCTTCGCATTTCTCCAGCAAATACTTCTCCGTCCGCTTGTCGAATTCGTCGGCCAGCCTCGTCACGACCTCCGGTTCGTCCTGCTCGACGAACAGCGCCAGCCAGCGCGGATCCAACGCGGGAATCGGCTCCTCCGGCTCCTCGCGCATCAGGCGATCCGCGATCGTCGGCAGCAGCATCTGCAGGCTTTCCGCCAGCGCTTTTCTTTTCCCCGTCAGCTTATATTTCGAGAAGCGATCGTACACCTCCGCGGGAGGCAGGCTGCGCATGGCGGCATACAGGCTGATCTCCAAATACCGCCCCCGATTGTTGTCCGCGAGCGCCACGGCAAAGCTCCGGGCGTCCTGTCCGTCGTCCGCCTTAAGACGCTCTCCCGCCGTCCGCTGCAGCCAATACGGCGCATGGGCGACAAACAGCGGGCTGGAGAACAGCTCCTTGAGCAGCTCCGTCGCTTCGGGGAACCTCCGGTCTCCGAGCGCATCGAGCACGGCCTGCACCGGAGCCCACGCCTCCTCCTTTTTCGGCTCTTCCTCCGCCAGCTCGCCGCTCACCGTTCTTGCATACGCAATGGCGCGGCGAATCAAATCGGCGTCCGCGGATATTCGGAGCGGTTCTACGGCAAGCTCGCGGTCCTTGGAGACGAGCGCCTTGTAGATTCGTTCGGATGCCGCCGGCGTGCCTATATTCGCCAGCGCCAGCAGCGCCGCGCGGCGAATCTCCTTGCGCTTCTCGCCCGCCTGAGCGAGCAGAAAGCTTTCCTGGTCGGCATAGCTTCCGAGCAGCTCGACCGCCGTTGCCCGCACCTCCGGCGAGCCTTCCTCAGCGGTTCGGAGCAGCAGCGGCTTCGCCGCCTCCCCCTGCAGCCCGTGAATAAGGCGAAGCCGGCGCGAGTCCCCTTTGCCGCCCTCCGGGCGGAAGGCGGCGAGCAGCGCCGGGAGGGCGGCCTGCCCGAATCCGGGCATGATTTTCTCCTCGACGACCTCGGGAATTTCCGCGTAGCTGTCGTCCAGCGCGGCCACCGCGGGGAGCACCAGCCGATAGTCATGAACCGAGCCTTCCTCGCAGGCCTGGCGAATGACCTCCATTCTTCCTTGGCCCTTCACGGTCAGCGCCTCGATCACCGGCTTCAGCTTGCGATAGGGCTGCATGGCGTAATCGAAAGTATCCGCGCCTTCCAGCGCAGCGGTCTCTCCCGGAACGTCCGTCCGCCCTTGGGTGAGCAGAATCGATTGCAGCAGCGCCGACAGGTCGAGCAAACGGATATCCGCTTCGTCCTGCCCGGCTTCCAGCGTCAGCTCAACGGCCTGCGCGACCCGCGCAAATACGGGCGAAGCCTCCCCCAGCTTCTTGACGGCGGGCAGCAGCTTCGTCAATCTCAGATCGCCGCGGGCCAGCTTGCTCCCGGCGATGAATAATCTTCTTGTCTCTCTGTCCAGTTCATGCAGCGTCTCTATGCTCATTCTCCGGTCCTCCCTTGCAAGCTAGTACAGCAAACGAACGACGGCTCTGTCCGTCACAACGCTGAGCGGCTGCGCGCTCAGCCTGCCGCTCTCCGCGTCGTGCCCGAACATCGCCAGCAGCGCCTGGCCCTTGACGTCGCGCCGATGCAGAAGCGGCAGCAGATGTGTCGTCGGCTGCTCCAGATAAGCGATATCCGCCAGCGGAAGCTTGTTCTCTTGTTCGTCGACCAGCGCGTACCGGCCTTCCCCGTCGACGGCGATTTCCTTGAACGCCAGCAGCAGAACCGGATGCTTGTCGGACAGCGGGTTTTTGATCTGGTTTTTCACCTGCTTGATCGCTTCGGGGAACGAACGCATCGCCGCGGACAGCGCCGAATCGTAAGCCGGCGCGTCCGGCCGCTCGAACGTCTGCGTCTCCCAGCGCACCCGGGCGTTCAGCTCGCCCGGATACACGAGCAGCTCACCGGTATGCACGACGTCGAATACGGAGTCCTCTTCCCGAATATGCTTGGCGGCGCGAAACGGCCGATAAGTGCGGGTAACGCGGATGCGTCCGGTCGCGAGCTCGATCCAGTAGCCTTCGTCGACGTATTCGCCCCGCGCCGGATCTTCGAACGAGCGGAAAGCGAGCTGCAGCAGCCGCGTATCGCCAAGCGCCAGCCCGCGCTCACGCAGCTCGGCGATCTGCCAGGCATGGCCGATCTTTTCCTCCAGCGGGGAGTCGACGTCCAGCGGCAGATCGGGATTTTCCAGCCGCGCGGTTAAATGCTCCCGGCTTTTCTTCAGCAGGGAATGCAGCAGCGTCATGCGCGACGCCGCCCGGGTATACATCGTCTCGCGCTCCCCGCCGCCGTCCAATTCGGACAGCAGTCCGCGGAATGCGATCTGGATGCCCGGTATGTAATAATTGCCGAGCTGCTTGCACTGCTCGGACAGCAGCTTGATCGTTTTCTTGTCCGCGCTTCCGAGGCCCGACTGGACGAGGCTGCGGAGCAGCTTCTCGGCGATCTCCAGCCCTTCCAGCTGCGCGGCCGTCTTCTTGACAAGCGCGGATTTGTTCGTTTTGCGCTTGGCCGGCGCGGTTCCTTCGACGTTCGCCGCTTCGCGTTTTTTCTTCTCGCGCTTTTCGGCCTTCTCCCGTTTGTCCGCAATGTCCTGCGGCACCTCGGCGACGGCGAACGGCGATCCGGAGACGTAAGCGTACATCAGGCCGAGCAGATGCTTGCAGGGAAACTGCCGGCTCGGACACGAGCAGCGAAACACCGGACTTTCGGGATTGACGAAGTCCGCCGAGCAGCGGTAAGGCTCCTTGCCGCTTCCCTTGCATTCTCCGAACAGCAGCGTGCCGTCCTCGGCGCGGCCGAGCTGCTGAAAGCTGTTTTTTCTCGCCAGCTCCTTGCCGTTCTTGATGGCGGCGGCGTTAAGCGCGAGACTGTCCACATAGGACTCGGTTAACTGATTCATAGGATCGATCCCCCGCATTGTCGTAGTCACTCGCATGATCATAGTCGTCCTTCAATAAGTTACTTCCCGATCGCCACGGAGATTTCCTCTCCGTGCGGGAAAGTTGGGAAGATGGTCGCAACTTATATAGATTCGCAACTTTGGGAGAATAGAATCGTTCAATAAGTAAAAAGCCTTATTTCGTGAGGAGACTGCGTCCGATGTACCTGAAAGAAGTCACGATCCTGCAGGATCGCTTCCCGGCCCGGGGCGGCTATCCGTTCTCCGTTCCCGCGCTCCGCGCAACCGAGAGGCTGCGCTTCGACGCGCCGGTCACGTTTTTCGTCGGGGAAAACGGCTCCGGCAAGTCCACGCTACTCGAAGCGATCGCCTGGCAGTGCGGCTTTCATACGGGAGGCGGGGGCATCAACCAGGCTTACGAGCTGGAAAGCAGCGAGGCCGCCTTCGGCCCTTATATCCGCCTTTCCTGGCTGCCGAAGGTGCGCAGCGGCTTCTTCCTGCGCGCGGAATCGTTCTTCGACTTTGCCAGCCACTTGGACCGGGAAGTCAGGGAGCAGCCCCAGTATCGCGAGCAGATCTACGCCTCCTACGGAGGAAAGTCGCTGCACGAGCAATCGCACGGCGAATCGTTCCTGAGCCTGTTCCGCAGCCGCTTCGGCAAGCAGGCGATCTATTTGCTGGACGAGCCCGAGGCCGCCTTGTCGCCCGCGCGCCAGCTGAACCTGCTCTCGATCCTCCACGGAATGCGCTCGAGCGCCCAGTTCGTGATCGCCACGCACTCGCCGATTCTGCTCGGCTTTCCGGACGCGCGCATCTATTCGTTCGACGAAGCTCCGATCGCCGGCATCGCCTACGAAGATACGCCGCATTATCAGCTGACGAGAAGATTCCTCGAAAACCGCAAAGCCGTGTTCCGCGACTTGTTCGGCGACGACTGAGCCGCCCCGTCAATCCAGCGGAATCACGACGCTGAAGCGGCTGCCCGTACCGACCGCGCTCTCCACCTCGATGGAGCCGCCCATCTGCTCGATCAGCCGCCGGGCGATCGGCAGACCGATCCCCGTTCCTTCTTCGTTCACGGGAACCTCCTTGATTCTATAGAAGGAATCGAAGATTTTCTCCAGCTTGTCGGGCGCGATGCCGTAGCCGGTATCGGAAATATGGATTTTCAGCCGGCGGTTCGCCTGCTCGTAATGAATCGAGACGCCGCCCTTCGCCTTGTTGTATTTAACCGCATTGGAGAGCAGGTTAAGCAAAATATCCTTTAATCTCTTCCGGTCGAGGGTCACCTCCAGCCCGGTCACATCCGCGGAAACCCGATGCTGCAGCGTAATTCCCTTATCCGCAGCCATCGGCTCGATCATGCCCAGGCAATCCTCCACTACGGTCAGCACGGGGGTTAATTCCATGTCCAGATGAATGACGCCGGCTTCGATTCGCGACAAGTCCAGCACATCGTTGATCAACGCGAGCAGGTGATGGCCCGCCTTCAAAATTTCCACGACGTTCTCCGCTTGGTCCTCGTTCAACTCTTCGTATTCCAGCAATTGCGCAAATCCGAGAATCGCGTTCATCGGCGTTCTCAGCTGATGGCTCATGTTGGACAGAAACTCCGATTTCGCCTTGCTGGCCAGCTCCGCTTCCTCCTTCGCCTTGACGAGCGACGCTTCCAGCTCCTTGCTCTCCGTAATATCCTTGGAGAAGACGGACACCGTCCGCACGATGCCGTCGCCGTCCCGGATCGGCGCCAGCCTTCCCAGCCTCCAGCGCCAGCCCTGCACCGTCTCGACCCGGTATTCGGCCTGCGCCGGCTTGCCGCTCTCGAATACCTGGCGCAGCACTCCCCGATACTCCTCGACCAGGCGCGCTTCCACGAAACGGGCAAACGGCAAACCGATCATCCGCTCGGGGGGAGCCGCCAGATTGCAGGCCTCGTTCGACCAAATATTGACGATGATCCCGTCCTCGTTCAAAATAATGACAACATCATCCAGTGATTGCACGATGGAGGTCAAATTGTTTTTGGCCGCTTCCGTTTCGGTGCGGACCGATTCCAGCTGTCCCATCGTATGCCGCAGCTGCTCTCCCATCTTCACGATCTGTACGGACGTATCCTGCAATTCCCGAATCGAATACGACGGGTACCGCTGCACGTAGTTTCCGTTGCTGATCTCCAGCGCCATCCTCTTCATATGGATCAACGGCTTGACAATTTCCGTCGTCATGGTCTGCAGCAGCTTGTAGAAGATCGCAATGACCAGAATATAAAACACGACCACAATCCCCAGCATCCAAATTCCGACGCTGGAGACTTGATCGCTGACTTCGTTCGCGTTTTTCGCAATGCCTGCGACTGGGGTGAACAGAATAAGTTTCCAGCCGGTATCCGGCAGCGTCGACCAGGCTACGACATGGTCTTTGCCGGATAAGGTAGTCTGGATAACGCCTTGCACCGAGTTTCCGATCCCCGTATCCTGACCGATGAATTGCTTCAAGCCCAACAACGTCTCTTCGCGAGGGGACATGGACAGGATCATGCCCTCGTTATCGATCAGCACCCCGAAGCCTTTCCAGGGCACCGCGAGATTCACGACGGGGTTCACGAAGCTCCCGATCACGATATCGACGCCGACGACCCCTTCCAGCAGATTGCCGTCGTACACCGGAGCGACTCTGGACACCGTCCATCCGTTGCCGGCGGAAGCCATGCGCGGGCTTGTCCACTTGATGCCCGTGTCCGGCGCTAACGCGGAGGCCGACCCCTGGAAGCTTCGGACTTGTCTCGCAAAGTCGGGCATGGCGGTCGGATCGAATCCGTCCGCGCCCGGATAGATCATGCTGATGGAATCCTGGGAATTGAAGTACATCTCTCCGATGGAAGGATACACGGCTTTCAGATTTTCCATTAAACCTTCCAGGGTCAACAGCCGAAATACTTTCTTAAGCTTCTCTTCCGTCATCGGGGAATCCGCCGGAATATAGATGGCCGCTCCCCCCTCGGCGCGATCCGTATAGACCTGATAATCGCCCTGGACCGACAGCTGCAGCCGTTCAAGGTACGCCGTCTCGTCCGGAGCGGGGCTTTGCAACGCTTTGGCGGTCTGTTCCCTATATATTTCCGCAACCTGCGTCGTGCTCAGCAGCTGCTTATCGATCATATCCGCTTCGTTAAGCGCCTGCCCCAGCAAGCTGAGGGTCATATCGACGCGGTCCAGATGAATATTTTGCTGCCGGGTCCATTCGTTCGCCAGGAAGAACAGAAGCATGCACAGAAATCCGAGTATCAGGAGCGGCACCAACAGCGTTTTGGAAATCGTTTTCCATACCCATTGAAACAATGAGGTTTTTTTCATACTAACCCCCACACTAAGGAGAATGAATGCCTGTGTCCGGAAAATCCTATCGGATTCTCATTGCAGAAGACAATGCGGTCAATTTGAAGCTGATTCATAAAATTCTGATCAAGCTGAAGCATCTGCCCGAAACCGCGCATAACGGCCTTGAAGTGCTCCAATCGCTGAAGCGGGGACGCTTCGATTTCGTGCTGATGGACGTTCATATGCCGCAATTGGACGGCCTGGAGACGACCCGACGGATTTTGGCGGCTTACGAGACCGCGGAGCGGCCCGTCATTATCGCCATGACGGCAAATGCCATGAAAGGAGACAGAGAGCGATGCCTGGGAGCGGGAATGGACGATTATTTAAGCAAGCCGATTATCATCAAGGAGCTGGAGGAGAAATTGAACGATTGGGGCCAGCGGCGAACGGAAAAGCTGGAGGCGGCGACAAACGATCCCTTGCGGCTTCATCGGCCTGACGAATCGATCCGGATCATGGACCTGGACAGATTGGATCTGCTGCGTTCGATTCAACCTCGCCTTTCGGAGCTTCTCGACCTGTTTCGCGTATACGTCTCTCAGAGCCGGGAGCTTGTCGCCAAGCTTCGTCTGCAATGGCTGGAAGGAAACGTCGTCGGAATGGCCGAAAGCGCGCACAGCTTAAAAGGCGCAGCCTTGAATTACGGCGCCTGGCAGGTTGCCGAATTATGCGACCGGTTGGAGCGGTCGATTCAGCGCGGCCGAGCGCTCGACCTTCCGGAGCACCTCCGTCGAATCGAGACCAGCCTGGAGCTCGCTTCCAGAGAGATGGCGGACTGGGTCCGCGCTCAAACTTGATCGATATCGCCCAAATAAACGATTCTTACCTGGTCCAAGTACGCCGCAAGCTCTTGAACGGCCTCCGCGATAATCGCCGCCTGCTCGAATGCCGCCGCCTCCGCTATTTTCTGGCCCAGTCGGCTGACGGCATCCATGCCGTACCCGCTGCCGCTCCCCTTCATGCGATGACCGATCAGTCCGATCCGCTCATAATCTCCCAGCTCAAGAGAGACGGAAATCTGGTGCAGGTCCAGATAACGGTTATCGATGTAGCCGGGAATCAGCTCCTTCAAATCCTCCTTTAGAAGAACAAGATGAACGGGCTCGACCCGAATCCGGTTCAGCAGCTCCCACAGCTTCTGATGGGAGAACGGCTTGTGCAGAAAATGATTGCAGCCGGCCCGCTCGCATCTGAGAATCTGCTCCTTGCGCGTATGAGCCGTAAGCGCAACGATATGGGCGGGCTCCCTGTGCTGGTCTTTCTCGATTCGGCGAATATCCCGGGTGGCCAAATAGCCGTCTCTGACGGGCATGACCATATCCATCAATACGACATCGTAGCTTTTGCGGGCGTACATCCGAACCGCTTCTTCGCCGTTCTCGGCAAAATCGATCCGGCAAGGGTATTCCTTCAAGAACAGCTGCAGGAGCAATTGATTGTCCCGCCCGTCCTCCGCGATCAAAATGTCCAATTGTTCCGGGTAGAGCAGTTTCATCTGTTCTCACTGCTTTCCTAGCTTTCTCTTGTTGCGAAAATCGGGTTTCGGAGCCCTCGTTTTCCCCTCGGCAGCCAGATGCCTCATTCGACACAAACCAACATCATTCTTACTAAAATGAGAATAATTATGGTAAAATAATTTCATAATCATGAAGGAGAAATAGCCATGCACAAACATAAGATTCTGATTGCAGACGATGACATGGACATTATCCTCTTATTAAGAAAAGCGCTCGAATCGGAGGGCTATCTGACCACCTATGCGTTAAACGGCAACGACGCGATCATGAAAGCGAAGGATCCCGAGTTGTCCCTTATTTTATTGGATATTGTCATGCCGGATCTGAACGGTCTTCATGTTTGTAGAAGAATTCGCGACGAAATCTCCGTCCCCCTCATCTTCCTGAGCGCCAAAGATCGCGAGATCGATATTATTATCGGCTTGGAGCTTGGCGCGGACGACTATATTACGAAGCCGTTCAGCGTGGACGAGGTGATCGCGCGCGTCAAGTCGCATCTTCGCCGGGAGACGCGAAAGAAGAAGGAGGCCGAGAGTCGTTCCCTTCTTCGATCGGGACAATTAACGATTAATAAAGATACATACGAGGTCGCGATCGACGATCTGAAAATTACGCTGTCTACGAAGGAGTTCCAAATTCTCGTCTACCTGGTCGAGAACAAAAATCGGGTATTAAGCCGCGAGCAAATCTACGAAGCCATCTGGGGCTTTAATGAAATCGGGGATCTTAATACCGTAACCGTTCATCTGAAAAATATTCGTCTGAAGATGGATCCCGAACGCCGCTTCATCAAAACCGTATGGGGCGCCGGCTATAAATTCGTAGGCTGACCGCGTCAGAGGGAGCCGAGCAGCCGCGGAATTTCCCGCAGCGGAAGCTGCCTTTGGACGGCGCCGATATCGTAAGCCACCTTGGGCATGCCGTACACGACGGACGACCGCTCGTCTTGTCCGAACGTTCTCGCCCCCTTCCGCCGCATCGCGAGCAGCCCTTTGGCCCCGTCGTAGCCCATGCCCGTCAGGATGACGCCGATCGCGCTTCCGCCCGCCTCCCTCGCGACCGACTCGAACAAAATATCCACGGACGGGCAATGTCCGTTTACTTTCTCCCCTTCCGCGCATTCCAACCTGAACGTATGTCCCGACCGCTTCACCCGCATATGCTTGTCGCCGGGCGCGACGTACGCGCATCCCGCCCTCACCTCGTCTCCCGTCCGCGCTTCCTTGACCGTTAGCTGCGTCTGCTGATGAAGGCGTTCCGCGAACATTCTCGAGAAAACGGGGGGAATGTGCTGGGCGATCACAATCCCGGGTACGGAGACGGGCAGGTTGCTCAGAATATGGAAGATCGCCTCGGTTCCCCCCGTCGAGGCCCCGATCGCAATCAGCTTGGCGGGGCCCGCTTCCGTCCCGGTCGCCCCCGGCGCTCCGGGGGCGGACGGCTCCTGCGGCGCCACCTTCGATTTCGCGGCGATTTTGACTTTGATGATCAGCTCTTGAATAAAGCGCGGCAGCGCCTGGGGAGACGCCATATTCGGCTTGGCGACGAAATCCACCGCCCCGGCGGCCAACGCATCGAACACCGCTTCGCTCACGGAACTCACGACAACGACCGGAATCGGATATTGCGGCAGCAGCCTTCGCAGGAATTCAATGCCGTTCATTCCAGGCATCTCGACGTCGCACGTCATGGCGTCGGGCCTGTGCTTCAGAATCTGGTCCCGCGCCTCGAACGGGTCGGCCGCGGAAGCGACGACAACGATGGACGGATCCAGCGCCAGCGCCCGGGCAAGCAGCTCGCGGAATACGGGCGAATCGTCCACAATCAGTATTTTAATCGGTGCGTCAGCGCGCAATCGGCTCACCTCGTCTGCTCCAAGAGCCGTTATTATAGCTTGCGATATACGGCGGGCATGACGTACTTAAACCGGGTGGAATCGCGGTTTAACGATTCGGATTGCCCGATGAACAAATACCCGCCGTATTCCGTCATCTCATACAGACGGTCGACAAGCTCCTCCTTCGTCGCATTGTCGAAGTAGATCATGACGTTGCGGCAGAAAATGACGTGAAACTTCCTCTTGAAAGGGCATCCCTTGTCCATCAAGTTGTATTTGCGATAGATGACTTGATTGCGAATACGGTCGACGAGCACGAACTGATTCGAATCGTACCGGTTGAAATACCGCGTTTTCCAGCTGTCGGGCAGCGGAGCGATCTTGTCGCTGCCGTAGATTCCTTCCTTCGCCGCATCCAATATCGCGTTCGAGATGTCCGTCGCCAGCACCCTGGTGTCCCATAACGCCCGCTCGTTTCCGAAATATTCGTCCATAATCATCGCCAGCGTATAGGGCTCTTCGCCGGAGGAGCAGGCGGCGGACCAAATTCGCAAATCGCGATCTTTGCACACGTGCTCCAGGAAGGGAAGGACGTAATCGCGAAAGTAATCGAAATGCGCCGTTTCTCTCATGAAAAACGTATGATTGGTCGTCATCTTGTCCACCAGCGTCGCCACGGCTTCCCCGGTCCGGTCGCCGACGAGGTAATTAAAATACTCCGAGAAGCTGGTCATGCCGAGCTTCGTCAGAACGGGGTACAGCCTCCCGGTCACCAGCGCCCGCTTCTCGTCCTTCAGATGAATGCCGTAGTGCGAATGAATAAAATCGGCGATTCGTTTGAATTCCTGGTCCGATATCGTAATCATGCTCTCAATATTTGCCGAACTCTTGATCGCTCAATTGAATGCGATATTTGGGAACGGCCGATTCTTCGTAGCTTTCGCCCGGAGAGCTTCTTCCCCTCAGGCTCTTCATATTCTCCAGCACTCGGATCATCTCCGGGCTAAGCGCCTCCAGGTCTGCGGCTCCGTGGGCATGAAGCTGCCTTCTCAGCCTGAAGCGGGACACCTGCTCCTTAAGCATTATCGCCTGACCGGACAGCTCCTCGCTGGCCGCCGCGCTCTCCTCCGAGGTCGCCGAATTCGTCTGCACGACCGACGAAACCTGGATGATGCCTTGATTCACCTGCGAGATGCCAATGGCCTGCTCGTTCGAGGCCGTAGCGATCTCGTGCACGAGAGTCGCCACCTGCGCAACGCCGTCGACGATCTGATTCAGCGCCGCGGCCGTCTCGTTCGCGATCCTCGTGCCGCCTTCCACTTTCCTGATCGAGCCCTCGATCATCGCCGTCGTTTCTTTCGCCGCGTTGGCCGAGCGAGCCGCCAAATTGCGAACCTCTTCCGCGACAACGGCAAAGCCTTTGCCGTGCTGCCCGGCTCTCGCCGCTTCCACCGCCGCGTTAAGCGCCAAAATATTCGTCTGGAACGCGATCTCGTCGATCACTTTAATGATTCGGGAAATATTGTTGGACGCTTCGTTGATCTCGTCCATCGCCTTGAGCATTTCCTTCATTTGCTCGTTCCCTTGCACGGCGTTCTTCTTGGCGCTCTCGGCAAGCTGGTTCGCCTGATTCGCACTGCCCGCGTTCTGCGTCGTCTGCGCGGATATTTCCTCCAGCGAAGCGGTCAGCTGCTCCACGGAGCTCGCCTGCTCGGTTGCCCCTTGCGACAGAGCGACGCTCGAATCCGACACCTGCTTCGCGCCGGCCGTCACCTGCTCGGCCGCGGAGGCGATGTTGCCCATGACGTCGTTAATGTTATTCGCCATCTTCTTGAACGCGGCCGACAATACACCCACCTCGTCCGTCGTTGCGGCTTCGATCTCGACGTCCAGATCGCCTTCCGCGAGCCGGTTGGCGGCCCCTACCAGCTTCTTCACCGGATTGCTGATCATTCGGGAGATGACGATTCCGAGCAGTACGGCGACGATCATCGCGATGACGACAATGACCAGCATAATCGTGACCGTGCTGTTCGTCGTTTGCGTATTGGCCTCCGATTCGCGTTGTCCGTCGGCGACCTTCATATCGAATAGCGTCTGAATCTGATCGTTGATGAGCAGCGCGATTTCGGTCGAATCTTCCAGCAGGTCGAAGGCTTGATCCCCCTGATTGGACAAAGCCAGACCGAGGATTTTCTCTTCTATCGGCGTGTACTCGTCCATATTCGCCTTCAGCGAAGCGAACGTCGCCTTGGCTTGATCGGACATCAGCGTTTTTTCGAATTTGGACAGGAGCGTCGGGATCTCTTCGTTAATGGCTTTGATATTGTCGGCATACTTGCCTCTGTCCGAGCTGCCGTCCTCCAGCAGAATATCCCGAAGGTTGACGCGCGAACGTTGATACAGGGTGGAAATCTTGCCGATATCGCTGCTGGCGATCCCGTAATTGATATACAGATCCGTGTAATTCTTATTGATTTTATTCAAATTGAGAATGCCGACAACGCCGACAATCCCCGCAATCAGGGCAACCAGTACAAAGCCGGAGATCAACTTCACGCCAACATTCAGATTGCCGAACGCTTTCCTCATCTCGATTCCTCCAATTGTTCGATATCCTTGTCGTTAATCAGCTTTTCGCAGTCCAGCAGCAGCTTCACTTCGTGGTTCACCTTGCCGATCCCCATAATGTACTTGTTGCCCGTCTGGTTCACTTCCGGCGGCGGGACGATCTCGGAGTCCGGAATCTCCATAACCTCCGATACGAGATCGACGATCAATCCGATCGAGATCCGCGAGATTTCGATGACGATGACGCACGTTCGGTCGTTATAGCCGACCGACGGCTTCTTGAATCTGAGCCTGACGTCCATGACGGGAATGATCTTGCCTCTTAAGTTGATGATGCCTTTAATGTAATCCGGCAGCTCCGGCACTTCGGAAATCGGCTGCAATCCGATAATCTCGGTCACGTACTTGATTTCGATCGCGTAATATTCCTGGCCCAGGGAGAAGGTCAAATACTTCCCTTTCTGCGTATCCTCCTGCGAAGCGTCCATCCATTCCGTCGCATCCATTCTCGTTGCTCCTCTCTAGGTATGTACCGGTTCCGGCTGCCAATCGTTCATCAGCCCCTCGACATCGAGGATCAGACTGATGCTTCCGTCGCCCAGCAGCGTGCAGCCCGCCAAGCCGTGAATGCTGCGCGTGTTCTTGATGTAATCCGGAAGGGCCTTCACGACGACCTGCTGCTGCCCGAGCAAGCTGTCCGCGAACACGCACATGGCGCGTTCGTCCTCCTCCAGAATAATCAGAATGCCCTCGGACATCGTCTTGACGTCCGTAGCCACGCGGTATCGTTCGTGAAGACGCAGAATAGGCAAGCATCTTCCGCGGACGACAATTACTTCGTTGCCGTCGGGATCGATAATAATGTCCTGCTCGGCCGGTCTGAACGACTCGCGGATCGCTATCGTCGGCAGCGTGTAGCAGGCCTCTCCGACCTTGATATTCATGCCGTCGATGATCGCCAGCGTAAGGGGAATTTTCAGCGTAATCGCCGTGCCGGCGTCTATCGCGCTCTCGACGGACACGGCCCCGCGGATCGCGTTCAAGTTTTTGGTGACGACATCCATTCCGACGCCTCTGCCGGAATACTCGGAGATGGTTTCCTGCGTCGAAAATCCCGGCAGGAAAATCAAGTTGTAAATTTCTTTGTCGCTCATCTCGCTTCCCGCCTTGTGCAGCAGGTCCTTCTCCGCCGCCTTCCGCAGGATGCGGGCTTTGTCGAGGCCTTTCCCGTCGTCCCTGACGACGATCTGCACCTCGCTCCCCGCCGTCTTCGCTTCCAGGGACAGCGTGCCGGCAAAGGGCTTCCCCTTCGCGGCCCGTTCCTCTCCCGTCTCGATGCCGTGATCCAGCGCGTTGCGCACCAGGTGCATCAGCGGGTCCGCGATATGCTCGATGATGTTCTTGTCCACTTCCGTCTCTTCGCCGGAAATCCGCAGCTGGATTTCCTTCCCCAGCTTACGGCTCATATCGCGCACGATGCGCTGCATCTTCTGGAAGGTGGAAGCGATCGGCACCATGCGGATCGACATGACCATATCCTGTATTTCCCCGGTAATCTTGCGCAGCTGTCTCGACGCCTTCTGGAAGCTTTCCAGTTCAAGCCCGGCGATGTCGGGATTTTGCGTAACCATCGCCTCGGCAATGACCATCTCTCCGACCAAATCCATTAGCCTGTCCAGCTTGTGGACATGTACGCTCAGCATGCTGTGCTGAAGCAGCGAGCCGTGCTCCGCAGCCTCCGGCCGATTCGACGCCGGATCGGGCCCGGACGAAGGCTCCGCGCCGTCCGGAGCTTCCTTGCTCTTCAGCTCGAAATCCTCGACATGGCTTGTCCTCATGAACGCATCGTAGATTTCCTCGTAGGCCTTCTCCGTGGTCAGCACAAGCTGCAGGCCCCGTTCTCTGATCCGCTGCGTGCTGGACTCGTGATCCTCCAGGTTTTCCGGCACGTGGGATACCTTTTCGCAAATTTCTTTCAGATTGCGCACCAGGGCGATGGCGCGCACATTTTCCATCTCGCAGCCGTCTTTATAGAACAGCACGGCCTCGTATACGCTGGCGCCCTTCGGTTCGTTCGCGGACCTTGCGGGCGCCGCGCCGGCGCCATCTTCGCCGCGCAAGCCGTCGATCCATTGCCCGATCTGCGCCGCGAGCCGGGAGCAGTCGCCGTCCGGTTGATCGCCGTTCTTTATTTTCTCGAGCTCGATCTTCAGGAAATCGATACACTCCAGCAGAAGATCGGACATCCTGACGTTATCCAGGGCCATTCCGTTCTTGGACCGAATCAGAGCAAAGAGGTCCTCGATATGATGCGCCAGAGCGGCGATATTTCCGAACAGCATCATGGCGGACGAGCCTTTGATCGTATGCATGATTCTGAATATTTCATTGACCGTATTCATCGGCAAAGCGCTCGATTTTTCGCTTTCCAGAATGATCGTCTCCAGCAATTCGATCTGCTGCGACGTCTCGAACAAGTACATCTCCAGCATTCCGTCATGGATGCTCTGATCACTCACGAATATTCCTCCTCGCGTTCGCGGCGATTCCCTTTCCTGTTTTCTTTATACAGGTCAGAAATGATAAAAAAATAAAAGATGATAAAGATTTATGAAGTTTTGCGGCCTCACGACAAAAAAGCATGCCTCCCGGTTCCGGAAGTCCGGATGGGAAGCATGCTCTCTGTCCGATTTGGAATCGCGGCCGTACGGCGGGGGCCCGGTCAGGCCGCTTCGGCTTTCTCCGCCTTGGCCGCTCTCGGCAGCAGGTTAACGATAAAGATTTTGACCAGCGCGAGCGCCAGCAGCAGGATGAAAATCGCGTGCATGCCGGCCGCCATCTGGGACGGAATATCCTCGGTCACGACCCGGTTGAACAGCATGCCGAATACGGCTACCGCCACCGTCTGCCCGAGCGTCCCCATGAAGGAGTTCGTGGAGGTGGCCACGCCGCGCATGCTGCTCGCGGCGGAATTCTGGATCGTCACGATTGCCGGAGTGCTAATGCAGCCCATGCCGAAGCCGACCAGAACGAGCAGCCCGATGATATGCCAGTAAGAGGAGCCCTCGTGCAGCGTGTACAGCCACAACGCTCCGCACGCGACGAAGATCGTTCCGAGCAGCATGAACCTTCCCGCGCCGAAGCGGAACATGTAGCGGCCCGACAGGTTCGAAGCGATCGGCCAGGCAAGCGACATCGGCATCAGCATCAATCCCGACGTCGTGGCGCTGAGTCCCATTACGTTCTGAATCCACAGCGGAATATAGATCGTTACGCCGGCGACGATGCAAAATCCGAAAAAGCCGAGCGCGTACGGAATCGTCAGCCGCCGCTCGCGGAACAGCGACAGAGGCAGCATCGGCTCCTTCGCCGCGGATTCGATAAACAGGAAAACGACCAGAAATACGACCGCTATCGCGAACAGGGCGACGATCTCGAGCGAATCCCAGGCGTATGACTCCCCGCCGGTCAGCAAAGCCAGCAGCAAACACGAGATGCTGATCGTAAACGTCAAAGCGCCCCAGTAATCGATTCTGCTCTTCGTCACCTTCTCGAACTTCTCATGCAAGAACCCGAGGACGAGGACAAAGGAGAGGACGCTGATCGGAATGTTCATATAGAAAATCCAACGCCACGTAATCGTATCGACGAAATAGCCGCCCACGAACGGACCGACCAGTCCGGCAATCGACCACATCGACGACAGCACGCCCTGCACCTTGCCCCGCTGGACGCCCGTATACATATCTCCGATAATCGTGAAAATGACGGGAGTGAGCGCGCCCGCTCCGATCCCTTGAATCGCCCGGAACCAGATCAGCTGGGTCATCGACTGCGCCGCTCCGCACAAAATGGAACCGATCAGAAACAGCGACAAGCCGATGGCAAAAATCGATTTTCTGCCGAACAAATCGGCCAGCTTGCCGAAAATCGGCGTCGTGACGCAGGTCGTCAGCGTATAGATCGAGAAAATCCAGCCGATCAGGCTCAGCCCCTGCAGGTCTTTGACAATGCTCGTCGTCGCCGTCGTCACGACCGTAGAGTCCAGCGCTCCGATAAACAGCGCCGACAGCAGCCCGATCGTAACGACGGTGCGGTTGGTTTGTTTTTGCGACATCTTGCTATCCTTCTTTCCCGCTTATCATGCTTGTTTCGGTGCTCCGGCGATCATGGGCGCCGCCCGCGGGCCGGAGTCCGACATTAAAGAGTCTACCACATTTTCCGCTCCCCGGACGACAAAAAAGAAGAGGCCGCCCCTAAGCGCTTCCTCCAGGAGAGATATCCCCCATCTTTGTCTATCGATCATCTTAGGCAGCTTTGCTTGAGGACCGGCCTCCGCTTAATGACGGGGGCTTTCCTCAATAACCTGTACCGCCTTCGTCAATTCGCGAAGAATGTCCGACTGAAGCTGCGGCTCCTGATAGATCGCTTTGATATAGGCTTCGCCGGCCTGACCGGACGTATAATGCGGCGGCAAATGATTCAGCGCCAGCAAAACGATGTCCATCTGGCACTGCTCGCAGCTGCATTTCAAAATTCCCGTTTTCACGTAATGCTCGTCGAATAAACCGCTGACGATCGGTTCCATCGCGTTAAAAATGGACAGCTCGCGCGAAAAAAACATAAGCACTCTCCCACTCGCATCCTTCCCGTCATGACGTTCGGATCGGAAACGGCCTCTCTCTGTTTCTCGTTATATCGGAAGAATGCCCGCAAATCTATAGATGTACCGCTCAAGAGAAAGCCTAGATCCGGCGGGCCGCATAAGCCTTTAAGCAGGCTTGGCAAATACAGGCTTTATTCCGCGTCCCCGGCGGGAGCAGGTCGAACAGGCCCGGAGGAAACTTCTCCCCGGCGCACCAGCAAGCGCCGGGCGGCTCGTTCGCCGCGCTCGCGCATGCGTTGCCTTGGCCGCACAGCGGACACTTGCCCGGATCGATCGCCTTCCCGTTATCCGTCCCCATATCCGCGCCTCCCTTTCGTCTGTCTCCCATTAGGATAGCAGATTTTATATTTGCCGAAATATCAAAAAAAGCCGTCCCCCGCAGCGGCGAGGAACGGCCATACCGTCAGATTCTGGCTTTCAGGAACTGCACCGCCGCCGCAATGTCCGCTTCCGGGTTCGCGCCGACCTCGCGCTCGATCGTCAGGTAGCCGCCGTAGCCGATGTCGCGAAGCGCCTGCAAATACGCGTCCCAATCGACGCCGCCCTCGCCGAGCGGCACCTCGCGGAACGAGTCGCCCGATTCGGCGTCCTGCGCGATCTTCTCGTGGTCGAGCGGGTCGAAGCCGAGCGCGCCGTAGACGAGGCGCGGGTCGACCTCGCGCAGCCGGATGCCGTCCTTCGCGTGCGTGTGCACGATGTAGTCACGCAGGTTGTAGACGCCTTGCGCCGGATCGTCGCCGGTCACCATGACCATGTTCGCCGGATCGAAATTGACGGAAACGCCTTTGGAGCTTAAGCCGTCGAGGAAGCTCTTCAGGTGCGCCGACGTTTCCGGACCGGTCTCGATCGCGAAATACGCGTTCATGCTCGTCGCGTACCGGCTCAGCTCGTCGCAAGCCAGATGCATCGCCTCGTAGACTTCGCCGTTCTTGTCGTCCGGCACGATGCCGATGTGCGTCGTGACGACGTTCGTGCCCAGCTCGACGGCCAGATCCAGAATGCGCTTGGACTTCTCGATTTTGGCCGGGTTCGCCAGCTTATCCTGAAAGCCGTGACCGCCCAGATCGCCGACAAGCGCGGAGATTTCCAGACCGAGCGACGCGATATACGATTTCCACTCTTTGCGGGCCGCGGCCGACAGATTCGCCGGGTCCATCTCGCCGGAGACGGCATAGATTTGCACGCCGTCCGCTCCTACGTGTTTCGCCTTTACCAAGCCTTCGCGCACGCCGACTCTGAAGCTGTCGACGATGACGCCGATTTTCCAAGGGGTTGCGATTCCGGACATTCCCTCTCACTCCTTCTTCAAATTTCGTTCCATATCCGCCTGGTGTTGTCCAGGGCGATTTTCGTCGCCCGCACGCAGGGCTCCATGCCTTCGAACTCGATGGACAGGTAGCCGTCGAAGCCCGATTCCTTCACGATGCGCAGCGCCCCGCGGGTGTCGAGATCGCCTTGACCGGCAATCGCGCCTCGCAGATACGCTCCGTTCGCCGATCTGAACCAGCCGTCGCCCGGGTCGGCCGTCGCCGGCCGAATATAGAAATCCTTGACGTGAACGATCGACGCCAGCTTGGCGTTGTTGCGCACGCCGGAGAGCGGATTTTCGTCGACGCAGACGAAGTTGCCGATATCTAGCGTCGTGCGGAAGTTGTCCCGCGCGACTTCGTTAACGATCGCCTGCACCCTGTCGCTCGCCTGCACGTAATAGCCGTGATTTTCGATGCTTGTCGTAATGCCGTACTGCGCCGCATAATCGGCGATCCGGCAGCAGGCCTCGGCCAGCCTCGGAAGGTCCTTCATAAATTGCCGGATGGAGCGGTCCTCGGAGTTCGCCACGTCGTGGCGCATCAGCTTGACGCCCAGCGCGGCGGCGACGTCCACCTCGCGCTTGACGCGGTCAATCTCCCGCTCGAACGCCTCGTCGTCCAGACTCGCGAAGTTCGCGCCGATCGCATAGTTGGAGATGTCGATGCCGACCGCCGCCGCCTTGCCGCGAATCGCTTCCACCAAAGCCGGCTCGGCGGTCAGATCGAGGCCGAGCGGCACAATCTCAACGTGCTCGCCGCCCAGCTCGGCCACCTTGCCGACGACGCCGACGAGATCCAGCTCGCCCTTCTCTACGGCCTGCCATAAGCTGTAAGAGCTGATCCCGAGCTTCATAGACGGACCTCCTCTCCTTTGGCCGCGGATTCGTAAATGCCGCACAAAATTTTCATGATCTCCACGCCGTCCCCGACCGGGCTGATCTGCTCCGTTCCGTTCGCGATGCAATCGACGAAGTGGTCGACCTCGTTCTGGAACGCCGCGTCTCCGGAAAACCCGGCCAAGCTGTCGGTCTGGGGCTGGATGTTCAAGATCGTATCGTGCTTCTCCGTCACGATGACAACCTCCGGATCGATCTCGAAGCTTCCTTTGTCCCCGTACAGCCGAACCATGCCTTCGTCTTTTTTCGCGTGCAGCGAATAGCTGACGTCGACCATGATCGAGGCGCCGTTCTCGAAACGGATGATCGCGCTTGCCAGGTCCTCGACCGTGTTTTTGGATGCGTCGTAATCGGCCGCTTTATAGAAGGAGAGGTGCTTGACATTGGAGCGGTTGCCCAGCTTCCGATACGTATTGGCGCTGACCGTCGTCGCCTTGGGCTTGCCCATCAAATACCAGCACAAATCGATGACGTGGACGCCGATGTCGATCAACGGACCGCCGCCCGAGCGCTCGACGTCCGCGAACCAGCCCCCCGGGTTGCCGAGCCGGCGAAGCGTCGACGCTTTGGCGTAATACAGCTCCCCGAACTCGCCCTGCTCCGCGAATTCCCGCAGCATCTTCACGTTCGGATCGTACCTGCGCACATAGCCGACCTGCAGCAGCTTGCCGGTTTCGCGCACCGCTTGCTCGACCTCGTACGCCTCTTCCATCGTGCGGCAGAGCGGCTTCTCCACGAGCACGTGCTTGCCCGCCCGCAGGGCGGCGATGCTGATCGGCGCGTGCGTATTGTTCCAGGTGCAGATGCTCACGGCGTCGATGTCCGCGTCCGCGAGCAGCTCGCGGTAGTCGGCGTACACCTTGCCCGCTCCGTACTTGTCCGCCACTTGGCGCGCCCTGGCTTCGTTCACGTCGCAGATCGCCGCGATCTCCGCGCCCGGATTGCGCGCGTACGAATTCAAATGCATCTCCGAAATCGATCCCGTACCGATGACGCCAATACGAATTTTTTGCATCAGTGCAGCACTCCCTAAGCTCACATTTGTTCTCAATTCGTATTATAATGGGATGAAAAGCCGATGCCATGCAGAAGCATGCTCATTATTTGCACGATCGTGCGGTCGGAGGGATACGATTGAAGAAACACGCCGCTTTCAAGGAACCGATGCCGATGCCCAATCCGTCCTTTCCCATTAAAGTCCATCCGCCGTCGGGCCGCAAAATCGTCAGCGGGCAGACGCTATTCGTCCCTCATTGGCACGAGCATATGGAATTTCTATTTTTCGTCTCGGGCGGCGCGACCATTGAATGCGGTTCCAACCCGGTCGTATGCCGGAGCGGCGATCTGTGCGTCGTGAACAGCAACGAACTGCACTACGGCTTCAGCACCTCGGACGATTTATCCTATTATGCGATGATCGTTGACATCTCCCTGCTTCACAGCCATGCGATGGACGCGGTGGAAACGAAATTCATTACGCCGATTATCCGCAACCGGATTTTGTTCCAGAATCTCGTCTCAAGCGACGAGGAGATGAACCGCTGCATGCGGGCCATCATCGACGAACTGCAGCAGGAGGAGCTTGGCTACGAGCTGTCCGTCAAATCCCATCTCTACCGGATGCTCTCCCTGCTCGTACGCCAATACGTCGCCACGACGTCCGAGCTCGACGAGTACCGCCACCGGCTTCGGGAGCTGGAGCGGCTGGCGCCGGTTTTCACTTATATCGACGAGCGCTACAAGGAGAAGCTGACCGTTCAGCAGCTCGCGGACATCGCCGGACTAAGCCGCTACCACTTCAGCCGGCTGTTCAAGGAGGCGACGGACAAGTCCCTGATCGAATACGTCAACATGATCCGGATCAACAAAGCCGAGAACATGCTGCGAAGCAAAAGCATGAATATATCGGAGATCGCCCTGGAGACCGGCTTCAGCGATATTTATTATTTCAGCCGGACGTTCAAGAAGCTGAAGAAGGTGTCGCCGACGGAATGGCGGAACGGCGATCTCTAGGGCGTGTATGCAAACCCGCTCAGGTGCATCTTTCACCGCCTTTTCGCCCCTTGCTTCGACCCTTTGACGTACCCCCCGGTACGCCTTCGCAAAAGTTCCTTGCAGGGAACGAAAATTCGGCCATATCTGCTGTCCTCGGAGTAGGCATACACGCCCTAGCGATCAGCTCTCTTCGGCCAGCTCGCCTTCCATCTGCCGCTTCCACTCCTCCAGCTTGCGAACGGACACGGCGTCCCTGGATTCGCCCAGAAGCAGCCGCAGCCGTTCGTACACGTCGCTCCGGTAAGGGTCGAGCTCGAGGAGCTTCCACAGCAGCCGTTCCTTCACGGACGCGTCCGCCGTCTCGGACAGCCGGTCCAGATGACGGATATACGCCGTCTTCAATTCGATTCTCCGGCTTTCCGCCCAATCGTAATGCTCGGTCTCCAGAAAATCCCCCCTGTACAGCTCCAGCAGTTCGTTCGCGTCCCCGCCGTCTCCGCCGCGCATGACGGCGTTCAGCCGTTCGGCATCGCTGGTGACGTGGTCCGCGTTCATCCAGTAGCGCTCGTCCCCGAACGCCACCATGTCCGGAAAGCCTTCCGTCCGCAGCAGATTGCGAACGTTGTACAGCGTCGTATGGAACAGCGACTTGGCGCGTTCGGAATCGACGTCGGGCCAGAGATGATCGAGAATATGGTAGCGGTAAACCGGCTTTCCGCCATGGCTCCACAAATAAGCGAACAGTTCTTTCGTCTTCCGCGTCCGCCAAGTGACGAGCCGCCCTTCTCCGCCGTACAGCTCCAGGCTCCCCATCACTCTCAGGCTCAGCTCCTGCCGCGCGGCCGCCGGCGCGCTCTCGCCCGGACCCGCTCCGCCTTCGGCCGCCGAATCCGCCCTTCTCGCCGCTCTCGTCCGCAGCGCCTCGTATCGTCCCAGCGCCTTGCGGAGACGATCCTTCGCGACCGGCTTGAGCAAATAGCCGATCGCGTTCTTCTCAAACGCCTCCAGCGCGTATTGATGGTAAGCGGTCACGAAGACGATCTCCGCTTCGGGACAGCGCGCGCTCAGCAGCTCCCCCGCGACCAGTCCGCTCGTTCCGGGCATCTCGATGTCCAGGAAGATCAGATCGGGACGCAGCTTGGCCGCTTCCTCCACCGCCAAGGATACTTTGCTATACTTTCCGACGACCTCGACATCCCCGATTTCTCTCAGCAAAATTTCCAGCACGTCGAGGGCGATCTCCTCGTCGTCGATTAACAGCGCTCTTATCATAGGCTCCCTCCCGGTATGCGAAGCTTGACTTGCGTGCCGTGTCCGACCAGACTGCGATATTCCAGCCTGCCTCCGTACAGCATCTGCAGCCGCCGATTCACGTTGCGAATGCCGACTCCCCCGCTTTTCCCTTTATCCAGGGCGTCGAGCGTATCCCCGTCCATGCCGATCCCGTCGTCTTCGACGACAATCTCTATGCCCGCGCCGAAGCGGCCGACCGTAACGGTCAACGTGCCTCCCTCGGGCTTGGGTCCGATGCCGTGCCGCACGGCGTTCTCCACGATCGGCTGCAGCGTAAGCGGCGGCAGCAGACAGCGAATTCCCTCTTCGATCCGATAACGGACCAGCAGCCGGTCGCCGAAACGAAGCTGCTCGATGGCGAGATAGGCTTTGACCAGCTCCAGCTCCCGCTCCAGTTCAACCCGTTCCCCCTGGAAGACAAAGGTGAACTTCGCCCGCAGGTAGGTTGTCAGATGATGAATCGTCTCCCGCAGCTTGTCCACGTCCTTGTAGCTGAGACCGACCAGCGCGTTCATGCTGTTGTACAGAAAATGCGGAGTAATCTGCGCCTGCAGGAAGTCCATCTCCCGGCGCACGGCCTGCTCGGACGAGCTTTTCATCGCCAGCAGCGATTGCACCCTCGCCTTCAGCTCCGCCAGCTCGAAAGGCTTCTGCAAAATATCGTTCGCTCCCGCGACGAATGACGCCACCATATCCCCCGTCTGCCCGGAGGCGGTGAGCATCAGCACCGGCAGCTCCGCCAGACCGTGCAGCTTGCGAATTTCCCGGCATACGTCGAGTCCCGAGACGCCCGGCATCATCAGATCCAGGAGCACCAGATCCGGCTTCGGATGCCCGGACAACGCCGCGAGCGCTTCCGCGCCGCCGCCGACCGCCGTATAGCCGCATGCCATCGCGCCCGCCGCATGGATCAGAATTTTCAGGTTGGAGGGCTCGTCGTCCACGATCAGCACGTGGAACCGCTGCCCCGGCTCGCGGTGCGTCGTGCCGGCCAGCGCGTAGAACGGAGTCGTCTCCGGTTCGATCGCGGCGGCGACTTCTTCCGACTCGGAATCGACGGGCAGCGTAAACGTGAACCGCGAGCCGACGCCAACCTGGGATTCGACCTCCAGCCGGCCTCCTTGAAGCTCGGTCAGCTGCTTGGAGATGCTCAAGCCGAGCCCCAGGCCGGAATTGGAGGAGGCTCGTCCTTCCTCTTCCTCGTACTGCACGAACGGCTGGAACAAGCCGGCCAGCGCCTCGGGGGGAATGCCTCTGCCGGTATCCGTCACCGATATGGCCAGTTCCTCGCCGCGGCGTTCCGCCGTCACCTCGACCCGTCCTTTTTTCGTATTGTTCAGCCCGTTTTCCATTAAATTGTGCAAAATCTGCCTGAGCCGGTTTTCGTCCGCCTTCACCAGCGGAAGCACCGGAGGCAGCGCATTGACGAGCTTCACTTCCCGGTTCGTCGAGGCGATCGTCAGCGTCTCGATGACGAAGCGGACGGACATTCCCACGTCCACGGAAGTCGGCTGAATCGTCAGCTGCCCGTGGCGAATCCGGTTCAAGTCCAGAATATCGTGCACCAGTCCCGACAGCCGGCGGCCCAGCAGGTGCAGCATGTGGATGTTGTCGCGCTGCTCTCCGCGCAGAGGCGTCTCCCGGTCGTCCAGCAGCGCTTGCGACAGGTTCACGATTCCGTGGAGCGGCGTGCGCAGCTCGTGCGACGTCTTGGCCAGAAATTCGTCCTTCTGGCGGTCGTACTGCAGCAGCTTGGCCGTCAGCCGCTCGCTTCGCCGGAACGCCGTCCGCATCCGGTCCGACATCAGGAAGGCCTGGGAGAACACGAGCAGCATCGGAGTGACGATCATGTAATACGGATTGTCCAGCGCGAAATGATAGCGGGTCTGTCCGTAAATCCAGGTGGCGATCAGGAAAAAACAGCCCATCATCATATAATAGCTGTCGTGCGGGCTGCGGCGATGATTGCGGAAGATGGCGTAAAAAATCAATCCGAAGGCTACGATCTGCAGCACGATCGCCACCTGCCAGAAGAAGGACAAATAGTGATTCGGGGCCAGCACGAACAGCACCAAATAGACGAAGCCGAAGCGGCACAGCCACAAGTACGCGGAATTGTTCTTCTCGTCCAGGTAGCGGTAGACATAAAGGCCGAAGAAAACGAAGGTCAGATAGGCGAACAGGAAAACCAGCTTTTGCAGCCAGGAGAACGGAATGTCCGGCACGAGCGCGGTCGCCAGAATCTCGTTGTCGATCAAGAAAAACAACCCCGTCGACAGGCAGAAAAAGCAGAAATGCATCAGATGCCTTTCCCGGCGCCATTGCTTAAACATCCCCGCGTAGTACAGCCCGAACACCAGCATCGTCGTCACGAGGATCATGTCGGCCAGCCGCGAATGGTCGCGGCGCTCCATCACCGCCCCGGTCGGTCCGAACTCCGGCGCCTGCACCAGTCCTCCTTCGATAAACCGGAAGCTCGCCACCTGAATGACGATTTCCACCGTTCCGTCCGCGGAGGAGGGCGCCGTTCCGAAGAAAGGAAAGTTGCTGGGGACGAATCGCTCCTCGCTCAGTGCCGGGAGGCCGTTGCCGCCCAGATCCGCGCCGTTTATGTAAATATGGCTGGACAGCCGGATTTTCTTCGCTCTCAGGCTGAACGATTCCGCTCCGTCCACCCGCACGAGCAGACGATAGGTTCCCGCCCCGTAGCCGTTTTTTCCGTCGGAGCCGAGCACGCCCTTCCAGCCCCCCGGCACGTCGACGAGCGTTCGCTTTTCCTTCAGCCGGGACGAGTCCGGGCCGCGGAAATCCTCCGGTTCCAGCAGCAGCCCTTCGTAGAACTCCCATTCCCCGCGCAGCGGAATAATCCCGCGTTCGTCGTAGTTCCAACGGGACGAGTCCAGCACTCCGCCTTTCGCTTCCGGATAATCCTTCATCGGGGTCAGCCAGTTAAACATATTGACGCAGGTCACGATTCCGAATACGAGAATCGAACCGAGCAAAAACGACAGTTGTTTGTTCATGCCTCCATCATATAACAATCCGCGAGCCGTTTCGATCCTCTTTTGCGCCGTCGGCGGCGAATTTTACTCGCTTGAAGATGAGGACTATACTGAATGGAGACGATGTTGCGGCTGTGTACGGCCGCGGCAGCGGGGAGGAAAAATAATGTCCGGAAAAATATTGATCATGACCGCCGTCGAGGCGGAAAAGGAAGCGGTGCTGAGGGGACTGCGCGGAAATCCGCTCTGCGAGGTGCAGGCCGCCGGCGTCGGGCCGGCCGCCGCGGCCGCGAGCACGGCGCTCGCCCTGGCCGGGAAGGCCGGGGATTACGGCCTCGTCGTCAGCGCCGGCATTGCCGGCGGCTTCGCCGGGGCGGCCCCGGTCGGCTCGATCGTCGTCGCCAGCGAGGCGGTCGCGGCGGATCTCGGCGCCGAGACGCCGGAGGGATTTGCCGGAGTGGACAAGCTCGGCTTCGGAACGAATCGGCTGAAGGCCGATGCCCGAATCGCTTCGCGGCTTCTCGAAGCGCTTGGGGACGCGGGAATTCCGGCCAGTCTCGGACCCGTTCTGACGCTGTCGACGGTCACCGGCTCCGCCGCGACGGCGGACGCTCTGGCCGCAAGGGTGCCGGGCGCGGCCGCCGAAGCGATGGAAGGCTACGGCGTCGCGGAAGCGGCCAGCCGCTTCGGCATCCCGTTCATCGAAATCCGCGCGATCTCGAACGCCGTCGGACCGCGCGACAGAGCCGCCTGGCGCATCGGCGACGCCCTTGCCGCCCTGGAGGCGGCCAGCACTTATCTAACGGAGGTAATCTCGTCATGAAAATCGCTTACTCGCCTTGTCCCAACGATACGTTCGTCTTTCACGCGCTCGTGCACGGCCTCGTCCCGGGAACGCCGAAGTTCGACGTGACGTACGCCGACATCGACGTGACGAACGGTCTCGCCGCCAGCTCGACGGAGCTGGATATTCTGAAAATCTCCTATGCCGCCCTGCCGTGGGCGCTTCCCGAATACAAGCTGGTGCCGTGCGGCGGCGCGCTGGGCAGAGGATGCGGACCGCTCGTGCTGCGAGCCGGAGCGGACGAATCGACCCCCGCCGACGCCGCGGCGCTGTCCGGCAAACGCGTAGCGGTGCCGAGCGAGCGTTCGACCGCTTACTTGCTGTTCCGGCTGTGGGCGGCCCGCAGCGTGCCGGGAGGCGTGGGCGAGATCGTCGTCATGCCGTTCCACGAAATTATGCCCGCCGTGCGGGACGGCCGGATCGACGCCGGGCTCGTCATCCACGAGGCGCGGTTTACTTATCGGAACTACGGCCTGTCCCAGATCGTCGATCTGGGGAACTGGTGGGAGAGCGATACCGGCCTGCCGATCCCGCTCGGCGCGATTCTGGCCCGCCGCTCCCTCGACCTGGAGCAAATCCGCGAGTGGATTCAGGCCTCCGTCGCTTATGCGTGGCAACATCCCGAAGCTTCCCGGAGCTATGTAATGGAGCACGCGCAGGAGATGGACCCGCAGGTAGCCAAAGCGCATATCGATCTGTACGTCAACGAGTTCACCTCCAGCCTGGGAGACGACGGCTTCGCCGCCGTGACCACGCTGCTGGAGAGAGCCGTCGCGGAAGGTCTCGTTCCGGAGATGGATGTGGCGGCGCTTCGTTCGTAACGAACGGGGCGCGCGGCTCCGGATAACCGTCGGAGGAGCCGCGCGCCCTTATTTTAGATGAAGCTGTTGATCAGCAGCCCCGTCGTCGGAATTTGCAAATACGATTGCATCGTCGCCTGATAAGCGGCGAACTGCTGCAGAGCCAGCATATGCTTGTTTATGAGCGCGCTGGCCGGAACGTCCTGAAATCGGGCCGCTTCCTTCTCCAGGCTTCCGGCCCATCCGCCGACCGTTCTCGCCGTTCGTTCGGGAGCCGCGCTCAGGCTCTCCCGGAACGCCTTCTCGTCCAGCCGCAGCGTGCCGTCGCCGTTAGCGCGAATGCCGATCGCGGCGTACGAATCTTTGGAGGCCGCTTCCTCGAAGCTTTGGCGAATAAGCGGATTCAGGTAGCCCCCCGCTTCCTTCAGACGGGTTAGCGTTTCGTTATAGCTGTCGACCAGCTTGCCCGCCTTGGCGACCGAATCCGTGTCGCGCCCGAGCTCTTGGGCCGACAGCCGAAGCTCGCCGGCCGCCTCCAGGAAATCGGCAATGCCCGACGCGGCCTGCTTGACGAACTGTTCGTAAGGCGACGGATAAGATCTTGTCCCCATGCCGGACGGTTGACGGTATCCGGCCTGGTGAAATGGAGAATACATATAAGGGGAAACCGGAATGACGGCTCTGCTCTCGTTGGCGACCGAGTAGATCATCGCAATCCTCCTCCTTATCGCTTTGTTTCGTTATCCATCTGATTTCACTATATCATCCGCCCTATTTTTATACAATTAACCAGATCGCAGGAAAATCAAACCCGCTAAGACGACAGGCGGCGGACAAAAAAAGGGAGTCAAATCGAGCTTCGCGGCACAATCTAATCTTTATGGCGGAAATTCGCCGATCGATCTATTATCTAGATCATTCCTATGCCTAATAATGTCTATATCCGAACATAAAAATGAATTAGAATGGATACAGGTGCGCTTAATACGTATTGGCACCCGTGTATGACTAACATGAATGCAGAGGGATGCACAATGTCAGTGGACAATGAAAACATGCAAGAATTATGGCAGCAGTTTTTCGGCCCCAATCTTGGCTATGTCCAAGAGCAGTACGACATCTACCTTCAGGACCCTGAAGCGGTAAGCCCCCAATATCGCGAGCTCTTCTCGCAATACGGCGCTCCTCCGCGCGCGGACGCCGCAACGGCGTATCCGGTTAACGCACCGCAGGCTTCCGGCGCATCGGCCCCGTTCGACGCCAACCTGCTCAAGAAAGCCATTGCAGCCGGCCAATTGGCCTGGAATATACGTTCGTTCGGCCATCTGGCCGCCGATATCGATCCGCTCGAGCTCAGCCCGAAAGCCAATACGGAAATGATCGAGCCCGCTACTTACGGACTGACCGAAGCCGACTTGAAGCAGCTTCCTCCGGATTGCGTCTGGGAAGACGCCCCTTATCCACTGCGCAACGCCTGGGAAGGCGTGCAGAAGCTGCTCGAGGTCTACACGGGCCCGATCGCCTTCGACTTCGGCCACGTCCACGTCGAAGAAGAGCGCAAATGGCTCGGCAAGCAGGCCGAATCGGTTATCCCGTCTACGAAGCTGCTCGCCTCCGAGCGCGAATCTCTGCTGCGCAAGCTGTTCGAAGCCGAGCAGTTCGAAGATTTCCTGCAGCGCACCTTTGTCGGACAGAAACGTTTTTCCGCCGAAGGCATTGAAGCGCTCGTGCCTCTGACGGATGAAATCGTACATGAACTTACCAATGCAGGCGCTCGCAATGTCGTCATGGGAATGGCGCATCGCGGTCGTCTTAACGTGCTTGCGCACGTATTGGGCAAGCCTTACAGCACCATTTTCTCGGAATTCCATCATGCGCCGAACAAACAGCTCAATCCGGCGGAAGGTTCGCTCAGCATCAATTACGGCTGGACCGGCGACGTCAAATACCATCTCGGGGCCAATCGTTCGATTACGTCCGGCGAGACGGCGGAAACCCGCATCACGCTGGCCAACAACCCGAGCCACCTGGAATACGTCAATCCGGTCGTCGGCGGCTACGCCCGCGCGGCTCAGGAGGATCGCACGAAACCCGGCTATCCGGTGCAAAATTTCGATCAGGCGGCTTCCATCCTCATTCACGGGGACGCGGCGTTTATCGGCGAAGGCATTGTGGCGGAGACGCTGAATTTCAATAACATTTACGGCTACACGTGCGGCGGAACGATTCATATTATCGCCAACAACCGCATCGGCTTTACGACGGAAAGCCAGGACTCCCGTTCGACGCATTACGCGAGCGACTTGGCCAAAGGCTTCGAAATTCCGATCGTTCACGTCAACGCGGACGAGCCGGACGCCGTGATCGCCGCGGCGCGGATGGCCAGCGAATACCGCAGACGGTTCAAGAAAGACTTTGTGATCGATCTGATCGGTTACCGCAAATACGGACACAATGAAACCGACGATCCGGAAACGACCCAGCCGCTGATTTACAAGAAGGTAAGAGCCCATGCCAACGTCGCCCGTCTATACGGCGAGAAACTGGTTCGCGAAGGCGTCCTGAGCGAGGAAGCCGTCGAACAGGTCAAGCGCGACGTGCAGAATAAGCTGAAGGACGCGTACGAGGAAATCAAAAACCGCGAAGGCAACAGCCCGGTCCGGCAATCGCATGCTCCGGAATTCTCGCTCGACGCGCCGAAGCCCGTAACGGCCGTGCCGCTGGAGAAGCTGCGCAGCATCAACCGAGATCTGCTTCAATTCCCGGAATCGTTCCATGTATACGGCAAGCTCAAGCGGATTCTCGAACGCCGCGCGGACGCGCTGAACGACGGGGAGAAGGTGGATTGGAGCCATGCCGAGACGCTGGCGTTCGCCACGATTCTGGCCGACGGCACGCCGATCCGGCTCAGCGGACAAGACGCCGAGAGAGCGACGTTCGCGCACCGCAACCTCGTGCTGCACGATACGGAAACCGGCGCGACGTTCTGCCCGCTGCACGCGATTCCGGAAGCGAAGGCCTCGTTCGCGATCCACAACAGTCCGTTGTCCGAAGCCGGCGTACTCGGCCTGGAATACGGCTATAACGTGTTCGCGCCGGAGACGATGGTCATCTGGGAAGCGCAGTTCGGCGACTTCGCCAACTCGGCGCAGGTTCTGATTGACCAATTTATTTCGGCCGGCCAGTCCAAGTGGGCCCAGCATTCCGGCTTGACGATGCTGCTGCCGCACGGTTACGAAGGCCAGGGACCGGAGCACTCCAGCGCCAGGTTCGAGCGCTTCCTCCAGCTGTGCGGGGAAGGCAACTGGACGGTCGCTTACTTGTCCAGCGCGGCCCAATATTTCCATCTGCTGCGCCGGCAGGCGTCGGTGTTGAACACGGAACACGCGCGCCCGCTCGTCCTGATGGCTCCCAAGAGCATGATCCGCAACCCTTACGTGGCTTCGTCCGCGGCCGAGCTGAGCGAGGGAACGTTCCAGACGGTGCTTGAGCAGCCCGGTCTGGGCGACCAGCCTGCCAAGGTCGAGCGTCTCGTTCTCTGCACCGGCAAGGTCGCGATCGACT
This sequence comes from Cohnella cellulosilytica, assembly GCF_042431195.1. NCBI lineage: Bacteria > Bacillati > Bacillota > Bacilli > Caryophanales > Paenibacillaceae > Cohnella > Cohnella cellulosilytica. The sequence continues at coordinate 48,939 of NZ_JBHMDN010000017.1, forward strand.
TGGCCGAAGAGCTCGCCAAGACGCCGGATACGAACCGCGACTGGCTGCACGTCGTTCGCGTCGAGCAGCTGTACCCGTTCCCGAGACAGGAGCTCAAGGCGATCTTCGATCGCTTCCCGAACCTGTCCGAAGTGCTGTGGGTTCAGGAAGAGCCGAAAAACATGGGCGCATGGGGCTTCGTCGAGTCTCGCCTGCGCGAGCTTGTCGATACGGAGAACGTGTCCGTCAGCTACAACGGCCGTCCGAAGCGTTCGAGCCCGGCAAGCGGCTACCAGCAAATCCATGCGTTCGAGCAGCAATTTATTATTAACCAGGCTCTGGTTCAGAAGAAAAAAAAGAAAACCGCAGTTAAATCCGGGAGGTAACTTCAATGCATGACATTCTTGTACCGGCGATGGGCGAATCCATTACGGAAGGAACGATCTCGAAATGGCTCGTCAAAGTAGGAGACAGCGTGAAACAAGGCGATCTCCTGCTGGAGCTGGAAACCGACAAAGTCAACCTGGAAATCAGCGCCGAACAGGACGGCGTGATCGCTGAAATTCTGGCCGGTGAAGGCGATACGGTCAAGATTGGCGAACCGGTGGGCAAAATCGGCGCGGCGGGCGCCGGTGCGCCTGCGCAGGCTCCGGCAGCTGCTCCCGCTCCGGCGCAGCAAGCCGCCAGCCCGGCCCCTGCTCCGCAGCCTGCGGCTGCAGCTTCGGCTTCGGCTTCGGCAGCCCCGGCAGCCGCTTCCTCGGCCAACGACGGCGCCGCACTGGCTACGCCTGCCGCCCGCAAGCTGGCCCGCGAGAAAGGCATCGATCTGACCGCGGTGCCCGCGCGCGATCCGATCGGCCGCATTCACGCCAGCGACGTCGCTTCCGCCGGTACGGCTCCGGCTCCGAAAGCAGCCCCGGCCGCTTCGGCCGCGATCGATAAGCCGACTTCGAATTCGAACAAGCCGGAGGAACGCAAGCGCATGTCCCGCCGGCGCATGACAATCGCCAAGCGTCTGGTCGAAGCGCAGCATACGGCAGCCATGTTGACCACCTTTAACGAAGTGGACATGAGCGCGATTATGGAAATTCGCAAGCGCCGTAAAGATTCTTTCAAGGAAAAGCACGAGGTCGGCCTCGGCTTCATGTCCTTCTTCACGAAAGCCGTCGTCGGCGCGCTTAAAGCGTTCCCTCACTTGAACGCGGAAATCAGCGGCGACGATATCATCGTCAAGAAATATTACGACATCGGCATCGCGGTATCGGCGAAGGAAGGCCTGGTCGTTCCGGTCGTACGGGATGCCGACCGCCTCGGCTTCGCGGAAATCGAGCGCTCTATCGTTCAATTGGCCTCCAAGGCTCGCAATAACACGCTGGAATTGTCCGAGCTTCAAGGCGGCACGTTTACGATTACGAACGGCGGCACATTCGGTTCCCTGCTGTCGACGCCGATTCTGAACGCGCCGCAAGTCGGCATTCTCGGCATGCACAAAATCCAGCTTCGTCCCGTCGCCATCGACGCGGAGCGCATGGAGAACCGTCCGATGATGTACATCGCCCTCTCCTACGACCACAGAATCGTCGACGGAGCGGAAGCCGTGCAATTCCTCGTCAAAATCAAGGAAATGCTCGAAGATCCGGAAACGCTGCTGCTCGAGGGCTAATGCCCAATGCAAAAACGGCTGCTTCTCGTCGAATCTCGTCCTCCAGAGGACGGCTTCGGCGAAAGGCGGCCGTTTTTTTCATGCTCCCTTAATTGGGGGTCGGATTGGCGGGAGATTTCAATGGGCTCCTGTCTTCAGATTTAATGGATGTTGCGGAAGAAATTCGAGGTTAGTTTGACTGACTTGATGGGGGGAATGCGCTGCCGGCCGTTAGCCCGATATCGCTCGCTTAAGCCTGTCGATTTCCAGTTCGTTTCGGCCCGTACGCGCCGCGAGGTATTCGACGTCCTCTTTGGTAGCCAGCGTCTCGATCTTGCCGTTGATGGATTCGAGCAGGGCGACTACGTCTTCGTTCGATTCGGCTTCGATCCGATCCAGTTGAACCTTAATCTCGTCAAGTCTGCCGTCCATGCCGTCAAGTCTGCCGTCAATACCGTCAAGTCTGCCATCAATGCCGTCAATTCTGCCGTCAATGCCGTTAAGCCTGCCGTCCACAGTGTCAAATCTGTGATTGACCTCTTTGGCGAACGTTTCTTGATTTTCCTTGACGGATTTCAGCTCGGTTTGGATCGACTCCAGTATCGTTTTCAGTTCCGGGTCCATGGCTTCATTTCTCCTTTCGTTTTGGTAGCTTTATTGTAGCAAATTGGACGGGAGTCGGCACCTTTTTTTCGGTGAAAAGCGACACTCCCGCCCCTCTCCTCAACTCCTCATCGCGATTGTGTTGCCCGAGGCGTATCTGCGCAGGCCCTTGCGGAAGAGCAGCGCTCCCGCGACGGTCAACCCGGCAGCCGCTCCGACGGCCCCCGACGCGAATACCGGGTCGAAGTTCCGCAGCAGGCCGATCGGCAAGTAGCTGATAAAGCCGGCCGGAACGAGCGAAAACAGCGCGAGCTTGACGAAGCCCCGGAAGATGTCGGACGGGTACGTCGTCAGGGCGATAAAGCTGTTGAACAGCTGCTGCGTCATCCCTTCCGCGTTGCCGATCCAGAAGGCCGAACAGCCCGCGAGCACCATGACGGCGATAAACAGCATGCCGCTGATCAGCAGCCCCAGCGCGAACAACAGGATGCCGCGCGGCGACGTATCCCCGACCATCAGGTAAACGACGATGCCGAAGAGAAAATCTCCCGCCGCGGTCACCGAGCAGCGGCTGACGAGCACGCTGAGCAGCACCGGTCTCGGCTGCGACAGATAGACGTCCAGATGCCCCGTCGCCACAATGCCGGCAATCCGCGGGAAATTGCCGAACAGCATCGCCGCCCAGCCGAAGCCGCCCGTGCTGACCGCCCACAGCAGCATGACGTCGTGAAGCTCCCAGCCCTGAACGATCGGAAAGCGGCCGAAAAACAATCCCCAGAAAAACAGCCATATCGCATTGTTCACGAACATCATCCCGGCCAGCAGCAGGAAGCTGAGCCGGTACTCCATCGCCGAAGCCAGGTTAACTTTCCAGCAGGCCCACACGTACCGGACGTTGGCTTTGCACTTATCCGCCGTTGACATGCAGCTTCGTCACTCCTCTCCGGTACATCCGGTTTACCGCGAACGCCAGCAAAGCGATCCAGCCGATCTGAATCCCCAACTGCTTGACAAGCAGCGCCGGGTCGAAATGAACGGCCATTCTCGCGGGAAAATACAGCGCCGCCTGAAACGGCAGCCAGGCGCATACGCGCTGCAGCCATTCCGGCATCAGATCGATCGGCAGCAGCATGCCCCCGATCGTGAACTGCAGCTTCTGCAGAACGAAGTACAAGCCGCTCGTCTCTTCGACCCAGAAGGCGCACAGCCCGACCAGCAGAAGCAGCAGGAACGTCACCGTCAGCGCTCCCGCGCTGAGCGCCAGCAAGCCGAGCCAGCCGCCGCCGAACGAAGGGGGTCCGACGAACGGCCAGGCGATGGCGCTGCCGATCAGCAAATGGACGGCAAAACGGGTGAGCGCCTCCGACGCGAAGACGGAGAAGTGATAGCCGACGTAAGACTGCGGACGAATCAGGCGGATCGCGACGTCGCCGTTCTTCACTTCCTCCTCGATCCGGGAGCACAGCGGCGGAGCCGCCATCGTCAGTGCCTCGGTGAAGACGAGATACCAGACGATCTGCTTCAGCGTAAAGCCGGAGATCGCTTTGTCGAAATCCCCTTCGTAAGCGGCCGTCCACAGCTGGATGAAGACGAACAGGATGAACAGCAGGAAAAAGCCCCGCAGCGCAAAATCCGTCTTGTACGCGAGCTGCTGGCGAAACGCGATCGTGCCGACCGCTGTCGCCTTGCGTCCCGATGCCGCCCACCGGTTGCTCTCGCCGCCCATCTAGTCCGCCCCCTTTTTCATCCCGTAAATATGCTTGATGATTTCCTCCAAGGAAGGGTCCTCGACGTTCACGTCCGTAAAGCCGACGCGGCCGATCAACTCGCCGAGAACGCGCTCGATCGTCGTCCGCTTCAGGTCGACCGACAACCGGCAGCCCTCCTCCGTCTCCCACTGCGCTCCGGCGATATCCGGCAGCTCGGTGCGAAGCGCGTCCTCCGCCAATTTAAGCGTGACGATCTTGCGGCTGAGCACTTCCCGCTTCATGCGCTCGACCGGCTCGTCGACGAGCACGCCACCGTGATGGATGACGACGGCCCGCGAGCAGAGCGACTCCACGTCCCCCGCGTCGTGCGAGGTCAGAAATACGGTCGTTCCTTCCTCGCGGTTCCTCTCGCGAATGAGCTCGCGAATCCGCTGCTTGACGACGGCGTCCAGCCCGATCGTCGGTTCGTCCATGAACAGCAGCCGCGGCCCGTGCAGGAATGAAGCGGCGATCTCGCAGCGCATCCGCTCTCCGAGCGACAGCTTGCGTACCGGCGTATGCAAATACGGCCCGAGCTCGAAGCGTTCGATCAACTCGTCCTTGCGCCGCGCGTATTCGTCCCGCTTCAGCTCGTAGATCCGGCTGATCAGCTCGAACGTATCGATCGGCGGCAGATGGTACCACAGCTGGGATTTCTGCCCGAAGACGGCGCCGATTCGGTAAGCGAGACGCTCCCGCTCCTTCCACGGCGTCAATCCGAGCACCTCGGCCTCGCCGTAGGAAGGATGCAGAATGCCGGTCAGCATTTTGATCGTCGTCGATTTGCCGGCTCCGTTGGGACCGAGGAAAGCGACGGTCTCTCCTTCGCGCACGCTCAGATCGATGCCCCGCACCGCCTCCTTCGTCTCCCAATTCGGCTTCCACAGCGACCGAAAGCTGCCGGACAACCCGGCTTCTTTCCTTTTGACGCGAAACGTCTTCCCCAATCCCCTGGTTCGCAAAGCCACCATCGTCATCCCCCCTTAGCTCTCTGCCTCGGTAAAGCAAAAAAGACCCCAGGCCCGATCCGCCGCAACGCAGCGGAACTTGCCGAAGGTCTTTTATCCCTCGCGGTGTAACGCGGCCGAAGCCGCAGCCGGTTTCGCTCGGTTCGGCGAGCCTGGCGCTGGCGCCCTCGCTCCCGGATCCCTAGAAACCCTTCCGTTTGATGTTAGATTGTACCTTGGCTCGCAGAGAATGGCAAGACTTTTTTAACCGCATTTTTTTGACGGCTGCGTTTTGGCCCGGGCCGGAGGGCCGCAAGGTGCCGGAAGATTGCCGACGGGCGGTTTACTCGCCCGAGTACGCTGCGACGACCGCGGATTCCCGTTCCCGAAAATAGCGGACGGAATCCCCGACCAGCCGATCCAGACGCTCCGGGTCCGGCTTCCCGTACATCGCCGGGTACGGAGCGCCTCCCGGCCCGAGCGGCTCGAAGCTGGCGAAGCGCGCTCCCTGGCCGAAGCCGGCGAGATGGAGGCTCATAATGATCGTATCCAGATCGATGGAGCCTTCCCCGAGCGCGCTGCGGTTGCTGTCCGCCAGATGCAGATTGACCAGGCGCTCCCCCGCCTCCAGAATCGCTTCTCCGATATGCGCCTCTTCGGACTGCATGTGGAAGACGTCGCCGTTAATATGGGCGATGGCCGGATGGCCGACCGCTGCGATGTACCGCTTGGCGTCTGCGACCGTGTGGACAAAGCTCACTTCCGCGGAGCGGATCGGCTCGATCGCCGCTTTGACGCCGCTGCGCGCGAACCCGTCCGCCGCCAGCGCGAGCGTCTCGACGCTCCGCTCGAACTCGGTGTCGTCGTACTTGTCCGGACGGCCGACCGCCCCCGGCACGACGAGCAAATACGCCGCGCCGACGGCGGACGCGAATTCCAGCTCGCGCTGCAAATAGTCGAGCGCCGCCTGGCGATGAATCGCCCGGTTGGACGACAGATCGTTGTCCGCCGAGAACATGCCGCAAATGCCCGATACCCGTATTCCGTAGGCGTCCAGCAGCTCCGTGACTTCCCGCGCCTTGTAGCCGAGCCCCGGTCCATAATGATTGCCGTGCAATTCGATATAAGACACGCCGAACCTGTGCAGCCGCTCGACCGACTGCCGCAGCGGCTCCATGCCGAAGCCCCAATTGCTCCAGGACAGCTTCAGCGCTTCCGGACGGGGATTCGGCTGCAGCCAATCCCGAAACCTTGCGCGTATGCGCTCGTTTTTCTGTTCGAAGTTTTGCATGCGTTCTCTCTCCCCCGTTCGCGAACCGGACCGGCGGAGCCTTCCCGCCGGCCGACCCGCCGTTATTAGCCGATAGGAAATCCTTCGTCCCCGTTGGGCAGCAGCACCGACTTGGCATGCTGCAGCGCGTGCATCTCGTCGAAGGCCCGCTCCCAATCGTCCATCCCGTACACCTTCGTCATCGGCAGCGGATCGAGCGCTTGTCTGGCCATCAGCTTGAGCACGTTCTCCCATTGGTAATATTTGTGGCTGAACGAGCCCTGCAGCCTCGCCGCTTTCTGGATCAACGGATCGAGCGAGAAGCCGACCGGCTGCGGTCCCCAGCCAACCTTCGTCACCTGGCCGCCATGGCGAACCATCTCGATGCTGGACTGCAAAGTGGCGGAAATGCCGACGCAATCGACGACCAGATCGGCTCCGAAGCCGTCGCCGACCGCCATCGTCCGGGCGACGGCATCCTCCTCCTCGACGACGATAACCTCGTCGGCGCCGAATCGCTCGGCCAGCGCGAGCCGCTGCGCGTCCCGCTTCGTGCCGACGATCGCGAGATGTCCCGGGGACGCCAGCTTGGCGACTTGCAGGCACATCAGTCCGATCGGACCCGGGCCGATAATGACGACGTGATCGCCCGGACGAATGTGCGAATGGTGCGCGACCGCGTTGTAGGCGACGGCCGCCGGCTCCGTCAGCGCCGCCTGGACGGGTGACAGTCCGTCCGGCACGCGGTGGCAGATCGCCTCCCGCGTCCGCACGTACTGCGCCATGCCGCCGTCGGCCGTCGCGCCGAACGCCAGCCGGCGCGGACAGAGGTCGAATTGACCGGAACGGCAATAGACGCAAGCGTCGCAGACGTAGACCGGCGTCTCGCTGACGATGCGGTCGCCCTTCCGGAACAGCCGAACCTCCGGTCCGACGTCGACGACAACGCCCGTGAATTCGTGCCCGAGCACGAGCCGCGGCTTGACCGGAAAGCCGTTCGTGCCATGGTAGATGTGCAGATCGCTGCCGCACACCCCGACCGCCTGAACGCGCATCAGAATGTCCTTGGGTCCCAGTTCGTCCGGAGCCGGAATCGTCTCCAGCCGAACCTTCCTGCTGCCTTTCTCGTATTGGACCAGAGCCTGCATGTTCATCCCGTCTGTTCCCGCCTCTCCCTGTCGTCTTGGCCGCGTACGCCCGTTACCATCTGGCCGTAACCATTTTCTTGCGCGTATAAAATTCCACTCCGTCCGTCCCGTTCGCATACAGGTCGCCGTAGAAGGAGTTTTTCCAGCCGGAGAAAGGGAAGAACGCCATCGGCGCCGGGACGCCCACGTTCACTCCCAGCATGCCCGCGTCCACGGTCTCCCGGAACTGCCGGACATGGCTTCCGTTGGTCGTGTAGATGCACGCACCGTTGGCGAACTCGGACCGGTTGACGATCGCGATCGCCTCCTCGAGAGATTCGGCCCGCATGACGGACAGCACCGGCGCGAAAATTTCGTCCCGCCAAATTTTCATCTCCGTGCCGACATGATCGAAGATCGTCGGGCCGAGGAAGTAACCCTCGCCCTTCGCCTGCGGATCTTCGCGGCCATCCCGCAGCAGCGTCGCGCCTTCCTCCAGCCCGCTCTCGATATACCCGAGCGTTCTCGTCTTGTGCGACTCGCGAATGAGCGGACCGAGAAACGTACCCTCCTCCAAGCCGCTGCCGATCTTGATCCGATCGCTTTCCTGAAGCAGGCCGTCGATAAGCCGGTCGGCGACGTCGCCGACCGCCACGACGACGGAGCACGCCATGCAGCGTTCCCCGGCCGAGCCGAAGGAGGCGTTGACGATCTGCCGCACCGTCAGCTCCAGATCGGCGTCGGGCATGACGATGCTGTGGTTTTTCGCGCCGGCCAGCGCCTGCACCCGCTTGCCGCTCGCCGATGCGGTCCGATGCACGTATTCAGCGACGGGCTGGGAGCCGACGAACGAGATCGCTTGCACCCCGCGATGATGCAGCAGCCCGTTCACGACGTCATTCGCGCCGTGCACGAGGTTGAATACCCCGTCCGGCAGACCGGCTTCCCGCAGCAGCTCGGCCAGACGGTTCGCCAGCAGCGGCGTTCGCTCCGAAGGCTTCAGCACGAAGACGTTGCCGCAGGCGATCGCCAGCGGGAACATCCAGCAGGGCACCATCATCGGGAAGTTAAACGGTGTAATTCCGCCGACGACGCCGATCGGATACCGGTACATGCCGGACTCCAGATTCGACGCGATGTCGGGAAGCTGCCTGCCCATCATCAGGGAAGGCGCGCCGGCCGCGAACTCCACGCATTCGATGCCGCGAAGCACTTCGCCGTACGCCTCCTCGTAGCTCTTGCCGTTCTCCGTCGTGATCAGCCTGGCCAGCTCATCCCAATGCTCGACGAGCAGCTGTTGGTAACGAAACAGCAGGCGCGCCCGCTTCGGCACCGGCGTTCGGCTCCAGATCGGATAGGCGGCCGCGGCCGCCTCCACCGCCCGGTCCACGTCCGCCTGCTCCGACAGCGGAACGTAAGCGAGCACCTCGCCCGTTGCCGGCTGGTAGACCGGTTCCGTTCTCCCGCAGGCGGATTCTACCCAGCGCCCTCCGATGAAATTGCGCAGCGTCGCGCTTTTCTCTATGCTTGTGCTCATTTCTCTCCACCTCGATCGAATCCGTTAAGGATGAATGATGACTTTAATCGCGTCGGACTTTTTGTCGAGCAGCGCTTCGAAGCCGCGCTCAATGTCCTCAAGCGGGTATTCGTGGGTAATGAGCGGCTTCACGTCGATGCGGCCGTCGGCGATCATATCGAGCACGACCGGCCCCTCGAAGGAGAAGCCCGTGCAGCCTACGATCGTCACCTCGTTGAACAGCAGCGGCTGAATCGGCAGCGTCACTTCGTTGGCCGCGAAGCCGAGCGCCATGACGGTGCCCTGCATCTTCGCCGCCCGGACCGCCGTCTCGTAAGTGGAGGGCAGGCCGACCATCTCCAGCACGACGTCTGCTCCGTAGCCGTCCGTCTCTTCCTTGACCGCGGCCAGTACGTCCTCGGTGAGCGGGTTGACGACCCGATCGGCTCCGAATTTCCTGGCCAGCTCCAGCTTGGCCGGAGAAGTATCGACCGCGATGATCTTGCCGGCTCCTCTCAGCCTGGCCAACTGCACCGCCACAAGGCCGATCGCCCCGGTGCCGATCACGAGGAAACAGTCTCCCAATTGACTGTTCGAACGATTCATCACGTGGAACGCGTTGCCGACAAAGTCGAGCGTCGCTCCCTCGTCGAAGCTCAGGTTGTCCGGAAGCTTGTAGATCTGGCGCGTCGGAACCGCGATATATTCGCGCATCGCCCCGTGCGTCAGCTGCTTGCGCGCCGAGCCCAGCGTCACTCCGTTCTCGCACAGGTTCGGCCAGCCTCTCCGGCAGGCATGGCAGTGTCCGCAGTAGAGCTGGGGATTAAGCGCCACTCGATCCCCGGCTTTCCACCCGTCTACACCCGCTCCGACGGCAACGATCTCGCCCGCCGCTTCGTGACCCATAATCAGGCCCGGCGGTCTTCTGCTCCCCCCGTCGGCTTCCATGCCGTGCACGTCCGATCCGCAAATGCCGACCGCGCGAACGCGGATCAGCACTTCTCCCGAAGCCGGGCTCGGCGCTTCGCGATCCTCGATGTTAAAACGATAAGGGGCGCTGATGACTGCTGCTTTCATGGCTCTCCGTCTCCTTTTCTGCTCTTCTCTGTATTCAAGAACGGGAAGCCGATTTTACCGTCGCGATAAACGAGGTCAGCTTCTCCAATGCGTTGTCGGAACTTAAGATCGGCTCTCCCTGCACGATGAAGGAAGCCCCGGCGGCCAGCGCCTCCAGCGCGTCCTCGATGCCGAAGGTGGATACGCCGATCGGAATGCCGACCGCCGCGGCCAGCTCCTTCACGCCGTCGGCGCACTTGCGCTCCGGGTAGTGCTTCGATTCGTCGATGCCGTAATGCTTCAGCACGTAATCGACGCCCAGCGCTTCCACTTCCTTGGCACGTTGAACCAGCCGATCCGCCGGAACGGAGAACAAATCCGCGCACACCTGGATGCCGTGCTCCTTCCCGGCTCTGACGGCCTCCTTGACGCTGCCGTCGTTCATCTGCGCCAGCACGGTCGCGACCTTGGCGCCCAACCGGGCCGCCTCCGCGAAATATTTGTATACGCCGTCCTGGGCTTTAAAGTCCGCGACGACGGGAACGTCGCCGCTGAACTCGACCATCCTGCCGATGACCGGAACGCCTTCGTAGTAGATTAACGGCGTGCCGGCCTCGATCCAATCCGCCCCCGCCTGCAGAGCGATTGCCGTATATTCGCGCGCCTTGTCGACGTTAAGCGTATCGACGGCGACTTGTACCCATGGTTTCCGCATTCCTATCCCTCTCCCGTTCTTTCTATCGTTAAGACTTCTGAATTTTGCGCAAGAAATAGAGGCTGATCACCAGGATGAACAGCAGCATGACGTTGGACAGCGCCGCGGCGTATCCGGTTTTCAGAAACTCGAAGGCCTGGTGGTACACGTAAATGTTGAGCGTCTCCGTCTTGTTGCCGGGACCGCCGCCGGTCATGATGTAGATCGTGTCGAACCGTTTGATCGCGTCCATCAGCCGGAACAGCAGCGCCATGTAGATGTAAGGCTTGAGCAGCGGCAGCGTAATATACCAGAACGTCTGGAAGCGGTTCGCGCCGTCCAGCTCCGCCGACTCGTAGGGGTCGGTGGGCAGCGTCTGCAAGCCCGCGAGCAAAATCATCGTCATGAACGGCGTCGACAGCCACACGTCGGACAGAATGATCGACGGCATCGCCCAGTTCGGATCGCCGAGCCAATTCGGCCCGGCAATCCCGATTTTGCCGAGGTAGTAGTTGATAAGGCCGAGCTCCGGGTTGAACAGCATTCGCCAGACGAGGCCGACCACGATCGGCGTCGTCATCATCGGCAGCAAATACAGCGCGCGAAGAACCTTGACTCCGCGGAAGGTGCGCGCCAGCAGCAGCGCGACGGCCAAGCCGACGATCAGTTGAATGCCGACGGTGCCGAATACCTGGTACAGCGTGTTCAGGAAGGCGTTCCAGAAATAGCTGTCCTGCACGATTTCCTTGTAGTTGCCGAAGCCGACGAACGTCTTGCCGGGCTTGGACATGTTCCAGTCGAACATGCCCGTGTAGATGCTATGAAGCAGCGGGCCCATGCTCAGCACCAGCAGAATAATAAACGCGGGCGCGATCAGCAGCAGCAGGACCAGGTTGTCCCGCGACCCGAGTCTGCCGCCAAGCTTTCTTCCGGCTCCGGGGTGCTTCATCGGGTAATTAGCCATAGCGGACTATGCGCCTCCTTTCCGAAGCGGGGAATGACGCCGTCATCCCCCGCTTATTCTCTCTGCGGCGGGCGGGTTAGCTGCCGCCCATCCGCTTGGCGATCCGGTCGTTCGCTTCCTTCAGGGCGCTCTCGACGCTTGCCTGGTTGGTCGCCGCCTTGGCGATGGCCACGGACAGCGCGTCGCGAATTTCGTTGCCTTCCGGCACGAGCGGCGTATAGCCGAAGTCCGCATGGTTAAGCGCCTGCTTGTTCGCCTCGGCCCATTCCGCGTTGAAATTGTTCTTGAACGTCTCGGAATCCAGGACGGAGGTGCGAGTCGCGTCGGAACGAAGCTTCTGGTCCGCCATCTCCTGCATCACTTCCTTGCTCGTCGCCCATTTCATGAACTCCCAGGCGACGTCCTTCTTCTCCGTATCCTTCGGCATGAAGATGCCCCATGTCGGCCCGACGGTATACTCGTCGCCGATGCCTTCCAGGACGCTGTAGCCGACCTGGCCGGCCACCGTCGATTTCTCCGGATTTTCCACTTCGGGCATAAACGTGTTGACGTCGATCATCATCGCGGCTTTGCCCTGCTGGAACGCCAGCAGCGATTCGTTAAAGCCGTAGCTATGAATGCCTTTAGGAGCGTAGTTGTTCACGAGCTCGATCCACAGATTGGTCGCGTCGATCGCTTCCTGCCTGTCGAGCACCGCGTACGGAGCCGGGGCCTCGGCCAGCCAGTTGCCTCCGAGCATTTTCCAGATCATAATCCAGGAGAAGCTGTTGGCGTTCCCCTCCCTCGTCGCGCGGAGCACGATGCCGGATTGGTCCTTGTCGCGGTTCGTCAGCTTTTCCGCATACGCTTTCAATTCATCCAGATTTTTCGGCGGAGCGGTCAAGCCGGCCTCTTCGAACATTTTCTTGTTATAGTACAGGATGTTGGCTTCGCCGTTGCCGGGAAGACCGTAAATGCTGCCGTCCATCGACAGGTTTTTGGCCAGCTTCGGAATGAAATCCCCGTAGTCGAACGAAGCGTCCGTCTTGGCGGAATCGTCGAGAAACGCGTTCAGCGGCTCGATCCAATCGCCGGAAATCATCGAGGGCAAGCTTTTGTTGTTTCCCCACACGACGTCGTATTCGCCGGTTCGGGCCGACAGCGACATCTCCAGCTTCTGAAAATACGATTTTTCCGGAAGTGAATCGAAGTTGACCTTGATGCCGGTCGCCTGCTCGAATTCGGACGCTTTCTTGACCAGCTCGTCCCATGCAGGCGTTTTCAAAATCAGAACGTTGATGCTCTCTCCCTCGTAAGGCTTGTCGGACTGCCCTTCCGCCGCGCTGCCGGACGGTCCCGACGCGTTCTCCTTCGTTCCCCCGCTGCACCCCGCCAATACGATGGAGACGGCCAGCGTCGTTATTGCGGTCATTTTCCATTTGCTCATGGTTTGAACCTCCCCGTTATATGTGGCCCAACTACAAAACCTGTCGATACCGCCTTCTGCTCTCCGGCCCTCACCTCCCCGACGTACCGCGGCGCCGCTTCTATTTCACGGCTCCGCCCGTAAGTCCTTTGACCAGCCCTTTCTGGAAAATAAACGAGATGACCAGCACGGGAAGGGTGACGAATACGCCCACGGCGGCCAGCTCTCCCCAGTTAATGCCCTCGAAGGTGATGAAGCCCTGCACCATAACCGGAGCCGTCCGCGTCCCTCTGCCCGAGATGATCAGCGCATACAGAAACTCGTTCCAGGCGTTGATGAAGGTGAAGATCGCGCACGTCGCGATGCCGGGCAGCACGAGCGGCAGGTTGACTCTCATCAGCACCTTCACCCGGCTGCAGCCGTCCAGCAGCGCGGCCTCTTCGATCTCCTCCGGGATTCCCTTGAAGAAGCTGGACATCATCCACGTTACGAATGGAAGCGTGATCAGCAGATAGGTCAGCGACAGCCCCAGGTAAGTATCCAGCAGGCTGGTCTCTCGCAGCATAATGTAGAGCGGCAATATGAACATGACCGGCGAAGCCATGCGCACGAGAATGATCCACAGCCCCATCACCTTGCCCGCCGTCGACTTGGAGCGAGCCAGCGAATACCCCGACAGAACTCCGAAGTACAGCGAGATGGCCGTCGTCATGACGCTGACGATGATGCTGTTGTAGTAGCTCTTCATAAAGCTCTCGTCCGTAAAAACGTTTACAAAATTCTGAAAAGTCGGCGCGAACACCCATTTGGGCGGAATGGCGAACGCGATGACCTGCGGCTTGATGGAAGTCATGAACAGCCAGACCAGCGGCAGCAGACTGGCGATGACCAGAGCGGCTGTCAGAGTATTCAGCGAGTAATAGCGAAGCCTGCTTTCCCTCGATTCCATGTTTTCCCCTCCTCTCTGTCGTCGTTATCGAGTAATACCAATATAAAAGATGCGTTTTATTAAGTCAATATATTTTGTAAAATACTTTATCAAAATATATTTAAAAAATAGCCTTCGTTAGTTTGGCACTAACGAAGGCTATTTTTTCCATGATCGTTTGCTTTTATTAAAGGTCGAGCGTCGGCTCTTTGAAGTATTGATCGATGACGAGGAAGCAGCTGCCGAGCGGATACATCTCCTCCTCGAGCCGCCCGACGATGATGTCCAGCTCCCCCGACATGTTCTTGAAAATGTTCTTCTTCAAATGGTCGCGCAGCAGCCCGTAGTACAGCTCGCCGTCCGGACCGCCGATAACGACGGTCGTCAAGCCGAACAGCTTGACCACGTTGGCGATGCCGATCCCCAAATAGCTGCCCACCTCGTCCAAAATGCGGGAGGCCGCGGCTTCCCCGCCCAGCGAGCGGGCATGGATATCCCGGATGCCGCGGATGGATTCGGCGTCGGGATCGTCCCCAAGCAGCGCCTTGTATCTGGCGACGACGTGGGGCTCCCCCGCCATCAATTCCAGACAGCCCTTGCTGCCGCACGGGCAGGGCTCTCCGTTGATGTCGATGGTCATATGCCCGAGCAGATGCGCGTTGCCGTGAACTCCGCCGTAGAACGAACCGTTGATATGCATCGCCAGCCCGATGCCGGCGCGGATGCCCGGACGGATACCGACGTAGGCGAAATCGTCGGCGCGATCGGTCAAAAACAGCCTTTTCTCGGCCAGTGCCATCATGTGGATGTCGTTCTGCATATAGACTGGAAGCCCGAACCGCTCCTTGACCAGCTTCTTGAAGTCGACGTCCTTCCATTCGGGAATGCGCAAAATCTCCAGCGAGATGCCCTGATTCGCTTTCAGGTAGCCGAGCAGCCCGATGCCGATGCCGATAAACTGCTCCATCGGAATGCCGGACTCTCCAATCATCCTCTCCAGCGCCTCGAACATCTCCTCGATGATGCGGTTTCTGGAGAACGACCGGTCGACCGTAATGCCCTGGCTGAGGACGACCTCGCCCTTCAGATTGGAAATCGCCATGCGGATCGGGGGATATTCGAAGTCGATGCCGATCGCGAAGTAGGAGTTGGCGTTAAGCGACAGCAGGGTCGGCAGGCGGCCTCCCGTATATTCCGCGAAGCCCGACTTGAACACGATATTTTTCTCGGTCAGTTCTTTAATAATGTTAACGACCGTCGGACGGCTGAGCTTCGTCTTCTTGACGACGTCCTCGATCGTGATCGATTCTTCCGCAATGATGCAATTGAGCACCAGATGGGTGTTCGCTTTTTTCAAAATTTTCGTATTGTTTCCAGCCATCGCAATCACAAGTCCTTCTCGTAGAATAGATTAGATTTATTCTAACATAACGATGTAATTATATAAACCAATTTTACAAAATGGTTTTAGAATAGACGTCCGGCCCGCAGCGCAAAAACCCGCCTACGGAGCGGATCGTTTCCGTAGACGGGTTTGATGTACGGCTCGCAAGCGGGCCGCGGAAGGACAACAGGATGGCAATAATCCGCTCAGTCGGCTTCGACGGCCAGCGAGGCCGCGGTGTCGTAGTCGAGCTCGAGATCGGCCGCGGACAAGCTGTCCAGCAGATGCTCCTTCTTCTTGCAGCCGACGATCGGGAAGACGGGGAACGGATGGGCCAGCAAATAAGCGAGCGCGACCTGCGTCGAGGCAGCGCCGAGCTCGCGGGCCAACCGCTCGACCCGCTCCAGACGGGCGAAGTTCGTCTCGCTGTAGTACGTGCGGACGACTCCGCTGCCGGCGAATTCGGCCGCCGTATTGCGGCGATGCCGGCCGCTGAAAAATCCGTTCGCCTGCGAGCTGTACGGAATGGCGGCGATTCCGGTGCGGCGATGCCATTCGACGAATTCCCGGTCGGAGACGACCTGCGTCGGGTCCTGGATCGCGCCGGGATTGACCTCCGCCAGATTCCACAGATTCTGCACGGCGACGAAGCCGATATAGCCTTTGCCGCGGGCGTATTCGTTCGCCTGCTCGACGCGGGCGATCGTCCAGTTCGAGCAGCCGTAGTAGCGGATTTTGCCCTCGCGGACGAACTTCTCCAGCGTCTCTACGATCGTTTCGACCGGAACGCCCGGATCGTCCCGATGCAGGTAATACAGATCGATGTGATCGACGCCCAATCTGCGCAGGCTGCCTTCCACGTCGACGGTGATATCCGCGGGATTGATTCGCCGGACCGTCATCGAGTCCAGCCGCGGATGTCCCCCTTTCGTCGCGACGATCAGGTCGTTCCGGTTGCCCCGCGATTTCATCCATTTGCCAAGAAATCTTTCGCTGCTGCTGGGCTCGATGGGCAGCCAGTTCGCGTATACTTCCGCGGTATCCACGAAGTTGCCGCCCCGGTCCGTATAGAGGTTCAGCAGTTCCTCCGACTCCCGCTCCGGGACGGAGGCTCCAAGATCGGACGTTCCCAGGGAGATGACGGAAGCGGTAAGATCGGTTTGGTTAATCACTTTCAGCTTCATAGGGTAGATAACTCCTTCCTCGTCTCATGAATCGGCGTTCAGCCTTACGGTCGTCTCCGCTCCGCGGCCCGCCGCGCCCGGAACGCGCCAATCCGCGATGTCCGGCGGAACGATCGGCGTCTCCGCCGGACGGGCAAGCTGCGGCAGCCATTCGTAGGGAATGCGGTAGGCCCGGTCGACGGGATTCGACCCGCGGGCGTTCTTGTAAGGCGATATGTACTCCCATACCAGCGCGTGCTCCCGCGTCACCTCGAAGATGCGTCCGCCGCCCCCTTCGGCAATGAGCGTATTGCCGTTCGGCAGCCGCTGCGCGGAGCCCAGATACGGGCTGTAAAAGCGGTTGGCGTCCTGCGGCATCGCGTGGCCCGCTTCGGCGGGACCGTACTGCCAGACGACGGCGAAGGTGACGGGATCGAGCTCCAGCACGCGGGAATAGTCGCGCAGCGCGGTTTTCAGGCCGTCGACGGACGAGACGTGCGGAGCGCCGTATGCCGCCCAGCCGCCGTTGTCGAACAGCAGCAAATTGCCTGCGCCGGGCAGCCCCTTCGGAATCAGGTGCGGGTGATGCGCGCCGATAATCCAGCCGAGCGCGTGCCACCGCGACGATTCGTAATCGGGCCCGAGCCGCCAGACGACGGCTCCCGTCGCCCGGTCCGTAATCGCGATAACGTTGGCCTCGCGGGCGGACCAGAGAATGTTCGACGGATGGAACCGGACGTCCCCGTCGTCGTAGTGCCGGTTGGGCCCGAGCCGGGAGGCCGCGTTCATGTGCAGCCACAGGCCGGGATCGACGCCTTTGCGGCGCACGTTCGGGTTGCGCCGCATCGCACGTCTCGCTTCGGCGCCGAAACCAAGCTCGCCGACATGGTCGCTGGCAAGCCACTCCCATACGATGCGGCCGGCCCCGTCTACTTCCAGCAGCACGTCGTCCGTCAGCGGCTGGTCGGAGATCGCCGGCACGGACACGTTGCGATGGGCGAGAATCAGCGTCGTCTGCTCCTTCTCCGACTCCGGCGTCTCGCAAGGCGAATAGTAGACGGAATCGCCGCCGCGCTGATAGTCATGATGCGCCCGTGCCATCCAGCGGGCAGGCTGGCCGGGATCCTCGATATATTCGTGGCAGTCGAACTTCCAGACGATCCGTCCGTCCCAATCCGCCTCCACGACATCCGCCTGGTCCTGCATGCCGTAGCGGGAATCGCGCAGGACCGTGCTGCCCAGAACGTTTCCGCCCGGGCGCATTTTGTTCGGCTGGCCCTTCAACCCGCTCCACAGCCGGATTTCCCTGCCGTTCATATCGATCAGCAGCGCGCCGAGTTCCGGCGCCTGATAGAAAGTGTATCCGCTCCAGGCGCGCCCGGGATCGTAAAGAGTCGCGCCCGTCGGATAGCTCGTCGGTCTTCCCATGCGCATCTCCTCCGCTGCGGCGCGTCGCTTAGTAGGTCAGGAAGCGGCTCGTTCCCGGCACGGATTCGTCCTCCGGCTCCCTGCCGGCGGACGCGGCCTCCGCATTCTCCCTGGCGAGCGCGTTAATCGTCTCGGAATAATGGCCGAGATTCGCCATCATGCGGCGCAGCATCCCGAGCTGTTCGATCAGCTCCGATTCCCGGATCCCGGAAAACAGCACCTCCGTGCAGCGGGAGCCGATATTGCGATTGCGCTGCACCATCTCCCTGCCTTGCGGCGTAATATCCAGCGTAACGGTTCTTCGGTCCTCTTCCTTGCGGCGGCGGACCGCCAAGCCTTCCCGCTCCAGCTTGTCGCACAAGGCGGTGACCGCTCCGGACGTAAAGTCCAGCTCCTCCGCCAAATCTCCCAGCCGCTGCTCGCCCTCGCGAATGATTTTCTGCAGGATCAGCAGGCCCGGCAGCGCGACGCCTTCGACCGAGATCCGGTCTCTTTCCTTCACGAATCTTCGCACGACCCGGCGGAACAGCCAATCCGCCTCCTCCAGCAGCTCCGCATAGGGCCTCTCCGCGCGAAAGGGTTCCCGCTCGTCTGTCATTCTACCGATTGCCTCCCTTAGCCTGCACAACCCAAGTCCCGTACCGATTGGAGAGATTCCGCAAGCCGTTCGGGACCGCGACGGGAAACATCGCCGTCCGGCATGAAGCGGCTTACGGGACGCCCCGTTCCACCCATTATATCATTTCCCCTCTGCCGCCGCATCCGAACGGACGCCAAGCCGGCCTTCGCCGGCGGCGTTCAGCCTCCGATAACGGTTTAAAAAGCACGCGGCGGAACCCTTCCGCCGGTGCTTCTCTTGTATGTTCGCCGTCCCTTTATTCGGCTTTCAGAACCCAGTCCTCGATCGCGAAGTCGTTCTTCGCCAGCTTCTCCTCGACGAGGAAGTTTTTCGTGCCTTCCAGCAGCTTCAGGCCGTCGTCGGTAAACGCCGTATCCTTGATATCCTCGATCGGGCTCAGCTTCTTCACGATGTCGACCGTCGTCTTCTGGAAATCGGCCAGGAATTGATAGTATTCCTCCGGGTGCTGCTGCAGATCGGCCAACGCCTTCTCGCGGGCCTCGTTCCATACTTTCGGGAAATCCGGGAACTTCTTCAGATAGTCCTCGGACACGACCGTCGAGCTCGTTCCGAGCAGCTCCGGGTGGTCGGTCGAAACGTCGAGCTTGATATTGCCGCCCTCCAGCGACTTCAGCGCCGTAACTCCCGTATCGGTCATCGCGTCCACGCTGCCGTTGGCCAGCGCGGCCTGAGCGTCGGGGATCAGCATGTGCACGAGCTTGTAGTCGGACACTCCGGCATCCTTCAGCAGGCCGACGACATAACGGTGCATGAAAGAGCCTTTCTGAATCGCCAGCGTCTTGCCCTGCAGCTCCTGAATCGTCTTCGGGCCGTTCGGCCCCGCGATTACGTAACCGATCGTCCGTGTGTTGGGCTGAGAGATCAGCCTCGTCTTGGCTCCGCCCGCCCGCGCGATGATCGCCGGCGTGTCTCCGAGATTGCCGATGTCGAGCCGCCCGCTGATCAGGGATTCCGTCTGGTCCGGTCCGTTGGGGAAACCGGTGAGCTTCACTTCCTTGATGCCGTACTTTTTTAATTCGTCCTGGATGATTCCTTTGTACAGGCCCCAGCCTTCCGCGCCGGGAGCGTAGTTTTTATCGTTGAGGCCGATGTAGCCGTAGTTCAGCACCTCGGGCACGTTGCGTACCGGCTCGCCGGACGAAGCGGAAGCCCCGCCCGTCGAAGGCGCGGACGCCGGCTTCTCCTCCTTGGCTCCGCAGCCTTGCACGATTAGCGCCAGCGCGATCGCTCCCGCCAGCAGCGTCGCGGTCCACCCCCGCTTTTTCTTGCGCGTCCCGTATCCGTCTCTCTCCCTCATCTCCGCCAGCTCCTCCCAGGAAGTCAGAATCCCGATCTGACCGATAATTGATACATATAGTCGTGCTTGGATACCGGAACCCTGCCCCTGCCCCAGCCGACTTTCTCGCGATAGCCGCCCAGCAAGCCCGCTTCCTCCAATTCCTCCTCGGTCACGCCCATGACGCCTTCCGAATCGGGCGAGACGTACAGGGCGTCGACCGGACAGTACAATTCGCACATAAAGCAAGTCTGGCAATCGTCCTGCCGGGCGATGACGGGAATGCCGTCCTCGCCTTTGTCGAAGACGTTCGTCGGGCATACCGATACGCATTGATTGCAGGACACGCAGCGAGACGAGCTGACAATCTCGATCATACCGTCACCCTCTCCTTAACCGGCCGTTCCGACAAGGCGGCTTCGTCCGCCACCCGCTCCTCGCGCACCCACACCTCGTCGAGACCGCCGCTGGTCAGCCGATGGCGCTGGCCGCCGTCGATCGTCGGGAAATCCTCCCGCTTATGCATCCCCCGCGTCTCCTTGCGGGCGAGCGCCGAATGATACATCCATCTGGCCGTCGCCGTCATTGCCGCGGCTTCGCGAGCTTTGACGCCTTCCGGACTGACGGCCACTACGCTCTCTCGCTGGGCTCTCCATAAGCCGTCGAGACGTCCGAGGGAAGCGGACAGCCCTTGCTCCGTCCGGAACAGATTGCGGTCGTACGGCTTCACCTCGTCCTGCACCGCCTGCACGTATTCCTGCGTGCGGGAACGGGCCGCTTCGCCGTCCGCGGAGCCGTTCGCCAGCGACTGCGAGGACAATCCCCTGAGCGAACGGGATTTCGCCGAATCGCCCAGCTTAAGCACATATCCCGCCGCGCCTTCTCCGGCGAACGAGCCGGAAGACATCGCCCAGGCCGAGTTGTGGCTGCCGCCGCCCGTAAAGCCGCCGCAGATCAGCTCGCGCGTCGCGGCGTCTCCAGCCGCGTACAGGCCGGGCACCTTCGTCGCGCACGTCTCGTCGACGATGCGAATGCCGCCCGTGCCGCGCACCGTGCCTTCCAGCCGCAGCGTGACCGGGAACAGGTCGCGGAACGGATCGATGCCGCGGCGGTCGAACGGAAGGAAGAAATTCGTCTGCGCCACCCGCAGCAGCGGCTTAAGATCCTCCGGCGCCTGATCGAGCTTGGCGTACACCTGGCGTCCGGCCAGCAGATTGCGGGCGATGACCGAGCGGCCGCGCTTGGAGCCGGCGCCCTCGACGATCGTGCCGTCCTCGTAATAAAAGCTCGCATAGCTGTAATAGGCCGTTTTGGTTACGGAGGAGAACGTCGGGCAGATCGCGTAAGCGTTGGAAAACTCCATCCCTGACAGGTCCGCGCCCGCTTCCGCCGCGAACAGATAACCGTCGCCGGTCAGCACGTTGCAGCCGAGCGCCCTGCTCAGAAACGCGCAGCCTCCGGTCGCGATCACGACCGCTCCCGCGCGAACGCTCCAGGCTTCGCCCGTCTGCGTATTGACGCCCGCCGCGCCCCCGACGCCGTGATCGTCCGCGAGCAGTTCCAGCACCGGGCTGTGATCGAGAATTTTCACGCCGGATTTCTGCACGAGCTTGCGCATCAGCTTCATGTATTCCGGTCCTTGCAGACCGCGCTTGTGAGGATTGCCGTTGGCGTCGACCGGAAACGGGTATCCGAGATTGCCCAGCTTGTTCATATTTTCGTACGTGCGATCCAGCACCCGGTTCATCCAGCCGTGCTCCGCAAGCTGCCCGCCCATCGCATATCGGCTCGCTTTGGCCTCCTCCCGCTTATCCCGCTCGGGCTCGATGTACCAGACCCCCGTTCCGGACGGGGCCGTCGCTCCGCTGGAGCCGCAGTAGCCTTTGTCCACGAGAATGACCTTGACCCCTTTGGCCGCCGCCGAGATCGCCGCCCACGTTCCCGCCGGACCTCCGCCAATAACCAGCACGTCCGTCTCCAAGCTTAATTGTCCCTTTGCCGTTGCTAGAATTGTCATTTTCGAACAGCCTCCTTTAATTAGGTGCGTACCTTAGCCTTTAGCCCTGATAGCTGTCCCGCCAATGCAGCCATCTGCGCTCCAGCAGCCTGACGGCGGAGTCGACCAGCTTGCCTACAACCGCGAAAATCGCAATGCCGACGAAGATCACCTCAGGCTGACCGTTCTGCTTCGCCTCGTTAATGAGAAAACCGATTCCGTTCGTCGATCCGACGAATTCGGCGACGGCCAGCCCGATCCAGGAGACGGCCAGCGACAGTCTTAGTCCCACCAGAATGTTCGGCAGCGCGGCCGGCAGCACCAGCCTCAGCAGCCGCTTCGTCCGACTGAACTCCAGCGAGCGGGCGACCTCGAGCAGTTGGCCGTCGACGTTGCGGATGCCCAGGAACGTATTCACGTATAGCGGAAAAAACGAACCGCTCACGATAATCGCCACCTTGGACGTCTCGCCGAAGCCGAACCACAGGATGATCAGCGGCGCGATCGCCAGGTGCGGCACGAGCCGAAGCACCTGCAGGCTCGGGTCGAGCAAATACTCCAGCCTGCGGATCGTCGCGGTCACGATGCCGAGCGCAAGCCCCAGTCCGCCTCCGACGACGAAGCCCAATCCGGCTCTTCCCGCGCTTACGCCCAGATGATGCAGCAGTTCTCCCGAGCCCGCCAATCCGGCGAACGACTCGGCGATCGCCAGCGGCGAAGGCAGGAAATCGCGGGATATCCAGCCGAGCTCTCCTCCGATTTGCCAGGCCAGCAAAATCAACAGCGGAATAAGCGCCCCCTGCCCGAAATCCTTAAGCAGCGTCAGCCGCCAATCCGTCCGCTTGCCGGTTTCCTGCACGGGCGCCGGCGCCGAGGGGGTTTCGACAGCTTCCTTCGCGTTCTCCCTGCGGCCCGTCGGCCGTACCAGAGCTTCCACTCGATTGCCCATAGTTCTTCCTCCCACGCAGCCTGCTTGTCGGCCGCCTATCCTTTATAGCGATCCTTCCAGCGCAGCAGCCGGCTCTCGATTACGCGAATGAACGTATCGGTGGCCAGACCGGCCGCGGCGAAGACGAAAATCCCGACGAACACGACCGGCGTATCCGCGAACTGGCGAGCGTCGGACATCATATACCCGATGCCTTCCGTGGAGGCGATCAACTCCGCGACGACAAGCCCCAGCCAAGCCAGCCCCATCGATATCCTTGCTCCGAGCAGGATGCTCGGAACCGCCGCCGGCAGCACCAGCCTGACGATCTGCTTGATGCGGCTGAAGCCGAGCACCCTCGCGACCTCGAACAGCTTGTTGTCGACGTTGCGAATGCCCAGGAACGTATTGAGGTAGATGGGGAAAAATGCGCCCTTGGCGATTAACAGCACCTTGGATTGTTCTCCGATCCCGAACCAGAAGATGAATAACGGAACGACGGCGAGACTCGGAATCATGCGAATCATCTGGAAGGAAGGATCGAGCAGCTTCTCCGTCCGGCGGAACAATCCGACCGCCACGCCGAACGCCAGCCCCAATCCCCCTCCGAGGACGAACCCCGTCAGCGCCCGCCACACGCTGATCTTGAAATGGGCCCACAAATCTCCCGAAGCCGCCAGATCGACGAACGATTGCGCGATCACGGCCGGGGTAGGAAACATCAGGCTCGAGATGTAACCCAAATCTCCGAACAGCTGCCACAGCGCCAGCACGGACAGCGGCACGATAAGCGCCAAGCCCGCCAGCGTCCACTTGCCTGGCCTTTCTCCATAGCCGCGACCGGCCCGAACGACGGCTCGACCGTTCATTTCCATCCCTCCTTTTCCCAAAAATACTTTAACACTAATTTAATTATTGTTGATTAATCGAATAGTAATCCAATAATACCTACCTGTCAAGTGGGATTTTTAAAAGAAAAGCTCCCCCATGACTTGTTGACAGCCGGTAAAGAAGATGGTACGTTATTTCCATTAATCTCATCGGTATAGTAATAATTATAAGGAGGATGGTCCCATGGCTAACCCGCTGCTGGAAATAGAAGGACTCAGCAAGCGATTCGTCGGCGCCAAAGGTACGGTTACCGCTCTGCAGAACATCGATCTGTCCGTAAGGGAAGGAGAATTCATTACGATCATCGGCCCGAGCGGATGCGGCAAAAGCACGCTGCTGCGAATCGTGGCCGGGCTCGACACGCAGTATGCGGGTTCGGTCGAACTGGAAGGCTCCCCGATCGACAAGCCGGGCATCGACAAAGGCTTTATCTTCCAGGAGCATCGCTTGTTCCCGTGGCTGACGGTGGAGAAAAACATCGCTTCGGACCTGTCTCTCTCCAACAAAGAGGTGCGGCGCGATGTCGACGAATTGATCGAATTGGTGCGGCTTCAAGGCTTCGAGAAAGCCTATCCGCGGGAGCTCTCGGGAGGCATGGCGCAGCGCGTCTCCATCGCCAGGGCGCTGCTGCGCAAGCCGAAAATCCTGCTGCTCGACGAGCCGTTCGGCGCGCTGGACGCCTTCACGAGAGCGCATATGCAGGAGGTTCTGCTCGAGGTGTGGCGCAACAACCGAACGACGATGCTGTTCGTTACGCACGATATCGACGAAGCCGTGTTTCTGGGCGAGAGGGTCGTCATTCTCAAGCCGCGCCCGGGCGAGATCAGCCGGATCGTGCCCATCGAGATGGCCTATCCGCGCAAGAAGACGAGCCCGGACTTCCAGAGCGCGCGCCTGAAGGTTCTGAGCCAGTTCGAGTCGGTCGAGGAGCCGGTGTTCACGCAAGGGGCGGGCATCTGAACCGCGGCCGAACGAAAAAACGGGATTGTCCGCCGAGCGCGGGTCGTTAACGACCCGCAGCCAGGCGGCAATCCCGTTTGCGTTAACAGAGCGCTTCGATTACTGCAGATCCGGAAGCATCGGACGGTTCGCCTCCAGCATGTCGTCGACCAGCGCCTTGATCCGATCGATCGGCAGCTCCGCGGACGTATGCGGATCGAGCAGCGCGGCGTGGTAGACGTGCTCCTTCTTGCCGGTCAGCACCGCTTCCATCGCCAGCAGCTGCATGTTGACGTTCGTCCGGTTCAGAGCGGCCAACTGCGGCGGGAGCGCGCCGAACCGGGTCGGCGTAATGCCGTTGGCGTCGACCAGACACGGCACCTCCACGCACGCCTCCTCCGGCAGATTGGAGATGAGACCGCCCGTGTTGAGCACGTTGCCCGCGATCGAGAACGGCACGTTCGTCTCCATGGCTTCCATGATGTAAGAGGCGTATTCGTGCGTCCGCTCGTGCGTGATCGACCGGTCGTTCACCAGCCCGTTCATCACTTTGTCCCAATACTCCTGCCTGCTGCTGCCCCATCCCTTGTAATTTTCCGTCGGAATGTTGTAGCGCTCGAGCAGCTCCGGATAGGCGTTCTTGAGAAAATAAGGCACGTATTCGGCGCCGTGCATGCTCGACTCCGTCACGTAATAGCCGAACGTGTTCATGATCTCGTAGCGGACCATGTCGTCGTGCGGTCCCGGCCGCGCCGCCGCCCGCCGCTTGATCTCCGGATACAGGTCCTCGCCGTTCCGCGTAATGTCCAGCAGCCAGGCTTGGTGGTTGATGCCGGCGATCCGCCAGCGCACGCCCTCGGCGTCCATGCCGAGCCCTTCCAGCAGCTCCTTGGCGCACACCTGCACGCTGTGGCACAGACCGACCGTCTTGACTCCGGTCCCCCGCAGCATCGCTCCGGTCAGAATCGCCATCGGATTCGTATAGTTCAGGAACCACGCGTCCGGACACAGCTCCTCCATGTCCTTCGCGAACTCCAGCATCGGACCCGCGGTGCGCAGCGCCCGCATCAGTCCGCCGACGCCGAGCGTGTCCGCATACGTCTGCTTGATCCCGTATTTGCGCGGAATTTCGTGATCCCCGAGAATGTACGGCTCGAACGCGCCGGCCGTAATCGCGTTGACGACGTAGGTCGCGCCCTTCAGCGCCTCCCGGCGGTCGGCGTACGCCTGCACCGTCGCCCGGCCTCCGAGGTTCGCGTTCAGGTTCTGCAGCATCGTCTCCGATTCCTTGAGCCGCTGGAGATCGATGTCGTGCAGCGCGAAATGCGCGTCGGCCAAAGCCGGCGTCAGCATGCAGTCCCCGATCACGTTTTTGGCGAAGATGGTGCTGCCCGCTCCGATAAAGGCGATTTTCAGCATAGTTTCTCTCTGCTCCTTTGAGGTATGAATAGTTATCCCTTCACGCTGCCCATGACGATCCCTTCGGC
Source organism: Cohnella cellulosilytica (assembly GCF_042431195.1). NCBI lineage: Bacteria > Bacillati > Bacillota > Bacilli > Caryophanales > Paenibacillaceae > Cohnella > Cohnella cellulosilytica. The sequence continues at coordinate 74,950 of NZ_JBHMDN010000017.1, forward strand.
AAAATGCTTCTGCAGGAACGGATACACGAGCAGCACCGGCAGCATCGCGACGAACACCTGTGCGGCCTTCGACGTGCGGTCGGATATTTCCGCCCATCTGGCGACGTCGGCCGCCGTCATCAGCGCCATGTCGCGGCCGACGATAACGGTCTGCAGGTAGCTCTGCAGCGGGTAATGCTCCGGCCTGTTCATGAGAATGAGGCCCTCGAACCATGAATTCCAGTGCGTGACGATGCAGAACAGCGTCAGCGTGGCGATGGCCGGAGCCGACAGCGGCACGGCGATGCGCCAGAGCGCCTGCCAGCGGCCCGCCCCGTCGATCTCCGCCGCCTCCTCGATCTCGTCCGGCAGCGACTTGAAGAAGTTGAGCAGCAGGATCACGTTGAACACCGGAACCGCGCCCGGCAGAATCAGCGCCCAGAACGTATCGAGGATGCCGGTCATTTTAATCGTCATAAACCACGGAATAAGGCCGCCGCTGAACAGCATCGTCAGCACGAAATACCAGGCGTACGCGTTGCGGAAGCGGAACTGCCTCCGGTCCTTGGACAGCGGATACGCGATCAGAATCGTCAGCAGCATGTTCAGCGGCATGCCGACCGCGACCCGCAGCACGGAGATGAGAAACGCATTGCCGAATTCCGGCTTCCCGATCACGAATTCGTACGATTTCAGACTGAATTCGACCGGCCACAGCGTCACTTGCCCCGCGGCCACGGCCGAGCTGGAGCTGAAGGAAATCGCCAGCACGTTCAGCAGGGGAAGCAGGCAGGCGGCGGCCACCGCCAATAAGAACAAGTAGTTGCATACGATGAACAACCGCCTGCCGAATGAAGCCCCAACCACGACGTCTCCCCCTTTCTTAGAAAATCCGGTAGCCCGTCAGCCGGTAAGCCAGCATATAGGACGCGCCGATCATGACGAACGAGACGACCGATTTGAACAGTCCGACCGCCGTCGCCACGCCGTAATTGGCGTTCTCGATGCCGATCCGGTACACCAGCGTGTCGATGATGTCGCCGGTCTCGTACACCTGCGGGCTGTACAGGTTAAAAATCTGGTCGAAGCCCGCGTTCAGCACGTTGCCGAGGCTGAGCACCGTCATCAGCACGATGATCGGCAGCAGGCCGGGCAGCGTTACGCTCAGCGTCTGCCGGATTCTGCCCGCTCCGTCCATCTCCGCCGCCTCGTACAGCGCCGGATTGATGCCCGCCAGCGCCGCCAGATAGACGATCGTGCCGTAGCCGAACTCCTTCCACGTATCGGAGACGACCATCGTAAACGGGAACCAGCCGGGATCTCCGAGAAAATAAACCGCCGGCAGCCCGAGCCAGCCCAGCAGACCGTTAACGATCCCCGTGGACGGCGATAAAATGTCGATAAGAATGCCGCTCAGGATAATCCATGACAGAAAATGCGGAAAATAGACGATCGTCTGCACGCCGCGCTTGAATAGCCGGTTTTTCGCCTCGTTCAGCAGCAGCGCGAACGTCACCGGAACGACGATGCCCGCCGCCATCTTCATCGCCGCGATCAGGAACGTATTCCCCAGCACCCGGGCGATGTCGGGCATGCGCAGCATATATTCGAAGTTCGCCCAGCCGACCCAAGGGGACAGGAACATCCCCTTGGACGGAACGAGCCGTTCGAAGGCCATCATTATGCCCGCCATCGGAACATAGCTGTAGATGAACACCAGCACGAATCCCGGCAGGATCATCAGGTGCAAAGGCAGTTCCCGGAAGCTTCTGCTTTTCATGCGTTATCCGCCTCTTCCTTGCCGAGCGCGCGGACGTCCTAGCGGGACGCCTGCCACTCGTTTACTTCCCCGGCGATCGTACCGCCGCCCAGATCGTTCCATTGCGCCGCGAAATCGTCGAACTCGTCGATCGAGCCGCTCATGATAATGCGGGTGAACGCCTGAAGCTGGAGCTTCTGCAGCGTCGCGTTGTTGTCCGTCATTCCCTGCGTCGGAGCGCCGAAGTAGGCGTCGTCCATCAGGTAACCGTTCGTTTCGTAGCCGTTGATCACGGCCAGCGAGCCTTCCTCGCCGTACATGCGCTCGTTGCCCCACAGGCCGATGTCTCCGCCCCGGTAAGCGACGATATTGTCGTAGTAGCCTTTCTCCTCCGCGTTCAGCTTCGACGGATCGTTCGAGGCGAGCGCCTGGACGACGTTCAGATGCGCGTCCAGATTTTTGCGCGGCGCCTCTCCGTAGAGCAGCGCGAAATCGAACGTAGCCAGGCCATTGGCGTCCACGTTGTAGACGTCCGGCTCCGCGGTCGCTCCCCACAGCTTCTCCAGACCGAAGTTGAGCAGCTTGACGGCGGCTTCGGGATTTGTCGCGCCCTTCTTCACGACGTAATACTTGCTGATCGCGAACGGCACCTGCGCCTTGGCCGGCTGGTCGTCCACGGAGGGCAGCGGCAGCGCCTTCCACTGCATGTCCGGATCGGCGTTCTTGGCGTCCTGCAGCCAGCCTACGTTCCAGAAGAAGCCGTAGAAGAGGCCGAGCTTGCCGGAGGTCGCGGACTCGTTCACCTTGGAGGCGTCCTTCGTGCCGAACTCCTTGTCGATCCAGCCGTTCTTGTACATCTCCTGCAGCTTGGCGAGCGCCGCCTTCGTCTCCGGCTGGACGCTTCCGTAAGCCAGCTTGCCTTCCCTGTCCTTCACCCAGATGTTCGGATAAGCGTGGAAACCGTTAAAGAAGCCCTCCATGCCGGCATAAAAGCCGAAAATATCCTTGTTGATCCCGAGGCCGTACGTATCGGCCTTGCTGTTCCCGTCCGGATCGCGGGTTACGAAAGCTTCGGCGGTCGCGACGACGTCGTCGATCGTCTTCGGCTCGGGCAGGCCCAGCTTCTCCAGCCAGTCGGTGCGCACCCACAGCACATGCGTCTGTCCGAGGCCCGAGCTCATGTTCGGAAGCGCGTACAGCTTGTCGTCGAAGGTGGCGGATTTCAGCGCGTTGCCGCCGTCCTCGTTCAGGATTTTCTTCGTCAGCTCGGAGCCGTATTGCTCGTAGACTTGCGTCAGATCCTCGACCTGTCCGTCCTGGACGAGCCGCTTGAGCTGCGACGCGTTAACCGGCATAATGTCCGGCAGATCGTCGGAGGCGATCGCGATGTTCAGCTTCTGGTCGTATTGCGCCGCCGGCGCCGTCCACTCGTAGTCGACGGTCAGGCCGAGCTCGCTCTCGTAGGCGCGCGACCAGACGTTGTTGTCGATCGCCTCTCCGTCGTTGAATTTCAGCCCTTCCGAAATTGCCCGCACGGCCGACACCCGGATCGGCGGATCGTACTTGCCCAGCGGATCGGCGGGGGCGGAAGGCGCGGCCGAAGCGCTTGGCGATCCGGCCGAGGAAGGACTCGCCTCTCCGGACGGGCTGTCGTTGCCGCCGCTGCAGGCGGACAGCAGGGTCAGCAGCAGCGCGGAAGCGGTAATTGCCGTAAAGCCTTGTTTAAATTTCATGCGAATGGCTCCCCTTTGCTCTTGTTTCGTAACTTCCTCGCCATTATAGCAAGCGGACGAAGGCGGGCGAGAGCGAGGCTTTTCCTCGTCTGGTAGGACATTCGTCCTTCCTTCTCCCGTTCGCCGAATCGTTGACCTACCGATTTCGGATGCGATTCCGCCCAGCAGAAAAGGAGCAGCCCGCTTCGTTCCGGTTCCGCTCCTCTCCCTCCGTCGGGCCGCCCGTTCCTTTCCTTCGTCAGGTCCGTCGGCTCCTCGCTTCTTCTCTCCTGCATCAAACCCGTTCCGCAAACTGTTGGCGGTATTCGGACGGAAGCAGGCCCGTCTGCTCCTTGAACATTTTGCTGAAATAGCGCTGGTCCGAGAAGCCGCATTTTTCGGCGACGATATAGACCGGATAATTGGTTTGCAGCAGCATGTCCCGCGCCGCATAGACGCTGTTGTGCTGCAAAAACTGCGTAAACGTCATCCGGGTGATATCCCGAAAGCAGGTGCTGAAGTAGCTTTTGCTCAGGTTGACGCTCTGGCTGATCTCTCCTTGCCTCTCGTGGCTGCCCGGACGTTCCGCGATGCGGTCGACGGCTTTGAGAATCGCCAGAATGACGTCCTCCGAATATTGGGAGCGGCGAAGCCAGCGCAGAATCGCCTCTCGCAGCCGCTCCAGCCATGTCGGGAGAGCGGGGACGGCCTCCGGCTGCGGATGCTCGTTCCAGGCGAACATAGGCAGCCGGATTCGCCAGCCTTCGACCGCCTGCGCCATTGCCCGTCCCAGCTCGGATGCGCCGCCGTCTCCGCCCGCCGCGCGCAGCGCTTCGGCCAACGCGGCGTAACGGGCTTCGTCCGCGATCCACATCAGGCCCGCGCCCGCCTCCTCGACGCCGCGAAGCGCCTCGACGGACAGCGCCGAAGACGGAGCGCCGGCGCGCGCGTGCTCCCTGACCGCCTTGCAGATTCGTTCCATCGCGGCGTTCAGGTCCATATCCTCCAGCTGCGTTTTCACAATATAGTCGATCGCTCCGAGACGGAGCGCTTCCTGAATATAGTCGAAGTCCTGATGGCACGTCAGAATGACAACCCTGATTCCGGGATATTCCTGCCGCAGCCGCTTGGTCAGCTCCAGGCCCGACATGCCCGGCATCGTAATATCCGCCAGCAGCAGATCGACCGGCTCGCCGCGAATGAAATCGAGCGCCTTCTCCCCGGTTCCCGCCTCTCCGACGATCTCGATGCCGTAGTCCTGCCACGGTATGGTCAGCCTCAGCCCCTTGCGGACGAGACTCTCGTCATCCACGATCAGCGCCCGGATCGTATCCATGCCGTTCCCCTCCCTTCATCTCGTCCGGCAGACGAATCGTCACGCGGGTGCCTTCGCCCGGCGCGCTCTCCATCGTCAGCTCCGCCTCTCCTCCGTAATAGACGGCAAGCATCTGCTTCACGTAGCGCAGACCGATGCCGAGCCCGGTTTTCCGGTCACCGCTGTCCTCCAGCATGTCGGCCAGACGGTCGTCGGCAATGCCTTTGCCGTTGTCGCTCACCCGCAGCAGCAGCGTCCGGTCCTCCCTGGCGATCGTCACGTCGATCGCGCCTCCCTCGTCCCCGTCGAAGCCGTGGTAAAGGGCGTTCTCCACGAGCGGCTGCAAAATAAACCGCGGGATCGGAATGTCCAGCGCTTCCCCGTCGATGTCCAAACGCACGTTAAAGGAATGGTCGTAACGGATGTTTTGCAGCTCGATGTAGTCGCGGATCGCTTCGGCTTCTTCGCGCACGGTGACGATAATCGTTTTTTTGCCGAGATTGTAATGCAGCACGCGGGTGAACACCGACACGAGCTTGGCGATATTCGCCTGTCCCTGAATGCGCGCGAGCCACTGGATCGTGTTCAGCGTATTGTGCAGGAAGTGCGGATTGATTTGCACGAGCAGCTTCTCCACCTCGAGCTGTCCTCTGCGCTTCTCCTTGTCCTCGATATCGAGAATCAGCTCCGCGATGCGCCGTCCCATCGACTGGAAGTTGTCCAGAATGCGGTCGAACTCGGGAAGCCCGGTGGCCGCCGTCTCCGCCGGCGTCTGATTGTAGCTGAACCGGGAAATTTCGCGATTGATGATTCGGATCGGCCTGTACACCATTCTCCAGATGAGCCACGCCAGGGAAATGCCGGCGAGCAGCGACAACGAAGCGAACAGGGCGAACTGCTTCAGCCACTTGTTCATCTCCCGGTCGTAATCGGATCGCGGAATGAGCTGGTACACCGTCCAGCCGTGCCGCCCCTCCGCCCGGAACGTCTGATACTGCCCGGCGGGCTGATGGAACGGCTGTCCGACGATCGTTTGCGCTGCCGCGAGATTGCTGTAGACGACGCGGCCGTCGGGGCCGGCAAGCGTATGATAGACGGGGAAAGCCCGGCCAGAATCGCCCCGCGGCTCCGTCTCGAACAACGACTCCAGCCCGCCGATCCCCGTCTCGATGTAAGCGTACAGAAATCTCCCCTGGCCGTAGTCCAATTTTCGCAGCAGGGAGAACACCGGTTGTCCGTCCTTTTCCTCCGTTGTGGAAGGGTGCGGACCGTAATACGTGAACGCTTTCTGGTTATAAAAAGGGGGCAAGTCCTCCTTGACGAACGAGATCGGACCGGTCGAGTTGGGAAACAGCAGCGGCTCCTTCAGCTCCGGCGCATAGAAAAACATGGCCGCGAGGTTCGGATTGGAGAAGTTGACGTTGGCGATGGAATCGGTAATATCGCGATACAGCATCGAACGCTCGTAGGAATCGCCGCTGGAGATGAACCGGACGACTTCGCGGCCGATCCCTCCTTCGACGTCCAGCAGCTGCGAGACGCGGGCCAGCTCCTCCAGCTTGCGCTCCAACTCGTCCCGTTCCCGCTCCGCCTTCTCCACCCATTCGGTTTCTATTTTTTCCGTCTGGACGATATAAATCCACCTGTATGAAATGTAGCCGATCAGCACGATCGGAATGACCGTGGCGACGATCAGCAGCAGCGCAAGCCTCGATCTGAGGGAACGAAACGGAAGTCGGCGCATTGCGGAATTCATGGTGCGGGCCTCCCCGGCAAGTCGAGCTATTCCTCCAATTATAACGCATGCGGCTTCGGCCGTGGTTCGGTCATTTTCTGGAATCGGGGGGAGTCTGGTTCGGAAATGCCGTCGCGGGTTTGCTGAGGGGGCCGTGCATAGCAAAAAGGCCGTTCCATGAGCCAAGCAAGCTGCTGTGAAAGATAATCGATGAACAAGGGGGGCAGGGGGATGTACCTCCTTACGATGCTATACGCTCCTGAAATCTGATGGGTAAACCCGTGATCATGTGATTTCAGGAGCGTATGAGGCATTCTCCAGGGGAGGTACATCCCCCTATCTTTGTCCATCGATCATCTCAAGCAGCCCTGCTTGTGGAACGACCTTCGCGTCGCGGATCGATCAGGCTTGCTCGCCCGATGCTCTGCCGATGGGATTGGCCAGCAGGTGTACCAGCGAGACCGGAAGATCGGCTTCCAAGGCGCCGCCCTCCATCTCGGCCTGGCCGTCCGTCGCATCGTGTTCCCGTTCGTGCCCTTCTTGTACGGTTTGATAAATTTTATACAATAGTCCCACAGTCTGGTCCTCCTTGTCGATGCGTTTATGCTAAGAATGAGGCACTTCTTTCGCGACAAGCTTGGCGAACTCGCTCCCGAACTGTTTGCACGCTTCCGCGTCTTCCGCATTGGGAGACAATTCGATTTTTAACCCCGGCAGAACGATATCCGCTCCCGCCTCCTTCAATTTGCCGATCAGCAAGTCGACCGCCGCGCCGTATTCCGGATAACAGGAATCGCACGAGCCGAACGCCGCCGCCCTGCGTCCCGTCAGCTTGATGTCGTCCATTTCTTCATAGAAATCGAGGAATTCGTCGGGCAGTTCCCCGTCTCCCCATGTATAAGCGCCGAGTACGATGCCGTCGTATCGTTCCAGCTCGGAGGCATTCGCATCCATTACGGACTTGACGACCACCTCGGCCCCTTGCGAGCGTAGACCCGATACGATCGCGTCCGCCATTTCCTCCGTATTGCCCGTTAGGCTCGCGTATATCAGAACGATGTCCGCCAATGCCGTCGTCCCCTTCCCGACTCTTTCGTCGCGTCCGCCTAAATCGGCGGCTGAATGTCGTTTTCCTATCCTCGACTTTATAGTAGTTGATAATGATTATCATTGTCAATATTATCGAAGAAAATTTATGTATTCTTATAAATAAGCCCGAACCGTTAGCTTGCGGGAGATTGTGGAGACCATGGGAGCGTGGAAAGTAGACGACGATAACCGACTTTGTAGAACATCGAACGCGGAAATGACGATTTGCGGGGGACGTTAGTCGATTCTTTAGAACATCGGACGCGGAAATGGCGATTTGTGGGGGGCGTTAGTCGATTCTTTAGAACATCGGATGCAGAAATGGCGATTTGCGGGGGACGTTAGTCGATTCTTTAGAACATCGCGGCTACGGCTGGATCACCGAAAAGGAGAAGCTTTGCGGAGACGATACAGATCTCGATAAGGTGAAACTTAACGTTCAAAAACCCCGCGAAGCCGCACGGCAATCGCGAGGTTTCCGAACACCGCACGCATAAGGCCGACCAGATCCGTACGGGACCGGATCAGATCAGAGCGATCGCAAGCAGAGTGAACAGCGACAGGGCCAGAATATCGCCGCCGAACCCGGGACCGTAACCGAAGCCGGGACCGAACCATCCCGAGATCCGCACGCCGCCGGAAGTTCTTAAATAGACGTTATTCCTGTCCACGTTCACGATCACGCCATCATAGCATTCCCCGCAACGTGTATGCACTCTGACTCTGCAGTTCATATGCCTCCTGCATACATCGTACATTTCCTCCATACTCGAAGCCTCCTGGTTGAATGTTCCTTGCTTCTATAACGTATGAATGACATTCGGCCGAAGACTGGACAAAACGCGGAATGTGCGCAATCCCATGCGGACGTGTCTTGCGGGTTCGTATGTTACAATAGCTGGACAGGAGCAGAGAAAAAAAGGAGGGGACGCGCATGGAAAAAAAACCGGATGAGCCCGTAACGGAAGACTGGGAATGGGAGGAGACCGAGGAGGATTCCGCGGAAGAGCAATTGGCCGCGGCCGCTCGGCGCAGGAGGATCCGAAACATCGTCGCCTCCCTGCTCGCGATCGCGCTGATCGGCAACGTGCTGGCGTTCTGGCCGCAGATTTACAACAGCACGACGCTGCCCTTCCTTTTTAAATCGAAAGAGCTGTCCGCGCGCGAGAACGTCCAAAGCTATAAAGAAGCCGTCGTGCTCGTCAGCACGGATAAAGGCAAAGGCACCGGCTTCCATGTGAACGGCGGATATATCGTCACCAATTATCACGTGATCGAAGGAGGCGCGTATTCCGCGGTTAAATTCCCGGGAAATGATCGAGCGTACGAGGCCAGCATCGCCGGGGCGGACCCGGATCTCGACATTGCGCTGCTGAAGGTGGAGGAGAGCGGCCAGTCGCTGCCTTCCATCCCCGTAGAACGCGAATGGAAGCCGGGCGAGCACGTCTACGTAATCGGCAATCCGCTCTATTTCACGCAGATCGTAAATGAAGGCCATGTTCTGGAGCTCGTGCCGATCCGCGGTCGGGACAAACCGGCGCTGGCGATCGACGCTCCGGTGTTCAAAGGCAACAGCGGAAGTCCCGTTATCAACGAGGAGGGACGAGCGATCGCCGTCGTCTTCGCCACGACGGAGATTGAACGGGAGGAAGGCCCGGCTCAGGCCGGTCTGGCCGTGCCGTTCGCCGATCTGGAGGAGCTGCTGAAGGCGATCGGTTACTAAAGCCCGGCATCGGGCTTGCACGCGGTTGCCGCTCCGATTCCCCGCTTGGCGGCTATATTGCGGCACCTGGCAGAGACTGCCCGGAAAATACGGATCAAGCGCTCTGGCAAGCAGGAGGGTCGATGAAAAAGAAGAAGCATCTATCTCCTGTAGAATAAAGGAGATAGATGCTTCTTGCTCCCTGCCGTCGATCCTCTTTCGACAGCGCTGCTTCAGCCGCTCAATACCCGAGCGTCTTGCGGGCCGCGGCCCACTTTTTGTTCAGCGCGTCGTAGGCGGCTTGCAGATCTTTGGCGACGATCAGCTCTTGGATGTACTTGCCGCCGTAGAAGTCGATCTCGGCTTTGTTGCCAAGCTCGTTAAATCTCGGATCGCCGGCGACTTCCTCGAGGAAGTTCGGGTTAAACGACTTGAACTCGGCCAGCTGCGGCACTTCCGGCACCGCGTTCTTGTCGACCGGCATGAAGCCGTTGGCGCCGATGTATCCGGATTCCTTCACGAAAAATTCGATGTACTTAAACGCGAGCTCCTTGTTTTTGCTGTTTTTGCTCACGCCGATGAAATAGTCCGGGCCGAGCGGCGCGTTAAGCTGGCCGTTGTTGTCGTACGGAATCGGGAAAAATCCGATATCCTCCGAAGCCGCGCCCGCGCCGATCACCTGCGGAATCGCCCAGTTGCCGAGGAAATACATCGCCGCTTTTCCGGACGCTATCTCTCCTTTGGACATTTCCCAGTTGTTCGTCGCCAGGTCTTTTTCCACCCAGCCCTCTTGTACGAATTTACGGGCAATGTTCATCAGCTGCCCCCAAGGCCCGTCTACCGTAAACAATTCGTCCTTCGTCACGAATTGATCGAAGTAGAGCATATCCCCGGCCACGAACTTGACCGATCCCTCCGACCAGTTGCCGAGCGGCCATTGCGCCCCGTAATTCATATACAGCGGAATGATGCCGGCGTCTTCGAGCTTCTGAGCCGCCTCGTAGAGCGCGTCGAGCGTCGTCGGCACTTGATCGATGCCCGCTTGCGCGAACGCCTTTTTGTTATAGATGATACCCTGCGTGTTGACGCCCGTCGCAAGCCCGTACCGGCTGCCTTCGTGCGCCTTCAAGTCCGCGAAATACATATCCTCGGTCAGCTCGTCCGGCAGCGGCTCGTAATAGTTGGCCAGCTCGCTGTTCGGCAGCGAGGCGTCCAGCATGTTGACGTCCCCGGCTTCGCCCGTCGTCAGGCGCACCTTGATATCCTGGGCGTAATTCGTCATCGCTTCGTACTCGATTTCCGCCTTCGGATACTTTTCCTTGAATTTCTCCGTATAGCGATCGAGCGTTCCGTCGTTCAGCAGATCGGTGCGATGGGTCAAAACCTTGAGTTTCCCGCCAAGCTCCTCCGCCTGGCTCGGGCTTGCGGCTTCGCTTGGACTCGGGCTTGGATTGGCGCTTGGACTCGCGCTCGGGGAATTCGACGCTCCCGAGCCTTCGTTTCCGCCGCCGCACGCGGCAAGGAGTCCGGCTGCCAGAACGAAGGTCAATCCCGTCGAAATCGCTTTTTTCATCCTCATTTGTCGTTCTACCCCCAATTTTGAAATGATTTGAGGCGGCTCGGCAATGGCGCGGATCATGTTGGCACCGCTTACATTACCTAATTATAAGCACTTTAAAAGGGATGAAAATGCACTCTATTTGTTTTTATTGTCGCTCTTTATGCTAACAAATCCCTAAAATAAGGTGACAAACGAGTCCGACAATCGTTCCAGCGCCTCCATGCAAGCCCGGGCGTTGTGGTACGGGCATTTCCACGGACCGGCCTTCATGCGTCCCCGCACCGGTTCGCCCGTCCGCGTCACCTCCCAGTGCCATTCGCCGTGCTCGTCGTCCCGGACAAAATCGCGAATGAACGCCCAGCTCGCGCCTGCCGCGTCTAGATACTTCCGTTCGCCCGACAGCCGATAGGCGTTCAGGAAACCGACCATCGCTTCGGCCTGGGTCCACCAGATCTTGGAGTCGTCGAGGCGGCCGTCTTCCCCCAGCTCGTTGAACATGCCTCCGTCTTCGTCCATGCCTTGCTCCAGCGCCGCCCGCGCCATTTCGAGCGCTTCCCTGCCGACCCGCTCCGTCCGCCGCGAATCGCCGAGCACGTCCGCGGCTTCGCACAGCAGCCAGCTTCCTTCGATGTCGTGCCCATAGGAGACGTCTCCCGTCTTCGACACCCACTCATCGTCGAAAAAGAGCCGGAAATGGTGTGTGTCCGCGTCCACGATTTTGTCCAGATGAACGTCGATCAGCTCGGCCAGCCTGGCGCACAGCCCCTCTGCCTTCCATACCCGGTACAGGTTCGTGTACGCCTCCAGCATGTGCAGATGCGTGTTCATCGACTTGCGCTCGTTCAAATCGTTGCTGCCCAGAGACAGGTCGTCCGTCTCCGTCCAATCCCGCGCCAGCGCTTCGACATAGCCAAGGCGCACGGGATCGTAGGCGTGCTTCTCCAACAACCGGTACAGCTTCTCGGCCCAGGCGAGCGCCTTCGCCGCGCCGGTCGCACGGTAGTATTCGGCCAGCGCGTAAATCGCGAAAGCCTGCCCGTACACCTGCTTCTTGTCACGTGTGGGTGCGCCGTTCACGTCGATCATCCAAAACAGGCCTCCATGCAGCGGATCGTCGAACCTCTCCAACGCCTCGTAGGCCCTGTCCGCCATCTCCAAATAGACCGGCTCCCCGTACAGACGGTAAGCCGCCGCGAACGTCCACAGAATGCGCGCGTTCAGGACCAGTCCTTTGTCCGCGTCGGGAACGCCCGTCGCATCGGCGCGAATTTCGCCGACGAAGCCGCCATGCTTGTCGTCCCGGGCATGGCGAATCCAGAACTCGAGGATGCCGCTCTTCAGCTCCCGCTCCAGCTCCGACCGCCACCGTTCGCGTTTCTCGTCCGACCTTTCCTTGCGGGCCGAATCGTCCGCATAGTATTTTCGCACGATCGCTTCCGCAGGCTTGCCGTACACACAGTAGTCGTCGTTGCGGGAGGCGTCCGCCGCGTCGTACAGCTTGGCCGGCCAGTCCCACAGCATAAAGCCCCGCACCCACGGACGACGGCGGCACGCGGAGAGCATCGCTTCGTAATACCGCGCCTGCTCTTCTCCGGAAGGAGCGCCCGGCAGCGCCCAGTCGTTCGGCTTCAAGCCGGAGCCGGTCCGGCTCGGACACCCCGCCTCCATGAAGAAAAACGGCTTGCCGTGCTTGCGCACGACCGCCTCGATCCGATCGAGCTGCGCTTCCCATTCCCCGATCGGATAATAACCGCTGGAGGAAATGACGTCGACCGCGTCCCACCATGTCAGCCGATCCTCCTGATATTTGTCGCAGTTGTATGTGACGATTCCACCGTACGCGGCACGAACGTCCGCGATCAGCTTCCGCCACTGCGCTTCCCTTGCGTCCGCCTGCACCATCTCGCAGCCGACGCACAGCATCTCGCAGCCTTCCTCCTCGGCGAGATTCGCATAATGCCCGATAAAGGCGCCGTACGACGCGAACCAATCGGCCCAGCCCGGCTCTCCCGGCACCTCGTCGGCGAAAAAGCCGATATGCGCGCGCCACGTCCCGTCCGCGCAGTTGACGACCGGCTTCAGGCAAACTTTAAGCCCCATCCCCTTGGCTCTGCGAATGGCTGCGCGCACCTCGTCGTCCGTGACGGTAGGCGCGTCGCGAAATCGGATGTCCGTCGATTGAGCCGTATTTTGCAACGCCCCGAACGCGAGCGCAACCCAGTTCACCCCGACCTCTCTCATCCGTGCCATCGAGCCTTCGGCTTCCGGTCCCGTCCACGTTCCGCGCACCCCCGTCCAGCCCCAGGTCATTCCGTTGATCGTCTCGTTCCAGGCAGACATCGTTTCTCGTCTCCTCTCCCTATCCGGCGCTTCCGGCCAAGCTTCTCCGAAATTCGCCATATGTTCCGTTACTTCGTCTGCAGCACCGGAGCCGCTCCCGTCGACTGACGGAGGACGAAGTCTCCCGACAGCAATATTTTTTCCTGCGGTCCGTCCGGATGGTCGATCCGGCGCAGCAGCGTCTCGACCGCCCGCCGGCCAAGCGCTTCCTTATTCACATGGATCGTGCTTAACGGCGGCGAGGACAGCGCCGCCTCCTCGAGATTGTCGAAGCCCGCCACCGAGCAGTCCTGCGGCACGCGTACACCCGCTTTCATCAGCGCGGTCATGGCGCAGAACGCCAGGGAATCGTTGGCGCAGACGAAAGCGGTCGGCAGCGTTCCAGCCTCCTTCAGCTCCCGCACGATCGCGTCGAGCCGCTCCGTCAATTCGGTACGATTCTCGCCTTTCAGCTCGAGCAGCTCCGAGTGCTGGTTCAGCGGAATGTCCTGCTCCTCGAGCGCCGAGCGGTAACCGAGCCAGCGGTCGAAGAAGCTGCGGGAGAAGCGGATGCTGCCGACAAACTGGAACGTCCGGTGCCCGCTGCCGAGCAAATAATTCGTCAGCCTGCGCTCGCATTCATAGTTGTTCATGAACAGCGAGTCCGACGGGATCAGCGCGTCCTCGTGGTCGACCAGCACAAACGGAATCCCCAGGCTGCGCACCTCGAGCAGCAGCTGGTTGGAGATCAGGCCGACCCCGACCAGACCGAGCACGCCGTCCGGATTGATCAGCTTCGTGAAATTGTCGGTAATCTGTTCGGTGACGATCATCATGCCGAGCCGCCGCTCCTCGAGCGCGTTCGCAATGCCGTCGATGATTCTGCCCCAATACAGCGACTGGCGATTCTGCTCCCGCACGTTCGGGATGAGCACGACGATCGTATGCTTATCGCCGGCGCGTTCCGCTTGATCCGCCGCGGCTTTCAGCGCGACCGTCTTGGCCCGCTTCTGCGAGAAATAGCCGAGCTGAGTTGCCGCGTGGATGATTTTCTCCCGCGTATCCCGGCTGACTCCGGACTTCCCGGACAGCGCCTTGGATACGGCGAATTTCGACACGCCGATATGATCGGCGATTTGCTGCATCGTTACTTTATCGGACATCGGTCTGTTCACTTCGCTTTCGCGCGTTGTTAGGATAACAAATTCTCTTTTGTTATCATAACATACAAACGTTTGTCGGCGATGTCCTTACTTGACCGCCCCGTTCGTCACGCCGGAGAAAATATACCGCTGCAGGAACAGAAACACGAGAACGGTCGGTATAAAGATGAGCAGAATACCCGCCGATATGACGTTTAACTGCGCCGCGTTCGGTCCGACGAAATCGTAAATGGCGGTGGACACGACTTTCAGCTTCCGAGACGGCATGTACAGGAACGGAATATAAAAGTCGTTGTAGATCGAGATTGTCTTCAGGATGATCAACGTCGCCGTCGCCGGGCCTAGAAGCGGAAAAATGATCGTACGGAAAATGTTGAAATAAGACGCGCCCTCGATCATCGCGCTCTCGTCCAAATCCCGCGGGATGCTTTTGATGAACTGCATGTAGATGGTAATCTGCAGCACGTCCGCGCCGATGTACAGCAGAATCGGGGCCCATATCGTATTGTACGCGCCGAGCGCCTGAACGACGCCGAACGTGGCAACCTGCGTCGTGACGAGCGGGATGACCTGGATGAATAAATACAATCCGAATATCGGCTTGCGCAGCGCGAAGTCGAAGCGGCTTAAGCAGTAAGCGACCATCGTTCCGATCAGCACGTTGCCGGCCAGCGAGAACAGCAGCACGACCGCGATATTTTGGAAGCCGAGACCGAGCCGTCCGATCTCGAACACCCGGGCAAAGTTGTCGAAGTTGAACCAGTCGTCCGGAAAAGCCAGGCCGGATTGATAATATTCCACCTGCGTCTTGAACGCGCCGACCACAACCGAATAGATCGGAAACAGCACGATCAGAGAAGCGATCCCCAGCGACAAATATTTCAGCGTTCGGACGAGTGCGGATTCGTTCCGTTCCATAATCAGTCCTCCCCCTTGAACACGAATTTGCGCTGGACGAAGATCACGATCATGACGATGAGCAGCAGCAGCACGGCCATCGCCGACGCTTTGCCGAAGTTCTGATATTTGAACGCCATATCGACCGTCTCGATGACGAACGTGGACGTTCCGTTCGCGCCGAGCATGATGATGTACGGGATGTCGAACGCTTCGAGCGCCCCGGTCAGCGTCAGAATGAGCAGAAGCTCGATGACGCGGCGGATGCTGGGCAGCGTAATAAACCGGAAGCTTTGCCCTCCGGAAGCGCCGTCGATGCTCGCCGCTTCGTACAAGTCCTCCGGAATCGACTGCAGCGCCCCGATGAAAATGACCATGGACAAGCCGAAGTATTTCCACATCGAGATAAACGCGAGCGAAACGTTGACGATGTCCGGATTGCCGAGCCACGCCTGCTGCCACGATCCGAGCCCGATCGCCTCCAGCACGACGTTCAGCGAGCCGTATTCCGCATGGTACAGGTTTTTGAACATGATCGCCGTCGCTACGCTGTGCAGCACGTACGGCAGAAACAGCAGCACGCGAAAGGCGTGCCTCCCCTTCAGCTTGCCGTTGAGCAGCACGGCGAAATACAGCGCGACCGCCGTCTGGATCAGCCCGCCGACGAAATAATAGGCGTTCGTGCGAAAGGCGCGAAACACTTCCGGATTGGAGAAAATGTCCTTGTAGTTCGTCAGGCCGATGAACTTCTGATCGAAACCGACCCCGTCCCAGTCGGTCAGGCTGAAATAAAACAGCGCTGCGGCGGGATACAGCGAGAAAGCCGCCATCAACGCCAGCGGGAGGGTCAGAAACCCGAACAGGATCATGTATTTCTGCGTTTTGTAGCTCAGGTTGAACATAGGCTTATCTGCTCCTTTCGGATGTCGTCCGAGGAAACGCTTTCAGCCTAATTATTATAGTATGGGACGCTCCGCCGTTTAAGGGAATACGTTTGTTTTCCTTGTCTTGTTTTGGGATAATTTTCACCTAACTCTGTCCCGGAACTCCTTGGGCGTGCAGCCCGTCGCTCTTTTGAACGCCTTGTTGAAATAAGCCGGGTCCGTATAGCCGACGCGCTCCCCGACCTCGTACGTCTTGAGCTCCGCCCGTTCGCGGAGCAGCGCCTTCGCCCGTTCCATGCGCACGAAAATGAGGTAGTCCGTAATCGTCTCTCCCGTCTCGGTCCTGAACAATTTGCTCAAATAGCTCGGCGTCAAATACACTTCGTCCGCGATTTTGCACAGCTCGATTTCCTCCGCGTAATGCTTGGCGATGTACGCTTTGACCGTCTCGACGACGCGGCTTTCCTGCCGCTGCTCGCGCAGGCGGCGGAACCTCTCGTGCACCGCGGCGAAAAAAGCCGCCGCACAAGCCTGCCGGTCCGCGTGCCGGCGCGGATCGAACGGCTCCTGGCCGCCGAGCAGGGCCAGAACGCCCTCGCAGCCTTCGCGAAGCTCGTCCCAGGACGGATAAGCCCGCATCCATTCGCCCCACCAGCCGACCAGCGCCTCGTTGAAGCCGTCCCAGTCCGACATCGTCAGCGCCGCGCGGCTGGCGCGGTCGAACAGCACGAACGGGTGCGCGGCCGGCTCCGGAGCTTTCGTCAGATGCAGATGATCCGCGAACGCGTGCCTGCCGGGCTCGAACCAGGCGCGATGCAGCGCCGTTTCGGCTTGCGCGGCGGCTTGGGCCAGCCGGACCGGCCCGCGGAACGGCTCGCTGGCGCCGACGCGGACATGGCGCAGGGCGGACAGCCGCTGCATCAGCGTCTGCCCCCGCTCGCGGATCGTATCGTAATGGTCGTCCGGGCGGATCGGCGCGATAACGGTAAGCGCCCCGTTCATCTCCAGCGCCCGCCATTGCCGACCGAAAACCGCGAGCGCGTCGTTCAGCTCCTTGGGAGGCGCGGGAGGCTCCGTCCTTACGCGGACAACCGCGTAAGCTTCGCGAAACAACGGATGGTCCCGCATCTCCCGCACCGCCTCCTCGCGAAGATGTCCGGGCACCGTCCCTTCGTCGGGAACGAGCAGCAGCCGCAGCCTTTTCTCGAACTCGGCCGAGCTGCGCCTTGCCTGCTCTTCGATCTCCGCATGCTTGCGCGCGAGCATCTCGGCCAGCTCCTGCGGATCGACCGGCTTGAGCAAATAATCCTCCACGCCGTAACGCATCGCCTGCTTGGCGAAGACGAAGTCGTCGAATCCGCTGATAACCGCGTATCTCATCTCCGGGTGCGCGCCCCGCAGCGCGTCGATCAGCTCGAGCCCGTTCATTCCGGGCATTTTGATGTCCGTCATGACAAGCTCCGGCACGATGCCCGCCTCGATTCTCTCCAGCAAGTCCGCCGCTCCCGAGCACACCGCCACCACCTCGTACTGCGCTCCCGCCTGCTCGACCAGCTTGGCCAATCCGCCGCGAATCCGCTCCTCGTCGTCCACCACCGCGATTTTCATGACGTCCTCTCCCTCCCGGATTTTGCTTCCGCGGGAAATCTAACCGTTACGGTCGTCCCCGCTCCCTCCTCCGCCTCCACCTGCAAGCCGAACATCTCTCCGTAGCGCAGCCTCAATCGCTCGTGCACGTTGCGCAGCCCGATTCCCCGAGGGTCCTCTTCCTCGCTGCCCGAGGACGGGCGGCTCCGCTCCGGCTCCTCCAGCTTAAGCTTCAATTGACGGAGCGCCTCTTCGCTCATGCCCGCGCCGTTATCGGAAATGACGAATCGGTGCTCAAGCCCGTTCCGTTCGCAGCGGATGCGAATGTCCATAGTCGGCTTGCCGTCCTCCAGCCCGTGGTTCACCGAATTTTCGACAATCGGCTGGAACAGCAGCTTCATTACCGGCAGCTCGCCGTCGAACGGCCCGGTGGGCAGCGACAGCGAGAACCGGTTGCCGTACCGATAGTTCAGCAGCTGGACGTACAGCTTCAGATGCTCCAGCTCCTTCGAGAGCGGAACCGTCTCCGTGCCCCCGCCGATGCCGTACCGCAGCAGCTTGCCGAGCAGGTGCGTCATATCGCTTACTTCCGTATCGTCGTTCATGACCGCGGTCATGCGGATCGACTCGAGCGTATTGTAAATAAAATGCGGATTGATCTGATTTTGCAGCGCTTTAAGCTCCGCTTCCTTATTTCGCTGGCCGGCCAAGTATACGTCGTCGATCAGCGTGCGGACGCGAAGCAGCATCCGGTTAAACGCGCTCCCGACCAAGCCGGTCTCGTCCGGCCGGCGCACCGGGAACGTCACGTCCAGATTGCCCGACTGCACGACCTTCATCAACCGAACGAGCGTGCGAAGCGGCCTCGTCAAGGCGATGATGAGCACGAGCGAGATGAGCAGCGCCAGCAGCACCGCCGCCAATGTGGTCGCCAGCGTCAGATTGCGGGTTTTCACGGCGCCTGCCATCAGCTCCCGCTCGGGTACGGTAATGATCATTTTCCACCCCGTTTCCTCCGACCGCTTGTAGATCGTCAGCATCGGCCTTCCGTCGACGACGGCGTGAAAGCTGCCCTCGAGTCCCGACGCCCGCTCCAGCAGTTCGCCATGGGGGAACGAGCGGGTCAAATACTTTTTCTCGCTGTCGAAGATGACCCGCCCCCGCTCGTCGACGATCAGCGTCGTCCCGAACGTCGTCTTGTCCAGATCCCGCACGATATTTTCAATGACCGCAATATTCGCATCGACGGCGATCGTGCCGATCGATTCGAAGGAGGTGTCGACGATCTCCCGCACAACCGTGAAGACGTAGCGCGCGTTGCTCGGCCGTCCCGACACCTCCTGCGTGCTGACGAGAATCGGGTAACCGTGCCCCTCCTGCGCCAGCTCCTTCCATTGCGGATACATCCGCTCGAGATCGCCCCGAACGCCGCCCGATTTGAGCGCGAAATAAGCGTGGCCGTACCGGTCGAACAAATAAACGGAATTGGTCCCCTGCTTGATATTGTTCATGAAGTAGATGCTGCTCTCGGCTTCGCGCTGAATTTCCAGTCTCAGCAGCTCCTCCTCCGGCAAAATGCCGTCCGCGGAAGGAGAAGCGGCCGCCTCTTGCCCGTCGTTCCCCTCCGTCTCGGCGCGCAGCGCGTAGAAAACGTTCGAACGCTTCAATCCGATGCGGATATCGTCCAAATACGAAGGGATGATCGAGATTTTCTTCATGTCCAAAATGTAATCGTCCAGCTTGGAGATCATCGCGTCGGACAATTCGGAGACGTAGGTGACCGTGTTCGCTTCGATCGAATCGGCATAACGTTCCGCCGACATATAGCCGATCAGCCCCACCGGAAGCAGCACCAGAAACAAAAAGACGATGAACAGCTTTCGCTCCATCCGTCTGGCCGGCCATTCGATCAGCTTTGCGAGCGCTCTGGCGATCGTCGTCATAGCTTCATTCCTGTTCGCTAATGGTTTTTGTTTCTATCATAGCATAATTTTATGCTAACAATTGATAGATTCCATGCAGCCCTGTTCCGAAGTTGTTCAAAATTTGATCAAATCCATGCCGTAATATAGAAGAATCAGGAATAAAAGAAAGAGTGGATCGACGAATGGGGAGGAACAAACTTCCGTATATACGGCTCTGCGAAATGCAGGGCTGTACGAAAAGGCACTATGCCAAGGGGAAGTGCAAGCTGCATTACTTTCGGAATTGGCGCAAAGGAGAGCCTGCGGAGCGGACGCGGGAGGACTCGGAAACCTCCGCCAAGCGCGGATAAGCCGGTTTTGTCGAACCCCGGCCGTCCGGGAGGCGTAAAATATCGTTGCACGCAAAAACCGGCGGTGCGATCCGCCGGCTTTGCCCTGCTCGCCGATGTATGAGTATCCGCGAATAGGGTATGATAATAATCATGTCGAACAATAGTGATTGTTCGACATTTTTTTGTTTAATAATTCCTTCTCTGTTACTCATTATAAACGACGTAATCTTTCATAACAATACATTTTTCAGCATGTTGTGCATGCTTTCGGCCACAAAATCCGGAGCGGCCTTCTTCATCAATTCTACCGTATGCAAATAGCGCTGAGTCGTATTGATCTGCACATGGCCCAGCGTTTGCTGGACTTGCTGCAGCGACGCCCCGTTCAGAAGCGCCATGGTCGCATTCGTATGGCGAAGCCAATGCGGCGTTACCGGCTTGGCAATCCCGCATTCCCTGCTCGCTTTGTTAACGATCCGCTCTACTTGCCGGGACGTAATCGGAAAAATCCGATTGTGCCGATGGGCGGACTCGGCGCCTCCGTACAGCCCCTTCCGAATGGAAGGATCGTTATGCAGCTTCCACAGCGCCTCCGGCATTTTCACCTGCCGTGTCTTGCCCCCTTTACCGTCCGCGACGGTCAGCCACACGCCGCTTTCCAGCGGGTCCGTCACAAAATCGCTCCATCTCATCTGCACCAGCTCCGAAACCCTCAGTCCCAGTATGACCATATAAAGAACCATCATCCATTCCCGTACGTTTTTGGAGCCCAGGTAAGTCAACAGCTTGGTCAGCTCGCGTTGCGTCAGAAAATGATGCCCGCTTGTAACTCGCACCTTGGGAAGGCGGATGGAGGAGGCGGGATTATGCGAGAACAATCCGATATTCGCGTCGCTTCCCCACCTGTAGAACGAGCGCAGCGGAGCGATCAGACTGGCGATGGTCGAAGCGTTAAGCGATCTGCTCGCGGACGTTCCCCGCAGCAAGGAGATTTTATACCGCTCTAAGTCGTGCCAGGTCGCTTCCCCTAACGGAGTCGTCCCGATGAACGATCGGAAACGGCGAAGCGCCCGGTCATAATTGCGAATCGTATTCGGACGATGGTATCCGGACAGAAAGCTCTGGATCATCTGCTCCTCGTCCAGACCGACCTCCTCGATCACAAGCTTGCGTTCCGCATTCATGTCATGGCCCCTTTCTATCGGTGAACTTCGAACAATCACTATTGTTCGACCTCGCTTGTAAGTGCGGCTCCGCCGCCATGGACTTAAGGAAGGAGGGCTTATCCGGTGCCGAACCTGATCCGTTCCGAATTGCATGCGTTGGGATTGCGGAAAGATCGCGCGACCTTCTCGCACAGCGTGCGGGTAGGCTTGCTGGCTCAGGCCGCGGCCAGACTGCTTGGAATGCCGGAGGATGAGGAGCGGATGTTCACCGCCGCCTGCAGCTTTCACGATATCGGCAAGGTGCTCGTTCCTCGAGAGCTGCTCGTCAAACGGCTTCCGCTGGACGAAGCGGAACGGGAGCTGATCCGCCGGCACCCGCTGTTCGGCGTTCGGGTTGTCCGGCGGCTCGGCTGGCGGGACCCGAGAATGATCGCGACCGTGCGCTCCCATCACGAGCGCTGGGACGGAACGGGTTATCCGGACGGACTTCGCGGCGAGGGCATTCCGCAATGGGCCCGCCTCTGCGCCGTCTTCGATTCCTTCGACGCCATGGTCCAGGCCCGCGCCTACAATCGGGTCAAGACAACCGCGGAGGCTGCGGACGAGCTCAGACGACAGAGCGGACTCCAATTCGACCCGGCCTCCGTCGAGCTGTTCCTCTCCATTCCGGAAATCGCGATTGAAAAAATTCGGCGTTACCGTTAAAGACACTGAACCGAAAGCAGGTCGAAAACTATGAAACCAACCGCCGCTCTCCGTCCAGGACAAACGCTGGCCAAGCCGGTGCTGAACAAAAACGGAATGGTTATGCTAGGCGCCGGAACGCAGCTGACCGACAAATATATCGAACGCTTGCGGACGCTTGGCATTACGGACATCTATGTCGAGGAAGACGCTCCCTCCCGGTCTCAAGGAACGGAGTTTTCGCCTGCCGCTTCATCCGCCTCCGCTTCGCAGGAGAGGACGGGCAGGAAGAGAAACTCCGCCGCTTCCAAAAAGGCGGTCGACGAAGCGTTCGCCCGGCTCGTCAGCAACCCGCTTATCCGTCAACAGCTGTCCGTGCCGATGCACAGCGATCGCTTCGTGCGCGTCTATCAAACCTTGCTGGGGGAACTGTCCGAGCATCGCTTCATTAAAGACAGGCTGACCTTGCTTCATATGAAGGACCCGATGCTGTTCGAGCATACGCTTAACGTCGCTACCTTGTCGGCGATTATCGGCTTCGCCAAGCATTATTCCTTCGAGCCGCTTCACGATCTGATCGTCTCGGCTCTGCTGTTCGACATCGGCATGATCCAGTTGCCCGACGAGCTGCTGACCAAGAAAGGCGTGCTGACGGATTACGACCGGGGACTCATCGAGCGACATACGACCGAAGGCTATCAAATGCTCATTCATCGCACGGACATCCCCGAAGCCGCCGCGTTGTGCGCCCTCCAGCACCACGAACGATACGACGGCTCCGGCTACCCCGCCGGCATCGGCCGTTCCCGGATTCACGAGTTCGCGCAGATTATCGCCCTGGCCGACACGTACGACGCGCTCGTGTCCCGGCGGCACCACCGCAGCTCCTATACGAAGAGGGACGCCGTCGAATTTCTGCTCGGCTCGGGAGATCGCATGTTCGATTTGTCGCTCGTCAAGCTGTTTGTCGGTCACATTTCCATCTATCCGATCGGAAGCCGCGTTGTCCTCAACAGCGGACAGACGGCGGTAATCACCTCGGTCGATTCCTCCCTTGTTCAACGTCCGATCGTCAAAATTATCCGCGAAAAAGACGGAAGCCCTGTCTCATTCCCCTATGAAATCGATCTGAGAGCACAATTCGATCTGGTCATCGTGGACACGGCCCTGTAATCACGCAAAAAGACCGTTCCGAAATCAGGAACGGTCTGTTCACCCTGTTGTTCACAAGCAAGCTGCTGAAGAACCGGTCATTTTCGGCGGCTCAGCCGCCTTGGGATACGTTCTATCCTTTAGGCCTGAAGCTTTGCGCCCCCGTCTTTCGAGCGGGTTTGCCGTTATCGATATGTCCTCGGTCAAATACACGATCATTATACCTACAATCGACTTCCTATTCAATACTTTGGTAGGAAGACTTTGGTAGGGTCCGATAGTCGGCTTCTATTTTCATGACAAATAAAAAACCACCCCGCAAAGAGTGGCCGATTCCAACAAGTCCGTCATCTTCTCGTATTATTTCTAATATCGTGCAATATTTTCAACGCTTCTCCGAAACCAATCAACAAAACGCCACTTATAAGCGACGAAAGAATCAAAGCTCCCCCATATCCCCACCTTAGCGGATGAGGATCGGGACTATAACGGTATGGAGACGCCGGATCAGTAAGCGAGAATCCAATAATGAGTCCTGCTAAAATCCCAAGAATTAATATTCCGAATCCAATTCCCTCTATTGTCCTTGCTACTTTATTTTCGCCTTGCGTGCTTCGAACCTCGGAAGATTGAGAACTGTCCAGTATTTTGTCCAAGTCGGTCTGCATATTCTAGTTTCCTCTCTTTCTTTGCGCGAGAAGGAAGGAAATAAAGAAATTAATGATCGTAAGCCATCCAATAATACTCAGTATGCCCGAACCTTCATACCATACAGTAAAATTATCGATAGCGCTCCAGTCAATCCACAAATGCGTTGCAGCGACTTGAAACAGTTGATTAAACGCAATGAAAATCGAACCTATTAAAGCAATTATTGAAGCAGGCTTCAACCGCATCTCCAATCCTCCTACATAAAATTGTAAGCCGCTCGGCCTTCTGTACTTAGACGTATCGTATCGCTTCCCTTTCTTGCCCGCCATATAAGCCCAGGGAATCATGAGAATAGTACAAAAGGCACAATAAATATATCACACCCGCCCAAAACCTGGCAATAATTGCAATACATTTTAATAGAGTTTAGGCTTAACAAACAACATTCCCTTTACTCTATTGATTAGAGTCAACAGACCCCCGAAGCAGCGTGACCTTAAACACGCTTCCCGATTCGGAACTCGTCTCCAGTTCAACGGTCCCCTGGAAAAAGCCAAGCAGATGGCGGACAATCGACAGACCCAGACCGGCGCCGCCGCTTCTTCGCGCCCGTGACGAATCGATGCGGTAGAACCGCTCAAAAATCAGCTCCCTGGACGCAGCGGATATTCCCGCCCCCGTATCCGAAACCCGAACCGCAACCCGTCCGTCTTCATGCGAAATCCGCAGCGTAACTTGTCCATTTGGCCGATTATACCGGATGGCGTTATCCAGCAGATTGCGAAAGACCAGGAACAGGAAGCCCTCTTCCCCCTTGACCAAAGCCGCACAGGGCTCCGCCAGATGCAGCGTTACCCCGTATTCGACTGCCACCGGCTCCATAAATGAAATGGCATCCGCGAGAATGTCGGCAAGCTCTACAACCTCGCGTTCGCCATGCGACCGTTCGTACGTTCCGTCAGCCAGCAGCAGCAAATCCTCCGTTAACGACTCCAATCGCGACAGCGTCCGCTCCGTCGTCGCCCTGTAATCTCTCCATTCGCCGGGGTCAATGCCCTCGTCGTCTCCGGCCACTTCAAGATTCGTGCGCAGGATGGAAAGCGGCGTTCTTAATTCATGCGCGGCCGCGGATACGAACCGAGCCTGCTGCTTAAAAGAGTGTTCCAGCCCGTCCATCATCGTATTGAATGCGATTCCGAGCTTCTTCAATTCATCGTGAAGCTGGTCAATCTCCAGTCGTTTGTGGAGGGTGCTAGACGTTATCCCCGCAGTTGTCTCGCTCATCCGTTTCACGGGCTTCAGGATAATTGCTGCGAGCCATTGCGCGCAGAGAACCATGGCCGCCAAAGCGACAAGCAAGCTTATCATTCGCCCCTGCAGCTCCGGTACAATCCTGTAAGTCGAGAAAAAAGACTCCATAGCCGCATATAGAACGATCATAACCGCCAAATAAAGAATAGCAAACAGCGTCAATCTCGATCGTAACGAAAGACGGTTCCATCGCCTCATGTCGTTTCCTCTTCCTTCCCGGCTGCGCGCAGGGTCCATTTGTACCCATAACCTTGAACGGTCTGAATATACTTTTCTCCCGCCTCCGGATCAGGGTGCGAGAGCTTTCTGCGCAAGGAATTGATGTGAACCCGAACCGTCGAGGAGAGAGGATCCGCATGAATATCCCAGACGTGCTCAAGAAGCCTTTCGGACGAAATGACCTCGCCGGGATGCAGCATCAGATACTCGAGCAACCCGAATTCTTTTCTCGTTAATGAAAGTAGAACGTTCCCGAAACGGACCTCCTTTGTTTTCGAATCCAGGGTGAACTGGTCGAACTGCAGGACATGGCTTTTCACGGACGAACTCCGTCGAAGAAGCGCCCGGATGCGGGCAAGCAATTCATTAAACGAAAAAGGTTTGCGAAGATAGTCGTCCGCGCCTGAATCGAGCCCTTCTTCCGCCTCGTCCGGATGGCTGCGCGCGGTCAGCATGAGAATAAAGACGTCGTTATGGTGCGAGGACTGGCGAATGCGATGACAAAGTGAAATGCCGTCCAGCTCCGGGAGATTGATGTCGAGGAGAATCACATCATAATCGTTGGTATCCGCCAGCTCCCACCCGGTCAGTCCGTCCGCAGCGGTGTCCACGGCATAACCTTCCCGCTTTAAACCTTTGGCCAAGGCGCGTGAAAGGTCCTCCTCATCTTCGACAATGAGGATTCGCATAGCCCCCCACTCCTTCCTTTTATGACAATAGAATAGCACACGCATTTCCGCGATGCGAGGCGAATACGGTCGCTTTCGGAGCTTCGCTTAACAAGGATTTAACAGCCCGCCCTTTATAATCAAAACAAATCTTCCTTTCCTTTGAATGGAGGAGGCTTATATAGAAGGGATAGAAGGAGGAGGTTTTTTTGTTAATTGAGGTGGTGGCGGCGGGACCGGGGTGTTCCATTTGTCAAAAGGCGCTAAAGCTGGTCAAGCAAGCAGCGGAAGAATTTCCGCAAATCGAGATTCGGGAGCTAAATGTGGTGGATCAGTTTGAACGTCTCCAGGAACTGAACATTTTCAGCGCCGGAGCGATTCTCATGAATGGGAAAACGGAATTCGTCTCTTTGCCTTCACCCGCTAAGCTCCGCGAACGAATGCATGAATTGCTGCTCAAATCCGAAAATAATCCACAAAATTAAAGGAGTAAACGAATGGAAGATTTATATCGTTTCACGATCACGGGCGGAATTTCCGCCGCTACCTACGTTCTTGTTTTTATCGTCGGAATCGTGAGCGCGGTTTTGGCCTGCTATTTGCCCGTGCTTGCCATGTTTGCGGGTTACGTCCAAAGAGGAGCAGCCGGCAATAAAAGAAAAGCCTTGATGATCGCGATCAACTTTATCTTGGGGATGGTCGTCACTTCGTTGTTGGCCGGTTTGATTATCGCGCTGCTCGGTCAACAGTTCCTGCCCTTTGTGGAGAAATACCGTTTGCTAACCTGGATTCCGCCCCTCTTCGACATAGCGGCCGGACTGCAGCTGCTTGGCGTCATTTCGTTCGCCATGCCTGCTTTCCAAAGGCCGCTCAGCCGGCCGGAGCTTCCGCAAAGCAACGCGTCCGCTTTCAAGCTGGGGATTCCATACGGACTTGTCATTTCTCCCTGCGCGATCCCGATCTTTTTTGCGCTGATCAGCTATATTGCGCTTCAGGGAAGCCCGGTTCACGGAGCGCTGCTCATGACTGCCTATTCGTTGGGAAAAGGCGTGATCCTCGTGGCCGTTGCCATATTCTCGATTTCCATTCTGCGCAAAATGGCAAAATGGGGCGGTCCCGTCAAAAAAATCGCCGGCTACTTCTCAATCGGAATCGGCATTGTGCTTCTGCTTGTCGGGTTTGCAAAATAAACGAGAGGAGAATCATTCATGTCCTTAAATCAAACGCTGGAAGAAATGAAACAACAGTTTATCGCCCATTCGCCCGCAGAAGTGCAGGCCGCGATGTTCCGTTCGATCCGGGAGCAGCAGGAGTCGGGGTTCCGGTATGGCCTGCAGGAAGGGCAGAGGGCGAAGGATTTTACGCTGCAAAACTCGACGGGCCTCTCCGTTCACTTGTACGACGAACTGGCTCAAGGACCTGTCGTTCTCACCTTCTATCGCGGAGGCTGGTGCCCTTACTGCAACTCGCAGCTGCGGGCGTACCAGAAAGTGCTGCCGGAGATTGAAGCGCTGGGCGCCAGGCTGATCGCCGTCAGCCCGCAAAGCCCGGACAACACGCTTTCCCATCAGGAGAAGGAAAACCTGCAGTTCCAGGTGCTAAGCGATACCAACGGTCTGGTGGCCGCCTTCTATAATATTTTGTACGACGTGCCGCCGTATCTTCAAGAGATGATGACGAACCTGTTCAAGCTGAATCTGGCCGAATACAACGCGACCGACCGGTGGATACTCCCCATTCCTTCCACCTTCATGATCGACGAGTCCGGCATTATCCGTTCCGCCTACGTCAACCCGGATTTTATGCAGCGCTTTGAGCCCGAGGATATTCTGGATGAACTGCGGAAGCTGTAACAAATTTTAATTACGAAAAAACCACTTTCTTTCTAGAAATTGTCCTAGGAAGGAAGTGGTTTCGTTGCGTAGCCATTCTCCAAACCAAAGTCTCAGTGTTCCAGTAAACCAATTCATCCGTCCATACACTGGAGCGACCAATCACTCGGGATATGCTTTTTTTCAGTTTACTACCACACTGTCATCACAGAGATATTTTAAGCAGTTCTTCCGCTCCTCTTCTCCCGATCCTCAAAAAAGAAAACAAAAAAATCCCTCATAAAAATCAAGGGATTTCAGCTTCTTAGTTATGGTGCGGTCGAGAGGACTCGAACCTCCACGGTATTGCTACCGCCAGCCCCTCAAGCTGGTGCGTCTGCCATTCCGCCACGACCGCATAATATAGAACGTCGTCTGAGTAAGAATAATGCCTTCTTCCTGAGAAGCACTGGTGAGCCATGTAGGACTCGAACCTACGACACCCTGATTAAAAGTCAGGTGCTCTACCAACTGAGCTAATGGCTCTCATGGTGACCCCTAGGGGATTCGAACCCCTGTTACCTCCGTGAAAGGGAGGTGTCTTAACCACTTGACCAAGGGGCCATTATCAGCCATTGTCTTCGCGCTTAACGCTACCCGTTTCAGACGACAAAAATGATTATATCTGAAACAACGACCTAAGGCAAGTCCTTTTTCGGGCAAAACGCATATTTTTTTATTTCTTTGTGGACGGCTGTCGGAGCGGCATTATCGACGATCTAAATCCGACTTGATTCGCCGTTAATAACGGGATTGCGTTCCTGCCATCCCCATCGTTTGAAGCCCCGGACAAAGGCTCCACTCCATCAAAAAGAGCCCGTCAGCGCAAGGCCAAGGGCTCTTCCCAAGTCGTCTTTTATGAATTCCATGGGTGGCGGGGAGAGAGGGATTCGAACCCTCGCACGCATGACACGTCTACTCCCTTAGCAGAGGAGCCCCTTATAGCCACTTGGGTATCTCCCCATGGCTCCCCGAACAGGACTCGAACCTGTGACAACTCGATTAACAGTCGAGTGCTCTACCAACTGAGCTATCAGGGAATGTTTCAAAAGCGACAATTAATAATTTAGCATGAGATCCAAGGGAAGTCAAGCATCCCCGCGACAATAATTTCAATTTCTTTTTTTCCGGTGACAGACCTATTTGCGCACATGAATTCATGCCTTACGGAGGGCCTTTCGGAGAGCGAAACGTTCGTAAAAAAGTGCCCTCACTTATACGTGCCGCTCGGTTAGAGAGCCATGTTCTAAAGAACCGCGTATCTCCTCCCCATTTCCGCTCAAACGGCGGACGATGTTCTAAAGAACCGCGTATCTCCTTCCCAATTCCGCTCAAACGGCGGGCGATGTTCTAAAGAATCGTACATTGGCGCATGGATGAGGTTACGACGAAACAGATGCTAAGGGATCCCGTCAGCCTGATACAAGTAAATGGGGCAGTTATCCGTCGTTCCACACTTGGGTACACTAATCGTGATCGATACCAGGGTGTTGTGAAGTCGACGCAGGGTTGACATCATCAATCTTTTCATGTTATTTATTGATTAATAAATTAAATCCTCGGAAAAGGGGAGGAAAATATCTTGAGCCCTAAAGAAGAAATCGCGGCAAGCCGGAAAGATCAGATCATGAATAGCGCAGCAGCCTTGTTCGCTTCCCAGGGCTATTACAAAACTACGACCGCGCTTGTCGCGGAAGCCGTCGGCGTCACTCAGCCTTACGTGTTTCATTTTTTCAAATCGAAAGAACAGCTGTACTTGGCGGTGCTCCAAAGAGCATACGAACGGCTCAATCGAGCCTTCTCCAACGTCGACGCTCCTCCCGAGCAGCTTGCCCAAAAAATGGGGGAAGCCTTCAACACGCTGCTTGCCGGCTACCGCAACGAGATTCTGCTGCTTATGCAATGTTTTGCGACTCCGGAGCCTGCGGTAAGGGAGTACGCGCGAAAGACGCACTCCTTGATTTACAACACGGTCAAGACGCGATTCGCAACGGCCGGCGTCCCCGACGCGGGTAAGGAAGCCAGTGTTTTCATTTCCTGCGGCCTCATCCTCGCGTTATCCGAAATTTTGGAGCTGCCGGAATTATCGCCGTGGCACAAGGGAGACCTCGATTGATCGGGGTTTTGTGTGGCTTATATTTATTTATCAATAAATAATATATGTGTAAAGTCGTTTCATTATGTGTGTGAAGTTGTCTCATAATATGCACGAAGTTATTTCAATAGGTGCATCAAGTCATTTCAATAGGTGCACGAATTCGTTTCATTACGTAGATAAAGCCATTTCAACATGCGTATGAAGCCATTTCGCAAAGCATAAGCATCATCTGCAGCCACAATTTATTTATCAATAAATAAAGAAAATCAAAGGAGAGATCCCTCTTGTTCACACCCGCACGCGTACGTCTGTTATTCGTTACGTGCATCGCCTTGTTCATGGCCATGCTCGATAATCTGGTGCTTGGAGTCGCTTTGCCCTCCATTCAGGAAGACCTCGGCTCGACGATGTCCGATCTGGAGTGGTTTATGAATGCCTACACGCTCGCATTTGCCGTGCTGCTCATTCCTTTCAGCGTGCTGGGGGATTCCATCGGGAGGAAAAAGGTGTTTCTGGCCGGGGTCGTCGTCTTTACGCTCGGCTCGCTGCTCTCCGGCCTTAGCGACTCCTCAATCGCGCTGATCCTCTCCAGAGCCCTGCAGGGCGTCGGGGGAGCCGCGGTCGTCCCGCTTAGCCTGACGCTCGTCAACAACGCGTTTCCGGTCGAGAAAAGGGCTGCCGCGATCGGTCTGTGGTCCGGAATATCCGGGCTCGGCCTCAGCATCGGACCGCTTGTCGGAGGCTTGATTATGGAAGGCGCTCCGTGGCAGGTGATTTTCTATGTGAACGTTCCGGTCGGCGTCATTGCTTTTCTGCTCGGATTAAAATGGCTCGACGAATCCCGCGGCGTGCGCAAGCCGCTTGATCCGCTCGGCGTATTATTGCTGACATCCGGTCTGTTCGGGATCGTATTCGGATTGGAGAGGGGAAATTCGTTAGGGTGGGGGACGCCGACCGTGTACGGTTCGCTTGCGCTCGGCGGCATTTTGCTCGTTCTCTTCTACTTCTGGGAGAAGTCGCGTCAAACTCCGTTTATTCGCTTCGACCTCTTCCGCAGCCGGGCATACACGTTCTATACGTTCGCAGGCTTCTGGATGAACGCGGGTGTCTTCGGCGTCATCTTCCTGCTCACCTTGTTCCTGCAGCAGGCGCAGGGCAACACGCCGCTGCAGGCAGGCGTCAAAGAAATGGCCTGGACGACGATGACGATGATCGCAGCCCCTCTGGCCGGCCTGGCGATCAGCCGGATCGGCAACCGGTCGGTGCTGCTGGGCGGCCTGCTGTTCCAGGGCGCCGCGCTCGCCTGGTTCGCATGGCTTATTCATTCGCAAGGCTTCGACGTCCCGTTTGGCCAACTGATCGGACCGATGATGCTGGCCGGTACCGGAATGGGCCTCAGCTTCACGCCGCTCTCCCACGGCCTGATCTCGTCCGTGCCGGAGAATGCGGCGGGAGAAGCCAGCGGCATGGGCAACGCCACCCGGGAGCTCGGCGGCGTATTCGGCATCGCGATCAGCGGCCTGATCTTCCAAGCGGGCGACGCCATCCGGTCGCCTCAGGATTTCGCCGACCATATCGTCCCAAGCCTAGCGGCCGGAGCGTTGATGATGGCTCTCGCGTTCTTCGGCATTGCCTTGTTCGTCCGAGGCAAGTCCGCCGCCTCGGGCGCTTCGGAGCCGCTCAAGACTAAGTCTGCGTCTCCGTCTGAAACAGTCTGAGCTTCCCTCTGCAGCGCCCGCACGCATACTTGCGAGGATCCGTGCGGCGCTTGCGGGGATAGCTCATCCCGCAGGCCGCGCATACGAGCACATATTTGACCGGCAGCCGCCTTGCCTCCGCCCCCGGAAGAGGGCGGCAGTGGCGGGTGGCTCCGACTTGAACGAGCAGGCTTTTGAAGTCCGCGTCACGATGCTGGAATCCTCTGCCCTGCAAATGCAAATGATAATGGCAAAGCTCGTGCTTGATGATCGATTCCGTCTCTTCCGCACCGTGAATTTCCAGCTGATGCGGGCTGATCTCGATGTTGTGGCTTTTCGTAAAATAACGTCCGCCGGTCGCCCGCAGTCTTCGATTAAACGAAGCTTTGTGCAGAAACGGCAGTCCGAAATATTCGAGCGACACCCGTTCGATCCAGCTTTGCAACTCCCGATCTTCCATCTTTCGTCCTCCTCGGCTCCGGCCCGGACATTCCCGTCCGGTGCTTGACCTACTTGAATTGTAGCCCCGGATTGGGCTACACTGTCAAGTAGAAATGGTGGAGGGGAGACTGCTTTACATGCCTGAAATGTCCTACGTTCTTCTGCAGCACGAGCAAGGAGCTCTCGATTTTGTCGAAATGCCCGCATCCCACGCTTATCAGCTAAGCGCCTTGAACCTGCGTCTTCATAAAGAACTGACCAAGCTGACCGCCGACAACGTGCCGAAGCTGCCGCGGGCGATCGCCGAGTTTCGCGCGCTCGAGCTGCTTGACGAGAAGCAATCGCCGATCGGAGGCTTGCAGTATGTGAACGAGCTGGAGCGCACGTTCGCCGCAATCCGCGAAGGGTCCTATCCGCTAATCGCGCTGTTGACCGAAATTCGCGCGCTTCAAGCCCAGCTGGAGCAATGGTACGAGGAAGAGGATCTGCTCTAGAAAAGCACAATTCCGATTCGGACCTGCACGGTCATCCGCCCAATCCCATATGCTAGAAATACAGCATGAGATGGGAGGAGGACGATTTTCCATGCCTCAATGGCTTTGCAATCAGCTGATGTCCGCTTTTCAGAAAAAAGACCGCAGGCAGATCCGTCTGCTGAACGATTGCTGGTTTTATTACCGCGGCAAACCCGACAAAACCAAGGACGCCAAAGATACCGCAGGCTCCACCCCATGAACGGACGAAAAAAGGATCCTCCGCCGCCGCTGCCGGCATGACGGAGAGATCCTTTTTTAGATGCGTATTAGAGATCGAATTCGTTCCATCTGACCACTTCGTCCACCGTCAGGCGAACGGACGGATGGCCTTCCTGGGCGGCTTTCCCGATGGCGATCAGCATAATCGGCACGTAACGCTCCCCGATTCCGAATTCCTCCATGAACTTCTGCGCATTGTAACCGCCCATCGGAACCGTATCGTAACCTCTTGCTCTCGCGGACAGCATGATCTGCATCGAGACGAGCCCGCCGTCGGTATGAACGATTTTACGCGCGATCTCGGGCGGCAGATTGCCGTAGATCTTCGTCGAGTTGGCGATAAACATATCCTTGGTCGCTTCCGGCATGTATCCCGCTTCGTAAGACCGATTGTAGATCGTATCCGCCAGCTTGTAGCCTTCCAAGTCGCCCAGAACGGCGATGACGGCCGAGGAATCGACGATCTGCTGCTGGTTGTTGGCGATCGGCAGCAGCTTCTGCTTGAGATCCGGCGAATCGATGACGAGGAAACGCCAAGGCTGAAGATTGGAAGAGGAGGGGGCCCGAAGCGCCTCCGCGAACAATTCGGTCAAATCCTCCCGGGAGATTTTAAAATCGGGATCGTATTGGCGGACGGAACGGCGCCCTTGGACGACTTCCGCATAGCTCGGGGTCTGTACCGCTTGTGTGGTTGACATGAATATTCCTCCGTTTTTCACGAAAATTTTAATTGTGTAAATATCAACACAGTTATAAGTTCGATAAACTGTTGCGAATAATGCACAGTATATTCCTCTTCATTTTGATTGTCAATCCCGCTCCCGGGACACGAAAAAAAACGCCCCGCGATTCCGGTCACGGCGACCGTTCGCGAGGCGTTTCGGTTACATCAGGAGCCCCACAGAGCCAAACGCTCGTTCAGCAGCTCTTGGCGAAGCTGCTCGGCTTTCTCGACTCCGGCCGCTTCGATCTCCTGCATATATTTGTCCCACAGCGCGTCGAACTGCTCCGGCTTGGCGAGAATCGCTTCCGGGATGCGCTTCCAGGTAATGTTCTTCAGCTTCTCCTCGAGAACGACGAGGTCGCTCTCGCTCGGGATCGGAATGTTCCAGAGCGCGCCCCATGGCTTCATCTTGAACTCTTCCTCCTTCGGGAAGAGATCCTTCCAGATCGTCGCGCCGTACGCCGCGAGAACTTCCTTCTCCACGTCGCTGTAATCGCTGATCAGCTGCTCCGGGAATTTCGTCGTATAGTAATTCCCCGACGGATCCTGAACGCCGTCGCCGTAATGCGCGCTCAGCAAATTATAGTTGCCGATGCCCGATTCCTTCTGGAAGTTGATCGCATCGTTCACCTTGCGATCGGCCACGTCGGCCGGAATGACGCGTTTGCCGTTCTCGACGTTGTAATGCTGGCCTTCGATTCCCCAGTTCACGAGCACCTGGCCTTCGTCGGAAGCGAGATAATCCAGGAACTTGATCGTGCGCACCGGGTCCGGGTTGTCGACCGAGATCGCGACGCCCGAGCCGCCCGTGAAGCCTGTCGGCCAGAAAGCCGTATGCTTGTACTCCTCGGACAGCGTCACCGGATAATGACCGTAGGCCTGATCGAATTTGCCTTCGGTTTTCAGCGCTTTCTGGCCGTCGTCGAAGCTCCACTTCTGGTCGATCAGGCCGAGTACGCGGCCGGTCGCGATCTTCGCCTTGTACTGGTCGTACTTCTGAACGAAGGATTCCTTGTCGAGCAGTCCTTCCGCGTTCATGTGATTCAGCCAGCGGAAATATTCCTTCTCGATCGGCCGGCGGAAGTGGTACGTCACCTCGTGCGTGTCGATGTCCACGTAATATTCGCCGTCGTCGGACCCTCCCGTCGACGCGAATGCGGGGTTCGTGACGCCGATGTACATCCGCCAGTCCTCGGCGATGAGCGACAGGCCGATGTTCGGATTCCCGTTCTCGTCTTTCGGGTGCCTTTCCAAATATGCTTTGATCGCGTTCTCGAAATCGTTGACCGTCCGAATCGTCGGATAGCCGAGCTCCTTGACGACGCGGTGCTGCAGCTGCATGCCTCCGCCCGCCTCGAAATATTGCTGGTTGATGCCGTCGTAGGACGGAATGACGTAGATGGACTGGTCGGCCTCGCTGTATTTCAGACGGTTCATCTGGCCCTCGAACAGCTTCTTCAGGTTCGGAGCGTGCTGCTCGATCAGATCCGTCAGGTCGAGCACGGCGCCCGCGTCGACGAACTTGCTGATGCTCGTCTTCGCGCTGATCAGGTCCGGATAATCGCCGCTGGAGGCGATAAGCGCCGACTTCTGCACGGCGTCGCCGACGGCGAATTCCGCCTTGAGCGAAATGCCCGTTTTTTCCTTGAGCCATTTGCCGATATCGTCTTCGTTGTTGCCCCAGTTGGGATTGACGTCTTCGCTGTAATAGGTCAGCGCCAGCGGTTCAAGCTTCTCCTCCGAAGCGGAGGCGGACGCCGTGCCCGAGCTTGACGCGCTGGGCGACGCGCTGGGGCTGGACGCCCCGTTGTCGTCGTTGCCGCATGCGGCCAGCAAGCCGGCCAGCAGGGCGGCGCTCAGGACGAGACTTGGCCATTTTTTCTTTGCTGCCATGTAGTACCCTCCTCGATATTTGTACGATTGCGATATGCGTATAACGGGACCAGCCCGCTGATACCGATTTCAAAATCTTACCCCTGACTTGACGAACGGCGGCTTAGCCAACGTTCAGCCTTTCACCGAACCGAGCGTCAAGCCTTTGACGAAGTAGCGCTGCAGGAACGGATAGACGAGCAGAATCGGCACCGAGACGAAAATCGTAATCGCCATCTTCACCGAATCCGGGGAGACGGTCGACATGACCTCCGTCATGTTCTGCGAGCGATAGTCTCCGGAGTTGTTCGTCGTGCTCTGCAGCACTTTGACAAGCTCGAATTGGAGCGTGGTCAGATGCTCGCTCGACCCGTTGTACAGGTAGGTGTCGAACCAGGCGTTCCATTGGCCGACCGCCAGGAACAGGCCGATCGTCGCCAGCGCGGGCTTCGTCATCGGGAGGATGATTCGCCAATAGATCGTGAAGTCGTTGGCTCCGTCCATTTTCGCCGACTCCTGCACCTCGTACGGAATGCCGTCCATGAACGACCGGACGACGAATACGTTAAACGCGCTGACGACGCCCGGCAGAACGTATACCGCGAACGTGTTCATCATGTTCAAATCCTTGATCAGAATGTAGAACGGAATGAGTCCGGCGGTTACGTACATCGTAATGGCCAAATACGTCGAGACGAATCGGCGTCCCTGAAAATCGCGCCGGGCAAGCGTGTAAGCCAGCATCGACGCGCTGATCAGACCCAGCGCGGAGCCGACCGCCGTGCGCAGCACCGATATTTTGAAGCCGGTTGCCAACGTGTCGTACGTGAAGATGGCTTTATAGTTTTCAAGCGTGAACGCCCGCGGGAAAATCGTGATTCCTCCGCGAACGCTGTCCGTCGCGTCGTTGAACGAAATGGCCAGCACGTTGAGAAACGGGTAGAGCGTGACGATCGACGTAACGATAAGAGCGGCATAGATGAGCGCGTCGACGATCCGGTCGGAGCCGGGGACGCCTCTGCGCGCGCTGCGTTCGGTCATGGGGTCCCCTCCTAGAATACGCTTTCCTTCGTAAATCGCTTGAACAGCCCGTTCGCCGTGAAGAGCAGGAACACCGCAACGACCGAGTTGAACATGTTGATCGCCGTAGCGAAGGAAATCCGGTTGATCTTGATGCCGTATTCCAGCGCGTACAAGTCGAGCACCTTCGAGTAATCGACGACGAGATTGTTGCCAAGCAGAAATTGCTTCTCGAAGCCGATATTGATCAGGTTCCCGATCGACAGAATCATCAGGATGATAATCGTCGGCCGGATGCCGGGCAGCGTGATATGCCACATTTGCCGCAAGCGGCTCGCTCCGTCGACTTTGGCCGCCTCGTACAGCTCCGGGACGACTCCCGCCATCGCCGCCAGGTAGATAATCGCGTTCCAGCCCGTCTCCTTCCAGACGTCGGATACGGTGACGATGCCCCAGAAGTATTGTCCCTTCGCCAGCCACTGGATCGGCTCGTCCAGCAGGCCGGTCCACACCAGGAAGTCGTTGACCGCGCCGTTGTCCGTCGACAGCATTTTCGAGACGATGCCCGCGACGACCGCCCAGGACACGAAGTGCGGCAAATAGGAAATCGTCTGCGCCGTTTTCTTGAACGCCATGTTCTTCACTTCGTTGAGCAGAAGCGCGAACGCGATCGGAATCGTAAATCCCGCGATCAGGGACATC
This sequence comes from Cohnella cellulosilytica, assembly GCF_042431195.1. Lineage (NCBI taxonomy): Bacteria > Bacillati > Bacillota > Bacilli > Caryophanales > Paenibacillaceae > Cohnella > Cohnella cellulosilytica. The sequence continues at coordinate 111,940 of NZ_JBHMDN010000017.1, forward strand.
ATGCTCATCGCCAGCGTGTTGCGCATGACCAGATAAAACGTCTCGTCCTGGAAAAGCGTCCGGAAGTTGGCGAAGCCGACCCAATCCCGCTCCCACACCGAGAGCTTCGGATTGTATTTCTGGAACGCCATCAGCCATCCCCACAGCGGCAAGTAGGTGAAGACGAAGGCCCAGGCGACGAAGGGCAGCGACATCAAGTAAAGGTAGCGGTTCCGGAACGCGCGCCGAAGCGCTCCTCCCCGGACCGGCGCCACGGGCAGTGAAACGGCGGTCGAATGATCGGGCCTCGCATTCATGAGTTTCCCTCCTTGCTGTATGAATCCATCATAATGAAAACGCATTCTTACCGCTACAGCGAGGATTCGCTCAATAATCATGCCAAAATTAGAGGTCGGGCTGCTTCCGGAAAAATGAAAAAAGCCGACTCCCCGGTCCGATGACGGCCTTGGAGACGGCAGGCGCTTCCGACGCTTGTCCGGTCCCGATCCTCAGCGGGAATCGGCGGCGTTCTTGCGATAAGCGACGGGAGACAAACCGACGTATTTGCGGAATTTGGCATGAAAATAATCGACGTTCGCATAGCCGACCAGCTCCGCGACTTGATATACTTTCATTCCTTTGCGAAGCATTTCCTTCGCTTTCTCGATTCTGACCTTGTCCAGATACGTGTTGAAATAATCGCCGGTGGCGCTTTTGAACAGCTTGCCGAGGTAAGAGCTGTTGTACCCGAGCGCTTCGGCCAGCGCTTCCAGCTTCAAGTTCTCCGCGCTGTTGCGGCGGATCAGCTCGATCATTCTCTGCACCTGCATGTCCGGCCCGGCTCCGGCGAAACGAAGCTTCTCCGCCACCCGCGCGCTTATCGAGGACAACCGCGCGATCAGCAGATCGTAACGGTATTCCGCGGCCAGCGAAGCGAGCTCCGAATCGAGCGATTGCACGTAATCGCGGATTTCGGGACGGGACTGCGCCAGCTTGGACAACGTCGCCGACATTCGCGCGGCGAACCCGGTCTTGATCTCCTGCTCGGACGCGCCCGCGGCCAGCCACGCCGCGCCGAGCCGGCGCAGGGCCGCCTCGGCGGCGTCGGAATTCGCGGCGTCCAGCGCGAGGAAAAGCTTCTCCTCCGACTCGGACGCGGCGCCGGAATCCGCTTCCGCGGCGTCCGCCGGGAGCGGCGGTTCCTCGGAGACGATGCCGCCGCCCGCAAACAGAAACCGGCGCTTCATCAGCTCCCGGGCCTTCTCGTACGAACCGGCCAAGTCGGCGAGCGACGCGACCGCCCCTCCCGACGCCGCATCGAAATCCGTCTCTTCGCACGCCTCGGCGATCAGACGGTAAGCTCTGCCTCGGGCGGAAGACCGGTTCATCGTATCCTTGAGCGCGATGCCGAGATACGGCTCCGCGGAGAAGACGGCCCCCTCGTCCGTCCGATCGAACCTCTCGACGAGCCGCCGCTTGATCCCGGCGACCCTCTTGGCGTCCGGCTCGTCGCGGCCCAGCAGCTTGACGAGAAGGGCCTCGTAGGACGACCATCGCAGATCGGCCTTCTCGAAAGCAACGTCCTCCTCCCCGGTCAGCAGCTTCTGGATGGCGCTCTCCCGGCTCCATCTCTCCGCGGCCTCCGTCCGTTCCTCCCGCAGCGACTCCCCGATCCGTTCCAGATGACGGGCCAGCTCCTCCTCGTCGATCGGCTTGAGCAGATAGCCGTCGACCTTCAGCTGCAGAGCCGTCCGCGCATACTCGAAATCCGCATGGCCGCTCAGAATCAGAAACTTCGGGCACGGGCGGCATCGTTCCCGGACGGCCCGCAGCAGCTCCAGGCCGTCCATTCCCGGCATGCGGATGTCCACGATCATCAGCCCGGGCGCCGCCTCGGGCAGCTTCCGCAGCGCCTCCATCGCGTCGCCGGCCGCATCCGCGACCTGGAAGCCGTATTCCTCCCAATCGACAATCGTCCGCAGCCCCTCCCGGATCAGCGGCTCGTCATCCACGATCATCACTCTGTGCATGTTTGGTCGTCCCTTCCAATGGAATGCTGAAGCTGATGCGCGTCCCCCGGTTCTCTTCGCTCTCGATCGTCAAGCCGGAGCTTTCTCCGTAAGTCATGAGCAGCCTTTGCTGAATGTTGTGCAGGCCGATCCGTTCCGCCTCCTGGTCCTCGAGCGAGAGCAGCACCTTATCGCGCTTCCCCGCCGTCATTCCGACGCCGTCGTCCTCGACGACGACCTGCAGACGCTCGTCCTCCCGCCACGCTCTCACGACGACCGTGCCGCCGTCGACGGCTTTCTCCAGGCCGTGCACAACCGAATTTTCCACGAGCGGCTGGATCAGCAGCGGCAGGAGAACGGCCTTCTCTACGGCGGGATCGAGAACCAGCTCGTAATCGAGCCGGTCTTCGTGGCGAAACTTCTGGATTTCCAGGTAGCAGCGCAAAATCTCGAACTCTTCGGCCAGCTCGATCTCCTTCCCGGTGAGCTCCAAATTTTTGCGCATGAGCTTGCCCAGCATTTTCACCGTTCGGGAAATTTCCTTCTCGCCCTTCAAATGCGCCTTCATCCGGATGGACTCCAACGCGTTGTACAGAAAATGGGGATTGATCTGGCTGGCGAGCATCTTCAGCTTGATCTCGTTCTGCCTGCGCTCGAGCCCGCGGGTCTGTTCGTGGGAGGATCTCACCTCGTCCATCAGCTCCCGGATGCTGCCGACCATCTGATTGAACTGCCGCTTGATCTGCCCAATCTCGTCGCTGCCGTCCACGGTCAGCTCCGTATTGAAATTGCCCATCGAAACCTTGTTGATCTGCTTGCTGAATTTGAGCAGCCGATTGGTGAGAACGGTGCAGATCGAGTAGATCAGGACGAGCGCGACGACGAACACGACCGAGATGATCCGAAAGCCGAGCGCGCTGATCCGGTTCGCTTCTTTCATGATGCTCTCGACGGGGAACACGGACACGACTTTAAGCCCGCTGTAGCTGTTGTCCGGCTTTAAGGCATCGACGATGACCTTGGAGCCGACTCCGCCGACGGCAAGCTCGTATTGGCCCGGCTCCAGCGCGGCGACCTGCTCCCCCCAGGCGAGCTCGTCCAGCTTCCGGCCCGCCATGCCGGACCGGTTGGAAGCGACGACGATCCCGCGCTCGTCGGCCAGCGCGATCTCCGGCTCCTCCTGCGCCAGAATGGCGTTTAATTCGTTCGTGTTGACGTCGACCTGCAGCAATCCGAACGTGCGGGTTTTCTGAAAATAAACGCTTCGAACGAGACTGAGCATGCTGGAGGCGGAGCGCGAGTCGTTCGGGAAGTAATACCAGCCCAGCCTCCCGGTCTGGCCGATCGCCGATTCGTACCAGAACGTCCGGCGCGTCTTGTCGTCGAGCGGCGTAAATTCCCAGTTGTCGATCAGCGTCGGATTGTCCGCGTATATTTTCACTCTCGTAATCTCGGAATTGAAATCGAGGAACACCTTGAATTTGGTATAGCTCCAATAAGCGTCCACGACTTGAAAAACGTCCTGGTACCGCGTCGTCGCCACGTCCTCCATATCGGTATCCAGGGAAAGCTGGTTCGAGAGCAGCATCGGCACGCCGAGCATCTCGAGCACGCGGCTTTTCACCCGCTCCACCGTGCTCTCCGCCTGTTCGGCCGCCCGCGTCAGCGCCGTTTGCCTGAATTCGTGCACGACGAAAAGCCCCACTATGATGAAGGGGAGAATAAAAAACAGCATATACGACCATACCATTTTGTTGCGGAGCTTCATATCGTTGAACCTTCTGGCGTATCCCCTCACCGCCCCTCCCCCTTTCACTACTAGTTATAGGCGGGTGCCAAAAACAATGCAAGCGGTTTCCCGATGTTATGTGATTGTCCGCTTCCTTAGAGGCGGTCGAGAATTCGTTCGGATTGTGCAAAAAGGGGCTGCTCCATAAGTAAGGTCGTATAGGATGATCGATGAAAAAAAAGAAGCATCCGTCTCCTGGAGACTGCCTCATACGTTCCTGAAATGACCCCTTCACGGGTTTATCGGTTCAACACTTCAGGATCGTATAGCAGCGGAAGAAGATAGATGCGACTTGCCTCATTCCATCGCTCATCGTTCGGTACGACTCTTTGGACTTATGGGACAACCTCTTGATTCCTTGCCTATTCAGCCCCGGCGCCGGCAAAGCTGCCCGCGCGCTCGGCAATCTGTCCGATCGAATAACGCTCCAGCACGTGCAGGATGGCGCGATCCATCTCGCCGGTCACCTCGTCGAAGATCGCGTTCATCTCCTGGCCGAAGGCGTGATCGCCCGCCGTCTCCCGGATGCCCGAGCAGAGCGGGTCGGCAACTTGAAGCACCGAGAATACCTCGGCAAGCGTGATCGAATTCGGATCTCTTCTCAATCGGTATCCGCCATCCCGTCCTTCGCGGGTTTCCAAAATTCCGCCTTTCGCGAGCAGCGACAGGATGCGTCTTAGCAAGGTCGCTTCCGATTGCAGCAGCTTGGCGAGCTCCGCGCTGGGACAGGTGCGTATGCAATCCTTCGACAGAACCACAAGCGCCTGCAGCGCCAGCCCGAACCACTTGGGATGGTAGGAACCGACGCACTTCTCCGGATTCATGCAATCGCCTCCAATTGCCTTGAATTGTACCGGATTGCTCTCTCCGGGGCAAGTGGCAAATTCTTATCTTTGCCGAAAACCCCGGCCGCATCAAGCCCGACAGCGGCCGGAACCTCCCGCTTTTTTTAAGGCTGGCGCATCGTCAAGCTGACGCGCCCCTTCTTCAGATCGACGCCGAGCACCCAGACGGTAACCGTATCGCCGACGGCAACCGCCTCCGTCGGATGCTTGACGAATTTATTGCTGATCTGCGAGATGTGCACCAGTCCGTCGTTCTTGATGCCGATATCGACGAAAGCGCCGAAATCGACGACGTTGCGCACCGTTCCCTGCAGTTCCATGCCCGGCTTCAAATCCTCGATGTCCAGCACGTCCGTATGGAAGATCGGGGGCGGCAGCTCGTCGCGCGGGTCCCGTCCCGGGCGCTGCAGACTGTCCGCGATGTCGCGCAGCGTCGGGATGCCGACGCCGAGCCGCTCCGCCACTTCCTCCAGGCGCATCGCGCCCAGCTTCGCCTTAAGCTCCTCCGTACCGATGTCCGCCGGCTTCAGCCCGAGCTCCTTGAACAGCTTGCCGACCACGCCGTACGATTCGGGGTGGATCGGCGTCCGGTCGAGCGGGTTCTCGCCGTCGGAAATGCGCAGAAACCCCGCGCACTGCTCGAACGTCTTGGCGCCGAGACGCGGCACCTTCTGAATCTGCGAGCGGTCGGTAAACTTGCCCTTCTCTTCGCGAAGCTTTACGATGTTGCGGGCCATCGTCGCGTTGACGCCCGACACGTAAGACAGCAGCGAAGGCGAGGCGGTATTGACGTCGACGCCGACGTGGTTAACCGCCGATTCGACAACCCCGGTCAAGCTCTCGTCCAGCCTCTTCTGCGTCACGTCGTGCTGGTACTGGCCGACGCCGATCGCCTTCGGCTCGATCTTCACCAGCTCGGCGAGCGGGTCCTGAAGCCGGCGGGCGATGGAGACCGCACTGCGCTCCGACACGTCCAGATCCGGGAACTCCTCCGCGGCCAGCTTGGACGCGGAATAGACGCTCGCTCCGGCCTCGTTCACGATCAAATACTGCAGGCTGCGCTCGGGCATCGCCTTGATGATGCCCACGACGAACTGTTCGGTTTCCCGCGACCCGGTGCCGTTGCCGATGACGATCAGCCCAACCCCGTACTGGTTGATCAACCGCCGGAAAACAACCTCCGCCTCCGCTTTCTTGTTATGAGGCGGAGTCGGATACGTAACGGCCACCTCGAGCAGCTTGCCCGTATCGTCGACGACGGCCAGCTTGCACCCGGTCCGGTAAGCCGGATCGACGCCAAGCACGACCCGGCCTTTGACGGGCGGCTGGAGCAGCAAATTGCGCAGATTTTCCGAGAAAATGCCGATGGCATGCTCCTCGGCCTTCTCCGTCAGCTCGCCGCGCAGCTCCCGCTCGATCGAAGGGGAGATCAGACGCTTGTAGGCGTCCTCCGCCGCCGCGGCCAGCACGTCGCGAGCGGGGCCCGGCCCCTTGATCGTCCTGCGGTTGATCTCGTCCACGATCCGGTCGGCCGGCACGTCGATCGAGACGGACAGAAACTCTTCTCGTTCCCCGCGGTTGATCGCCAGCACACGGTGCGGCGGCAGCCGCCGAACCGGCTCGGAATACTGGTAATACATCTCGTAGACCGACTCCGCTTCCGCGTCCTTGGCCTTACTGACCAGCACGCCCTGGTCCCAGGTGAACTTGCGCACCCAGCGCCGGATGCCGGCGTCGTCGGCCAGCCCTTCCGCCACGATGTCGGACGCGCCCTGGATCGCATCCTCAGCGGTGTCTACGCCCTTCTCGGCGTCGATGTATTTCGCCGCCTCCGCGCGCACGTCGCCCTGCCGCGGCTGCGCCAGCAGCCACAGCGCGAGCGGCTCCAGGCCGCGCTCCTTGGCCACGCTGGCCCGCGTCTTGCGCTTCTGCCGGTACGGCCGGTACAGGTCCTCGACCTCCTGCAGCTTAACCGCCTTCTCGATGGCCGCCCGCAGCTCGGGAGTCAGCTTGCCCTGCTCCTCGATGAGGCGAATGACTTCGCCCTTGCGGTCCTCCAGCCCTTTCAAGTATGTACGGCGGTCGTCGATCGCGCGAAGCTGCACCTCGTCGAGCTCGCCGGTCATTTCCTTGCGGTATCGGGCGATAAAAGGAATCGTGTTCCCGTCGTCCAGCAAAGCGGCGACCGTCCTGATCTGTCCCAGGCCCAGCCCCAGCTCGCCCGCGATCTGCTTGATCATTCTCTCCTGCGTTTCCTGCGCGGCGTTCTTTACCGCGCTCTCATTCCCCACGCTCATCGCTTCTTGCCCCCCGCAGCTCTAATATGCATCCTTTTATTATGTCTTTCCGCACGCGGTTAGGCAAGCCACTCCCCGTATTCGGGCCGCGCCGCGTCCTTCGCATCGCCTTCCGTTCCGAAACCTGTGGATCGCCGCTCCGTCAGCGGGTTACAATGGAATACAGCTTATTCCTTAGAGAAGTGGAGATGCACAGCCGATGCTTCATCTGAACGAGCACATCCAATTATGGAACCTGGCCCGCATCCGGCGGATCGAGGTTCGCAAGCTTGCCCTGAAGCCCGGGGAACGCGCTTCTTTCGCCGTTCGATCCGCCGGCTTCCTCTGCATGAGCAAGGGCGAAGCCTTGATTCTATTAAACAGACGCGCCTATTCCGTGAAAAACCTGCAAATTTTCCATATGCCTAAAAAAAGCTATTGCGAAATGAATGCCGGGGTAGACGGAGTCGAATATATGATCGTGGGCTACGAGGCCGATTGGGACAATCCGCCGACCGACGAAACGTTATCTTTGCTCAACCGATGCAGCCCGTTCGAGACGGTATACGATGTGATCCCCCATCAGCCGGTCGTTCTCTACGATCTCCTTGGCGAAATGCTGGCATTAAGCCGGCTCCCGGAGCAGACGGTATCCCTGCGGCTTAAAGGCGTTTTCTATCAATGGCTGTCCCACGTCATCGAGCAATTCCATGGCGGTCCCTCGCCGTCCAGAGCGTTCAGTCCGGCCGAACTGGTGACGATGACTCTGGAGTATATGCTCAAGCATTATTCCGAGCCGCATACGCTGGACACCTTGGCGCTTGCGGTCCATAGAAGTCCCGGCTATCTGTCGAATTGCTTTAAGCAGGTTCTGGATCGCGGGCCGATCGACTGTCTCATTCGCTTGCGGATTCGCAAGGCGTGCGAGCTGCTCGCCGGCACCCAGCTTCCGCTGCGCACGATCGCGGCCGCGGTCGGCTACCAGGACGCCTATTATTTCAGCAATGCCTTCAAGAAGCATGTCGGAATATCGCCGCATCGTTATCGAAAGCTGCCCCGAGAGGAAGATGTTACATTCCCGGAAGGGAGAAATCCCATTGTTGACCCTATGGCGTCGTGCTATATTCCTATACGTGATAACGAGAATCATTATCAACGTACAGATGGAGGGTCTACTCACATGTTCAATCACTCGACGAAGGTTCCGGCCAGCCTTCTGCTGGCTTTTGGTCTGCTGCTCGGAGGATGCGGAAGCAGCGCCGTTAACGATGCATCCCCAAGCGCATCTTCAAGCGTATCTCCGTCCCCGACGGCTTCGCAGGCCTCCGAATCCGCGAGCGCCGCTGCGTCCGCAGAGGCAGGCACGAGAATCGTCGCGACGTCGATGGGAGAGGTCGAGGTTCCGGCCGCGCCCGAGCGGGTCGTTACCGATTTCTACCTGGGCTACCTGCTGGAGTTGGGCGTGAAGCCCCTGGGAACCAATCGCATGTTTATGGAAAATCCTTATCTGGAGGATCAGGTCGAAGGAATCGCGGACATCTCCGACAATTTGGAGGCGATCGTGTCGCTTAATCCCGATCTGATCGTGACGGGCGATGCCGCCAAATACGAAGCCTATGCCAAGATCGCCCCTACCGTCTATCTCGAAGTGAATGCCAATATCCGCGAGCAAATGGATCAATTGGGCGTATTTCTGGGCAAATCGCCGGAAGCCTCCGCCTGGCTCGCGACCTTCGAAGAAAAGCTCGCCAAAGCGAAGGAACGGGTGAAGGCGCACCTGTCGGAAGGAGAGACGGTCACCGTATTCGACGGCGGCATCGACAAACAGATAACGCTCTACGGAAACGCCTATACGGGCAAAACCATTCACGGAGAGCTGGACATGCCGATGAACGAAAATGTCGTGCGGGACATCGATTCCAAGGTGGGCTGGATGAGCATCTCCAACGAAGTTGTCGACAAGTACGCCGGCGACCATATCTTCATGGCGGTGGACGCCAAAGCCGAGTCGTACGATTATGCCGGCGACTCCATCTGGGGAACGCTGCCGGCGGTTATCAACGACGAGCTGTACGAAATCGACGGCTACCGCTTCTACTTCTCCGATCCGATCTCGGTCATGGGACAGATCGAGGATGTTGCCGACATGATGGACGAGCGGGCGCAAGCCAAGGCCGCGCAATAATACCTTCGCCGTAAGCTTAAAACCCAGTTGCCCCGTGCCCCCCCCGGGGGAGACAGGCCGAGGTCCTGTCCCGTCTGCGTATGGCCTAAAACCCGCTGCCCCGAGCCTCCCCGGGAGACAGGCCTCCGTCCGGCACCCTCGCGACCTCTGTCCCCGCGGCAGCCCCACGGCACGACAGCAGTCCGGACGCCTCTTGCGCGCCCGGACTGTTCTGCTGCCGCCAGCCGATCCCAAGGCGCCGCTCGGCGCTTCCGGATCGCTTATTCGTAGATCGCGGCCTGGATCTCCTCATTGTCGATGTTAGATTGATCGTACCAGAAGAAGCCGGTGTCGATAATCGGATCGACCTTCTCGCCCTTCACCGCGGCGACAGCCGCCTTCACGGTTTCGTAGCCGATGCCAACCGGGTTTTGGGTAATCGCGCCGGCCATCTTGCCCGACTTGATCGCGTCGATCTGCTGCTTGCCGGAGTCGAAGCCGATGACGGTAATTTTGCCGTCAAGCGCGAGCTCCGTCACGGCGTTGAACACGCCGATCGCCGAGCCTTCGTTGGAGCCGAAAATGCCTTTCAGATTCGGATGGGCTTGAATAATCGCCTTCGCGAGGTCGGTCGACTTCAGATGATCGCCTCCGCCGTATTGGATGTCGACGATCTTAATGTTCGGATGATTCGATTCGATCTCGTTCTTGAAGCCGTCGCGGCGATCGACGCCGGTGCGGCTCGTCTGGTCGTGAACGATCATCGCGATCTCGCCTTCGTTGCCGATCAGCTCCGCCATCTTCTTGGCCGCCAGCGTGGATGCCGCCATGTTGTTCGTGGACGCGGTCGTGACCGGAATCGGGCTCTCGACGCCGGAGTCGAAGGCGACGACCGGAATGCCCGCGGACTGCGCCTGCTCCAGATATGGCCCCGACGCCTGGCTGTCCAGCGCCGCGAAGCCGATGGCGGACGGCTTTTTGTCCAGCGCCGCCTGCAGCATTTCGAGCTGCTTGTCGACCTGCGCTTCCGTCTCCGGACCTTCGAACGTAATTTCTACGCCCAGCTCGGTCGCGGCCTTCTCGGCTCCCGCCTTGACCGCCTGCCAGAATTGATGCTGAAACCCTTTCGAGATGATCGGAATGTACAGCTTGCCTTCGCTTGGCGCCGGAGCGCTGCCGCCGGCGGCCGGAGAAGCCGCCGAGCCCGATTCCTTATTGCCGCCGCAGGCGCTCAGCGTCAGAGCGACGAGCAGAGTCGTTGCGAGAAGCATGGTCCATTTTTTCATAACCGAAAGTCTCCCCTTTTCCCTTAATGGTTGTATGGAAACTCCGGGCCGCGGCCGCGGAGAACCTACCGTTTCAATGGTCACTTCTTCCGTCTGCGCAGCATGTCCGTGTACACCGCCAGCAGGATGACCAGGCCGACGACGACGGTCTGCCACTCCTGCGGCACGGACAAAATCCGCAGGCCGTTCGTCAGCACGCTCATGATCAAGGCACCGATGACGGTGCCGACGATCGTGCCTTTGCCGCCGCTCAGCGAGGTTCCGCCGATGACGACCGCCGCGATCGCTTCGAGCTCGTAGCCCGCTCCGAGCGCCGGCTGGGCGGAGCTGAGACGGGACGCGATCAGCACGCCCGCCAGGCCGGTGAACAGCCCGGTAATCGTGTAGATGACGACTTTCCAGAAATTCACGTTAACGCCGGACAGCCGCGTCGCTTCTTCGTTGCTGCCGAGAGCGAAGTTGTAACGGCCGATGATCGTGCGGGACAGAATAACGCCGGCGACGATCGCCGCCAGGAAAAAGATCAGCACCGCGTTCGGAATGGTGAAGCCCGGGATGAGCTCGCCGAGCACCGAGCCTTGCGCGATTTTGCGGAACCCCGGATCGTCGTTGAAGTAGATCGGTTTCGTCCCGGAGATGACGAGCGCCAGCCCTTTGGCGATCATCATGATCGCCAGCGTCGCGATGAAGGGCATAATCTTCAGCCTCGCCACGAGCGCTCCCGACAGGAAGCCGCACAACGCGCCGGTCAGTATGCCGCCGATCACGCCCAGCCAGACGGGGAAATCCCAGAAGGTGATGAATACGCCGGTCATGACGGCGCTCAGCGTCATCACCGTGCCGACGGACAAGTCGATGCCCCCGGTAATGATAACGAAGGTCGAGCCGAGCGCCAGAACGCCGATGACCGCGGTGGAGAGCAGGATGCCGACAATATTGGAAAACTGAAAGAAATTTTCCGATGCGAACGAAAATACCACAATAAGAACGATCAGACTCGTAAACGCCAGCAGCTGCTGCAGCATGCCCGAGCCCAGCTTTAGCGTCTTTTTCGCTTCTGCGGGTTGCATGATGACTTCCCCCTTCGATTGCTTGAATCAGCCGATTCGCGCGGTGGCCAGACTCATAATTTTCTCTTGCGTCGCTTCCTCGCGGGCCAGCTCGCCGGTAATCCGTCCCTCGCACATGACGACGACGCGATGGCTCATCCGCAAAATTTCCGGAAGCTCGGAAGAAATCATGACGATCGCTTTCCCCTGACCGGCGAGCTCTTCGAGCAGCTTGTAGATCTCGCTCTTGGCCCCGACGTCAATGCCCCGCGTCGGTTCGTCGAAAATCAGAATGTCGCAGTCCCGGGTCAGCCACTTGCCGATGACGACCTTCTGCTGATTGCCGCCGGACAAATATTTGACCTCCTGGTCGACGCTCGGCGTCTTGACCTTCAGCTTGTCGACGACGGACGCGGCGGCTTCGCCGATCGCTCCCGCCTTCATCCAGCTTCCGAGCCGCGTAAATTCGCGCAGGCTGGCGACGGCGACGTTCGTCTTCACGTCCATGTCGACCAGCAGGCCGAAGCGCTTGCGATCCTCGGACAGGTAGCCGATTCCGGCCCGAACCGCGTCGTGCGGACTCCGGATGCGCGCCTTGCGCCCGTGGACGCGAATCTCGCCCGAATCGACCGGGTCCGCCCCGAAGATCGCTCTGGCCAGCTCCGTTCGGCCCGCGCCGACCAAACCGGCGAAGCCGAGAATTTCTCCTTTGCGCACGGAGAAGCCGATATTTTGCAGCGCTTTGCCGCGGCTCAGCTCCGTAACCTCAAGCGCCGTCTCCCCGTACGACGCCGATTGGGCGCGGGACTCCTGGTAGACGGCCCGCCCGACCATCATCGAGATAATCCGCTCGATCGTCACCTCGTCCGTGCGGACCGTGTCGATATAAGCGCCGTCGCGCATGACCGTCACGCGATCGGTAATCCGCTTGATCTCGTCCATCCGGTGGGAGATGTAGACGATGCCGACGCCGCTTATCTTTAGCTCGCCGATGATCCGGAACAGGTCGGCGATCTCGCTGTCGCTCAGCGCCGCCGTCGGCTCGTCCATGACCAGCACTTTGGCGTTGAAGGACAGCGCCTTGGCGATCTCCACCATCTGCTGCTTCGCCACGGTCAGCTCGGCAACCGGAGCATCCGGCTCGAGAAACAGGTTCATTCGTCTTAGCAGCGCGCGAACCTGCTCGTTCAGCTTCTTCTCGTCGGTGAACAGCGGAAAGCCCTTCCTCCGCGGCTCCCGGCCGATATAAATGTTCTGGGCCACGGTCAGATCGGGCGCCAGATTCAGCTCCTGGTGGATGATACTGATGCCGGCGTCCTGCGCCGCCTTCGTGTGGGGAAACTCCGCTTCCTTCCCCAGATAACGGATCGTTCCGGCATCCTTCCTGTATACGCCGGTCAGCACCTTCATCAGCGTCGACTTGCCGGCGCCGTTCTCTCCCATCAGCGCGTGCACCTCGCCGGCCAGCAGCTCGAAGCGCGCCTGCTGCAGCGCCTGAACGCCCGGGAACGCCTTGTCTATGCCTTCCATACGGAGCAACAGCTCCTCCATCCTCTCACCCCTTTTCGCTCGCCTTGCGGCGTCTTTTTGGTCTATCCGAATTGTAATTTGAAACGTTTACAGGAGAAATGGAATATTCTCTTCGCATGGTTGAAAAATCTCTGATGATCGGAGAGCGCAGCAAAAAACCGCTTTTCCGATAACGGCGGTCGTCACTGGACGCCATTGCGGAAAAACGGTTTGGGAGACGATAAGCCTTAATTAAACGGAAAGACGAGCTGCTGGTTTTCCTCCTCGTACATGTTCGCTTTCGTAATGACGAGAGAGCCGGTGTCGATCGAGGCCGGCACCTTGCGGCCGGCGATCAGGTCGACCGCCGTTTTCACACCGAGATAGCCCATATTGAACGGACGCTGGACGACGGTCGCCTGAATGACGCCTTCCTCCAGCAGGCGGACTTCGTCGACCGAGCTGTCGAAGCCGACCAGCAGCGCTTCGCCGCCCCGCCCCATATCCCTGATCGCCCGGCCCGCGCCAACGGAGGAGGGCTCGTTCAGGCCGACGAAGCCTTTCAGATCCGGGTATTTCCGCAGCAGCTCCTTCGTCGTTTCGTAGGCGACGTTCTCGTCTCCGTCGCTGTAATACGTGCCGACGATCTCGAAGCGGGGATCCGCCTCCAGCACGCTCCGGACGCCGCTTTCCCGCTCGATCTGCGTGGCGGTCTCCTTCACATAGCTGATGATGGCCACGCGGGCCGGTCCGTCGAGCAGCTCCGCCAGCTTAAGCGCGGCCTTCTTCCCGGCTTCGACATTGTCGGTGGCAATAAAGCTCCGCGGTACCTCGCTGTTCACCGCGGAATCGATCGTGATGAGCGGAATGCCCGCGCGGTCGATCTCCTCGGCGAGCGGCGCCAGCCGGTTGTAATCGGCGGCGGCCATCAGAATGACGTTCGGCCTCTCGCTTACGGCCTGCCGCAGCATGCCGATCTGGATGTCGATGTCGGTCTCCCGCTGGGGACCGACGACGCTGGCGTTGACGCCGAACTCCTTGGCCGCGGCATGGACGCCTTCCATCAGCACCTGCCAGAATTCCATCTCCTTGGATACCGACTTGATCACGACGGTGACGCTGAGCGGCTTGGCCGCGTCTTCCCCGCGCAGCGCGCCCAGCCCGTAAATCCCCGCCAGCGTGAGGGCGACGACCGCCAGCACGAACGTCAGCAGCCGCTTCGTATCGCTTCGTCTGGCCATTACGCTTCCCTCTCCTTCCCCGGCGGCTCCGCGACGGCCGCAGGGCCGTCGAGAACCGGTATCGTCACCGTCACCGTCGTGCCCTCGTCCGGCTCGCTCTCGATCGTAAGCCCGTACGCCTTGCCGAAATACAGCCGGATGCGTTCGTGGACGTTCGTCAGCCCCACGCCTTTGCCCTGCTTCGGGTCGGCCGCCGGAGTCAACAGCGCTCTGCGGGTCGCTTCGTCCATGCCCACTCCGTTATCGCTGACCTGCAGCACGATCGTCTCTCCTTTTCTCTCTCCCGTAATCCGGATCGTCCCCGTGCCGTACCTGTTTTTGACGCCGTGGTAGATCGCGTTCTCGACCAGCGGCTGCAGCAGCACCTTTAAGGTCAGGCTGCTCTTGATGGCGTCGTCCACGTCGATGCGGAAATCGAGCTTGTCGCGGTAGCGCATTTTCTGAATCGTCAAGTAATTGCTGATATGCTCGATTTCGTTGCGAACGGGCACCAGTTCCGAGCCCTTGCTGATCGAGGCGCGAAACAGCCGGGCCAGGGCGGAGGTCATGCGAACGACCTCCGCCGACTTGTCGTTCTCTGCCATCCAGACGATCGAATCGAGCGTATTGTACAGGAAGTGGGGATTGATCTGCGCCTGCAGCGCGTTCAGCTCGCTCTTGCGCTTGAACTCCTGCTCCTTGACCACCTGCGCCATCAGCTCGCGAATGCGTACGACCATCAGATTAAAGGCGCGGGCCAGCATGCCGATCTCCCGCGTCGCATCGACCGGCACCTGGATGTCGAAGTTGCCCTTTTCCACCTCGCTCATATGCCTCTGCATCTGATGGATCGGACGGGTCAAATTGCGCGACAGCAGGAAGGACAGCAGCAGCGCCACGACAAGGCTGATGCCGCCCAGCGTAAAGAAAGACGTCTGCATCCGCCCTTTGTTGTTGACCAGCTCGCCGACGTAGGAGACGCCGACGATCTTCCAGCCGAAGCCGGAATCCTGAACCGTATAGATGCGGCTCTGGCCGCCTTCGTCCGTAATAAAGCTGCCGTTGCCGAGCGCCAGCACCTCGTCGATCTTCTCCGTCTTGAGGTTGCTGTAGAGCAGCTGCTGCTGCGGGTGATAGACGACGCGCCCGCCTCGGTCGAGGATATACACGTACCCCCGCTTGCCCAGCTCGATGCCGTTCAAAATATCGTTGATGACGCTGAAATTGAGATCGACCAGCAGAACCCCGATCCCCCGCGAATTGTCCGCGCTGCGGATTTCCCGGCTGAGCGAGACAACCCATCTGTAGTCCTCCTTGAAGACGGGCTGAACGTGCGACGGCGAGATGAACACCTTGCCCTGGCCCTCCTTCGCCTCGCGGTACCAGCTCTGGTCCGGCACGTTGACGTAAGGATTAAGATTGCCGCTGCCTCCGTCGGAGACGAAGCGCCCGTTATAGCCGAAGACGCCGATCGAGGCGATGTCCTTCCGCGACAAAATGATCGTCCGCAGAAAATCCGTCACCGACGCTTCGTCGTCGCTGTCTCCGGTCAGATAGCCGCTCACGCCGCGATGGTTCAGAGCCAGCAGCGAAATATTTTCCATGTTGTTGACGTAAGACTGGATGTTGGTGTTGACCTGCTTGATCAGCTCGGCCGTAAAGTCCTGCGCCGTCCGCTGAACGGCCGATGCCGACAGCCGGTAGGCGATGAAGCCCATGACGAGTGCCAGAATGACGATCATAAAAGCGAGCGCGGCGGCGATGTTGGATTGAATCGTCCGGAACCGAAACAGGTTCATGTGGCCCTCTCCCGTCCCGCGGCCCGGTTCCGGTATTCCGTCGGCGTGTCTCCGGTCGCTTTCTTGAAGAGCACGCTGAAATAATGGGGATCGGCATAGCCGACCTCGGCGGCGATCTCGTAGCTTTTCAGATCGGTGGCGGCCAGCAGCTCCTTCGCCTTCTCGACGCGGTGCCAGGTCAAATATTCGACAAACGTCTTCCCCGTCCGCGCCTTGAACATGGCGCTGAAATAGCTGTTGCTCATATGGACGATCTCGCACACCGTCTTCAAGGACAAGCCCGGATCGGCGAAGTTGTCCCGGATATACGCCTCCGCCTTGACCATGAAGCCGCGGGCCATGTCGCTGCGCTTCTCGGCCAGCATGCGGATCGACTCCCCGCACAGCTCCTTGAGCCACAGCTCGATCTCGTCAAGCGTCTTGAAGCGGTACACCTCGGTAATCGGGTTGACGCCGTCTCCGAACAGCCCGGCTCCGGCTCCCGATTCCTCCAGCGCGTTAAGCAGGGAGACGATCAGCTTCTGAATGCGGACGTACGCCTGTTCGATAGAAGGGGCCGCCGTCTTCAGCTGCGATACGATCGCCGCGGCCGCCTGCTCCGTCTCCTCCGCGGAGCCGGTCTTCACGCCGATGACAAGCCGTCTCTCCCAATCTCCCGTCGTATCCGCGGACAAGCCGCGGCGGCCTTCGAGGTCCGTAATGCTGATAACGCGGTTCGTCCCGAGCAGGACGCGGTAATCGAGAGCGGCGACCGCGGAGCGGTACGCCTGGCGAATGTCGGCCAGTCCGGAGACGGGAAGGCCGATGCCGACCGTTACCGTGAAGCGCAAATACGTTTCCACCGAGCGGCGGATTTCCTCCGCCAGCGCCTGCGCCCGGTCGAACAGCCGGTCGTCCGCGCCGCCGGACAGAATGCACACCGCCTTCTCCTCCCGGCTGCGGAACACGGCCGATTCCGCTTCGCGGGCGGCGATCTCCTGCACGATATTGTGCAGCGCGAAGCGGAGCAGCTCCCGGTCGGCGTCCGGGGCCGCTTCGCCGAAATGATCCGCGTCCGCCGCCAGCACCACGTACGCCGGGCCGGGCAGATTCAGGCCGAAATAGGCCATCCTTTGCGCCATCTCTCCCAGGCCGATCGAAGTGCCGACCATTCGTTCGAGAAATCTCTCCTTCAATACCGGCAGACTCTCTCTCAGCTGCCGTTCCAGCCGGACGAGATTTTCGCGCCGGTCCTTCTCCTCGTCCAGCTCCCCCTTGATGCTGTCGAGCACCCCGATCAGTTCTTCCCTTGTAATCGGTTTCAAAATAAAGTCCTTTACGCTCAGCTTCACCGCCCGCTGCGCGTAGTCGAAGTCGTCGTAGCCGGTCAGAATGACCACCTTCGTCCACGGAAGCCGCTCGGCCAATTGCCGCGTCAGCTCCAGCCCGTCCATAAAAGGCATGTTGATATCGGTCAGCACCACGTCGGGCTTGAGCAGCTCCGCCGCTTCGAGCGCATCCATTCCGTTCTCGTAATCGCCGACGCAATCGTAGCCGTGCTCCTGCCAGGCGATGCGATTGCGGATGCCCTCCCTGACTTCCGCTTCGTCGTCCACAAGCATAATCTTGTACATGCCGGTGCCTCCTCGTTCCGGGGGAAAATCGCCGCTGCTCCGCAGTCTGCGCATCCTTCTATTATGTCGCCGAAAACAAAGTCAGGCAAGCCTTTCGCGCTTCGGCAAGCAAAAACGCCTGCGGCGTCCATAGGACGGCGAATGCGTTTTTGTCGGAGAGGATTCGGATAAGGAAAGCGAATTTTATCCTTGCCGAACCGGCACAAAAAAACGGAGCCGCGACAAGCCGGCCCCGCATCCGTCTATGTTATTCGAAAATATCCGTCATAATCCGGCCCAGCTCTTCGATCGCCCGCTCCTCCTGCTCGCCGTCCGCCTCGATGGACACCTCCGCGTTCCGGGCCAGCCCGAGCGACAGCAGACCCAGCGAGCTTTTGCCGTTCACCCGGCGCCCGTTCGCAATCACATAGACCTCGCAGGGCAGAAGCTGCGCGCATTCGACGAAGGTTTTCGTCGGCCGCACATGGAAGCCCTGAGGGTTGGCTACAACAAACGTTTTCGTTATCATACCGATTCATGCTCCTTTTGCCTTTAAAATTTGCCGTTACAAACGATGGAGCGTCTGCAAATGCGCTTCGACCTCGGCCTGGCTGCCCATAGAGAGCGCCTGCTTCGCGAAAGGAACCAGCTCCTCGCGATTCAGCCCGCGAACCGCTTCGCGCGCCGCCAGAATCGAAGCCGCGCTCATGCTCAATTCATGCAGCCCCAGCCCGACGAGCAGCGGAATCGCCTTGGCGTCGCCGGCCATCTCGCCGCACATGCCGACCCATTTGCCATGCCGCCCGGCGGCTTCGGCAACCATTCCGATCAATCTCAGAATAGCGGGATGGCAAGGCTGATACAAGCCGGATACCGCTTCGTTCATCCGATCCGCCGCCATCGTATACTGGATCAGATCGTTCGTTCCGATGCTGAAAAAGTCGACCTCCCGAGCAAATTGGTCCGCCAACAGCGCGGCGGCCGGAACCTCGACCATCATGCCGAGCTCCAGCTCCTCGCTCACCTCGACACCTTGCCCGATCAGCCGCGCCTTCTCTTCCAATAAGATCGCCTTGGCCTGCCGCCATTCCTCCAATACCGCGATCATCGGAAACATAATTTTCAGATTGCCGAACGCGCTGGCGCGAAGCAGCGCCCTGAGCTGCGTGCGGAATAGATCATCCCGCGCGAGACAGAGGCGAATGGCCCGCTGTCCCAGGAAGGGGTTGCTTTCCTTCGGAAGCGACATATACGGCAGCTCCTTGTCGCCGCCGATGTCGAGCGTTCGAATGACGACCGGTTTTCCTTCCATGCGCTGAAGCGCGTGCTTGTAGATGCCGAACTGCTCGTCTTCGCCCGGCATGCTGCTGCGATCCATATACAGAAATTCCGTTCGAAACAGTCCGATTCCTTCCGCTCCGTTATCCAGAGCCTTCTCCAAATCTTCCAGCTTGCCAATATTGGCGGCCAGCTCGACGCGATGGCCGTCCCGCGTGACGGAAGGCAGATCCTTCAGCTTCCGCAGCTCTTGCCGCCGGCTCTCGTACCGTTCCATTTTCTCCGTAAATACCCGCTTCTGCTCTTCCGTCGGATGCACGATCAGCTCTCCGGTCAGCGCATCCACAACGACCTCCGCTCCCTGCGGAATGTCCGTCAGGCCGGGCCCCGCGCCGACGATCGCCGGAATGTCGAGCGAGCGGGCCATAATCGCGGAATGGGAGGTCCGGCTGCCGGCCTCGCTCACGATTGCTTTCACAATGTCCGGATTGAGGCGGGCCGTATCGGACGGCGCAAGCTCCTCGGCGATAAGAACGCAAGGCTCCGTCCATGCGGATACGTCGACATGGGGGAGGCCGCGCAGCCGGTTCATCACCCGCTCCGACACGTCGGCGATATCGATCGCCCGCGCCCGCAGCAGCTCATTGTCCATGCCTTCGAAAATCTCGATGTACATCCGGCTCACCTCCAGCAGCGCGTATTCGGCGTTCAGGCGCTGCTCGCCGATGTTGGCGACAACCGTATCCAGCAGCTCGGGATCGCGAAGCAGCAGCAGATGACCTTCGAAGATTTCCGCCTTGGACGCGCCGAGCTTCTCCTCCATCGCTTGCCTGATGCCGTCGATCTCGTTCACGGCGAAATCGACCGCTTCGCGGAATCGCTCCTGCTCCGCGGCGGGATCGGCGACGGACAAGCGCTCGGGAACGTACGGCTCCCGCTTCAAAATATAGGCCCGCGATACGGCGTAGCCGGGAGACGCGGCAATCCCTTGGCGCACGACGGTTTTATGATCGCTCATGTCGCCCCTCCTTCCTTATACTCGCATAACGCTCCGTAATGGCGGCGTGCAGCGGATGCTCCGGCCCGAGGCCCATATACCGGGAGACGACGATGCCGGGCCCGTATTCGCGCAGCGCGGCCTGCAGCTCCGCCGCCTCCGCGTCCTCAGAGTAATCGAAGCGCATCGCCGCCGCGATCGCATTCGTCAAGTTTTCCGTTGCCAGCCCCGCCTCGTAAGCCAGCACGGCCGGACGGACGAATCTCTCGTCCGGAGACAGCTTGCGGAGCGGCGATCTTCCGACCCGGACGACATCGTCCGCCAGCCGCGGATTTGCGAACCGTTCCAGCGTGACGGCGATGTAACGTTCGTGCTCGCTCTCGTCGAAGCCGTAGCGCCGAACCAGAAGCGCGCCCGTCTCCCGCAGCGCGCCGCCGACCGCGGCCGCGATCGTCCCGTTCGCGAGCGCTTCCCGTATCGTCCCGCAGCCCTGCAGATAGCCGTAATAAGCGGCGCATGCGTGGCCGGTATTGACGGTAAACAGCTTGCGCGAAATATACGGCTCCAGCTCGGCGACGTAATGTACGCCCTGAATGCCGGGAGACGGAGGCGAATCGGGCAGCTCCTCCGCCACCCACTCGCAGAACGGTTCGACCGTTACCCGCAGCGGATCGTCATGATGCTGCTGCGGCACGATGCGGTCTACGGCGCAATTGGGATAGAAGACGCTCGAGCCGGCGAGCCGCCGTTCCTCCTCGGTCAGCCGCGCGGCCACGGCCTGCTCCAGCCGGCTGCTGCCGCCGATCGCGTTCTCGCAAGCCATAATCCGCAGAGGCGGAGCGCCCGAGCGAAGCCGCTGACGAATGCCTTCGGCAAGCGCCGGCGCGATGGAGCCGAAGGCACCGACGCCGACGGCCGTCGTGACCAGATCCGCCCCGTCGACCGCCGCGGCCACGGCCTGCGCATCGGAGCCGTGAATGGCGTCCACTCCCGCGACCTCGTGCGCTTCTTCGCCGGAGCCGGCGTAGTCGACCCTGTAGCTGCGCCGCCGATTGAGCGCCTCCACGACGGCGTCGTTCACGTCGACGAAGGTCACCCGGTAGCCGGAACGCGACAGCAGCAGTCCGATAAAGCCTCTTCCGATATTGCCCGCGCCGAAATGGACGGCTTTCACGATCCGATCTCCGCCTGGAAAATATCCAGCACTTCGTCGGCCGACTTCGCCCGCAGAAGACGTTCGTTGGCCGCGTCGTCGGCCACGATGGAAGCGATGCCGGTCAGCAATTCCATATGGTCGTCCCCGACGGCTGCAATGCCGACGACGATATTCGCGGTCTGCCCCTCGCCGAAGTCGATCCCGTCCGGAGACAGCAGCACCGCCAGTCCGGTGGAGCGGATCAGCGGCTTCGCTTCATTCGTGCCGTGCGGAATGGCCAGCCCCGCCCCCATGAAGGTCGACAGCTCCTCTTCGCGCCGGATCATATAATCGATATACTCCGCGGGCACGTGCCCGGCGTCGACCAGCAGCTGGCCGACCAGCCGAATCGCTTCGTAGCGGTCGCCGGCGCGGACCCCCAGCCTGATTTTTTCTTTGGACAGTATTGTCATCGCTCTCTCTCCCCGCTTATGCTAATCTCTCTTGCAGAAACCGTTCGAACTTGTGCGAGAACATCCGCTTGATGGCGTCCTCGTTGCCCGTCTCCAGCCGTTCGATGACGTCCGGCTCGAGCAGCAGGGCGCTGATCTCGCTCAGAACCTCCAGCTTTCGGTTGTCGATCGTCCGCGGCCCGACCATGAGCAAAATATGGCTCACCGCCGCGCTCTCCTCCCGCGTCCAGCGGATCGGCCCGTCGAACCGAAACAGGACGATAACAGGCTCTTCGACGACGTCCGTGCGCGTATGGAAGAGCGCCAGCCCGGTGTCGGGAACGACCTGGCTCCCCTGCTCCTCCCGCCGGACGAGCAGGGCCGAGATTTCCTCGGCCGCGCCTGCCGGCAGTCGGCGCCCGATCGGCTCGAGCAGCCGGTCGACCAGCTCCTCCAACGGGACTATACCGTCCGCGGAGATGCCGGACAGCTTTACGACTTCGAATTGGTCGAGCAGCTGAACGCATATTTTCGAATATTGGACGATGCCGTTCAGCTTGTTGAGCGAGTCTCCGGAAGGCTCGGCTCTCCCCATTCTGTCGTCGGCCCGCTTGTACGCGTGATTGCGGATAAACTGTCCGAGCTTCTCCGCTTCTTCCGCCGTGAGCAGAGGGCTCGACTTGAAATATTGGTCGGCCGGAAGCGGAAGATCGACGGTGGAGATGATCAGATCGTAATCGTCCTCGGGCACGCGGGCCGCCTCAAACCAGGAAATATGGGCCAGCAGTTCGATCTGGGGCAGCTCCTTGTTGATCCGGATCGCCAGCAGCTTGGAGGACCCGATCCCGCCCATGCATACGAGCAGAGCCCTCACTTTCCGGACCACCCGGGAATATCGCTCCAGCGCCGCTCCGAAATGCATCGTCAGATACCCGACCTCCTCGTCGGGAATCGGCAGCTTCGGCCCGACCTGACGCACCGTCGCGCGGATGCCGTTGAACAGCTCTCCGTAGCTGGCGCGAATTTCGGGCAGCAGCGGATTGCGGATTCGCTCCCCGTTCGACAGGCGGCGCATCGCCGGCGTCATATGCTCCAGCAGCCCTTCGATCAGCGAGCGGTCCTCGCCGAAGTCGACGTTCAGCTTGTCGCCGACCGCTTGCACCAGCTTCGTGACGAACTCCAACTGGCGAAAGCCTTCGTAGAGCGGCCGTACGCCGCCGCTGCGGTCCGCGCCCTCCCACTCCCGGAACAAGCTCGTCAGCGCGAGCCGCTCCCGTTCGGGCAGCTCGAGGTCCAGCTCATCCGCCAGGCAGGCCAGCACCCGATCCCGGAACGGGGAAGCGAGTCCATCCGCCGTCGTCGCCGTCGTGCCCGGCTCCGGAAGATAGAAGCCGGCCGAGCAGCGGGCGAGCGCAATCGAGAGCCGGATGAGCAGCTCGGTGTACGCCGCTTCGGGCAGCGCCGTCGGATACGTCTCCTCCAGCTGCCACAGCGCTCGCTCCAGACGGATGAACCGCTCCTTGCCGACCAGCGCCAGAAGCCGCGTGCTCACCGGGTCGTAGCCGGATTCCAGCGTATTTCCGAACAAGGCGGAATGATCCAGCGATTCCGCCACCAGGTTCGCGATCGCCCGTCTCTTGCTCCCTTCCGGGCCGACGATTTCGATCCCGTAGCCCCTCTTGCGAATGAGCCGCAGCCCGTTGCGCTCGACCCACTCCTCCAGCTCATCCAGATCGCTGCCGATCGTCTGAACGGCGGCCTGCAGCTCGTGCGCCAGCGCAAACAACTTAATCGGCTCGCTCTGGCTCAGCAAGCTGCACAGAATCAGCGTCTGCCGTTCCTGCGGCGTAATTTCCGACAGGCCGTCGTCGGTGCTGCGGAACAATTCCGCTTGCAGCCGCTCAAGCTGCTCGGAGGAGGCGACCATTCGAATGCCGAAGCCCGTCTTCTTGACCAGGGTTATTCCGAAGCGTTCCAATACCTTCTCGATATCCATCAGTTCCCGATGAACCGTCCTTGAGCTTACTTGAATCCGCTGGGCCATTTCCGCTACCGTCATCTCGGTTGCGCGCTCGAAGAGCATCCCGATGATTTGGCGCTGCCGCTTCGTTACGTTCATGAACTTAGACGTTGAACCAGCTCATCGTATTTCGGGCTCTTCAGGAAGTCGGTAATGGAGATATGCTCCGCACCCGGAAGCTTGATCCTGGCCCGATCCGTAAGCGTCTCGTGCGTAATGACGATATCCGCATCGCCCGGCAGATCGTTGATCGCCGTATTGATGACCGTAATGGACAGCCCGGCCTGATTGATCTTCTTGCGAAGAATCGAAGCTCCCATCGCGCTCGAACCCATTCCGGCGTCGCAGGCGAAGACGATTTTGCGCGTGTCCGCTCCCGTCTTTTTCGTCTCTTCGGCCAAGCCTTTGGCCTCTCTCTTCATTTGCTTGATTTTATCGGACGCTTCCTCCAGAGACAGATTCGCATCCTTCTTGCTGCTCTTCAGCAGCAGCCCGGCAACGGCGAACGATACCGCGGTGGCCACGATGATGCCGGCCAGCACCGGAACGAACTCGCCTTTGGGCGTCATGATCATATAGGCGAAAATACTGCCCGGAGACGGAGCGGCGACCAGTCCCGTATGAAGCAGCGAGAACGTCAGGCTTCCCGTTACCCCGCCGGCAATCGCCGCCAGAATCAATCTCGGATTCATCAGAATATACGGGAAGTAAATTTCGTGAATACCTCCGAAGAAGTGGATGATGATCGCGCCCGGCGTCGATTGCTTGGCCGCGCCGCGGCCGAATATCCAGTAGGCGATCAGAATGCCCAAGCCCGGTCCCGGATTCGACTCCAGCATGAACAGGAGCGATTTTCCGGTTTCGGCCGCTTCCTTCAAGGCGATCGGTCCGAGCACGCCGTGATTGATCGCGTTGTTCAGGAACAGCACCTTGCCGGGTTCGATAAGAATGTTGGCAAGCGGAATCAGATTGTTTGCGACCAGCCAATCGACCGCATCGGACAGCACGTTGCTGAAGCCGGTGACGACGGGGCCTATTCCTTTGTACGCGATCAGCGCCATGATGCCGCCGAGGATGCCCGCGGAGAAATTGTTGACCAGCATTTCGAAGCCGGCCTTCACTTTGCCTTCGATGAGAGAATCGAATTTCTTGATCACCCAGGCGGCAGCCGGACCGACGATCATGGCGCCGAGGAACATCGGAATGTCCGAGCCGACGATCACGCCGATCGTGGCGATGGCGGCCAGAACGCCGCCTCTCGTGCCGTTGACCATCGTGCCTCCGGTATACGCGATCAGGAGCGGCAGCAAATACGTGATTGTCGGGCCTACGAGACTGGCCAGGTCTTCATTCGGAATCCAGCCCGTCGGAATAAACAAGGCGGTAATCAAGCCCCATGCGATAAAAGCGCCGAGATTGGGCATAACCATTCCGCTCAAAAAACGGCCGAACTGCTGCACTTTGATTTTTACTCCAGGTCTGCTGTTGGGCTGAACGGACAGATTGCTCATTGAGATTGCCTCCTATTGTTCGGATTATTGAACCTCGATCATTTTCCGCGGATCGGCTTTATTCCCCCTTAGCTCGATTTGGATGCCGCTGCGCAGCTTGCCGCTATTTGCGCCAGACCTTGCATGGCATAACGTGAAAGCCCAGTCGATTCCTGGCGAGGTAGGTTTGCCGCATCTGAGGAGCCTCTTTCGGTCGATCTTGCCAAAGCAAGCATATAATGAAGCGTTTACAATAGGCAACGATTACTAATCGGGGTAATGTCTACATCGTTATTGACAAAAGAGTGGTAAGTCGGGGAAAAGAGGGCAACTAAAATGATCGCAAAAAGAATGGGGATATATCTCCTGTAGAGCGAAGCGCCTGCCTCATACGGTCATGAAATTACCGGACAACCCGTTTTCATATTTGAAAATGCTGGGTATATATCAGCATGACGCACAAATCGCCTTAAAGACGCGTCCAAATATGGCCAAACAGTTGAGTAGAGGAGGATTTCCCGTGTCCAAAAAACTAACGCCCGTTTTACTCGCCGCATCCCTCATGCTGCTGCCGGCCCTGTCCGGAACAGCCTCCGCGCAGGAGTCGCCGACCATTACGGCCCCGGTGTACGGAAAGAACGATCGCGGCCACATCCTGATTCCCCTTCGCGTCGTCTCCGAAGGGCTGGGAGCCAAGGTAAAGTGGGACAAGCCGACGTTAACCGCGAAAATCTCCAAAGAGGACATCGAGGTCAACGTACCGCTGAATTCGAATTACGCTACGGTTAACGGCAAAAGCGTTCTGCTGGATGCGCAAACCATTATCGAACGCGGGGTCACCTACGTCCCTCTCCGCTTTATTGCCCAGTCGCTGGGAGGAGCGGTCACATGGAACAGCTCGACGCAAAAGGCGACCGCCTCGCTCGGCGACCGGAAAGTCGTCATTAACGCCCGGCAGTATCCGGAGATAACTCAGACGAGGCTGAACGCCCTCGTTCAGGCGGCGAACGATTCGGCCGATCTGTCCAAATACAAGCAGGTTCGAACGAAGTTCCAGCCTTATTTTACGGACGAATTCATTAACAAGCTCGTGCAGAGGAAAACGAACGTGACGAAGCATCGGTTCGTCTCGAAGCCCTACATCCATTACTACGAAGGAACGGGCCGCGGCAGCATCTCCCAGCTGGAAAGTCCTCGCGACGCCGGGGGCATGAACGTCGAACGCAACATTACGATCCGCTACGTCAACGGCAAGTGGATGGTGGACAGCATCGATTATCTGCTCGTCTCGCCTTAAAACATAAAGGGATTGTAACCGTCGCCAGGAACTGATACAATACAGAAAACTTCGTAACCAAAGGGCCATGCTTCGCTAGTCTAGCTAGAGACAACCCCGCTGCTTGCAGCCGGGTTGTCTTTTTAATTTCCATATCGAAGGCGGGATTGCCGTGAACGAAAAAAACGCAACGAAAGCTTGTCTTACGAAGGACGACCTTGTCGATCGATTCAGAGGGATCGGCCTGCGGGAAGGACAGGCGGTGATGGTCCATACTTCCCTAAGCAGGCTCGGATTTGTCATCGGAGGAGCGGAAACGCTGATTCGGGCGCTTCTGGAAATCGTCGGCCCCGAGGGCACCTTGATGATGCCCTCCCAAACGTGGAAAAACCTCGATCCGTCAACCGGGGTCCACGGGGATATTCCCACCGATTGGTGGCCGGCGATTCGGGACCACTGGCCCGCTTACGACAAAGAGACGACTCCGGCCGTCGGCATGGGGGTCGTGGCCGAAGTTTTCCGCAAATGGCCGGGGGCGCATCGTTCCGATCATCCCGCTCGCTCCGTCGCGGCCGTCGGCAAGCACGCGGCGTATTTGACGGAAGATCACGATTTGAGAAATATTTTCGGCGAGGGGTCTCCCTTGGACAAGCTGTACGGGCTGAACGGATACGTGCTGCTGATCGGCGTCGGCTATGACAAAAACACGTCGCTGCACCTTGCGGAAACCCGCGCCGACTTCCCCGGCAAGAAATTCGTCGGGGAGAGCAGCGCGATCCGAATTGACGGCAGACGTCAATGGGTGACCTATACGACGCAGGAGGTGGACGATCGGGATTTTGTCCGGTTGGGACAAGAGTACGACCGGGAGGCTAACGTTCGGATTCACAAGGTCGGAGACGCCGACGTTCGGTTGCTGGCGCAGCGGCCGTTCATCGACTGGGCGGTCTCCTGGATGGAGCGCAACCGGGCGTAAGCCGGCCCGGCGGGCAAACGTCCGGGCTCCGCTATCGCTCTCCCGCGCTTAGAACGCCCAGTTGCCCTTGCGGAATACCGGAACGACCGTGCCGTCGGCGCGCACGCCGTCGATATCCATACCGGCCGAGCCGATCATGAAGTCGACGTGTACGACGCTCGAATTGACGCCGGCCGCAGCCAGCTCCTCGGGCGTCATTTTTTTGCCGCCTTCCACGTTAAAGGCGTATCCGCTGCCGATCGCCAGATGATTGGACGCGTTCTCGTCGAACAGCGTATTCAGGAACAGTACGTTCGATTGCGAGATCGGGGATTCGTGCGGCACGAGCGCCACCTCGCCCAGGTAATGGGCCCCGTCGTCCGTCTCGACGAGCTGGCGCAGGTTCTCCTCGCCCTGCTTCGCCTCCACGCCAACGATGCGGCCGTTCTCGAACGTCAGCTTAAAGCCGTCGATCAGATTGCCGCCGTGACTGAGCGGCTTCGTGCTGGACACGTAGCCGCTGACGCCCGTCTTCAGCGGCACGGTGAACACTTCCTCCGTCGGCATGTTCGCCATGAACGGCACGCCCGCCTCGCTCACGCTGCTGGCCGCCACCCAGATGTGCGTCTCCGGCAGCTCGATCGTCAGGTCCGTGCCCGGAGCGCGGTAATGCAGCTTGGCGAACCGGTTTTCGTTCAGCCAGTCGCTCTTCTTATGCAGATTGGCGTCGTGCTCCGCCCAAGCCTGCACCGGGTCGGCCGCGTCGAGCCGGACCGCGCCGAAGATCGCCGACCACAGCTTGTCGACCGCCTCCTCGTCCGAAGCGCTGTCCGGGAACACCTTGACGGCCCAATCCTTCGTGGCGGCGGCGACGACCGTCCAACTTACCTTGTCGGACTGGATCGCCCGCCTGAACTGGGCCAGTCCCTGGCCCGCCGCCTTCTGATAATTGCCGATGCGCGCCGGCGCGATTCCCTTGAGCAAATCCGGGTTCGGGGAGGAGAAGGAGACGAACGCCGCGCCGCGCGCGACGAAATCGTTCCGCTTCGCCGTCTCCCATTCCGGGAACCGGGAGAATACGTCGTCGGCCGCTTTCTCGTATTTCAGCCGGGTCAGCGCTTCGTCCGACCAGTCCACATGCACGTTGCTCGCCCCGGCCGCATAGGCTTGAGCCGCCACGCGGCGCACCAGATCGGCAATCTCGATCGAGGCGATGACAAACACCTCCTGCCCCTGCTGCACGTTAACGCCTACCCGTACGATCAATTCCGCGTATTGATCCAATTGTTTTGCCCGATCCGCCATTTCCGGCACGCTCCGTTCTCTTGATAGTTTGGAAAAAGACAAAAACGACAGGCAGCCGCCCGTTCACGGCGTCGCCTGTCCGAATTTCGCCTTTAAAAGTCGATAAGGCCGACGCTGATCTGCAAGGCGTCGTTCACCTTGTTCATCGTCTCGTCGTCCAGATGAGTGATTTTATCCGTCAACCGCTGCTTGTCGATCGTCCGGATCTGTTCGAGCAGGATTACCGAATCCCGCTCCATGCCATGGGTTTTCGCTTCGATTTCAACGTGGGTCGGCAGCTTCGCTTTCTGGATTTGCGCGGTTATGGCCGCAATAATCACCGTCGGGCTGAACCGGTTCCCGATATCGTTCTGAATGATCAAAACCGGGCGCACTCCGCCCTGCTCCGAGCCTACGACCGGCGACAAATCCGCATAGAAAACATCCCCGCGTTTTACGATCAAAGTTTACACCCCGCTTACGAGGCGACCCAGTATGTTGTCCGCATCCTCTTCCGCGTGGAAAGCTTCCGATGCCATGTGAAGATTGATTTTAGCCATTTCCAAATACCCGCGCTGCATCGCGTCGCGAATCAGCCGCTTCTTGCGGTCGACCAGGTAATGCTTCATCGCCTGGCGTATGATCTCGCTGCGGTTGGTGTTTTCCTTGGCGACGACGAAGTCGACTTCGCGCAGCAAATGATCGGGAAGACTGATCATAATGCGTTTCGTATTGTGTAAATTGGCCACCGAACGGACACCCCCAAAGATTTTCCAACAAGCACCCTTTTTTCCAGTATGCATGAGTCTGGTAAGAATTATTCGAGATCGAGGGCAGACATTCCTGCCAATGCCGGCCAAATTTCGCTTCCAATTCGCATCCAATATTAACCAAGCAGCGGATTGACGACCGTTAAGACCTTTCCGTTGCTCATATAAACCCTGGGAACGCGCGCGGCGAGCATGCACGTCAGCTCGTAATTGATCGTCCCGAGCTTGTCAGCCACTTCATTCGCCGTGATCGCCTCGCCGCCCTGCCGCCCGACAAGCACAACTTCCTCTCCGGGTTCGATGGCCGGCTCGCCCGGAACGAGCGCGTCGTCCAGACGGATCATGCACTGATCCATGCAGATCGTTCCAAGCACCGGAACTCTGCGTCCGCGCACGAGCGCCTCCGCCTTGCCGCTAAGCATCCGGCTGAAGCCGTCGGCATAGCCGATCGGCAGCGTGCCGACCGTCTCCCGTCCGCGGGTGAAGTAGCGCGTGCCGTAGCTGACGCCCTCTCCGGCCGCAAGCTCCTTAACGTGCACGACGGCGGTCTTCAGCGACAGAACCGGCTCCAGCGGAACTTCGTCCGTCCGCACCTCGCCGCTCGGATACAGGCCGTACATGCCGATTCCCAGCCGCAGCATATTGCCCGTATGCTCGGGCAGATCGATGCCGGCCGCGCTGTTGCCCGAATGAACGATCGCGATCGCCATTCCGGCTCGGTCCGCGTAATCGGCCACGGCGGAGAACCGTTCGATCTGCATCTCCGTATACGCCTTGTCCGCCTCGTCCGCTCGGGCAAAATGGGTGTAGAGCCCTTCGACCTCGATCTGCGGCAGCGCGAACGCCCGCTCCAGGAAGCTTTCCGCTTCCCGCCCCGGAAGCAGGCCAAGGCGGCCCATGCCCGAATCGATCTTCACATGGATTTTCAGCTTGGGACCGGAGGCCGGCAGCGCCGCCGCCGCGTCCAGCATTTCATTGCGATAGAAAGTTAACGTAATTCCCCGCTCTCTGGCCAGCGAATACCCCGCCGGAGGCGTGTAGCCCAGCACCAGGATCGGCGCGGCAATGCCCGCGTTCCTGAGCTGCAGGGCTTCGTCGAAAAAAGCGACGCCCAAATAATCGACGCCCGCCGCAACCGCTCTTCTTGCGATCTCCGCCGCCCCGTGCCCGTAGGCATTCGCCTTGACCGAAGCCAGCAGCTTCGTGCCGGGGCGCAGTCGCCCGCGAAAAGCTGCGATGTTGCGGTCGAGAGCGTCGAGGGAAATCTCGGCCACGGTCGGCCGGAAATAACAGTCCACGGACCGTTCACCTACCCTGCTGCGCAAAAACTGCAATAAATCAATGTTACCGGGCGGACGTTGGACTGTCAACGATATTCGGGCAGGCAACCTTTGCCAGCTCGCTCTCCGCCGAAGCCGCTCCCGGCCGCGGACCGCGATTAAAAACCGGGCTGTCCGCGGCCATGGCTCGATGACCGGCGGGACAGCCCGTGGGACTTGCCGTTATTTGCCCGACGAATCGACCATCGATTGGGCGATACGCGCCATGTCGGGATAGGTGAGATCCTCGCTGCTCAAGCGGAATTCAATGCCGTCGTAGGTCCAGGTGAGCGTGTTGACCGCGCCGCTCGTCAAGTGTCCGAGCGTAAAGCCGAGGTCGAGCGATTCGCCCTCGCTCAAGGTGACCGCCTTGACTTTGGCCTGGCTCTGCGTAATCGTGAAGTCGTAGCTTCCCGTATACCGAAGCATATAGCCCGGGCTGTCGACCATCTGCAGATCGATCTGATCCAGCAGCTCGACGCCGGCCGGCAGCGCTTCGATGTCCGGTTCGATCAGCGAGAACGAAGCGCTCTGCGCGGGCGTCGGGGAGTCTTCCCCTTCTTCCGACGGCTGAGCTGTCGCGCCCGGAGCATCCGTGGCACCCGGAGAAGCGGTCGCGTCCGGAGCGGGGCTTCCGTCCGGGGAAGCCGCGGCATCCGGGCTCGAGCTGCCCTCGGAGGGCTTCGAGCCTGGCGCCGTTCCCATGTTCTTATCCATATCGAACGCGGATTTATCGAATTTTTTGCCGAATTCGAACGAGTTGAACACGACCTCTACCATCTTGTTGCCGTTGGCGTCCGAGACTTCGACGTGCTTGGGCGCGTAGTCCTCCTGGGACAGCCAGATCTTCTGCCGGGCGAACGATCCGTTCTGATAGTTGCCGGCCATGACGTCGAACACGTAGCTGTCCTTGTCCTTCGCGAACTGCCGCGAGTTGTCCGTAATGATGCTGTGCGTCAGCGTCTGGTACAAGTACACCTGGCCCTGATTGTCCGGCCAGTCGCTCTGGAAGCGGTAGCTCTTGTTCAGCTGCGGGGTGAGCACGAACACCCCGTCCTCGTTGCGAAGAACGATCTGCGTAATGTCGCGCTTCGCGTTCGTCAGCGCGATTCGGTACATGTCCGGCTTCTGGTACCATACCTCGACCTTGTACTCCAGCGGCTGTTGTCCCGTATACAAGGTCATTGTGCCGTTGCCTTCGTAGCTTTCCATTTTGTTCACGACTTTGTCCAGATCCTTCACGACAGAATCCGCGTTCTTGCTCCCGCAGCCGGCTAGAAATACGGCTAATGCGACGGCAAGGGCAGCGATCCATGTAATCCGACGATGCATGCGTTCCACCCCTCAGCACATTAATCAATCCATGCTTCATGTTTATGGGTGGACTTGACCATTTATTCGGACAATCTTGACGAGCCGCTTCATTATTTTTTGAAAATGTCCGCTTGTGTTGGACGCCCGTCTTATTCCAAAAATCCGATCTCCCGCATCAATCTCTCCAGCATAACCGCCGCTTGCGCTCGCGTCGCCGTTGCGGCGGGCGCCAGCCGGTTCCCGTTCACGCCTTGAACGATGCCGGCCGCTGCAGCTTCCGCTACCGCATCCCTGGCCCATGGCGAGATTTGCGCGGCGTCGTCGAATCGGCTGAGTGCGTTCGTCGCCGGATTGTTTTGCGCCGTCTTCCCGGTTGCAAGGGTGCGCGCATTCGCCAGCATAACGGCAATTTGCTCCCGGGTTATCCGTTCCTCCGGAGCAAAGCGCGTCCCGCTCACCCCGGTGACGAGTTCAGACCTGGCCCCCGCTTCTACTGCAGCCGCATACCAGGCGCTTGCCAGAACATCCTCGAACACATTCCCGGCTGCCGCCGCTTCCGTGCGAATGCCCAGCGCCCGCACCAGCAGCGCCGTGAACTCCGCGCGGGTAATGGAGCGATCCGGAGCATACAGCGTCTTCGACACGCCGCTGATGATCCGCTTGGATGCCATATGTTCAACCTCCAATTTGGCCCAGTGCGCTGTCATATCGGCAAACTTGACCGGCTCCGTTTCCATGATGGCATAAATACTATTGTGCGGCACCCGCATCACCGACTCCGCACGTCCGTCGCTTAGATTGGCGGTAACCGCCGGTACGAATGTAAAGGTTTGGGCAAGCGGATCGTACAGAACCGCCGTGTAGCTCCGCTTCGCCGCGCTTTCGTCCAACACAATGGATTTCACCATGTACGTGCCGCCGAAGTCGCTCACCTCCAGTGTCCGTCCGCCTCCCGAAACGATCAGTTGGAACTCGATTGCTTCGCTGAGCCGTTTCATCCCCTGCGTATTGGCGGCTTGCACCAACGCGTCCAGCTCGGAACCCGCCAGAGTCTTGATGTGGATATTCACAAGCAAGTCATTCGCATCCACGCCCAATTGTGCGGCCAACTGCTCCAGATCGAGAACATTCACTTCCAGTTGGAAGCTGGAACCTTGCAAGCGAGCCTCGAACGCGATGTCCGGATGTGCGGACATCCAATCGCCCAATAAGCCTGCAGGCAGCTGCAGCCTTACCTCCGGATGTCGATCCGGAATCTCGATGCGCACGAAAGGTCGATCCGCTTGATCCAGCAGTTTCGGCAGTTGGTCGATGATCTCTTGGGGCAAATCCACCACATCGATGACGCGGCCATCCGGCTGCTTCGTTTCCTTGATCTCTTTCGGGATCACCTTGATAACGATGATGCCTTTGTCTATGAGGACTGCAGATTCGGGTTCCGGTTCTTTCGCAGGCTCGGCTTCACCCGCTGCCGGATTCGACCCCGAAGGCGACGGCGTATTGGGAATGCCGATGTTCGCGATCGCAATCGTCTCCACCGCTTCGTTACCGGCTTCGTCCCTCGCGTAAACCGTATACGTTCCATTTTCGTTCACCGTGAAATGATCCACAAAGTCCGTCCCGCCGCTGACGAAGAAATCCGCCGTTCTCTCCCCGTCCGTCCACTTCTGGCCGGCAATTCCGCTGCCTGTGCCATAGACCGCAGCGGTTACCGTTACATTGCCGTTCGTTGGACTGGTCGGGCTCGACGTCAACTCGATTGCGGGATCGGTGCGATCCACCTCCAGCACGATTTGATATTGTTCTGCTGATCCATCCGGAGCCTCCACGTCAACAGTAATCGTCTCCGTCCCCTCGGCAAGATGGATCGGCCCCGAGCTCGATCCGTAAGGAATGACCACCTGATTGATCTGAACTTCCGCGAGCGGGACAACCGGGGTTGCCGTCACCACGACAGAGGCTGCATTCGTCACCAGGTTGAAGTTCCGCTCATTCGGATCGAAGTGCAGTCCCGGTATATCCAATTCCAAATTTCCCAGCTGCGCGCCAATCTCCCGAAAGAGATGACCTTTATCCACAGCATAAGCTTTTGCAGTAGAAGGATCTTCACCGTATATCGTGACTTCGATGGAGTTTTCAAAAATAAGATCCCCTCCCAGAACGATATCAAAAAGGTTGTCTCCCAATACTGCGTTTGGATTGATAACCATCAGATTACGAATTTCGTTAGCTCCGAAGGCCGACATTCCAACCGACGTTACACTGGCCGGAAGCGTCACTTCCGTCAATTGATTGTATACAAACGCATACGGATCAAGGGTTTCCACACCTTCTTGAATTGTCAGCCTGGCCAGATGGTTGGTATTGAATGCCGCCGGGCCAATGGACTTTACACTGCCTGGAATCGTCAACTCTGTCAGTTCGTTTTCCGCGAATGCAGAGGGTCCGATCGTCTCCAGACCTTCCTCAATCGTTAACTCGCCGATTTGATTGTGGCCGAAAGCCATCTGTTCGATCTCTCTTACCGAGCTCGGAATGACCAGTTCCGTGAGTTGATTGGCTTCGAATGCACTTTCACCGATTTTCGTTACTGTATTCGAAAGCGCAAGATGCTGGATTTGATTGTCCCAGAATGCCATAACGTCAATCTCCGTTACCGAGTTCGGGATCGTTACCTCGGTGAGTTGATTGTTACTGAACATTCCGGCACTGATCTTCGTTAAGCTATTGGAGAGGGTCACCCCAGTCAGGTTATTGTCACTGAACGCTCCTGTGCCGATTTCCGTTACATGATCGGGAATCACCAGTGTGGATAACTGATTGTCCCGGAAGGCGTCTTCCCAGATCGTCGTTACCGAGCTTGGGATGTTCAACGTCGTTAACAGATTGTTGGCAAATGTATTTGAATTGATCGTTGTTAAATGGTTTGATATTTCCACACTGGTCAATTGATTGTTATCGAAAGCGGCCCAACCGATCTCCGTAACGGAGTCTGGAAGGCTCAACGATGCGAGTCGGTTGTCTCTGAACGCCTGCTCGCCGATTGTTGTTAAGCTGCTTGGGAGCTCCACAGCGGTCAATTGATTTCCATAGAATGCCTGTGGCCCAATCTCCGTTACCGTATCCGGGAGCGTGACCGACGTCAGCTGGTTGTTTCGGAATACTCGCTCGCCAATTGACGTTATACCGCTTGGAATCTCTACATGGGTCAATTGATTTCCCTCGAATGCGAGTCTGTCAATCTCTATTACCGAGTTCGGAATAAGGATCTCCGCGAGCAGATTGTCTGCAAAAGCTGCATAACCGATTCTCTCTACCGTGCCCGGAAGGGTCACTGACGTTAACTGCTTGTTTTGGAAGGCGCCCGTGCTAATTTCAACTACGTTCAACCCATTCAATTGGGCAGGGATATCCACTTCTTCATCATTTCCGTTGTAGCTTGAGATCCGAACGACGCTTCCATCGTCAACCTGAAAGTATTCATAATCCCCTTCTATAGCTGCCTGCGCGCTTGGTCCAGCATACAACAGATGACTCCCCAGCATCAGCGACACCGCCAGCAAATATACGCCAAACTTATGAAGGATTCCTCGATTCATTGCTCCGATCACCTTTTCTATAGTTATTCAGGCTGACAGCGCCAGCGCCTGTCGTTTAGTGTATCAGGGAGCTATGAAAGAACTATGAAAGAATAGGGATGTCCTCTGCCGCCTATCTCGAAAAAGCGGGAATGTGCCGATATAAAAGGTATAATGAGAGAGGAGGGTTTTGCATGCCAGGACCATCCGTCTTTGTATTTACGGGAATAAGCGGAGCCGGACGCAAGACGATAGCCCGCAAAGTGGGCGAGGCGCTCGGCTGGATAGCGGTTCGTTCCTGCACGACTCGCGAACCGAGAAATCCTGCCGCGCCGGACAGCGACTATCGTTACATGAGCCGCGAGCAATTCGACGAGTGGGACAGCGAAGGAAAGTTTGCGCAAACCGCAAGCATCAGCGGCAACCGCTACGGAGTGCTGAGGCATGAGCTTGAAGCTGCTCTCTCGGCAGGCATTTCCGTCTATGTTGTGTTGAACCGGGAAGGCGCAGAGGCCATTCGCAAGCAATATGGGGACCGCACAATTAGAATTTTCATCTATGTGGATAAAATAACGGTGCGAGAGCGGCTGGAGAGCAAGGGGACGCCTTTCGAGACGGTACAACGCTATCTGGACAGCTACACCGATGAAGTGACCTACCGCAGCAAGTGCGAATATACGTTTGAAAATGTGAATGCGGATCGGACGGCGGAGCTGATCCGCGCGGCCGTTACCCGCTAGAAGGAGCAATCAGGTGACGGTTTATATTGCGCTGATTCGCGGCATTAACGTAGGCGGCAAAAATAAAGTCCCGATGGCCGAGCTAAGAGAGGCTTATGAACAAATCGGGCTTACGCAGGTGAAGACGTACATTCAAAGCGGCAACGTTGCGCTTGCATCGGAGTTAAGCGCGGAGGAGCTGCGGCCGCAACTGGAGAAGGCCATTCTGGATCGCTTCGGCATAGCTGCGGCCGTTGCCGTCCGCACGGCCGCGGAATGGGACAGTGTGATGGCGCGCTGTCCCTATGACGCGCAGGCGCTTCAGGACAAGCAGACCATTCAGGTCGCCTTCTTGACCGAGCCGCTGTCCGCCAAAGCGCTGGACGTTCTGGAAACCAACAAGATCGGGCCGGACAAATACACCGTTACCGAAGCGGAAATCTACTTCTTCTTCAGCCAGAGCATGCTGGACTCCAAGCTGGCGAACAGCCTCCAGAAGATCGGGAAAACGATGACGATGCGCAATTGGAACACGGTCGTCAAGCTGGAGGAGCTGAGCCGGACGATATCCGGTTAAACTCGAAGCAGAAGCCTCCATTACAGATTCTTTAATCCGCCCAGGCTCGCGCCTTGTACGAACAGCCGGTCGACGCTTCGCTCGACCGCCGGATCGGCAACGAGCGGCGGCGCTTGATGAGGCTTGGAGCGAGCGTCAATGATGACGTTGTCGCACGCCCAATGCTTGAATTCGTAACCGCTGTTCACTCCGTAAATATCGTGCGAAGGATTGCTCCGCGTAAACGTCGCCCACAGGAAATTGGCCAACGTCCCGCTCAGAAATTCGCTGTCGTCGGCGATCACGATCGCCGGGCAGGAGCCCGGCGCGCCTCTGGCGGCGATAGCCGCGCACAGCTCGCCGATCTCCCGCTCCGCCGCGGCATAGTCGGAGAACGCCGGGCCCTGGAGCGCGACGATGCCCGGCAGAACGAGCCGGGCGCCTTCGAAGCTTCGCAGCCCCTTCAATTCCTCCGGCACTTCGCGGCACAGCTCGCGCCGCTTGTCCCCGTATGCCGCGAATACGACCTTGCTCCCCGCGTTAAGGCCCGTTCCCGAATAGTCGAGCGTATCGATCGTCGTATTCGTCTGAAAATGGATATCCCGGCGCAAGTCGATTCGCTCGAGAATATAAGTCAGAAACTCCTCTTCGCGATGCGTATCCAGACGCTGCCGGTCATCCGCGGCAATAAACAAATATTTCGCCAGACTGAGCTGGCCCGTTCCCAGAATCCGATTGGCGAGCGTAAGCAGCTCCGCGGGCCGCTTGCTCTCGCTGTACGGCGTATAGCGCTCGCTGCCGATTGCGAACAGCAGCGGGTGAACCCCCGCCGCGTCGACCGCGTGAACCTCCTGCACGCCGGGAATCTCCTGCCTGATCGCGTCGCCGGTCAGCTCGTGAATGAGCTGGCCGAACGACGTATCCTCCTGCGGCGGACGGCCGACGACGGTGAACGGCCAGATCGCGCCCGGCTTGGCGTACACTTTGTGCACTCTCATCACGGGGAACGGATGCGTCAGGCTGTAATAGCCAAGATGATCTCCGAATGGGCCTTCCGGCTTCGTCTCCCCCGGATGAATCTCCCCGGTGATGACGAAGTCGGCGTCGTTGCTGATGCAGAAGCCGTCCGCATAGCTGTACCGAAAACGGTTCCCCGCCAGCATGCCGGCCACCGTCATCTCGCTGAGCCCCTCCGGCAGCGGCATAACGGCCGCCAGCGAGTGCGCCGGGTGCCCGCCCACGAAGCAGCTCACCTTCAGCGGAACGCCCAGCTTGTTCGTCTTCGTCTGATGGATGCCGATGCCGCGGTGAATCTGGTAGTGGACGCCGATTTCCTTGTCCGTCTCGTATTCGTTGCCGTTAAGCTGGATGCGATACATGCCCAGATTCGAGTTCATGATGCCCGGCTTGTCCGGATCTTCCGTATACACTTGAGGCAAAGTCACGAAGGCTCCGCCGTCCATCGGCCAGCTCTGGATGAGCGGAAGATCGGAAATCCGCACCTCGTTGGCGGGCGCGGCCAAAGCTCCGGGCGTTTTTTGCGGCAGCGCCTTCCAGGCCGTGAGGCCCGCTCCGGCATTCTGGAGCGGACTTTTCAAGGCTTTCATCGGATCGTTGCGCACTTCCATCACCTTCTGGACGGCGTCCCAGGTGCTGCGGAAAATAAACCGGCTGCGCTCGAGCGTGCCGAAAATGTTGGAGGCGGCCCGGAATTTCGAGCCTTTGACGTTCTCGAACAGCAAGGCGGGGCCGCCCGCATCGTATACCCGCCGGTGAACGGCGGCCATCTCCAAATAGGGATCGACCTCTTCGCGGACGCGGACCAGATGTCCGTGCCTCTCCAGATCCGCCAAGCATTCTTCCAAACTTCGATACATCGGGGGCCCCCACCGTTCTAAGCGTATTTTTATCGTCTGCAGTCTATTGTTCTATTGTATCGGGACGTCCGGCTCGCCACAACCCGTCCATCGAACTCGGGCCGTTGCCTCTTAGTCGAACCCCCGCTTGTAGAACAGCTTGATCGAGCTTCGCGCGCAGACCAGCGAGAACACGGCGAACAGCAAGCCCCAGAAAAGCGCGGGTATGTAGGTTGCGCTGTCCAGATTGGTCGCGTCTCCGGCCGCTCCGGGCTGCTGCAGCGACAAGGACAGAATAATCAAGGCGCTAATGACCGATTCTACCAAACAGATAAACGCAATGAGCAAATAATAGCCTTTAATGAGCCCCGGCCGCGACAGGACGACGATCAGGATCGTCAGCACGGCGAAACCCGCGCACCATGCCGCTCCGAAGCCGTTGCGGACGAACAGCGCAAGGCCCAGCACCGCGATCGTCGCGATCGCGATCAGACCCGCCCGTTCCTTGCGAAGGGAATGCAGATAAAAGAGCAGCGTCGCGAACAGCGCCGAGCCGAAATAGCCGGCCAGCGAGATCGGAATGGACTTCCAATGTCCCGCATAGGCGGTGTACGTGAGACCGCTCTGATCGGAATACAGATGAATGTACCGGACGTCGCCGGACAGCAGCAGCGTCACGATCGCATGGGACATCTCATGCACGAGCGTGTCCACATTGCGGAAAAAATCCGAAAACGGAAGCAATCGGGTTAGGAACGCCGTTATTCCGAGGAATAGGGCGACTCTGAGCCATGACTTGATCGCAATCCCCTCTTTCTTCGACTCGATTCTCGGGCCAGCGGTTCGAATAACCGAATTATACCATAGACGACGAGGAATAAGACCATGAATCCTGCCGCATAACGGTACATTTCGCCGTAACCGGTCGCCGACGAGATCGCGCCGAGAATGAACGCTCCCGAAGCGACGCCCAGGTCGGTCGCGTTATAGAACAGACTGTTG
Source organism: Cohnella cellulosilytica (assembly GCF_042431195.1). Taxonomy (NCBI): domain Bacteria; kingdom Bacillati; phylum Bacillota; class Bacilli; order Caryophanales; family Paenibacillaceae; genus Cohnella; species Cohnella cellulosilytica. The sequence continues at coordinate 151,458 of NZ_JBHMDN010000017.1, forward strand.
GCCGTTCCGTATTGCTCCGGAGCGGAAACCCGCAGCATCCATGCCTGCAGCGTCGGCTGAATCGCCCCGAATCCGAGCCCGTACAGCAAGGCGGATACGATCAGCAGCGGGAGAGTCGTCGCATAGGACAGAACGGTCAAGCTGGCGATGACGCAGACGACGGCGGGAATCAGCACGGCGGCATGCCCCCTTCGGTCGAACAGCCTTCCCGACACGGGCCGCACGATAATGATCGTAACCGCGTTGAACAGGAAGAACAGACCGACCTGCTCCAGGTGGACCGACTCGCCGTACAAAGCGATAAAGCTGAGCACGCCCCCGTACGTAATCGCCAACAGCACGTTCAGGCACGCCGGAAACAGCAATTGGCCGTTCGTTCGCGCTCCGGACTTGGCCGGCCTTGCCTCTCTTTTCGCTCTTGCAGGCTCTGCCGCCGCTTCGGCCGTCTGGGCGCCTCTCCTCTTGCGATCCGAAGGCACCGAACGCGTGAGCAGCAGCAGGGGAAACGCGATCAGCAGCGTCAGCGTCGCCACCACGGACAGGCTGTTAAATCCCGCTTCGCGGAAAACGTTGAGCCCGACCATCGGCCCGATCGACATCGCCAGGCTCGTGGACAAGCCAAAGTAGCCGATCCCCTCGCCCATGCGGTCGGAAGGGATCATCTGCGAGACAAGCGTCGGGACAATCGTGCTCGCCATGCCGAAGCCGATCCCGTAGCCGACGCGCATGAGCAGCAGCGACCCGATCGAATCGGCCAACACGTAAACTCCGGTAACGGCGGCGGCGATGGCGAGTCCCGCGTACAGCAGCGTCCCCCGGCCGAACCTGCGCATCAGCGCGGCGGTCAGAAACCGGGCCGCGATCGCGGACAGCGCGAACAGGCTGGTGACGAGACTGACCGTAAGATCGTCCGCTCCGAATTCGTTTTTGACGTACGTCGGGAAAGCCGACAGCATCATTTGCAGGTTCAGAAACAACAAGAGAGAGCTTACCGACAAAGCGATAAAAGCTCTCGTCCACAATTTTGTTTGCGGTTGCGGGCGCTGCATGTTTTCTCCTACTCTCTCTCTAAGATGTCTATCATATGACGATCGATTCGGATCAGCAGCCGGATCAACGTGTCGTATTCCTCGTCGCTCATGCAGCGGCGAACCTCTTCGTTCGCCCGCCTCTCGATCGGCAGCGTCTCCCGAATGAGCTCTTTTCCTTTGTCCGTTATGCCCACCTGAAACGACCTGCGATCGCGATCGCCGGTGCGCCTGCCTACCAGTCCCTTTTGCTCCAGATGATCGAGAATTCTCGTCGTCGTCGGCCGGTCCTTGCCCGCGCGCTCCGCGATGTCCTTCTGAATGAGGCCGTCCTCCAGATTAACCTGGTACAGAACCGACCATTGCTCCGGCGTAATGGCGTGAGGCTTCAGCCGGCTCTGGAACAAGGCGGATACTTTGCGATAGGACGTCCCCAGCATGAAGCCTGCGGAACGGGTAAGATCGTATCTTTCATCCGTCATCGATGGTTCACCCCATATAGTTGTCATAACAACTATATCTCAAACAACAATATTTGTAAAGCCGGCGGACGGGCGTTAAGTCAGGAAAACGGGAGACTTTTCTTCTTCCATAAAAAGCGGCCCCTGCCGGGAAGGCAGGGGCCGTTAAGATCAAATAATAGATTCGATTAATTGCGTGGCAGCTCGACGGATACTTCGCGGCCGGATTCGGCGGAGCGCAGCACGCCGTCGATGATCGCCTGCTGGATCAGGATTTGCTCGCCCGGAATCGGGGCCGGACGGCCGTCGCGTACCGCTTCCGCGAAATCGCGAACCTTCTCGTCGAACAGGTTCAGCTTATGCTCGATAAGCGGAATCGGGGTCTGCGTATGAGCACCGTATTCGTCATGGTACAGCGTAATCGAGCCGACCGAGCCGTCCCATACGCCCGACCACGGACCGGTGCCCGCCGACGTAACCTTGAGCCCGGCGTCGGTGCCGAGGAACATCGTCGCGCCGAGCGTGTCCATGTGCATTGCCCAGGAGATTTTGAACTGCAGCACAAGATCGTTCTCGAAACGAACCATCGCCACGCCGAAATCTTCCACCTCGAATTTCGCGGCCTCCGGATGGTAGAGCGGATTGCGTCCGAAGTGGTTCGAGGTGAACGCGGAGACGGTCAACGGGCGAGGATAGCCCATCGTGTTCAGCGCCATGTCCAGCGAGTAGCAGCCGATATCGGCCATCGCGCCGGCTCCGGCCAGCTTCTTGCTGATGAACGTGCCGCCCGGCATGCCGCGGCGGCGGCCGCCGCCCGTCTCGGCGTAGTAGACATTGCCCAGTCTTCCGGATTGCACGATCTCCTGCAGCAGCTTCATGTTCGGATCGTAGCGCGGCTGGAATCCGATCGACAGCATATTGCCCGTGTCGCGGGCGACCTGGGTCATCTCCAGCGCTTCGGCCAGCGTTACGGACATCGGCTTCTCGAGCAGAACCTGCTTGCCCGCCTTAAGCGAGTCAACCGCCGTCCGGTGGTGCGAGACGTTCGGCGTACAGATGCTGACGCCGTCCAGGTCCTGCTCCAGCAGCTTCTCGTGGCCGTCGTAGGCCGCCGCTCCGACCAGCTGCAGCGCCTCGACGAATTCCGCCGCTTTGCCGGGAATAACGTCGGCAACCGCGACGATCTCCACGAACGGCAGCTTGCGGTAAGCCGATACGTGGGCTCTGGCGATTCCGCCGCTCCCGATAATGCCAATGCGTAAATGTTTGCTCATTGAATCGTTTCCTTCTCTCATTTGGAATGGGACGCCGCGGCATGCTCTCCGGCGTGCATTTTGCGGTAAGCGCTCGGCGTCACTTCGTATTTGCTCTTGAACACCGGATACAAGTAATTCGGATTGGCGTAGCCGTGGGAGATGGCGATCTCCTCGATGGCCTTGTCCGTAAGCAGCAGATCCGAACAGATCGCCGTCAGCCGCGTATGCTCCAGATAGTCGCGGAACGTCGTCCGTCCTTCGCTGCGAAAAATGCGCTGGAGCTGCCGCGAACTGATCCCGATCGCTTCCGCGACCTGTTCGAGAGAGAGCGGCATGCTCTCGTTATCCTGAATGTACTGTGTGGCCATCCGATATCGGTGAAAGCTCATATCCCGCTCCGGAATTCCCGTTCTGCCGTCCGCGCCGTCCAGCACACGGACGGTGCGCAGCATAATTTGCACGATGGCCTGCTTGAGCAGCGTGTAGAAGCCGATCGGCTGCTCCTCCAGCACCCGGTACGCCTCCAGAAATCCGTTCATCGCATGAAAGCGATCGACGGCCGGACCGAGCGGTATGCGTTCGAGCGCGGCTATGCAATCGCTCGCCTCCGCCGCCTCCAGCTCGTCCCCCCAGCCGCTTGGCTCGGCGTCCGCCCCCAGCGGCACGATGTCCAGATGAAGGCAAAGCTCGTACATCGGGTCCTCCGGGTCGGATTCCTGGTAATGAACCAGATCCGGTCCGGTCAAGTAAAACATGCCCTCGTGAAGGTCGTAGGCCTGATCGACGAGGATCACCTTCCCCTTGCCCTTCGGAATATAATGAAATTCGTATTCCGAATGCTTATGGAAGTTAATAATATGACCCGGCGGAAAAGAAGCCAGATGGCAGCGCAGCACGCGAATTCCGTACCCTCCCCACCGGAACTGCAGTTCCAGCCGGTCGAGCGCGTCCTGCCGCTCCGCCATCCGGGCATACGGAAAGGGGCTCGCGCTTCCGGTCGCTTTACGGTCGGCCGGCTTCTTCCCCGTCGACTCGCGGTGATCCCGATGATCCGCTTGCATTCCCCTTCCCCCTTCTCCGCCGAAGCTTGTTTATTCCGCCAGCTCGTCGATCCGGATCGGGCGTCCCTCCGCCACCGACCGGTTCGATGCTTCCATCAGCTTGGTCAAATCGATCGCGGCAGCGATATTTTCCGTCGCTTCCGTGCCCTGGTTAATATGCTCCACCCACTGGCTGAAAGCATACGGCTGTCTCTCTTCCAGCGCCAGCTTCTCCCACTGACCGCTTCCCCCGTTGTAACGAACGACCGGAACCTCCTCCGGGAATCCGTACAGCAGCGTGCCGTCGGTTCCGTGAAGCTCGATGGAGAACGGAGAATGGCTGTTGACGAAGCCCGCTTCCACGATTCCGACGGCGCCTTCCGCATAACGAAGGACGGTTACCGCGTTGTCTTCGACTTCCTTGCCCGTTACATATCCGAAATTGGCGATAACGCTCTCGGGCATGCCCAGGAAACGTCGAACGAGATACATCGGGTGACAGCCCAGATCGATGAGAGCGCCTCCGCCGCATTGCTCCTTCGAGTAGAAGTGGGCCGGCAGCCAGTTCGCGGTCGCACCGTTATGCGACAGACGCACTCTTGCGAGCGTCAGCTTGCCGAGCTTGCCTTCGCGAAGCACGCGATCGATCGTTTGCGTATAGTTGTCGTAGAGGCGCGGAAGGGATACCGTCAGCTTGACGCCCGCTTCCTTGACCGCCGCGATAATCTCCGACACTTCCTTCGCCGTAGGGGCGATAACCTTCTCCGTGAAAATATGTTTGCCTGCTTTGGCCGCCTTTACCATCACGTCGCGATGAATATTCGTAGGCGCGTCCACGATGACGGCGTCGATTCCGTCCTGGGCAAGCATCTCGTCGAGCGACGCGTAATACGGCACTCCGTACTGCGCGGCTTTGGCTTGTCCGCGTTCCGGCTCTTCGTCCCAGATCGCGGCGAGCTCCGTCCCGGGGTGCTCCAACGCTTGCTTCGTGTAATCGTCCGCATGAACGTGCCAATAACTGATTTTACCGATCCGAATCATAGTGCGCCTCCTTGGCCGTTGACTTAAAATATACGACAACAATGACAGATTACACAACTTTCTTTGCTATTATAATTAGTTTTCGTGCCATTTAAACTATAAAATAGCGACATGAACACCTCAACTCGCCTCCCTTGATTGTAAATGCGCGAAGGGATACGATTAGAGGAGCAACTTTAATCGACCGAACAGAAGGAGATCCGTCATGTCCGAATTGAAGCAGATCGTTCACGACCATATCCAAGCTTACTCCGGCCGTCTTGCGGAGATCGCGGCGTTCATCGGCGCACATCCGGAGCTGGGGCACGAGGAAAAGCAGGCCTCCGCCTTGCTTGCGGCCGAACTGGAGACGCTTGGCTTCCGCGTAGAGCGAGGCGTGCTGGGGCTCGCGACCGCGTTCGTCGCGGAATACAATTCCGGGGCGCCCGGCCCGGTAATCGCGTTGCTTGCCGAATATGACGCCCTGCCGGAAATCGGCCATGCGTGCGGACATCATCTGATCTGCACGATGGCGCTCGGGGCCGCCGCCGGCTTAAGGGCAATCGCGGACCAAACGGGCGGGGCGATTCGCGTCTACGGAACGCCCGCGGAAGAAACGAAGGGCGCCAAGGTGGACATGGCCGCCGCGGGTCTGTTCGACGATTGCGATATCGCGATTATGGCGCATCCTTACCATAGCTATGAGCGGTCCGGCTCCTCTCTGGCCATGGACGCGCTGCAATTCGAATACCGGGGCAAAGCGGCTCACGCCGCGGCGAATCCGGAGGACGGCATTAACGCGCTGGACGCCGTTATCCAGTTGTTCAACTCGGTGAACGCCCTGCGCCAGCAAACGCGAAGCGACGCCCGCATCCACGGCATTATTTCGCACGGCGGGCAGGCTCCGAATCTGATCCCTGATTACGCTGAAGCCCGTTTTTATGTCCGCGCCGCGACGCGCGCCTATACCGACGAGCTGGTTCGCAAGGTCAAAGCCTGCGCCGAGGCGGCCGGCATCGCGACGGGCTGCCCGCTGTCCGTCAGCAATTACGAATATTCCTACGACGAGCTGCGGACGAACGAGGCGCTGTCGGCCGCTTTTACGGCGAACTTGATCGCCAGCGGTATCCCGGAGGAGGAAATCCGCCGCGGCCACGACAACGGCTCTCTCGACCTCGGCAACGTCAGCCTGCGTTGTCCGTCCGCGCATCCTTACATTAAAGCGGTCGACGAGCCCTATCAGCTGCACACGGTCGAGTTCAGAGACGCCGCGCAAACGGCCAAAGCCTACGAAGCCATGGTTTTCGGGGCGACGATGCTCGCATACACCGGCTGCGACGTGCTGACGGACGCCTCTTTGCTGCGGCGGATCAAGGAAGAATTTGCGCGTCCATGACCCGAATATTGTTTTGACACGATTCGATTCTTGGCATAAAATTCAGATATACCCGCAAAACGCAAACATAAGTTCGATTGGCTTCATTCCAATTCCAAGGGGAAAGGCGGCGCTGGAAGGTGAGCGAAATGCAGGAAGTTCTGCTGGAACTGCGGAAAATAAACGGTCGCATCGGCAATCTCGAGGACAAGTTCGATTCTTTGGAAAACAGGTTCGACACTCTCGAGGGCAGATTCGATACTCTGGAAAACAGGTTCGATACTCTCGAGAAAAAGGTCGACCGGATCGACAGCAAGCTCGATGAGTATCACCTGGAAAATATCGCTGCCGACGAGAAGCTGTTGTCAGCCATCCAGCTCACCAACGAACGTTTGGACTACCAGCGCGCTCGGTTGGCCAAAGCCGAGGAAGATATTCATTTGCTGCAGCAGCGATAAGCGAGCGGCTTCCATGAGGCGGGACCTTCGGGTCCCGTTTGTTATGACGATTACATAGGCAGAGGAGCGACATCATTGAACCGACGGCTTATTTCTATCCTTCTTGCCATCGTTCTGGTTACGACCGGATGCGCACTAGCGCAAAAGCCGCTTTCCGATGCGCCGCAGCAGGCGGCGCAAGGCGATTACGATTATGAACTCCTGTTTCCGAGCGACGATTATCCCGAGACGGCGCTGCATATTTCCGGAGCGATCGAGCAAGGCTATTCCGACGTCTGTACGATCGATCGGAAGGGCGCGGAAGAGAACCGCAAGCAGTCGCTTGCCGGAATCGAGACGCGCCGCGGCTATGATCGCGACGAATGGCCGATGGCCATGTGCAAGGAAGGCGGCGCCGGAGCAAGCGTCGCATACATCGCCTCCAGCGACAATCGCGGCGCCGGAAGCTGGGTCGGTCACCAGCTCTCGGCTTACGAGGACGGGACTAAAATTCTTTTTATCGTAAAGAAACCCAAGGTGCTCTTCCCGAATCAGCCGCCGGCCAAAGCCTCTTCCGACAAAGACGAAGTGAGTTTTCCGAACTGCGCCGCCGTGCGCGAAGCGGGCAAAGCCCCCCTGCGCAAAGGCGATCCCGGCTACTCCGCGAAGTTGGACCGGGACGGCGACGGCATCGCTTGCGAGTAAAAAACAAAAGTTCTCGCTCGGTCGATATTCGAGGCAGCCAATGCTCTTATTCTTCCTACTTAACAATTCGCGTACGGAACAGCTTCCTTGGGTTAACGTTGCAAGCGGCGCCGTTCCCGGGATTTCTCCTTCAAAGCCTCACTCCGACGCAAAATCGTCCCAAGTGCTCTGCAGGTCCTGGAATAGCTGTTCCTGCCCGATCCGCTTGCCGATGTAAGACTGAACGTGGACCGCCATCTGATAGGTGTTGGCCTCGTAGCCGGGATAACGCTGCCACATCCAGGGCAGGATTTTGTTCTGCTCGATATAGGTCTCGACGTCCGCGGCGAGCGGTCCGATCTGCTCCTTGCTAAAGGGGATACTCTTAAAAGGAGGAATAAATTTAACATCGGCGAAAAACTTCCGTCCCTCGGCAGAGGAAACGAGCCAGTTCAAAAAAGTTTTCGCCTCCCGCTTCACCTTGGAGCTGCGGCTGACGACCCAATAGTTCGGCACGCCCACCTGCAGCTTGTCCATCGCCGCGCGGTCGTCGTTAATCGGCATCGGCAGCAAGCCGATGTCCATGCCGGGATTGAGCTTGTCCATCATTCCCTGCACCCATACGCCCTGCTGCATCATCGCCGCCTTGCCGTTCGCAAAGTTGGCGACCTGCGACGTATAGTCCGTCTGCAGCGGGTTGGGCTGGCCGAATTCCACGGTCAGGTCGATCAAGTCGGTCCACTTGCGCAGCACGGGGTTACCGGTCAGCTTCTCCCGGCCCGTTCTCACGTCCTCCACGTAGGCGATCGGGTCCGGCTGCAGCGCAAACGCCACGTTTACCAAATGATTGCCCACGACCCATCGCTCCGCATAGCCGTTCTCGAACGGCTGAATGCCCGCCGCCTTCAGCTTGACCGCCGTCTCCCGCAGTTCCGTCAGCGTAACCGGAAGCTCTGCAATGCCCGCCTGCCGGAACAAAGCTTTATTGTAGACAAATCCCCAGCCCTCGATCACCAGCGGCATGCCGTAGATCACGCCGTCCTTCGTAATCGCCGGCTTCGTCAGCTCCAGCATGTCGCTTGTCCACGGCTGATCCGACAAATCCTCCAGGTGCTCCTGCCAGAGATTGAGATCGGAATAACCCGCCACGAAAAATATATCCGGCCGGTCGCCGGAATTGAACCTCGTCTTCAGCCCGGCCCCGTAATCGCAGCCGCCCCCGCACGTCTCCACTTCGATGTTCACGCCGGTTTCCTTGGCATACAGCTTAACGAGCGCGTCAAGCTGCTCGGACATTTCCACCTTGAAATTGTAAAGCTTGATTACCGTCCCGCTCTGCTCCTCCTGGTCCGCTCCGATGCCGTCTCCGAAACGAGTTTGTCCCTCGCTCCTGCCGAAGCCGCACGCGGACAAAGCGAGCAGAAGCCCAACAACCGTCAACATTCTCAGACAGCGTCTCGTCATCTCCGTCGGTCGACCCCCTTCGCACCCGTTTTCGTGCCTTTATTTTTTCATTATACACGCTGTTTTCCGAAAATCATTTCACGTCCTCGGCGTCCCAGCCTGACGCAGCGACAACAAGGAGCAAACCGCTGCAACAGCGACCTGCTCCTTGCTTCCCGTGGTATGGAATTATCCTTATCGCGGCCAGCGCTCTTCCTTGCTCATCAACGGCGCGAACGGCTGATGCGGATCGATCTGATACCAATACGCGACCGTCGCGACATCGTCCTGCCGCTCGAACAGTCCTTTTTTGTACACGCCGATCTGCTGAACCGTCACCTTAATATCCTCGTAAAAACGGATCGGATCGAGAATATGCCAGCGATAAAAGCCGCGCATCGGCGGAACGTCGTCGTTGTGATACAGGTTGTGCACGACGTCGTCGTGGCTCGAGTAATACGGATAGCCCATATACGGCGTGCAGTAGGTGTTCTCGACCGTTTTGCCGTTCTGCTGGGTAGCGAAGCTCCATGCACCGCCGAAATAATCCTCGGTGCCGGTGCCGCAAATCGTCGGGTACTCGTCGTCGCCGTCGATAAACATTTTGACTTCCCCTTCGCCCCACCAATGCCGTTCCAGCGTCGTCAGCGCCATGTACGTCCCGACGTACTGGCCTCTGCCCTTGACGTCATCGAGGATGACGTAGTCGTCCTGCTTGGCGGTGAGCCGCTGACGCTTCCATTGCGCGTGGAAGTAGGCCGTATTTTCCGGAAGCTCGTCATGCAGGCAGTAATCGATCTGGTAAAATAACGCCGGAATCGCCGCTTCGTGCTGATTCTCGATCGTGATTTTCGCTTTTTTGCGGAACGGCATCGGGAAGTAGCAGTTAAAGCCGCGCGTTGGATTGACGACGATCGGAATCGAGTTGACCGTGCAGCCCCGGGCAAAGCCGTTGCAGAAGAAGTCCCCGAGCGGGCTTTCCACGGAAGGCTCGGTCTCGTCGTCCCAATACATCCGCAGCACCAGATCGCGCAGAACATAAGTATCCTGCTCCGTCCGATCGGTGACCGTGACCCAAATATGCTCGATGATCCCGGGGCCCTCCATCTCCGCCAAAGTGACGGTCGCGCCCGACGCTACGTCCCGCAGGCAGGGAGCGCCTTTGCGGGAAGGGCCGAGAGGGCTGGCGGCCATGCCGCCCTTGCCTTTCTCCCCATGGGGGTTTTCCGCGTTGATGGCCCGGCTTCTTCCGCTTTTCAGCAGCGGCAGCGCAGTCAGGCCGCCCATGAATGGGTTGTCGATCATAATGTGCAGTCTCCTTTAGATGAGATAATGAAACGGGATTACCCTTTGACGCCGCCCGCCATGATGCCTTCCATAATTTGCTTCTGGAATACGGCGACAAAAACAATAATCGGCAAAATGATGATCCAGCCCATCGCGCTGACGAGATCCCACGGTACGGCGTACATATTGTCCCGCAGCGGCAATTGCGTAATCGCCGTCGACAGCACCGAGATGCCGTTGGAATAGAACAGCGGCGTAAAGAAATTGTTCAGGCACGTAATGAAGTTGACGATACATACGGTCGCCAGCGCCGGACGCAGCAGCGGCAGCGTCACGTAGTACAGCGACTGGAAAAAGCCGCAGCCGTCGATCGAAGCCGCTTCCTCGATGGAAACCGGAATATCCTTGAGATAGTTTTGCAGGATCAGAATCGTGAACGGCAGAATGCCGCTGATGTACAAAACGATCAGCCCGGTATACGTGTCGTACAGATGCACGTAGCGCAGGAAATCGTACAGCGGACGAGCGGTGACGATGTCGGGAATGAGCATCGACGCCAGCAGGAACGCCGCCGCGAACGTCAGCCATCTGCTCTTGAAGCGCGCGAAGCTGAAGGCGGCCATGACGGAGATGATCATCCCGACCAGAATCGATACGCCGACAATGATCGCCGTGCTGCCGATTTTCTTCATCAGACCTACGTTGTCGATCAAATACTTGTAGCTGTCCAGCGTCGGATGGAGCGGCCAGTAGCGGATCGGCTTGGAAAACAGCTCGCCCGCCGGCGTAATGGAGGAAATGAAAATCCACCATAACGGAAATAGGATGAGAAACGCCACAACGGCCGCCAGCAGCCACTTGAATCCGTGGAGAAACAACGGGCGTGAAAACTTGGTCACCATATTCGTTCGCTCCTTAATAATCGACGCGTTGGGCGGCCTTCATGCTGAGACCGCTGAGCAGAGCCATCACGATGAAGAGAACGACGGCGATCGAAGCGGCGTAACCCGTATTCAAGTTCGTGAACGCCTCTGTCGTAATCCGGTAAGCGATCAGCGCGGTACTCTCGCCCGGGCCCCCGCTGGTCATCGCGTAGACGACGTCGAAGGAAGTAATTCTCCACATCGTGAAGAAGATGCTGAGCACCCATATATTTTTCGAAAGCAGCGGTAAAGTGATGCGGAAGAAGGAACGGATCGGTCCCGCTCCGTCGATTTTGGCCGCTTCGTACATGTCCGAAGAGATAAATTGCAGGCCGGCGAGAATGAGAATGGCGAAGAACGGCAAGTCCTTCCACAGGTCGACGGCAATGACGGCATAGCGGGCCGTATTCGTATGAATGAGCCAGTCCATGCTGAACGACGGGTTAAACCAGCGCACGAAATCGTTGATCAAGCCGTAATCGTTGTTGAACGCCCATTTCGAAGCCATGGCGATGACGACCATCGGCATCGCCCAAGGCAGCAGCACGATCGTGCGCAGCAGCTTCTGGGCTTTGATCTTCATGTTCAGAATCAGCGCCAGGGCAATGCCCAATACCAGATGCCCGATCATCGATCCGACCACGAAAATAACCGTAAACTCAATCGAAGTCAGCATCTTGGAATCGTGAAACATATCGACGTAGTTGCGGAAGCCGATAAACTCGTTCAGCCCCCGAAGCAGCTTGATGTCGTAAAAGCTGACCCGAAACGTCTCGAGAATCGGGTAGATGGTCGTGAACAATCGGATGATCAGCGCCGGGAGGACGAGGACCCAAGCCAGGGTCAAATATTTTCTGCTTAAGTACATGGCAAAGCGCCTTTCCTTGTGGAGTATCGATGCGGGCGGCGGCCCGCAAGCAAGCCGGGGATGAACGAATTGCCGCCTCGATCATCCTCCGGCCGATTGGCTTGCGGAACAGTGCCTGCCGAGCCTGCCTTATTTGTATCTTTCGACGGCTGCTTGAGCCTTCGTGCAGAATTCATCCAACGTAATTTTGTCCTGAATGTAGTTCTGGAACAGCGTGCCCATCTCGGAGATGAACTCCATCGTCTGCGGAAGCATCGGACGGCCGCGAACTTCGCTGGTCTGTTGAATCTGCGTGTAGACTTCCTTGATGTCGCCGGATACCGCTTCGTTCCCGGCGGCATCGGCTCTTGCCGGATACTTGCCGAAGTATTTCCAGCCATCCAACTCTCCGTCGACGCTGGCGGCGTATTTCAGGAACTTGGTTGCCGCTTCTTTGTTTTTGGAGGAGGAGTTCAGCACAAAGCTCCAGGAATCGGTGAAAATGCTGCGTTTGGCGAATTGCGGCATATTGATCATATGGATCTGATCTTTGCCGTAGCGGCCCGCTTGCTCGTAATCGGTGCCGGTGCCCCACATAAACACCATCGCGTATTTGCCGTCGATGAACTTCTGGTTCATCTGCTCGTATTTGTCGGCGATCTGATCCACCGGGGTGACCTTCCACGTATTGGCCATGTCGTACATGAATTGAATAGCTTTGCGGCTGCCCTCGTTCGTCCAGTCGAAGTAATCTCCGCCGAACAGGTTCACGAAAGTCGCGATTTCGTTAAACACGTACGTTTTTTCCCAGGAACCGCCGTAGCCGTATTGTCCGTCTTTCGTGGCGGCTTTCATAAACTTGACGAAGTCCTCTTCGGTCTCGATCGAGGTCATGCCCGCTTCATCCAGCTTCTTCTGGTCGACCCAGAGGCCTAAATAACCGGAATAGCTCGGTACGCCGATTACATCGCCCTTGGTCGACGTCAGCATGTCCTCCATGTAACCTTTCGGAAGCTGGCTGTAGACGTCCTCGGTCAACACGGTATTTTGCAGCGGCTCCAGCCAGTTGGCATTTTTGAAGGAAGTCGCCATTTCGTCGTTCACTTCGAGAATATCGACCGAGCTGTCTCCCGACGACAGGATGGTCGAAACCTTCTGCTGACGCGTATCGGAATCGGTCGGGGCGGCTACCCAGTTGATCTTGACGCCGCTTTTCTCCTCCGCTTCCTTCAGCCACTCTTGAAAGCCCGGCTTGGTCGACTGGATGGTGTAGAGCGTGATTTCATCCTTGCCGCCCGACGGGTTCTCGGAGCTGGCTGCGGGGTTTGACGAAGCGGCTCCGTTGCCAGCCGCGTTCTTGTCGGAGTTGGAGCTCGAACAAGCCGATAATAGGACGGCAGCCGCCGTCAACGTTGCCAAAACCAAGGATGCTGACTTTTTCACGTGATTTTCTCTCCCTTTTCATTTTGAACTTCGCGGCGAACCACGGGGTTCGGGGCGCTTCGTACAACTCCAGTATAGAAGAGCCGCAAATGCGAAAATACAACCGATATTGATCAAAAATGTGTAAGATTGTGAGGTGCCTTGAACTTTAAAAGAGGCGATGTTAGACTGAAAGCCAAATTCCGCAGACGGGAGAACCGCTATGAAAATTCGCAGCAGCATCCGCTATAAGCTGAGCGTTTTTCTGTTGATTTCCATCATCCTTCCGATCGCCGCCTCCATCTTCCTTTCCTTTTTCTACACTAAGCATTCCCTAAAGGAAGACGCCATACGCGAAAATTCCAATATCGTGCACCAGGGAGCGACCAGTCTGATCAGCCAGCTGAATCAGATGAACAGTCTGTCCCTGTCCGTCTATACGAACGTCCACGAAGCGAGCAGCCTGTACAACATCCTGAACCGGGGCCGCAGCGATTACATGGTCGAACGAAACCTCTACTCCGGCCTGCACGCCATCGAGCAATCCGCGAAGGAGGTTCAGCAGGTGTACCTGTACTCCGATCTCGCCGATCAGTCTTACTTGCTCATTAACGGCTTTCTGAAGCGCGACGTCGGCCAGGCGGGCCTCGAGGGCCATTACGTGCAGCCGCTGAACAAGGACGACCCCTATTTCGAGCCGCCGCACACTTCTCACAATTACGGCATGGAGGAGTTTCCCTACAGCCCGGTCAACACGGTGCTGACGATTCATCGTCCGGTGTACCGCGCTCCGCTGAAGGAGCGCATCGGGGTGCTGTCGATCGATTTCAAGCTGGACATGCTGCGCAATCTGAGCGATATGCTATATGATAAGGACAACGAACATTTGTATTTGCTGGACGATACCGGAACGACCGTCTACTCCTCCGAGACCGAGTGGATCGGGCAGAAGCCGCCTCAGGGCTGGCTGCAGCATGCTCGCTTCAACCTGTTTCAGTCGGGCTATTTTGACTGGAAGGACGACGATTTTCACGGCATTGTCGTCTACGAGAAGTTTGAGTTGATCGGCCGGGTGTGGACGATTGCCAAGCAAATTCCGAACGACTATCTATACTCCAACGCCTCGCGCGTGCTGCGGATCAACATGATTTTGCTGGTGTCGTTCCTGATCGTGGCCATCGCGGCCACGCTGTTCGTCTCCGTCAAGCTGACCGCGCCGATCAAGCGGCTGACCGAATCGATCAAGAAAATCAAGCTGGGCAAGCTGCAGCTCGATCTTGTGCCGGACCGCAGCGACGAGGTCGGCGTGCTCGGCCATACGATCAAGAACATGGTGGACACCATCGACAATCTGATCATGCGCGAGCTGCGGCTGGAGCTGGCCAACAAGGATAATCAGCTTAAAGCGCTGCAAGCGCAGATCAACCCGCATTTTATCTACAACACGCTGCAATCGATCGGCTCCGTGGCGCTGCATCATCAGGTGCCTAAAATTTACGAGCTGACCTCCTCGCTCGGAGCGATGATGCGCTATAACATGAACACGGAAGAGTCCGTCGTTCCGCTGTATAAAGAGATTTCGCACGTCGAAGCCTACTTGGAGCTGCAAAAGCAGCGTTTCAAGGAGCGGCTCGGCTTCCAGATACGGACGGATGAGGCCAATCTGGCGTTCAAAATGCCGAAAATGATTTTGCAGCCGTTGGTGGAAAACTGCTTTAAACACGGCTTTGAAAATAACAGCGGTCCGCTTGAAATTACGCTGGTCTGCCGAAGCGACGGCGAAGCGCTGCGAATCGTCATCGAAGACAACGGCTTGGGCGTGCCTCCGGAACGCCTGCGACGGCTGAGCGAGTCCATTGAGCAAGGGGAAACCGACAGCGCTGCGGACGGCAGCATCGGCCTGATCAACGTCGTCTCCCGGCTGCGGCTGTACAATGGGGAGGAGTCGCGATTGCTCGTCCGCAATTTGGAGCCATCCGGCTTCTCCGTCACCTTGATTATCCCGGCCGGAAAGGAGGGCGCATCCGTATGAAGGTGCTGATCGTCGACGACGAACAGGACGTAAGAGACTCGATCCGGCTGCTTGTCAACTGGGCCGAATTCGGAATTACACGCATTCTGGAGGCTTCCGACGGCGCGGCGGCGATGGAGCTGATTCGCAGCGAGAAGCCGGAAATTATTTTTACGGATATGAAAATGCCAAACGTGGACGGAATCGGGCTGCTGCAGTGGATCGAGACCGAGGCTCCCGAGTCCAAGCGCATCGCGGTCAGCGGCTACGACGATTCATTGTATATCCGCAAGACGATGAAGCATGGCGGACTCGACTATCTGCTGAAGCCGATCCAGCGGGGCGAGCTGTTGGAGGCGCTGCGCAACGCCGTCAGCTCCTGGCGGCAGGCGGAGGAGAATCGTCGTCTGACGATTCAGAAGAACGTGGAGATCAATCAGACCAAGCCCGTCTATTGGGACAAGGTGCTGACCAAGGTGGTATCTCAGGAAAGCTACTATCGGACCGTTGCCGAGGAGCTGCAAGCGGCCTTCGGTTGGGCGGAGGTTCGCGAATGCCAGCTTGTCATGCTGCTGACCGACCCGCTGCCGCGCGCCATTATGGAGAAGTTCGGGCATAACCCGGACCTGCTCTACTTTCTGATGGCCAACATCTGCAACGAAATTCTCGGCTCGGCCAGGAACGGCTACGCGTTTAAGCATACCGATCCGAACTGCGGGATTGTGCTGCTGTGTACCGGCGAGCTTGCCTCCCTGCCGGACAAGCTCAAGGCGATAAACGAAGCGCTGTATCGCGTGCTTGATGTCCGGTTTTATTTGGCCTGCGGAGCGGTCCAGCGCTTCCCGGATCGAATCGCCTTGGGCTTCTCGCAAGCGCTGCAGACGGCCCGCTCCGTATCGTTCGCCGGCGACGGCCGCTGGATTCGCCCTTATGTCGAGATGGCTGCGCCCGCCGAGAAACGGGTCGTGCTGGCCGAGTACAGCGAGAGCATGATCGTCGCTGTCTACAGCGGGGACCGGCAGCGCATCGCAACTGCTGTGGCCAACTGGATGCAGGCGATCGGGCAGCTTCAGGCCGTCACCTGGGATCACCTCAAATATTGGCGGTACGAGTTCGAGCTGCTGTACAATCGGCTGCTGGAAAAGCTGGACTACTCCGGCGACAATCCGCCGCCTCCGCTGCCTCGCCGCCTATTTCTGCTCGAGAAGGACGGCAGCATTTCCTTGTCGGAATGGGGACGGGAATGGACGGAGGCTTTGATTCGCATCGCCGATGCGCTGAAGCTGGGCCGACAGCAGGAGCATAACGCCATCCACGCCGTCAAAGCGTTCGTCGATACGCATTACCGCCAAACGCTGTCCCTGCAGGAGATCGCCAGCCGCTTCTTCCTCAGCCGGGAGTACCTGTCCCGCAGATTTAAGCAGGTGTACCACGAAAATCTGTCCGATTACATCGAACGGGTGCGCATCGAGAACGCCAAAGTGCTGCTCCAGAACGAGCAGTATTCGATCGCCGCGGTGGCCGAAATGGTCGGCTATCAGGACGGCCGCTACTTCAGCAAAATTTTCGGCAAGCTTACAGGCATGACTCCCCGGGAGTATCGGAAGGGGCTTGGGAGCGGGGGATAGCTCAGAGCAACTCGTTGAGGCTTAGTCGAAGCATCTGTACCCAGCAATTCTATTATCGGATATAATGATAGATACCAGAGGCAGCCCAAATAATATCGTAACGGAGGAGATACGAAATGAGCGAACAAATTATGCAACAGATTCTTTCTGAACTGCAGACGATTAAAACTGAAGTGGCTGGAATTAAAACCGAAGTGGCTGGAATTAAAACTGAAGTCGCCGAGATAAAGTCTGAACAAAAAAGCATGGGGGCGCGCCTTGATCGGATGGAATCCGACATTGCAGAGATCAAAAAAGACACCGCGCTAATCCCGCTCGTACAGCGAGCCGTGTTGGAGAGCCACAGCGATGTGACTACGATCAAGAATAACCAACAGGAGCAGCAGAAGATTCTGGAGCGCCTAACCTATCGTTCCGTATCTCATGAAGCAGACATTGCGGAGCTGCGCCGCATTTAAGTAGGTCCATTCAGGAAATTAATGAAGCAAGTTAATCTGCACGTTGCCAAGCGCCAAAAGAAAGAAGCCTCCCAGAAGTTCACCGAACTTCTGAAAGACCTCTAACCAAACCGACGTTACCCAAATGTTATCTTTTCAGGATCCTGCGAGCGGGAACCCTTGATGCTACAGGCTTTTCAGCCTAAATTACATCATGCCGCCCATACCGCCCATGTCAGGCATGCCGCCGCCTGCAGGAGCTTTGTCTTTTTCCGGCTTGTCGGCGATAACCGCTTCGGTCGTCAGGAAGACGGACGCTACGGAAGCCGCGTTTTGCAGAGCGGAACGCGTTACTTTCACCGGATCGATGATGCCGGCTTCGAACATGTTCACCCATTCGCCGTTAGCCGCGTTGTAGCCCGTGCCTACCGGCTCTTTCTTCAGGCGCTCGACGATAACGGAGCCTTCTTGGCCGGCGTTAGCCGCGATCGTGCGGATCGGCTCTTCCAGAGCGCGCAGGATGATGTTAACGCCCGTTTTCTCGTCGCCGTCGGCTTGAACGCCGGCAACCGCTTCGTATACGTTAACCAGCGCCGTGCCGCCGCCGGATACGATGCCTTCTTCGACAGCCGCGCGAGTCGCGTTCAGAGCGTCTTCGATGCGCAGCTTGCGCTCTTTCAGTTCGGTCTCGGTAGCCGCGCCGACTTTGATAACCGCAACGCCGCCAGCCAGCTTGGCCAGACGCTCTTGCAGCTTCTCGCGGTCGAAGTCGGAAGTCGTTTCTTCGATTTGCGCTTTGATTTGGTTTACGCGAGCGTCGATGTCGGCCTTGTCGCCGGCGCCGTCAACGACGATCGTGTTTTCTTTGTTTACGCGTACTTGACGCGCCGTGCCCAGCTGCTGCAGGGAAGTGGATTTCAGCTCGAGACCGAGCTCTTCCGTAATCACTTGGCCGCCCGTAAGAGCCGCGATGTCTTGCAGCATCGCTTTGCGGCGATCGCCGAAGCCCGGAGCTTTAACGCCGACGCAAGTGAACGTGCCGCGCAGACGGTTCACGACAAGCGTGGACAACGCTTCGCCTTCGATGTCTTCCGCGATGATCAGCAATTGCTTGCCGGATTGCACGACTTTCTCCAAAATAGGCAGAATTTCTTGGATGTTGGAGATTTTCTTGTCGGTGATCAGGATCAGCGGGTTTTCGAGCACGGCTTCCATCTTGTCCGTATCCGTGATCATGTACGGAGTGATATAGCCGCGGTCGAATTGCATGCCTTCAACCACTTCGAGATCGGTGTTGAAGCCTTTGGACTCCTCAACCGTAATAACGCCGTCTTTGCCCACTTTCTCCATTGCGTCCGCGATCAGTTCGCCGACTTCTTCGTCCGCTGCGGAGATCGCCGCGACTTGAGAGATGTTGCTGCGGCCTTCGACCGGCTTGGAGATTTCTTTCAGTCTTTCGACAGCCGCTTTAACCGCTTTGTCGATGCCTTTGCGGATAACCATCGGGTTAGCGCCGGCCGTTACGTTTTTCAAGCCTTCGCGAATCATCGCTTGAGCCAGAACGGTAGCCGTCGTCGTACCGTCGCCGGCGATGTCGTTCGTTTTCGTTGCAACTTCCTTAACGAGCTGCGCGCCCATATTTTCGAACGCGTCTTCCAGCTCGATTTCTTTGGCGATCGTAACGCCGTCATTCGTGATCAGCGGAGAGCCGAATTTCTTCTCCAGAACGACGTTGCGGCCTTTCGGTCCGAGCGTGACTTTTACTACGTTCGCCAATGTATCTACGCCGCGAAGCATGCCGCGACGAGCGTCTTCGCTGAAACGAATTTCTTTAGCCATCTTTAAAAACCTCCTTGAGTATTCTAAGTATTAGCCGACGATCGCGTGGATGTCGCTTTCCTTCATGATCAAATACTCTTTGCCTTCGTATTTGATTTCCGTGCCCGCATATTTAGAGAACAATACACGATCGCCCGCCTTTACTTCCAGCGCGACCCGCTCGCCATCTTTGGTCAACGATCCGACGCCTACCGCAACGATCGTTCCTTCTTGCGGCTTCTCCTTGGCCGTATCCGGCAATACGATGCCGCTAACCGTTGTTTCTTCCTTGGCGTTCGGTTCCACGAGAACGCGGTCCCCTAGAGGTTTAATCATGTAAATAGCCTCCTTCTAAATTTTCTTCATTGGATTTGAAGCCATTTTGTTAGCACTCAATTGTCTCAAGTGCTAATAACCATTTTCTATGATACGGAATTTGAAGCAGGTTTTCAAGTCCTTTTCCGTTAAACCTGCACAAAAAAATGCGGATCCGCGATCGTCGCGAATCCGCATCGAACTATTGGCTTTTGTAGTGTAGCCGTTATACGCCTACTCTATTCAAGCTTTGAAATTGCCGACGAGGCCCTTCATGCGGGAAGCCATAGAGCTTAAGTTGTCGGCGGTCCGGGCCATCTCCTCGGTCGAGGACAGCTGCTCCTCCGTCATAGCCGAGACCTGCTCCGTGAAGGAGGCCGTCTCCTCCGTGATCCGGGCGATATCGTGAATCGACTGGACGACGCTGGCGCTGCCGGCAGACATCTGCTCGACGGACGCCGCGACCTCTACGATGTTGGAGCTGAGCAGGCCGACCTTGTCCACGATGTCGCGGAACGTTTCCTCGGCGTTCTGCATGCCCTCCACCGCGGCGAATACTTGGCCGGCGCTCTGTTCGAACATCGCGGCCACCTGCTCGATGTCTCCCGACATCGTGCCGATCGTATCGCCGATCTGAACGGCGGATTGCTGGGTCTGATCCGCCAGCTTGCGGATTTCCCCGGCGACGACGGCGAAGCCGCGTCCGTGCTCGCCCGCTCTGGCCGCTTCAATCGCGGCATTCAGCGCAAGCAGGTTCGTCTGGTTGGCCACCTCGGAAATGTACCCGATAACCTCGCGCACTTGCTCGGATTTATGGTTCAACCCTCTGACGACCTCCTGCAAGGAACGGAACGCCTTGCCGACCTGATCGATCTCGGAGGATGTCGACTGCAGCAGCTCGGAGCCCGCGGCGGCGCGGCTGACGGTCGTTTGGGCCGCGTCCGACACGCTCGTCGTCGTGCCGGCCACCTGGTTCAGGCCGTCCATCGTCTCCTGCATCGTCGCCGAAATTTCTTGCGACTGGGCGACTTGCGTCTCGGAGCCCGAGGCGACTCTCTCCACCGCCTTGGACACCTCGCTGCTGACCCGCGCGTTCTCTTCGGTGCCCTGCTTCAACAGAATCGCCGAGGCGGCGAGCTCCGCCGTGCTGTCCTTCAATTCCTTCATCATTTTCTGCAGTCCGTCCAGCATTTGGTTCGCGGCGTTCGCCAGATCGCCCATCTCGTCGGACGATGAAATATGTATGCGTCTTGTCAAATCTCCTCCGGAGGAGGCAATGTTTCTGAGCGTGGCCGTTACGTTGCCGATCGCGGCCGACAGATTGCCGGACAACCACTTAAGTCCTATGCCGCCTCCGACAATCAGCAGCAAGAAAATGACGATAACCATAATGAACGTGCCCGTATTGCTCGTCAGATCGCTTCCCGACAGCAGCAGCACAAAGGCGGCCGCCAGCAGCAGGATGAGTACCAAATAGCCAATCGTTAATTTGCGTCCCAATGTCATATCCCGCATCCTTGTCCCTCCCGAGATTCTCGCCCTACTGAAAGCCCTTACTTGAGACAAGTGTATCATAATTCTTCCATTTGGAATATCGGAAATTGACACTTTTTGTTCGATATCGGGCAAAATGGCGCATTTCGGGAGTCGCATGGGCTCTAGCCGCAATTTCCTATTCTTCGAGTTCCATTTCCAGCTCGCGCTGCTTCCGCTGTCTCATGCGCTTGCCGTAGGCCATCGAGGACAATAAGACGCTGAATTCGTACAGCAGAATGAGAGGAACGGCGACGAGCGAATCCGACACGACGTCGGGAGGCGTGACCAGCACGCCGATGAAAATCAGAATAAACCAGGCCACCTTGCGCATTTTCCTCAGCATGGCCGGATTCAGGATGCCGATCCGCGTCAGGAACAGAATGAGCAGCGGAAGCTCGAACAGCAAGGAGATCGGCAGCAAAATATTGAACAGAAACGAGAAGTACTGCGTTACTCCGTAGGTCTGCTCCAGGCCCAAATTGCCCGTCACCTTCTCCGTGAACAGAAACGCCATCGGAAAGACGACGAAATAGGAGAAGGCCAGGCCGACCAGGAACATCGCGAGCGCGCCCGGCACGAATTGCAGCGTCGCCTTCTGCTCCTTAGGTCCCAGCGCCGGACGGACGAAAGCCCAGAGCTGGTACATCGTAAAAGGGATCGCGAGAACGAAGGAGATCAGAATCGCGAACTTCATGAAGAGTCCGATCGCGTCCCACGGAGAGAACGCATGGAGATCCAGATTGTCGACAGGCGCCGCCGCGACCAAATAATCGAACAGCGGCTGCGCTCCGAAGAGACCTCCGACCAGCCCGATCACGAATACGACCAGGCAATAGATGATTCTTTTGCGCAGCTCGCCCAAATGTTCCGTCAGCGGCATCCATTCCGAATCCCGCTCCGTAGCGGCTGTATCTTTCATTCCTTATTTCGCCTCCATGCGACAACAGGGCTGCCCCTTCGCAAATCGCTCATCTGCGCCGAGGGACAGCCCTTATAGAGATAGTTCTTGCCCGTCCCGGTTATTCCGGGAGACGACGATCCGCTTTCGGCTTGTCCGTCTCTTCGTCGGATACGTCCACTCGCTGCGCTCCCCGGTCTTTGGGATCATCCATCAAATCGTTCGCGCCCTTCTTGAACTCGCGAAGCGTGCGTCCGAAAGCCCGGCCCAATTCCGGCAGCTTGTTCGGTCCGAACAGCAGAAGCGCGATCAGAACGAGCAAAATAATGCCCGAAGCTCCAATGCCTGACATGTCGTTAACCTCCTCCTGATATGCGGCGTGCGGAATACTCGTCAGCGATGAAGGCCGCCGTATCCCATCTCGACGATATCCTCTCTCCCTATTGTATCTCCAACCAATACTCTGGATAATAAAACGTCAAATGAAGTGTAAGGGTCGTGCATGACGCAGCCGGGCAGCCCGAAGATCGGCACGTTGCCCAAGTAGCCGAACAGCAGCATCGAGCCCGGGAGCATCGGCGTTCCGTAGCTGACGATATCGGCGCCGGCGGCGGAGATCGCCCCCGGCGTGCGGTCGTCGGGATCCACCGACATGCCGCCAGATACCAGTATCATATCATACCCTTGTTTCCTTAAATAGTGAATTTCCTTGACAATTGTATGACGGTCGTCCGGCGCGAACCTCTGCTCGCCGACCTCCGAGCCGAATTCGGCCAGCTTGGCCGAGACGGCGGGACCGAACTTGTCCGCGATGCGGCCGGAATACACCTCGGTGCCCGTCGTCAGCAGACCGGCTTTCATCGGGCGGAACGGCCGAACGTCGACCGGAGCGGCCCCCCGTTCAGCGCGAAAATCCCGGGCGACTCTCTCGACCTGCTCCACCTTGGTCTTCGGCACGATCAGCGGGATGGCCCGCGTTGCCGCCAGCGCTTCGCCCGGGCGCACGACGCGGCGGTCGACGACGGTCGCAAGCGCGATGTCGCCGATCCGGTTAATCGCCTGCACCGCTTCCTTGGCGACGGAAGCGAGACCGTGAACGGTCGACTTCAAGGTAACCTTGCCTTCCGCGGGCTCTCCGCAGGCGATGCGTTCGCCGGCCAGCGCCCGAGCCATCCGGTCGGCCGCATCGTCCTCGTGCAAATCCGTATCCGCCAGCTCGATCGTGTACAGGTTTTCCTTGCCGATATCTTTAAGCCGCGGCAAATCCTCGGCGGTGACGACGTGGCCTTTGCGAAACAGCCGGCCTTTGAACTCGCCGGGAACGATCTGCGTCAAATCGTGCGCCAGCACCATGCCGACGGCTTCCTCGACTCTCACTTCCTTCAGCTTCGACGAGCCGATGACGGTTGTCGCTTCCTGCCGGTCTTGCCCGGGCGCCATCATTCCAACCGCTCCTCTCGCATGCCCTTGACCTGGTCAAGCGCCTCGGGGAGCACATCCATGACGGCCATCAGATGCTCGTGCACGCCCTTCGGATCGCCCGGCAGATTCAGGATCAGCGTGCGCCCGCGAATCGCGCACACGCCGCGGAACAGAACGCCGTGGCGCGTGCGCCGGGAGACGAACTCGCGCATCGCTTCCGGAATGCCCGGAACGAGACGCTCGGCCACGCGAATCGTCGCTTCCGGCGTGACGTCGCGGTAGGCCAGCCCCGTGCCGCCCGTCGTCAGAATCAAGTCCGCCTGATAATAATCGGCCATCTCGATCAGCGCGGCGCGAATTTCGTCCTGTTCGTCCGGAACGATCCGGTAATCGACGATATCCCCGAGCAGCTCTTCCTCGATCAGTTCGCGGATCACCTGCGCGCTCGTATCCTCGCGTTCCCCTCTTGCGCCTTTGTCGCTAGCCGTCAACAAAGCCACCTTCCAACGCATAGTCCTTCCCTCCACTCCTATAAGTAAGACTCTCTTTTTTATGTCGCCGAACGAACGTAGTCGCCGCTTTTGCCGCCCGTCTTGCCGAGCAGCGCCACCGGGCCGATGACCATGTCCTTCTGCAGCGCTTTGCACATATCGTAAACGGTCAGCGCGGCCGCGGAGACGGCGGTCAAAGCTTCCATCTCCACGCCCGTCTTGCCGGTCGTCTTTACTTCCGCCGTAATCGTCAGCGTATCGTTCCCGTCGTCCGCGAACCGGATATCGACTCCGGTCAGCGCAAGCGGATGGCACATCGGAATCCAGTCGGACGTCCGCTTGGCCGCCTGAATGCCCGCGATCTGGGCAACGGAGAGCACGTCCCCCTTGGCGACGGAGCGCTCGCGAATTCTCCGCAGCGTCTCGGGCGCCATTCGGACCTGCCCCTCGGCAACCGCGACCCGGACGGTGTCGGCTTTGCCTGAGACGTCTACCATTCTGGCCCTGCCTTGCTCGTTAAAATGCGTCAACGCTTGCTCTTCGCGCTCCATTCCGTTCCCCCCTGTCCTGACCCTCCTGCATCGCCCCGTATCGGCCCTCGCGTTACCGCCGACAACGGTTCGATCGTCGGAACACAGCTCTTACGCTTCCCGTCCCGCAAACCACGTCAAGCCTTTGTCCGTAGCCAAGCCGTCCAGCTTGAGATCGTGAGCCTCCGACGGCAGGGCGTCCTGAACGACTTGCGCCGAGAAGGCGAAGCCGATCCACAGCGTCCCGCCTTGCGGGCGCCGCTCCGCATACAAGCGGTCGTAGAATCCGCCGCCGTAACCGAGCCTGCCTCCAGCCGCGTTATACGCCATTCCGGGAACGAGCACAACGTCGAGGGGAGTCGCGGCTTCCATTAATGATGTGCGGCCCGGATCGGGCTCCGGAACTCCCCATCTTCCCGGGGACCAGTCCGACGGATCGCCGATTTCGCGCAACTCCAGCCCTTCGCCGTCCGGCTTCATCCGCGGCGCGAACACCCGATCTCCCCGTCCCAGACAAGCGAAGACGAGCGGCAGCGGCGAAGCCTCCGACCGGTACGGCGCGTAAGCGCACAGGTTAAGCGGACGTCCGAGCCGCCGCCTGAGCGGACCGAGCGCCTCGTTCTCTAACTGCTCGCACAGCTTGCGGGACAAGCGCTCCCGCTCTTGCGCGGGCAGCCCGTCGCGAACGTCCGCCATCCGCTTGCGCCATTCGGCTTTGAGCGCGCCGGCGTCTCTATTTTCCATGAACGGCATGCCTACCTTCAAGAACCAATGAAAACCTATTTTCATTTTAGCATTGAATGTCTATTTTCGCCAAAGGATAACGCTTGGACTTTTCCGCCGACTTTACGGTACACTTGGAACAGCAACATCGAAAAGAACTTGTCGGAGGGATTCCTCTTGCTTCTTCAAGCATCTGGCATTACGAAACATTATGGCGTGACTCCCGTGCTGGAAGGCATTTCGCTGCAGATCAACGAACGGGACCGCATCGGGCTCGTCGGCGTAAACGGGGCGGGCAAATCGACCTTCCTTCGCGTGTTGGCCGGGGAAATCGTGCCGGACACCGGCTCGGTCTCGAAGCCGCGCGAGCTTAAAATCGGATATTTGGCGCAAAACGGCGGCCTGCAGGGCCATCGCACGATCCAGGAAGAGATGAATTCCGCGTTCGGCCCCCTGCTCGAGCAGGAGAAAACGTTGAAGGAGCTGGAGACGCGGATCGCCGATCCCCGGGAGCTGGAGCATGCCGAGCGCTATGAAGCGCTGCTCGCCCAGTACGCGGACGTCAGCGAGAAGTTCCGCGAGAACGGCGGCTACGAGATGAACAACCGCGTTCGCAGCATTCTGCACGGCATGGGCTTCGGCGGCTTTCCTCCGGAGACGGAGGTCGCCTCGCTAAGCGGCGGCCAGAGAACACGTCTGGCGCTGGCGCGGCTGCTGCTTGTCCAGCCCGAGCTGCTGCTGCTCGACGAGCCGACCAACCACCTCGACATTCAGACGCTCACCTGGCTGGAGCAGTACTTGCGGTCTTATGCCGGGGCGATGGTTATCGTCTCCCACGACCGCTATTTTCTCGATGCGACGGTCACGTCCGTCGTCGAGATCGAGCGCCATCAGGCGACGAGGTACACGGGCAACTACAGCCGCTTCATGGATTTGAAGGCCGCGGCGTTCTCCCAGCAGCTGAAGCTGTACGAGCAGCAGCGCAAGGAGATTTCCCGGATGGAGGATTTCATTCAGCGCAACATCGTAAGAGCTTCGACGACAAGGCGCGCCCAGAGCCGCCGCAACGCGCTGGAGCGGATCGAACGGCTGGAGAAACCGAACAGCCTGCGCCAGGCGAACTTCTCGTTCACGACAGAAAGACGGAGCGGCAAAGAAGTGCTGCGGGTCATCCGCTGCTCCGCCGCGCCGCATTCCGAGATGGAGCCGCTGTTCCGCAACGTTTCGTTCGAGGTGAAGCGCGGGGAGCGCGTCGCTCTGCTCGGCCCCAACGGCGTAGGCAAAACGACCTTGCTCCGCGCGCTGATGGACCAGCTTCCGCTGCGGGTGGGCGCGATCGAATGGGGCGTCGGAATCTCGCTCGGTTATTACGATCAGGAGCAGCGGGGGCTGACCCCCGCCAACACCGTGCTGGAGGAAGTATGGAGCGCCTACCCGCATCTTCCGGAGGCGGAGATTCGCACCGTGCTCGGCAGCTTCCTGTTCAGCGGCGAAGACGTTCGCAAGAAAGTCGGCTCGCTGAGCGGCGGGGAGAAGGCCCGCGTGGCGCTGTCGAAGCTGATGCTGCTGAAGGCGAACGTGATGCTGCTCGACGAGCCGACCAACCATCTCGACCTGATGAGCCGCGAGGTGCTGGAAGCCGCGCTGGAGGAGTACGACGGCACGCTTGTCTTCGTCTCCCATGACCGCTATTTCCTGAACCGCATCGCCGACCGGGTCGTGGAGCTGTCCCCGGACGGAGCGGAGCATTTCCTGGGCAATTATGACGAGATGGTCGCCAAGAAACAACAAATGGAGGAATGGGCGGCGACAAATGGCGACAGCGCCGCGGCCGCCCAGTCCGAGCCCGCCTTGACCAACTATGAAGCCGAGAAGCAGGCCAAGCGCGAGGATCGCGCCCGCGCTCGCAAGCGGGAGCAGGCCGAAGCCGACATCGCCCGCCTGGAGAACGAGATCGCCGAGCTCGAAGAACAGATGGCCTCTCCCGAAATGGCCGTCGATTATATGCTGCTTCGAGAGAAGCAGGAGCAAGCGGAGCAAAAGCGCACGGAGCTGGACGAGGTTTATCAAGTGTGGGAAGCTTTGATGGAAGAGTAGCCTCGTGCTTTTGTTTTATTCACATGGTTATACACAGCCCTCGGATATCTGTCCGAGGGTTGTTACTATTCTGACAACTTTCAATCGGTTGGGGCGCGGGCTTTCGGGTTCCTTATTCAGATCATGCGCGCGGCTTTCGCCGAATTTATCCCCATCGTCCACACTATCCACAGAAAAGCTGTGAAAAACTCATCCCCTTTTCAGCGAAACGCAACCTCTTGTCCCCCAACGTTTTCACAAACTTACCCACACTATTCACATGTGCTGTGGATAAGTTTGTCCACATCGTCTTTCTTGACGGAGAAGATTCGGATAAGTTTAGCGAATTTCATACTTGCCGACCCATCAAGCAAAAACGCCCTGCGGCGTCCATAGGACGGCGAACATGCGTTTGTCGGAGACGATACAGACAAGGATAAGGGTGAAACTTATGAATTCTGGTAGAGTAGAGAACTGGAATTTCATTGGAGGGCGCAAGCCCTCCATTTACTTTTCCAGCCCCCCCTTCATCAAACCGGACGTGAGGTTTTCCCTCATCCGGCT